>NZ_JBVJPW010000013.1:0-213400 GCF_055609205.1 Streptomyces sp. NPDC036815 | reverse complement strand
ATGTCCTCCCCGTCCTCGCTGCTGCACTGGACGCGCCGCATGATCGAGATCCGCAAACAGAACCCCGCCTTCGGCCTCGGCTCCTACACCGAACTCCCCTCCTCCAACCCCGCCGTCCTCGCCTTCCTGCGCGAGGCCCCCGCGACCGAGGAGGACGGGGACGACGTGGTCCTCTGCGTCCACAACTTCTCCCGCTTCGCCCAGCCCACCGAACTCGACCTCCAGGCCTTCGACGGACGCCACCCCGTCGAACTCATCGGCGGCGTGCGGTTCCCGGCCATCGGGGAACTCCCTTACCTCCTCACCCTCGCGGGCCACGGCTTCTACTGGTTCCGCCTGCGCGACCACCTCCCCCCGCCCCGTCCGGTGGCTCCCGCCGTACGCCTCTGAAGGGACGTGCCGCATGCTCGAGACCGCACAGCTCTCGCCCGACAGCCTCAGCCCACCCCTGGTGCTGAGGTCGCTGGCCGGACTCCTTCGGGAGTGGCTCCCGAAGCAGCGGTGGTTCGCGGCCAAGGGGTGGCCCATCACGGACCTCTCCGTCGTGTCGATGACCACGCTGCACCCGGGATGCCTGCACCTGTTGATCAGCACCCGTCACGCCGGCACCTCGCCGCACTGCTACCAACTCGTGCTCGGCATTCGTCAGGAGCTGCCGCCGAGGCTCCACCACGCGGTCATCGGCAGGCCGACCGCGGGCCCGCTCGCGGGACTCAGCGTGTACGACGCCCTGCTGGACCCCCGGTCGGCGGGGCTGCTCATGGAACGGCTGCGGACTCCGGGCGAGGCGGGCCCCCTGCGCTTCGAGTGCGACGCGCGGACCGTGGTGCCCGCCGGGCTCACCCCCCGGCTGCTCGACGGCGAGCAGTCCAACACCTCGCTGGTGTACGGCAACCGCTTCATCCTGAAGCTCTTCCGCCGCATCCAGTACGGCACCAACCCGGACCTGGAGGTCCCGTGGGCGCTGTCCGGCGCGGGCTGCGCACGCGTGCCCGCACCCGTGGCCTGGTTCGGCACCACGCAGCCGCGCCGCACCACCCTGGGCGTCCTGCAGCCCTTCCTGCGCGACGCGACGGACGGCTGGACGCTGGCGCTGCAGTCCCTCGCGGCGGGCCACGACTTCACCGCCGAGTCGTACGAACTCGGGCGGGCCACCGCCGAGGTGCACCTGGCACTCGCCCAGGTCTTCCCGCCCCAGGCGCCCGACCGCCGCGCCGGGGCGGAACTCGCCGCCGCGATGACCGAACGCCTGGAGGCCGCCGCGGGCCAGGTTCCCGCACTCGCTCCGTACGTGCCCAGGCTGCGCGCGGCCTACGACGCCGTCGCCGCGGGCGGCCAGGAGCGGCCGGACCAGCGGATCCACGGCGACCTGCACCTGGGCCAGGTGCTGCGGGCCGGACAGCGGTGGTTCGTCATCGACTTCGAGGGCGAACCGGCCAGGCCGCTCACCGAACGCCGACAGCTCCAGGCTCCCGTACGCGACATCGCGGGCATGCTCCGCTCGTTCGACTACGCGGCCCACTCCGAGCGGCCCTGGCAGCCGCAGTGGGCGCGGAGCTGCCGGGAGGCGTACTGCGCGGGCTACGCCGCCGCGGCGGCCTGGGATCCGCGCGCGGAGCCCGCGCTGCTGCGCGCCCACGAGACGGACCGGGCGGTGTACGAGGCGCTGTACGAGGCCAGGCACCGCCCCGAGTGGCTGCCGGTGCCCATGGCGGCGCTCGCCCGGCTCGCGGAGGGCCCCTAGCCCACGCCCTCGGCCGCTACTGCTGAAACGTTCCTGCAAGACCGCGGCAACGCGCCCGCCCCTTCACCGGTCCACTCACCTTCACCGATCCACCCATCAGAGGAGAGCTCTTCCGTGGCCAGCATCGACACGTCCGCTCCCGATCCCGCGGCCGCCCTCCTCGAGCGTCCCCGCTCGCGCCCCGCCGACAGCGCTCTGCCGCCCGAGGCGCCGCTCGACGCGGAGGACCGCCACCGTCTCCTGTCCGGCACGCACCACGATCCGCACGCCGTCCTCGGCGCCCACCCGGTGCCCGGCGGCATCGCCTTCGTGGTCCTGCGCCCGTACGCCGAAGCGGTGCGGGTCGTCGTCGACGGGCGGAGCGTGCGGCTGAACGACGTGGGCGACGGGTTCCACTCCGGAGTCCTCCCCCTCACCCCGGGCGCCGCCGTGTCCGACGGGGAGCCCCTGCCCGCGTACGAGCTGCGCGTGACGTACGAAGGCCGGGAGACCGAGCTGCACGACCCCTACCGCTTCCTGCCCGCGCTGGGCGAACTCGATCTGCACCTCATCGGCGAGGGCCGCCACGAGCAGCTGTGGCAGGCGCTCGGGGCGCACCCGATGACCCACCAGGGCACGCGGGGCACCCGTTTCACGGTCTGGGCGCCCAACGCCAGGGGAGTGCGGGTGACCGGCGACTTCTGCCATTGGAACGGCGTCGCCCACCCCATGCGCTCCCTCGGCTCGACCGGCGTGTGGGAGCTGTTCGTGCCCGGGATCGACGAGGGCGCCCGCTACAAGTTCGACATCACGCGCCCCGACGGCACCCACACCGTGCGCGCGGACCCGATGGCCCGCCGTACCGAGGTGCCGCCCGCGACCGCCTCGGTCGTCGAGGTCTCGCGGTACGAGTGGCGGGACGAGGAGTGGATGCGGCGCCGCGGCGACGTGCCCGTGCACGAGGCGCCGTTCTCGGTCTACGAGGTGCACCTGGCGTCCTGGCGCCCGGGGCTGTCCTACCGACAGCTGGCCGAGCAACTACCGGCGTACGTGGCGGACTTGGGCTTCACCCACGTGGAGCTGATGCCGGTCGCCGAGCACCCCTTCGGCGGCTCCTGGGGCTACCAGGTCACCGGCTTCTACGCCCCGACGGCCCGCCTCGGCACGTCCGACGACTTCAGGCACCTCGTCGACGCGTTCCACCGGGCGGGGATCGGTGTCCTCATGGACTGGGTGCCCGCGCACTTCCCGCGCGACGACTGGGCGCTCGCCGCGTTCGACGGGGAGCACCTCTACGAACCGGCGGACCCGCGCCGCGCGGAACACCCCGACTGGGGGACGCTCACCTTCGACTACGGCCGCAAGGAGGTCCGCAACTTCCTCGTCGCCAACGCCACGTACTGGTGCGAGGAGTTCCACGTCGACGGGCTGCGGGTGGACGCCGTCGCCTCGATGCTCTACCTCGACTACTCCCGCGAAGAGGGCCGGTGGGCGCCCAACGCCCACGGCGGGCGGGAGAACGAGGACGCCGTCGCCTTCCTCCAGGAGATGAACGCCACGGTCTATCGCCGCTGCCCCGGGGTGGTCACCATCGCGGAGGAGTCGACCGCGTGGGACGGCGTCACCCGGGCCACCCACGAGACGGGTCCGGGCGGCTTCGGCGGCCTCGGCTTCGGCCTGAAGTGGAACATGGGCTGGTCGCACGACTCTCTGGAGTACATGGGGCACGAGCCCGTGCACCGCCAGTACCACCACTCGGACCTGACCTTCGCCATGGTCTACGCGTACAGCGAGAACTACCTCCTGCCGGTCTCGCACGACGAGGTCGTGCACGGCAAGCGCTCGCTGGTGTCGAAGATGCCCGGTGACTGGTGGCAGCAGCGCGCCGACCACCGCGCCTACCTCGCCTACATGTGGGCGCACCCCGGCAAGCAACTGCTCTTCATGGGGCAGGAGTTCGCGCAGGGCGCCGAGTGGTCGCAGGAGCACGGGCTGGACTGGGGGCTGCTGGACGAGGCCTGGCCGGCGTGGTCCGACCACCACGGTGTGCGGGAGCTGGTGCGGGACCTGAACCACCGCTACCTGGCCGCGCCCGCTCTGTGGGAGCAGGACACGACCCCGGCGGGGTTCTCGTGGGTCGTGGTGGACGCGGCGCAGGACAACGTCGTGGCGTTCCTGCGCCGGGCCAAGGACGGCGACCCGCTCCTCGCCGTGTGCAACTTCTCCCCGGTGGTCCGCCACGACTACCCGCTGACCGTGCCGGACCCGTCCGGCGCCTGGGAGGAGATCCTCAACACCGACGCGGCCCGGTACGGCGGCGGTGGCGTCGGCAACCCCGGCCCGCTGAAGCCCGAGCCCGCAGCGGACGGGGACGGCCCTGCCCGCCTGAGCGTGACTCTGCCGCCCCTGGCCACCCTGTGGCTGCGCCCGGCCGGCCGGACGCCATGAGCGCAGGCCACCACCGGTCTGATTACCACTGAGGCGCCCGCTTTCGGCAGGATGGGCACATGACCGAGATCCGCACGCCCCGCCTCCTCCTGCGCCGCTGGCACGACGACGACCTCGCGCCGATGGCGGAGATCAACGCGGACCCCCGCGTCATGCACTGGATCGACGACGGCTCGGTGCACGACCTGGAGCGCACGGCGGAGGAGATCGAGCGCTGGGAGGAGGAGTGGGACGACGAGGGCTTCGGCCTCTTCGCCGTCGAGCTCCTGGCCTCCGGCGAACTGGCCGGCTTCACGGGTCTGTCCGTGCCCGAGTTCCTTCCGGAGGTGGCGTCCGAGGTGGCGATCAGCTGGCGGCTCGGCTCCCAGTTCTGGGGCCAGGGGTACGCCTCCGAGGCCGCTCAGGCCACCCTGGAGTTCGCCCTCCAGGACCGCGGCCTCGACCGCGTCATCAGCGTCGACCGGCTGGACAACCAGGCCTCGGAGAACGTCATCCGCAAGCTCGGCATGGCACCGGAACGCGAGACGACGCACCCGGTGTACGGCTATGCGCTGCGTGTCCACGCCATCGACCTCACCGAGTACCAAGCCTGACCGCACACGGTGAAAGGCGGAATCCTCCTCGCGTGTTTGCCCGCGATCATTCGGGTACGCGCCCCTCGAACCGGGGTGAACCCGGATCAACTGGGATGAACGAGGAGGAAGCATGCAGCTGTCGTTCCTGGGACCACTCTTCGACCGTCCCGGCCCGTGGGCCACGGTCTA
Organism: Streptomyces sp. NPDC036815; assembly: GCF_055609205.1. Classification (NCBI taxonomy): domain Bacteria; kingdom Bacillati; phylum Actinomycetota; class Actinomycetes; order Kitasatosporales; family Streptomycetaceae; genus Streptomyces; species Streptomyces sp. NPDC036815. The sequence continues at coordinate 208,465 of NZ_JBVJPW010000013.1, read as the reverse complement.
CCTCGACCCCGGCCAGAACGACGAGGCGGGCGTCAAACGGCGTGAACTGTCCGTACGGGAAGTGTGCCGGACGCTGACGGAGCAGGGCGCGGACGCCGCCACGACGGAGGCGGTCGGCGACGTCCTGACCCGCACGCCCGCCGCGGAGTTCCCGGCCGGCCGCGTGGTCTTCGCCACCGGCGGGGAGGTGGTGCTCGGCCACCGTCTCTCGCGACCGCCGCAGGGCCAGATCGCGTCCTGGGCCCCGCTGCCCCGCCTGACGCCCCTGCTGGAGCTGGCCGGGCAGGACCCGGCCTGTCTCGTGGCGTACATCGACCGCACCGGCGCGGACTTCGAGCTCCGGTGCGCGGCCGGGCCGCAGGACGCCGGGGGAGTGGAGGGCAGGCAGCGGCCGGTCCACCGCACCGCCTCCGGGGACTGGTCCGAGCGGAGCTTCCAGCTCAAGGTGGAGAACACGTGGGAGCACAACGCGGGCGAGATCGCCGAGGCGCTGACCGCGGCGTACGAGAAGTCCGGTGCCGAGCTGGTGGTCCTCGTGGGCGACCCCCGCGAACGTCCCGCGGTGCACGCGAAGCTCCCCGACGCCGTCCGCGACGTGACCGTGGAGACCGAGCACGGCGGCCGGGCCGCCGGATCCGCCTCCCCGGCCCTGGAGGAAGCCATCGCGCAAGCCCGCCACCAGCACGCCGACCGCCGCGCCGAAGAGGCCCTTGAGCGGTTCCGCGCCGGACGCGTGGGCACCGACAGGCCGACGGACGCGGTCGAGGGCGTCCCGGCCGTGGTGGCGGCCGCCCGCGAGCACCGCATCGACACGCTGCTGGTCCGGCCCGACGGGCCGGATCTGAACCGCGAGGTCTGGGTGGGCCCCGAGCCCGACCAGGCCGCGGTGCGCCGCAACGACGCGCAGACGCTCGGCGGGACCGACCCGGTGTCCGTCCGCGCGGACGACGCGCTCCTGCGGTCGGCCGCGATGACAGGAGCCGACGTACGGATCGTCCCGGTCCCCGAGGAGCCCGCGTCCGACGGCCCGGGGCGCCACGAAGCGGCGGACACCGATCTCCCGGCGGGCGGCCTCGGCGCCCTGCTGCGCTGGACGTACTAGGAGGCGCCGCCGGACGGCAGGGAACGCCCGCCCACAGCAACCAGCTTTGCCCCAGGCGTCGTTGGGCCGCGCCACGGCTGCCACCGCCCATCGGCCCGCGGTGAGATGAGAGGCGGCGGCGCGGCAGGCCCTGAGCACGTACCCGCCCCGACGGTCCCGTCCGGACCGTCGGGGCGCGCGTGTGTGCGAACGGACGCCCACGGCTCTCGGGGAAGGCCCGGTCCTAGCCCAACCAGGTCACATCTGCCCCCAACCCTCGCCCGACCGGTGCGTCCCCATGGCCGGTGCGCGCCGATCGGACGATGTTGGTGCGCGGCGTACGTGCCGGTGGGTGACCTCGGCACCGGACAGGTACGAGAGCGAGGGAGCCCACGATGCCGGAACTGTTCGTCGACGGGGAGTGGACCGGAGCCGTCCGAGGCGCGCGGCGGGACGTGATCAATCCGTACGACGCCTCCGTCGTCCAGCCGGTCGACGAGGGCGACGAGGCGGACGTCGATCTCGCCGTACAGGCCGCTCGGCGCGCCTTCGACCGGGGTGAGTGGCCGGGCGCACCCACCCGGGAGCGCGCCGACGTGCTGCTCAGAGTGGCGCGGTTCCTGCTGCGGGACCAGGAGGAGATCGCCCACGTCGAGTCCCTGGACACCGGCAAGACGCTCGCGGAGGCGCGGATCGACGTCGAGGACGTCTCGAACGCCTTCCGCTACTTCGGCGAGATCGCCGACAAGGACGGCGGCCGGGTCGTGGACGTCGGCCCCGACGTGCTCAGCCGGGTCACCTACCACCCCGTCGGGGTCTGCGCGCTCATCGCGCCGTGGAACTACCCGCTGCTGCAGGCCTCCTGGAAGGTCGCCCCGGCCCTGGCCGCGGGCAACACCTTCGTGCTCAAGCCCAGCGAGATCACCCCGCTCTCCACGATCCACATGATGCGGCTCATCGCCGAGGCGGGCGCCCCGGCCGGGGTCGCCAACCTCGTGCTCGGCCCGGGCGGCACGGTGGGCGCGGCCATGTCCGCCCACCCCGAGGTGGACCTGGTCTCCTTCACCGGCGGCCTGGCCACCGGGCGCCGGATCATGGAGGCGGGCGCACCGGGCGTGAAGAACCTCGCCCTGGAGCTCGGCGGCAAGAACCCCAACGTGGTCTTCGCCGACTGCGACTTCGACGCCGCCGTCGACCACGCCCTGGAGGCATCGTTCCTGCACTCGGGCCAGGTCTGTTCGGCGGGCTCCCGGCTCCTCGTCGAGGACTCCCTGCACGACCGGTTCGTGGAGCGCCTCGCCGCCCGCGCGAGCACCATCCGGCTCGGCAGCGGGCTCGACGCGGCGACCGAGAGCGGGCCGCTCAGCTCCGCCGAGCACCGGGAGAAGGTCGAGAGCTACCTGGAGATCGCCGCCGAGGAGGGCGCCCGCCTCGTCTGCGGCGGCCGCCGCCCCGAGGACCCGGAACTGTCGCGCGGCTTCTTCCTGCTGCCCACCGTCTACGCCGACTGCGACCGCTCGATGCGCATCGTCCAGGAGGAGGTCTTCGGCCCGGTGGTCACGGTGGAACGTTTCCGTACCGAGGAAGAGGCCGTGGAGCTCGCCAACGACACGCGGTACGGCCTGGCCGGCGGCGTCTGGACCAACGACGCGAGCCGCGCCCAGCGCGTCGCGGCCGCGCTGCGCCACGGCACGGTCTGGATCAACGACTTCCACCCCTACGTGCCGCAGGCGGAGTGGGGCGGCTTCGGCCGCTCCGGCTTCGGCCGGGAGCTCGGACCCACCGGCCTGCGCGAGTACCAGGAGGCCAAGCACATCTACCAGAACCTGAGGCCGGCTCTCGGCGGCTGGTTCAAGGGCTGAGCGGGCAGGGCGAGAGAGAGGGCGACGGCATGGCCGACGAGACGACGACCTACGACTATTTGATCATCGGCGGCGGTACGGCGGGCTCCGTACTGGCCGCCCGGCTGAGCGAGGACCCGGCCTGCCGGGTGTGCGTGGTGGAGGGCGGACCTAGCGACGTCGGCGACGACCGCATCCTGCGCCTGCGCAACTGGATCAACCTGCTCGGCTCCGAGTTCGACTACGGCTACACCACCGAGGAGCAGCCGCGCGGCAACTCCCACATCCTGCACTCCCGGGCCCGCGTGCTCGGCGGCTGCTCCTCGCACAACACCCTGATCAGCTTCCTGCCGTTCCCGCAGGACCTCGACGAGTGGGTGGCGAGCGGCTGCGAGGGCTGGGGCCCCGAGACGATCCTGCCGTACCGGACACGGCTGCAGAACAACATCGTCCCCGTCGGCGCCGCCGACCGCAACGCCATCGCCGAGGACTTCGTGACGGCGGCGACCACCTGCCTCGGCGTCCCGGTCGTCGAGGACTTCAACGCCCGCCCCTTCACCGACGGCGCCGGTTTCTTCTCCCTCGCGTACGACCCGGAGACCAACAAGCGCTCGTCCGCGTCGGTCGCCTATCTCCACCCCATCATGAACCGCCCGAACCTGACGCTGCGTCTGGAGACGTGGGCCTACCGGCTGTTGCCCGACAGCGAGGGCCGGTTCACCCGTGTGGAGGTCCGCAACCCCGACGGCTCGGTGTCGATTCTGGAGGCCGAGGCGGAGGTGCTGCTGTGCGCCGGGGCCATCGACACGCCGCGGCTGCTCCTGCTCTCCGGCATCGGGCCCGCCGAGCAACTGCGCGACCTGGGCATCGAGGTCCGCGCCGATCTGCCCGGGGTCGGCGAGAACCTGCTCGACCACCCGGAGTCGGTGATCGTGTGGGAGACCAGCGGTCCGCTGCCGCCCAACTCCGCCATGGACTCCGACGCCGGTCTCTTCCTGCGCCGCGACGCGGCGGGCGGCCCGCGCCCCGACCTGATGTTCCACTTCTACCAAGTGCCGTTCACCGTCAATACGGAACGCCTCGGCTACCCGGTGCCCGAGCACGGCGTCTGCATGACACCGAACGTGCCGCGCGCCCGCTCCGTCGGCCGCATGTGGCTGCGCAGCGCGGACCCGACCGTCAAACCCGCCCTGGACTTCCGCTACTTCACCGATCCGGAGGGCCACGACGAGCGCACGATCGTCGACGGTCTGCGCATCGCCCGTGAGGTGGCGGCCACCGCCCCGTTCAGCGACTGGCTGCTGCGCGAGGTGGCGCCGGGGCCGGACGTACAGTCGGACGAGGACCTGTCGGAGTACGGCCGCCGCGCCGCGCACACCGTCTACCACCCGGCGGGCACCTGCCGGATGGGCGCCGAGGACGACCCGATGGCGGTGGTCGACCCGCAGCTGCGGCTGCGCGGACACGACGGCCTGCGCATCGTGGACGCGTCCATCTTCCCCACCATGCCGTCCATCAACCCGATGGTCACGGTGCTGCTCGCCGCCGAGCGCGCGGCCGATCTCATCACCGCCCGGCCGGGCCCCGGGCCCGTGGGCACGGAAGGGGGCAACCAGTGACCGTTCCCGGCACACCGGACGGCACCGCGGACGCCGCGCCGGGCGAACAGGAATCGGAGTTCCGCAAGGAGATGGGGCCCTGGGCGAACTTCGCCCTCGGGTTCACCTACCTCTCGCCGGTGGTGAGCACGTACACCCTCTTCGGTACGGCTCTCGCCGACGGCGGCCCCCCGATGATCTGGGCCTTCGTCATGGCGGGCTGCGGCCAGTTCCTCGTCGCGCTGGTCTTCGGCGAGGTCGTCGCGCAGTATCCGGTCGCGGGCGGTGTCTACCCGTGGGCCAGGCGGCTCTGGGGCAAGCGCTGGGCGTGGATGACGGGCTGGGTCTACATGTGGGCGCTGCTCGTCACGATCACGAGCGTCGCGTACGGAGCGGGGCCCTACATCGCCATCCTGCTCGGTTTCCGCCCCACCGTGCACACCACCGTGCTGTGCACGGTCGCGTTGATCGTCATCGCCGTGCTCATCAACTACGCGGGCACCAAGGCCCTTTCGTGGGCGGCCCTGATCGGCTTCGGCGCGGAGCTGCTCGGCGCGATCGTCGTCGGCATCATCCTGCTGACCACGCACCGCTTCCACGGCCTCGGCGTCCTCTTCGACGACTACGGCGCGGCCGGCGACAGCTCCTACCTGCCCGTCTTCCTCGGCGCGGCGATCATCGGCTTCTACCAGTACTACGGCTTCGAGGCCTGCGGAGACGTCGCCGAAGAGGTCAAGCACCCCGGCAAGGTGATCCCCAAGGCGATGCGCCGCACCATCTACGTCGGCGGGATCGCGGCGACGTTCACCTGTCTGACGCTGCTGCTCGCGGTCGTCGACTACAAGGCGGTCATCTCCGGCGAGGACCCCGACCCGGTGGTCCGGGTCCTCTTCGACGCCCTCGGCGAGGCGGGCGCGCGGACCGTGATGGCCGTCGTCCTCATCTCCTTCCTGTCCTGCACGATCAGCCTTCAGGCCGCCGCGGGCCGACTGATCTACTCGTACGCCCGGGACGAGATGATCATCGGCCACCGGATGCTGCGGAAGTTCTCCGAGGCCCGCGCGGTGCCGCCGTACGCGCTCCTTGTCGCCGCGGTCCTGCCGACGCTGATCGCCTTCGGCTCGCTGATCTCGGCGGACGCCCTGACCAAGATCGTCTCCTTCGCGATCCTCGGCATCTACGCCGCCTTCCAGATGGTCGTCCTCGCCGCACTGCGGGCCCGCCTCAAGGGCTGGAAGCCGAGCGGCGAGTACCGCCTCGGCCGGTGGGGCCTGGCGGTCAACATCGGCGCGCTGGCCTACGGGATCTTCGCCATCGTCAACATCGCCTGGCCCCGCACCCCCGACGTCCCCTGGTACGACAACTGGATCGTGCTGCTCAGCGGCGGCGTCGTGGTGGGCGCGGGCCTCGTGTACATGTTCACCACCCACCACTACGGCCGCGGCGACGCGCCTTCGGGGAACGCGGTGCCGGACGAGGGGTGACCGGGCTCGCCCCGGCGAACGGCCGCGGAGCGTCGTCCGCGGCCGCGATCGGCCGGAGAAAGGAGAACTGCCTCAGGGCATGGCGAAATCGTCACGCCGGGTCGATGCGGGAGATGACGCCGCCGATGTCGAGCACGTACAGCTCGCCGCCGCGGCCCTGCACGAACGAGATGACCTCGCCGCCGTTGACGCCGAGATCGCTCACGCCGGTCACCTTGCCGTGCTTCATCCGCAGGGCGCGGACGGTGCCGTCGCAGTAGTCGCTGAACAGATACTGGCCCCGAAGGGCCGGGATCGCCCTGCCCCGGTAGACGTATCCGCCGGTCACCGAGCAGCCGAGTCCTGTGCGGTCGTACTCGTGGACCGGAGGCACGTGGTTCGCGGGCTCGGTGCCCTCGCGGAAGGGGTGGGTGCCCTCCATCCGGGACCAGCCGTAGTTCTCACCGCCCCGGCTCCTCGCGGGCGCCCAGTCGATCTCCTGCCAGGAGCTCTGGCCGACGTCGCCGATCAGCAGGTCGCCCGTGCCCGCGTCGAAGGAGAACCGCCACGGGTTGCGCAGCCCGTACGCCCAGATCTCGCCCCTCGCCCTGGGGTTGCCCACGAAGGGGTTGTCCTTCGGGATCGCGTACGGCTTGCCGCCGCGCGGGTCGATGCGCAGCAACTTGCCGAGCAGGGTGTCGAGGTTCTGCCCGTTGCCGTGCGGGTCGCCGCCCGAGCCGCCGTCGCCGAGCGCGATGTAGAGGTAGCCGTCGGGGCCGAACCTGATGTCGCCGCCGTTGTGGTTGGAGTAGGGCTGCGTCTGGGTGAGTACGGTGCGCCGGGTCTTCGGCTGGATCTTGCCGCCCCGTACGGCGAACTCGTCGATGGTGCTGGTGCCTTCGAGGTTCGTGAACGAGATGTAGAAGTGCGCGTACTTCTTGTCGAACGCGATGCCCAGCAGGCCGCGTTCGCCGTCGGTGGTGGTCTCGCCGGTGATGTCGAGCACGGGCTCGCTGAGCCCCTGCTTGCCCAACAGCCTGACGGTTCCGGCTCGTTCGGCTATCCAGACCGTGCCGCCGGGACCCGTGGTACCGGCGATCGGGTTCTGGGCCATGGCCACCTGGCTGAGCGTGACCTTCGGTTCCTGGCGTGAGGCCGCGGGCTCGTCGGCGGAGGCCGTGGTCAGGGCGAGGGAGGCGATCAGGCAGAGGGAGCCGATGATCGCCGAGCTTCTGGTGCGAACTTTCACCGTGATCCTCCTGGAGGCGGCGAATGGGGGAGGTCACCCGGCTGCTGGGGGCAGGGGGGAAGGGGTGTCGCCCGCGCCGGCGCGCAACCTGGGTGGGGGGATGGCGTGCTACTGGCTGCGGATGAGAATACTGGGACAGGCCTGATTGGCGTAGACCAAGGCGCCATGCATCTGCGCCAGTTCAGCCTCGGCCCCGGATCTCCGTACACTGCCTGCGTCAAATGATCATGCTTTGCCGCTTGGGGGTTGGGAACCGCATGTCCTTTCGCGCATCTCGCAGAGAACGCAACGTCCTCCGGAGTCTTGCCGTGACTCTCGGCGCCGCGCTGGCGCTCACCGGCGCCGCCGGTACCGGAACCGCGGCCGAGGCGCCCGGCGAACACGGCGCCACCCAGCGAGCCCTGGACGCGCTGGAGCGGTCCGGCATACCGGGCGTGGCCGCCGAGGTGAGCGGGCCGCGGGGCAAGTGGTTCGGATCCGCGGGCCACGCCGACACCGCGACCGGGCGCAAGCGGACCGCCGCGGACCATCTGCGCGCGGGCAGCAACACCAAGTCCCTCGTCTCCGTGGTGCTTCTGCAGCTGGAGGCCGAGAAGAAGCTCAGCCTGGACGACTCCGTCGAGCGCTGGCTGCCCGGCGTCCTGAAGGTCAACGGCTACGACGGCACCAAGGTGGCGGTACGTCAACTCCTGAACCACACCAGCGGCGTGCACGACATGGTGTCCACTCCGGAGTGGCGCGAGCACATGAACGGCCCGGGCTTCCTGGCCCACCGCTACGACGCCTGGACGCCCCGGCAGATCGTCGACCTGGCCCTCACGTACAAGCCCGACTTCGAGCCCGGCACCGGCTGGAACTACTCCAACACCAACTTCGTGCTCGCGGGCATGATCATCGAGAAGGTCACGGGCAACTCCTACGCCCACGAGGCCGAGCGGCGCATCATCAAGCGCCTGAAACTGCGCGAGACCACCTTCCCCGGCACCGACCCGAAGATGCCCGCGCCCCACGCGATCGGCTATTCCAAGCTGTACGCGGCGCATCCCGGCCCCGAGATCTACGACGCCACGGAGTACAACCCGGCGTGGTCCGGTGCGACCGGCGAGGTCATCAGTACCACGGGCGACCTCAACCGCTACTACAGCGCCCTCCTGAAGGGGCAACTCCTGCCGCCCGCCCAGCAGAAGGAGCTTCTGGACACGGTCGAGACGGGGACGACCTTCGCCTACGGAGCCGGGCTGATCGTCCGCACGCTGTCGTGCGGAGTGCGTGTCCACGGTCACGACGGCATCGTCTGGGGCTCCCTGACCAGCACGGCGACCACGGCGGACGGCAAGCACACCCTGACCTTCCACCTCAACGGCGACTGGTTTGAGGACGGCAAGCTCTACGACGACGTCTTCGAGGCGGAGTTCTGCGGCAAGGGCTGAGCGGTGGCCTACGCGCCGGTGTGGAGGTGGGCGGCCCACAGTGACGGGGTTCTCGGGTAGCGGTCGCGTACCGCCCGGGTGGCGTGGTGCAGGGCGGCGGCCGACCGGTCGGGGGTGAGCGTCCCCGCCGGGCCGCCGCCCAGGTAGGTGTAGAACGCCTCGGCGACCGTCACGGCCAGCCGGTCGTCGATGGGCCACAGGGTGCCCACGACGTGGCGGAAGCCCGCGAGCTGGAACGCACTGGAGAGGTGGATTCCCTCGTCCAGCAGGTCGGCCCGGCCGGGGTCCGCGGTGCTGCACGCGGAGAGGTAGGCCAGCTGGGCGCGGCCCAGATCGACCCCGGCGAGGGCCGCGACGGTCAGGGGCGTCGTGGCGTGGTCGTGCAGGAACAACCGGCTCCGGGAAGGGTCGGTGCGATCGCCGACACCGTGGCAGGCGAAGTGGGCGATGGCGCACTCCGGCAGGTGGTGGAGGACGCGGGCCAGGGTGGGGGCGGCGTGACTGCCCGGCGGGTGGGGCGTTGCGTCGTCCGGGACGGGCTCCGGGACGGGCTCGGGGACGGTTTCGGGGCTGGGGTCGGGGCCCGTCCCGGGGCCCGTCCCGGGGCCGGGCCCTGTCCCGAGGCCTGGATTTGATGCGAGTTCTGGCCCCGGTTCGGGTTCGGTCAGCACGACCGGGTCGGGCAGGAGGGACCGTAGCCGGTCGGCCTCTTCCGCGACGTGCCGCAACCGGCCGAGGCCGGGTGTGGTCGGCATGGCGACGATCAGGGACCGCGGTCCCTCGTCGCTCAGGGGGCGGGGCCGCCTGGCGTAGCGCAGGGCGCGGACGGTGGGGGTGTACGAAGAGACCGCCCGGTCCAGGACGGTACGGCGGCGCGGGCCGGGCCCGGGGTCGGTATGGAAGCCCGCGGCGTGCAGGGGCAACAGGCCGAGGATGCCGCCCGAGGCCCACCACAGTCGGGGCAGGGGCCCGGAGCCCTCGTCCGGCGTCGCCGCGTCGGCGCGGGGGAGCGCGTCGCCCAGGGCGGTGAGGACGGGCTCGGCGGCGGCCTCCCAGAGCCACTCCAGGACCTGGCACAGCGTCTGCTGCGCCGAGACCCGGTCGCCGTCGGGCGCTGTCGTCTCCTCCAGCGCCCGGTAGAACGCGTTCACCTGGTCGTAGACGGCTTCCTCGGTCAGCCGGGGCAGCGGGCAGGAGGTGATGCCCGCACGGGTGAGGAGGAGTGCGTCGCTGCGGTAGCGGCTGATGTTGAACGTCACCACCGGGCCGTGCGCCGCTTCGGCCAGGAGGTCGTCGAGCGTCGGCGGCAGGCCGAAGGACGCGAACCCCTCGCAGAGTCGGATGCGCATCAGGACGAGGTCCAACTCCCGGGCCACATCGTGGCGTTCCCGCCCTCCCGTCTGATCCGGCTCTCTGTCCAGCTGGTCGCGGAGGCGGCAGAAGCGCTCGGCGAGTTCGGGGTGCGCGTCCCGCAGATCGGTCAGATCGCCGCGGGTCTCCAGCGCCTGGGAGAAGAGCACGGCGCGGCCGGCCTCCGCGAGGCGCAGCGCCCGCCCGGGCCGTGCGTGGGCCGGCACGGTGGGGTCGGCCAGGGCCAGCGAGGCCGCTTCGGCGGCGAGACCGGCGGCGAGATTCCCGAGGACGTACTGCTGGTCGCCGCGCCCCAGTCGGCGAGGAGCCAGCTCGGGCAGCAGCAACACCGCCGCCTCCAGGAGGCGGGCGGCGAGGGCGGGGTCCGTGGCCGCGGACCAGCGGGCCGCCTCCCGCGCGGTCATGATGCGCAGCCGGGGCGGAGCGGTCGCGTCCTCAACCGTGTGCTTCCACAGGGCGAGTTGCTCCCGCCGGTCCTCCGGCGCCGCGTCGTCGCGCCCCGACCGTTTCCGCAGGGCGTCGCCGAGGACGGCCCGGTACGTGGCGCGGAGGGGATAGTCGTCGGGCGTGCTGCGCAGAGTGGCGCGGAGCGTCTCCACGGCCTCGTCCAGATCCGCCGCCGCCTCCGTACGCTCGAACCGCTGGAGCAGCGCGGCGCCGAGCCCGAACAGGAGCATCGCCCGGTCCGTGGCCGGGTAGTTCTCGGGGGTGAGGCGCACGGCGGCCCGGGCCGTCTCCACCCCTTCGTCCAGGTCCTCCGGCGCCCCCGTCTGCCGAAAGCGCGTGAACAGGACGAAGCTGAGGGTGGACAGCCCCTGGGCGCGGTCGTGCGGGTCCACGGGGGTCGCCCGGATGGCCGCGCGGGCCAGCTCCAGCGCCTGGTCGAGGTCCTCCGGATCTCCCGCGCGCTCGAACCGGGTACGGAGGACGCCGCCGAGGACGGACTGGAACTTGGTCCGGAAGGGGTGGTCCGCGGGGACGGACCCAGCGGCGGCGCGGAGCACTTCCGCCTCCTCGTCCAGATCCGCGAGCGTCGCCGTACGCTCGAACCGCACGCCCAGGGCGAGGCCGAGGTGATACAGCCGGTTCACGCGCCCGGGGTCGCCGTCCGGGGTGGCCCGGACGGCGGCACGGAGCGTTTCCACCGCCTCGTCCAGGTCCGCTGTCGTCCCGGTGCGCTCGCACCGTGCTCGCAGGACGAGGCCGAGATTGGACAGGTAGAGGGGCCGCTCGGGGGCATGGTCGGGCACGGCCCGGACGGCGGCACGGGTCACGCGCACCGCCTCGTCCAGGTCGGCGGTGTCCAGTGTGTGGGTGGACCGCATCACCAGTGCCATGCCCAGGTTGGAGAGCAGGGCGGGGCGGGCGGGGTGATCCTCGGCGAGGTCGCCCACGATGGTCTCGCACAACTCCACGGCCCTCGTCTGCGTCGTCGGATCCATGGTGGCCTGCGCGTGGCCAAGCACTTTCATGAGCCAGTGGACCGCGAGTTGCCGGTCGCCTCCGGCCTGCTCCGGCGGAAGGTGTTGGGTGCGAAGGTGATGCAGTCGCCCCAGGGCGTAGTGGGCCTCCGGATCGTTCACGCCGTCGCACAGGTTCGCCAGGGACCACGCTTCGGTGAACACTTCCGGCTCCAGCACGGCGGCGCCGTCCCCGGTGGCGCTCACGCGTTCCATCCGGCTCCGGACCGCGGCCAGCAGCACCTCGCGCTCTCCCATGGATCCCCCTCGGCTGCAGGTCGGTCGATTACCCTGCCTCCGACGCCAGTTGATGCCCCGCTCGCCTCGGCCGGATTCAGAGAGCCATGCTCGCACGGACCGCGTCCGCGGAGGGGCCGGTCGATACGGTTGCGTCGGACATCGTGGGTGGGCTGCGGGCGGGGGTGTGCGGTGGGGGACCGGGGCGATGGCGAAGCCGTTGAGTGGCGTGCGGAAGTGGCGTACGTGTGCGGGCAGTTGAGCCGTATCCGTGCGGATCTGGAGGCCCACGGAGGCGACGGCGCCGCTCCCTTGGAGGGCCTCGTGGCGGCGCTCGCTGCCGGGACGGACCCCGCCCCCCACCTCGACGCCCTGCACGAGGCGCTGCTGGCCGCGGGCGACGCGTCCGGTATCCGAGGGCGGCCCAGAGGGCTCGACCCGATCGGGACCACGCCGTCGCTCCCCGGTGAATGGGTGCTGCTGTGCCCGTCGGGCCAGTGCTCCCGCTACTCCTGGCCCGACGGCCGCGACGTGCCGGACTGCCGCATCGGCGAACGCCCCCTGCGCAGAGTGCGCCTGTAGTGATGAACGGGTTCCTCGGTGCCCTCGGCCAGAAGCTCGCCGAGCGCTGGCTGACGCTGCTGGTCCTGCCGGGTGCTCTCTTCCTGTGCGCCGCCACCGTCGCCCGTACGCTCGGCCAGGCGCACGCGCTGGACCGCGGCCGCCTCGTCGACCGGATCACCGACTGGGCCCAGGAGCCCGCCATGACCAGCGTCGGCGGCCAAGTCGTGCTGCTCGGTGCGGTACTCGCGCTCGCGGCGGTGGCCGGTCTGGCCGCCCAGTGGCTGGGGTCCCCGCTCCTGCGCGCGGTACTCGCCGCCGACTGGCGTACCTGGCCACGCCCGCTGCGGCAGTGGACGCAGGTCCGCGTCACGCGCCGCCGGGCCCGCTGGAGCCTCGCGGCGGAGGCCTACCGAAACCAACTCGACGCGGACGCCCGCTGGTTGGCCATGCGGCAGACCCGGGCCGATGCGACGCCGCGCCGCGTCGCGTACCGGGCGATGAGCGGCATCGCCGCCGAAGAACCCGACCGTCCCACGTGGAGCGGCGACCGCATCCACGCCGTCGCCGTCCGCCTGGAGCGCGATCACCAGCTGGATCTGCCCAGCCTCTGGCCCTACTTGTGGCTCACCTTCCCCGACACGGTCCGCGCCGAGATCACCGCGGCGGAGCAGGCCCTCACCCGCGCGGCGACGCTGGGCGGCTGGACGCTCCTGTACGCCCCGCTGGCGATCCGGTGGTGGCCCGCGGCGCTGCTCACCGCCGCCCTCGCCGTGACGGTCCGGCACCGCCTGCGCGCCGCCGTGGAGGTCTACGCCCAGCTCCAGGAGGCGGCCGCCCGCCTGCACTCACCCGAGGTCGTGGCTCGGCTCACGGAGCTCGACGCGGGGGCGGGGCCGCCCGTCGCCCCCGGACCGGCTGCCGCGGTCGGTCCGGGCGAGCCTCGGCCCCGGCGCGAGCGGCGTACGGAAGAGCGTCCATGACCCTCGCTAGGGCTCGGCCGTCGTGGGCGGCCCTGCCTCAGGGGTGCATGCGGGCACCCTTCATCACCTTGTCGACCGCGTTGCGCGGCCCGTACACGGCGACGCCGACCAGGTCCAGCTGGTCGCCCGGCACGGCCCGTACCGCCGCCCGGTTGTCACCGTCGTTGCCGGTGGCGAAGAGGTCGGAGGTGAAGACCGCCCGGGGGAGCGCGCGGCCCAGCGCGCGGCCGTGCGCCGCCGTCACCGCCTCCTTCGTTCCCTCGAAGACCATCACCGGCTGCCGGAACATCGGCAGGTACGGGGTGCCGTCGGCGTCGGCGTACGGCTCACCGATCACCTCCGGGTCCTGCGTGCCGAGGCCGCTGACCAGGAACGCGGTGACGTTCAGCCGCTGCCAGGTCTCCAGGTCCTCCCGCAGGATCACTGCGATCTTGGTGTCGAAACGTACGGGCGCGCTCTGCGTGGTGTCGGTGGTCATGCGACAAGGCTGCCGACCACCCGGCCGCCCGGTCTTGTACGTTCTTGGCATGCCGTCCCCGCAGGAGGTCTCCGCGTGGCGCCCGCAGGTGCCGGGCGTCGTGGAGGTCTTCCACGCGCACTTCACCGAGCACGCGTACCCGATGCACGTCCACGACGTGTGGACGCTGCTCATCGTCGACGACGGCGCCGTCCGCTACGACCTGGGCCGCCGCGAACGCGGCACCCCGCGGGACACCGTGTCGGTGCTGCCGCCCCAGGTGCCGCACAACGGCTCACCGGCCACCGCGCACGGCTTCCGCAAGCGGGTGCTGTACCTGGACGCACCCCTCCTCGACGACAGTCTCATCGGCCCGGCGGTGGACGATCCCGACATCACCGACCCGCTCCTGCGTCGGCGTATCGGACAGCTCCACGCGTCCCTGGCGCGGCGCGGCGACGAGCTGGAGGCCGAGAGCCGCCTCGCCCTGGTCGGCGAGCGGCTCCGCGGCCACCTCCGGCCCCGGCTCGCCGCGGCCCGCCCGGAGCAGGGCCGCGGCGTGGCTCACAGCTTGCGGGAGCTCCTCGACGAGCGGCTGCTGAGCGGTGTGACCCTGCACGAGGCCGCCCAGCGCGTGCACGCCCACCCCACCCACCTGGTCCGGGCGTTCAGCGCCGCCTTCGGCATCGCCCCGCACCAGTACCTGATGGCCCGCAGGGTCGAGCGCGCCCGCCGACTGCTCCTCGACGGCACACCGCCCACCGAGGTCGCGACCGAGGTCGGCTTCTACGACCAGGCGCATCTGACCCGGCACTTCAAACGGGTCGTGGGCGTTCCGCCCGGCCGCTACGCCGGCAAGCGCACCGGAAGAGAGACCGGAATAGTCCCCTCCGCCGTACGACAAGACGGGTGAGGGCGAGTATTCTCGGGGTAGGTAGGAGCCGACGCCGCAGCGGGCTCCGAAGAGCAGTGCCCTCTCAAGGCCCGTCGCCCGCAACGGACGACGCGAGCCCCCTCCGGCCGAGCGGGACGGACCGCCCCGGATCGGCCCGGAAACCCGGCAGCCACCTGTCTGCTGCCGCCGCCCCGAGTCCTGGTTCGGCCGCGTGACGACGTTCGGTGTGCGCGGCCCTGTCCGCACCCAAGAACCACCCAACTGGAGGTGGACGCAGTGGCAACGTCTCCCATGTCCCCGTCCTCCATGGAAACGCACCCGGACATCGCCGACATACGCGCGCGGCACGAGAGCGCCGAACGCGCGGCGAGTTCTCCGAAAGTGCAGGCCATCGACACGCTGGCCTTCCTGACGGGGCTCTACCTGGCCGCCTCGCCCTGGATAACGGGGTTCGACGGCCTGACCCGCCTCACGGTCACCAACCTGATCGTCGGCATCGCCTACGCGCTCCTGATGAGCGGCGGCTTCGGCCGTGCCTACGACCGCACGCACAGCATGGCGTGGGCCGCCTGCGCGCTGGGCGTGTGGACGATCGTGGCCCCGTGGGTCGTGGCGGGTGACGTCAGCACCACGAGGACCGTGGTCAGCAACGTCATCACCGGTTGTGTCGCTCTCCTGCTCGCCCTGGCCGCCAGCGCGGCCGCCCGGCAGGGAGAGCCCGGCGCGAGCCGCGGCAAGGGAGGTATGTACCGAGCAGGTCCCGCCTGACCGGCCGAACCGGAACGGGCCCCGCGGCGCCGCGGGGCCCGTCCTCTCATGGCGCCCGGTGCCCGTGGCGCGGCGTCCGCGCCAGCGCGCGGGTGCCCGCGGCGCAGCTCTCCCGCAGGTCCGCGAGTTCAGCGGCGGTCAGCTGCTTGGCCGCGGAGCCGCGGCGGCCGCCGTCGAGCAGTTCACACGCGCCGTCCAGCCACCGCGGGGACGGCTCGATCCCGACGAACGCGGCGAGGCGGGTGAGTTCGTCCCGGGGTGCGTCGAGGAGGTCCTCGTAGCCGAGTGACATGCGCTGCGCGACCGGCAGCCCGTCGATGAACCGCGCCCCCTGGACCACGAGTTCGGACCAGAGGGTGCCGAAACGGCGCAGGGGGAACTCCCGGTCCCGAACGAGGGCGGGGTCGAAGCGCTCGCCGAGCACGGGCGCCAACTCCGGTGGCAGCGAACGGATCCGGTCGGCCGTCAGGTCGGCGAAGTCCTCGACGCCGGTCCGTTCCCTGATCTCGCGCATCAACGTGATCACGCGGTATCCGGGGTGACGGCTCATGGACAGGGCGCAGTCGGGTCCGTCACGGAAGAGGTGGACGAACTTCGCGTACGGGAAGGCGGCCCGCAGCCCCGGCGCCCACCCCGTCGAATATCCGGAGCGCTCCACGACGGCGGTGCGCCCGAAGCGCGCGCAGAGCAGCTCGAAGAGGGCTTCATGGTGGTGGACCGCGGTCCGGACGGGCCAGTCGAGGACCGCGGCACGGATCTCGTCGAGCAGGCCGTCGGGATCGTCGGTGAGGTGGGGCAGCACCATGAGGGAGAGCGCGGGGATGCCGGTGGTCTCCGCCGCGTACCGGCCGGGGGCGCGCGTGTAGAGGAACTCGGGCATCGGCAGCCCGCTGCGGAGCATTCCGGCGAAGTACGACGTGGGCTGGTAAAGGGCGTCCCAGAACTCCGCGCCCGACAACTGACCTTCGGGGAAGGCCACTTCACCGACGGAGGCCATGTACTCGTTGAGGCTCAGTACGTCGGGGTGGGTGTTGAGGATGCGGGACAGCGCGGTGGAGCCGCTGCGGCCCGTACCGATGACGAAGGTCAAGCTGCGCAAGGTCACTCTCCGGGAGCACGGACGGGAATTCCAGGGCTCCGGGCACCTCAGCACACTCGGGCGGAGGGCGCCAGACGGCAGGGGCGCCCGCCCGCGGCCCCGGCCCCCGGGGCGCGGCGGACCTGCGGTGCGGGGCACCTGTCGGGGACTGTCGGTGATGGAGGCGTTCGCCGACGCGTGAGCCCGGCCGCCGTCGGCGGTCACAGTCCGCCCCGTGCCGTCGCGGGGAAGGCCTGCTCGGTCCAGATGGTCTTGCCGGAGCGCATGTAGCGCGTGCCCCACCTCTGGACGAGCTGCGCGACGATGAAGAGGCCGCGGCCGCCCTCGTCCTCCTCGCCGCTGTGCCGCAGGTGCGGTGAGGTGTGGCCCGTGTCGGCGACCTCGCACAGGAGCGTGCGGTCACGGATCAGGCGCACCTGGACCGGTCCTTCCGCGTACCTGACCGCGTTGGTGACCAGTTCGCTGACGACGAGCTCGGTCGTGAACGACAGCTCTTCGAGGCCCCAGCGGCACAACTGCCCGGTGGTCAGGTCCCGGGCCCGGCCCACGGCGACCGGCTCCGCGGGCAGCTCCCACTCGGCGACCTGGGAGGTGTCCAGCTCCCGGGTGCGTACGAGCAGCAGAGCCGTGTCGTCGGCCGTCGAACCGCCCGGCACGAGCTCCGCCACGGCCCGGTCGCACAGCTCTTCCAGGGACGCGTCGCGGTCGCTCAGCACGCGTCCCATCGTGTCGAGTCCGTGGTCGATGTCGCGGTCGCGCGCCTCGACCAGACCGTCCGTGAAGAGAGCGAGGAGACTGCCCACCGGCAGCTCGATCTCCAGGGACTCGAAGGGCAGGCCACCGAGGCCCAGCGGCGGCCCGGCCGGCAGGTCGGGGAAGGACACCTGCCCGTCGGGATCGACGACCGCCGGAGGCAGATGCCCGGCCCTGGCCATGACGCAGCGCCGCGAGACCGGGTCGTAGACCGCGTAGAGGCAGGTCGCTCCGGTGGTCACATCGGCGTACGCACCGTCGGGCGCCCCCTCTTCGTTCCACTGTTCCTCCCCCGTCTGCGCCACCAGATCGTCGAGCCGCGAAAGGAGCTCGACGGGGTCCAGGTCCATCTGGGCGAACGCGCGAACGGTCGTGCGCAGCCGGCCCATCGTGGCGGCGGCCTGCAGACCGTGGCCGACCACGTCGCCGACCACGAGCCCGACCCGGGTCCCGGACAGCGGGATGACGTCGAACCAGTCACCGCCCACCCCCGTCACGTCGTCCGTGGGCAGATAGCGGTGGGCCACGTCGACCGCCGACTGCTCCGGCACCTGCCGGGGCAGCAACTGGCGCTGCAGGACCAGGGAGGCGGTGCGTTCACGGGTGAAGCGGCGCGCGTTGTCGACGGACACGGCGGTCCGGGCGGCCAACTCGTCGGCCAGCGCCACCTCGCCGCTGTCGAAGGTGGCCGCGGGCCCGCGCAGGAAGGTGACGAGTCCCAGGACGCTGTTCCCGGCCCGCAGCGGAACGACCAGGGTGGCGTCCTGGAGGACGAGCCCGCCCGAGGAGAGGCTGCGGTCCTGCGGCGACCCGGGCGGGTACCGCACCGGCGGGTGCTCCTGACCCGGTGCCTCCTGGGTCTCATCGGCCGGGCTGCGGGCGACCCGGACCAGGGACATCGAGGCCGCCCCGCTGGTGGCCGGCACCTCGCCCTCCAGTACCGCCCGCGCCAGGTCGACCGTGACGGAGACGGCGAACTCCGGCACGGCCACCTCGGTGATCTTCTCGGCCGTGGCGAGGACGTCGAGGGCGGTCCCGATGCCTCGGCCCGCCTCGACGAGCAGGGCGAGGCGTCGCTGGGCCCGGTAGCGGTCGGTGATGTCGAAGGCGTCCTCGCACACGCCGAAGACATGGCCGTCGGCGTCCTGGAGCCGGTAGTAGGCGCAGGACCAGAGGTGGTCCGTGTCCGGGTCGCTGGGCGGCCGCCCCTCGAAGTGCAGGTCCAGGAACGGCTCGCCGGTGTCGAGTACGTGGCGCATGACCGCGTCGAGCGTGGGCGGGTGCCCCCTGGTCACGAACCTGCCCTCCGAGTACAGCTCATCGGCCCGGGAGCCGCGGAACTCGGCGAGAGGGCGTCCCATGTCCTGCTCGTACGCGGCGTTGCACCAGGTCAGGCGCAGATCGGTGTCGTAGATGGCGAGGCCGACGGGCGACTGGGTGGTCAGCCCGTGCAACAGCGCCTGCCGGGCTTCCCACCAGCGCAGATCCGCCAGTTCCGTCGCGACGAGAACGCGCAGCGGAGCGTCGGTGCCCGCCAGTGGGCACACCGCGACGGCCACGATCAGCTCGCGCCCGTCCCGGTGCCGGACCACGCGGATCTCGTCGCCCCGGAACCCGGGAGGGAGAGGGGGGACGGCGGGCGCCGTGCCGGGCGGGGAAAGGAGCGTGGACAGACGACGGCCGACGATCTCCCGCTCCGGGTATCCGAGGAGCTGCGTCGCGGCGGCGCTCCACCCGACGATCGTGTCCCGGGCGTCGACGATCGCCGTGGCCGCCCTGGTGATGTCGAGGGGGCCACGGAAGTCGACACTCCGCTCCGCGTTCCAGGCCGTCATGGCGCCACACCAGCCGCGTTCATTGCCTACAGAATCCGCCGTCCTGGGTGCGGGCACAACCGCGGCGCGCCCAATCGCCGCCGCTCGGGAGGACGGGCCGCCGCGTCGGGGCACGCTACCGCTCGGCGGGCCCGCTCCGTGAGGGGTCCTACTCCTCCTCCAGCTGCCGTAGGCAGTCCTGCCACCGCCTGCGTCGCTCGGCGAGCCCCTGGTCCCACCACGCGGCGCCGCGTTCCCCTAGCCCCGTCTTCGCCAGCTGCACGCGGGCCCGTGCGGCCTTCCGGGCCGCTTCGTCGTCACCCGCGGCGGCCACGGCACGGCGGGCCGCCATCAGGTGGTGGACGAGGCGCTCTTTGACGTCGTCGGGCACGCGGGGGTCGGTGGCCCGCCAGCGTCTCCCCTTGATGACGATGAAGTGGCCGTCCTCGGTGTATTCACGGTTCTCTGCCGCCATGGGGCCATCATGACCACCTCCATCACGTCACGCAGTCCTCCGCCTGTCAGGCCTCCGCCACGGCCTCCAGCGGTCGCAGACCCGCCGCCCGGCGGGCCGGAACCGCGGCCGCGAGCGCGCCGATGGCGAGGGACGCCAGGCATACGAGCAGCAGCGTTCCCCACGGGATCGACAGCGCGTACCGCTCCATGGCGCCGTTGGCCAGCGCGCCGACCGCCCACGCTCCGAACACCCCGCACACCAGGCCGAGGAGCGTGCCGAAGGCGGCCACGGTGAGTGCTTCCAGGCGGATCATGCGCCGGATTCCGGAGCGGTTCATGCCGATGGCGCGGAGCACACCGATCTCGCGGGTGCGTTCCGCGACCGACATGGCCAGGGTGTTGACGATGCCGAGTGCGGAGATCACGACACCGATGGCGAGGAGCCCGTACATCAGCGTCAGAAGGTTGCCCACGGCGCCGGCCGCCTCGCGCACGAGCTGCTCGCGGTCCTGCACCTTCAGGAGCGGACTGTCGCCCACGGCCGCACGCAGTCGTTCCTCGTTCCGTGCGGTCGCGCCGTCGTCGGTGCGTACGAGGATGCGCTGCACGGAGCCGGGCTTGAAGCTGTGGTGCCGCACCTCGTCGCGGGCGCCCAGCGCGTCCTGCGCGGTGGGGTTGTCCCGGTAGACGGCGACGACGGTGTACTGCGTGATCTGCTGGGCGCGGCCCATCGACGCGGCGAGCCTGTCGCCCACGCCCACGCCTTCTTCCCGGGCCAGGCTGCTGGAGAGGGCGATCCGGCCCGGCCCGAGGTCGTCGAGCGAGCCGTCGGCGAAGTCGAGCTTCATGGTGGCGGCGGCCGGCCGCGGGTCGACGCCGGAGAGCGCCCGGACGCGGCCGCCCACGACCAGGGTGGAGTCCGAGACCGCGGCGGCGGTGCGTACTCCGGAAACGTCGGCCACTCGCCGCACGGCGGCCCTGTCGATGCCGGTCGTGGGGGAGCGGGTGCCGATCACGTAGTCGGCGCCGAGTCCTGCCGCGGTCTGGCGGTCCAGGGCCTGGGCGGTGGAGTTGCCGATGACGGCGAGCCCGGCGACCAGCGCCGTACTGATCATCAAGGTGGCGGCGGTGGCCGCGGTGCGCCGCGGGTCGCGCAGCGCGTTCTCCCGCGCCAGACGGCCGATGACGCCGAAGCGTCCGGTGAGGCGTCCGGCGAGCCGGATCACGGGAGCGGCGAGCAGCGGCGAAAGGACGATCACGGCCACCACCAGGACGGCGCAGCCGAGCATCGCGCTGCGCAGGTTCTCCTCCGAGGCGTCATCGGCCCCGGTGAGCGACACGAGGAGACCGCCGCCGACCACGAGGAGGGCGAGCCCCAGCACGCCGCGGCGGCGGGTCCGTGCGGCCGAGGGCGGTTGTTCGGCCACCCGCAGCGCCTCGAGCGGAGCGATCCTGGCCGCCCTGCGCGCGGGCAGCCACGCGGCGAGAACGGTGACGCCCACCCCCACGCCGAGGGCCGCGAGGACGGGCCGCACGCCGATCACCAGTGGTCCGTCGGGCAGGGGGTCGCCGGTGGTGCTCAGGATGTCGGGCAGTACGGCGGCGAAACCCAGGCCGAGCAGGAATCCGGCCGCCGACGCGGCGAGACCGATCAGCAGGGCCTCCAGGAGGACCGAGCGGACCACTTGGCGGCGCCCCGCGCCGATCGCCCGCAGCAGCGCGATCTCCCGGGTGCGCCGGGACACGAGCATGGTGAAGGTGTTGACGACGAGGAACGAGCCGATGAACAGCGAGACCCCGGCGAAGACCAGGGGCATCTTCCGGTAGCCGCGGGTCATGGTGTCGACGTTCGTCGCCTGCTGCTCGGCCTGCGCGCTGCCTGTGGTCGCCTGGGCCCGGTCGGCCGGGAGGACGTCCTCGACGCGGCGGGAGAGTTCGGACTCGTCGGTGCCCTGCGCGGCGGACACGTCGATGCCGGTGTAGTGGCCGGGGGAGGCGTACAGCCGCTGGGCGCTCGCCTTGTCGAACAGGACGAGGGTGCCGCCGGCCGTCACCCGCGTGTCCTTGGTGGTGACGATGCCGACAAGTCGCTTCTTCATGACGGGGCCGTCGGTGGCCACCGTGACGATGTCACCGATGCGGAGTTGCCCGGCGGACGCGGTCCCGCCGTCCACGGCCAACTCCCGCCCGTTGCGCGGGGCGTGGCCCTCGGCCAGGGGGTAGCGGCTGTCCTTGCCGCCCTTGTCCGGTACGTACGCGGAGCCCAGGTTGGCCCACGCCTCGTCGGCCCGCAGCGGCGTGCCGTCCGCCGCGTTCAGGACGGCCGAACCGTCGGCCGTCGGGCGCACCGCGGCGGCACCGGGGACGCCCGCCAGCTTCTTCACCAGGGCGTCGTCCAGTGCGGAGGAACGCTCGTCGACGGAGGTGCCCGGAGGCGGGTCCTTCGGGGTCACGCTGACGGCGATGCCGGCGAAGTTCTGCGACGCCGCGGCGCGGTAGGCCGCGGCGGAGGAGTCGGCGAAGACGAGGGTGCCGCTGACGAACGCGACACCCAGACAGACCGCGAGGACGGTCATGGCCAGACGGGCCTTGTGCGCGAGGACGGTGCGCAGAGCGGTACGGAGCATACGGAACATACGGGGCGGTTCCTGGGAGGGAGGGCTCGACGGGCGCGAGGGAGCGAGTGAGCGAGGCGGGTGAGGGGGGCTGGTGAGGTGCGGGGGCGGTCGCCCTGGGTGCCGGTGGGGCCGTCGGGTGCGTCGGTGGGGCGGCCCGGCAGAAGAGGCGCGGTCCGTCAGCTGGTGCGAGGGCCGGTGCCGAGCGTCTTCATCAGCTCCAGGACCCGCTCCGGCGTCGGCTGCTCCATCTCGTCGACGAGCCGGCCGTCGGTCAGGAAGACCACGCGGTCCGCGTAACCGGCGGCGACCGGGTCATGAGTGACCATGACGACGGTCCGGCCCAGCTCCCGTACCGACTCGCGCAGGAAGCCGAGCACCTCGGCGCCGGCGCGCGAGTCGAGATTGCCGGTGGGCTCGTCGCCGAACACGATCCCCGGCCGGGAGGCCAGGGCGCGGGCCACCGCCACGCGCTGCTGCTGCCCGCCGGACAGTTGCCCGGGGCGGTGGCCGAGGCGTTCGGCGAGACCGACCATGGCCACCACGCGCCGCAGCCACTCCTCGTCGGGGCGGCGACCCGCGATGCTCAGCGGCAGCGTGATGTTCTCGATCGCGGTCAGGGTCGGCAGCAGGTTGAACGCCTGGAAGATGAAGCCGATCCGGTCCCGGCGCAGCTCCGTCAGCTGCCGGTCGTTCAGCGTGCCGAGCTCGGTCGTGCCGATGCGTACGGAGCCGGAGCTGAAGGAGTCGAGTCCGGCGGCGCAGTGCATCAGGGTGGACTTGCCGGAGCCCGAAGGGCCCATGATCGCGGTGAACTCGCCCTCCCGGAAGGAGATGCTGACCCGGTCCAGGGCGACGACGCGGGTGTCGCCACTGCCGTAGGACTTCGACAGGTCGGTGGTGGAAGCCGCGATTCCGGTCGTCGCGTGCAGTGCGTGCTGGGCAAAGGGGCCGGGGCTCACAGGGGGACTCCTCGTCGGTGCGGTGGGTGCACGTCGAAGGGTGTCCGGGGAACGTATCGGTGCCTGGGCGGTGATGTATCAGTGGCCGCTCTGCTGTGCGGCGGCCGTGCGCCGAGCGTGCGTGCCGGGCGTCGGGGCGCAGGCGGGGGTTCGCAGACGGGCTCTCAGTCCGGCAGGCGCAGGGTGGCGACCGCGCCGCCGTCCGGGGCGTTGTCCAGGCGCAGTCCGGCGCCGAGCAGCCGTGCCTGGCCCAGCGCGATGGTCAGGCCGAGGCCGTGTCCCGAGCCGCGCTCCGCCGCGCCCGTGTGGAAGCGCCGCGGGCCGTCGCGGAGCACATCAGGGGGAAAGCCGGGGCCGTGGTCGCGTACGACGACGGTGCGGCCCTCGACGCTCACCCGCACCGGCGCCGCGCCGTGCCGGTGGGCGTTGACGACGAGGTTGCCGACGATGCGTTCGAGGCGGCGGGGGTCGGTCTCCACGGTTTGCGCGGCCTCGTCCCCCTGTCCCGCGACGACCGTGACCTCGGTGTCGAGGCCCGTGCGCACCACCGCTTCGGAGACGACCGCCCCGAGCGGGACATGGGCACGGACCGGCTGTTCGGCCCCCGCGTCGAGGCGGGAGATCTCGAGGAGGTCCTCGACCAGGCCGCGCAGCTCACGCACGCGGGCCCGCAGCAGGTCCTCGGTCTCGCCCTCGGGCAGCAGGTCGGCGGCGGCCAGCAGACCGCCGACCGGCGTACGCAGTTCGTGGGCCACGTCCGCGGTGAAACGTCGCTCGGAGCGGAGCTGCCGGGCGAGGCTGTCGGCCATGAGGTCGACGGTGGCGGCGATGTCGTCCACCTCGTCGCGGCCCTGAGCGGGTCCGGTCCTGGCGTCCAGATCCCCCGCGGAAATCCGGCCCGCCGTCTCGGAGACGCGCCGCAGCCGTCGGCCGAGCAGCCCGGCCCCGTACACCGCCACGGGGACGGCCGCCGCCAGCGCCACCAGCGAGGCCACCGCCATGACCACGTCGAGCCGGCGCAGCTCGTGCAGCTCCGGGCTCATGTTGATCCGCACGGCAAGCACCCGGCTGCCCGGACCGCCGACCCGCTGGGCGCCCCAGTAGCTGGGCCCGAGGTTGTCCTCGACGCGTCCGTCGTACGCCGTGTGGCGCTCGCCGTCGGCCGGACGGCGCAGCGCGGTGGGCAGGTCGTCCGGATCCAGCTCGGCACCGTCTGCCAGGGTTCCGGTGCGCCGGTAGGTGTCCATCGCGGAATAGACGGTGTTGAAGGCGTTCGCGTCGGCCCGGGCGCGGATGTCCCGCGCGGTCCACCCGTGCACCAGCACGCCCACCACCGCCGCGACGAGGCAGGCCGTGGCCGCGGCCAGCGCCGCGATCTTCCAGCGCAGGGCCACCCGGACCGGCCGCGATCGGCGGAACGACGGCACGGTCTCAGCGCCTGAGCTTGTAGCCGAAGCCGCGGACCGTCTCGATGCGGTCCCGCCCCAGCTTGCCGCGCAGCCGCTGCACACACAGGTCCACGACCCGGCTGTCGCCGTCCCAGCCGTAGTCCCAGACGTTGCGCAGCAGGGTGTGCCGCTCCAGCACGATCCCCGGGTGGGCGGCGAACTCGAGGAGCAGCTTCAGTTCGGTGGGAGTGAGCGCCACCGGACGCCCGGACACGGTGACCTCCAGGCCTCCCGTGTCGATGCTCAGGTCCCCGAAGACCAGCACTCTCTCCTCGGACGGCGGCGGCCCGTCGCCCGCGGCCGGGCCGGGACCTTGGGCGGTTGCCGGGGCGGGGGCGTACGTCGCTCGGCGCAGCAGGGAGCGGATGCGAGCCACCAGGACGTAGGTGTCCACGGGCTTGACCACGTAGTCGTCCGCCCCGGCCTCCAGACCGGCGACGACATCGAGTCCGTCGCCGCGCGCGGACATCATCAGGACCGGCACCAGGCTGGTCTCGCGGACTCTGCGGCACAGCCCGATTCCGTCGAGCCCGGGCAGCATGACGTCCAGAATCAGCAGGTCGAACTGCCCGTCCCGGAAGAGTTCGAGCCCCGCGAGGCCGTCTGCCGCGACTTCGACCCCGTACCCGTAGCGCTCCAGGGCGACGGCGAACGACCGGCGCATCAGGTCGTCGTCCTCCACCAGCAGCACGCGGACGGACTGCGGGGAAGCCGGAGCCGGGGTGGACGACGACACGGGTGGCTCACTCCTGCGCGGAAGGGGTGGGGGGGGCGGGCCGGACGACCTGAAAGGAACGATGACGACCTCAGACGACCTCAAAGGAACGATATGGCAGACCACGGGCGCGGCACCGTGCGCCGGGCCCGGAGCGCCCGATCGATGGGTGACCAAGCGCTCCCCGATACCCATTGGATACAAAGCGCCCCAGGGACCTCCCTCTCCGCCCCCACCCCGCTGGTGACAAGGTATGGGGGCCCGCACCCGCTCGACGGAAGAGAGCCCTCGGCATGGCCGTCATCCACCGCACCTCTGTCGAACCGAGCAAGCTGGAACTGCTCGGCTCCTGGCTGCCCGCCCGCCCGTGGTACCGCGGCGCAGGCGAACCGCGACTGGTCACGTCCGGCGGCTTCCGGCTCGACGACCCGGCGGGAGAGGTGGGCATGGAGTTCATCGTGGTCACCGATACGTCCGGCGCCGAGGCGACCGCGTATCTGGTGCCGCTCACCTATCGCGGCGCCCCGCTGGACGGCGCGGAGCACGCCCTCGTGGGCACGATGGAGCACGGCGTACTGGGCCGGCGCTGGGCCTACGACGGCTACCACGACCCGGTGCTGGTCGACCAGTTGCTCGCGCTGCTCCAGGGTCGGGTGCGAGCCCAGGACCAGAACACCAGCGATGTCCCCGACCGTGAGGTCACCTCTTCCTGCACCGGTGAGGGCCGCCAGGCCGCCTCGGTCCCGCCTCTTCCCGCCCTTCCCGCGACCGACGACCAGGAAGGCACGTCGCTGGCCCTCCCGCACGGCGTACTCCACCTGTGCCGGGTCCTGCGCCCCACCCGGAACGGTGACCCCGTGCCGCCCCAGGGAGCGGCCGGGCAGATCGCCGGTTCCTGGCAGGAGCCCGACGGCGCCCGCGCGCGGGGACTGTTCGCCGTCCTGCGCACGGGCGCCCCGAGGCCCTAGGACGGCACGGCCGCCGGAACCGCGGAGGCGAAGAGCCCCAGCAGCCGGGCGACCTCGGCGGCCATCGCCTCGCGGCCCCGGCTCACGTAGCGCCGCGGGTCGACGACAGGACCGGCGTCGAGGACGCCGCGCACGGCCTCGGTGAAGACCGCGTTGAGATGCGTCGAGATGTTGATCTTGCGGATACCGGCGGCCGCCGCCGCGGCCAAGGTCGCGTCGTCGGCGCCCGACGAACCGTGCAGGACGAGCGGCACCGGCACCGCGGCACGCAGCCGCTTCACGAGTTCCAGGTCGAGGCGGGCGGTGCGTTCCGTCATGTGGTGCGAGGTGCCGACCGCCACCGCGAGGGCGTCCACGCCGGTGTCCGTCACGAACCGGGCGGCCTCGGCGGGGTCCGTGCGCACCCCGGGCGCGTGCGCGCCGTCCTTGCCGCCGATCTCGCCGAGCTCCGCCTCCAGGAACACGCCGTGCTCCCGGCAGTGCCCCGCGATCCGGCGGGTGTGGGCGACGTTCTCCTGCCAGGGCAGGGCGGCGCCGTCGTACATCACGGACGTGAAGCCGAGGGCGACCGCCTCCTCGATCAGCTCGGGGCGGGTGGCGTGGTCCAGGTGGAGGGCCGCGGGGACGCACGAGGCCGCGAGAGCGGTACGGGCCGCTGCCGCCAGGGGGGCCAGGGAGCCGTGGTGGGCGACGGCGTTCTCGCTGATCTGCACGATCACCGGAAGCCGCGCGCGCTCGGCTCCGATGAGGATGGCCTCCAGCTGCTCGATGAGGGCGACGTTGAAGGCGCCCACCGCCGCGGAGGTGGTGTGGAGCATGTCGTACGGAGTGACCAGAGGCATGGCTGAGTTCCAGGGTCGGTGGCCGACCGGACGGGCCGGTCGGCCGGGGACGGAGTCCGGGGCCAGGAGGGGGAAGGCGCCGGGGAAGGAGGCGGGGACCGCCGAGTCGGGGGAGAGAGGGCGGTCCCCGCCCGTCATGGGGGCCGCCTCAGGTGAGGACGACGGACCGGGTCAGGTGGGCGGGGCTGTCGGGGTCGCGCCCCGCGTCCTCGGCGAGCCGCACGGCCACGCGCTGGGCGAGCACGAGCTCCGCGAGCGGGTCGAGGCCCGGCCGGCGCAGGAAGGCACCCGTGGCCTCGATCCGCTCGGCCAGCTCCTCGGGCAGCGGGGAGAGGCTCCACACGGCCCGCCCGGGACCCGCCACGGCGATGGGCCCGTGCCGGTACTCCGGGACCAGGTAGGACTCCGTCCAGTGGGCGGCGGCCTCGCGCACCTTGAGGGCGGCCTCGTGCGCGAGGCCCGCGTGCCAGCCCTCGCCGAGGAACGTGATCTGCTCGGCGGCGAGCACCCCCGGGTCGAGCGGGGCTTCGAGCGCGGTGACGACGTCGGCCCGTGCCTGCTCGACGGAGTGGCCCAAGTGGGCCAGGAGCAGGACGAGTTGCGTGGTCGGGTAGCGGGTCTGGACGACGGACCGCTCGTCGGCCTCCGCCAGCGCGATCACGTCGTGGGCGGCGCGGGCGGCCGGAGAGCCGGGCACCGCGGTGATGGTGGTGACGCGGGCGGCCGGGTCGGCGGCGGCCAGCGCGGTGAGGATCTCGGTGGTGGTGCCGGATCGGGTCAGGGCGATGATCCGGTCGTAGCGGCGGTGCAGCCGGGCCGCCGACGCGGGGAAGGCGTCGGTGGGCCCGTGCCCGGTCTCCTCGCGCAGGTGGGCGTAGGCCTGGGCCATGAAGAGCGAGGTGCCGCAGCCGATCACCGCGACGTGTTCGCCCTTGGCGGGCAGCGCCGGGGCGACGTCGGGGAGCAGGCCGAGCACGCTCTCCCAGCACTGTGGCTGCGTGGCGATCTCTTGGCTGGTGAGGGACATGTGCGGGGGTTCCTGTTCTCGGTCGGGGAGCGGTGCGGCGGGTGCCGGGGGATGGGAAGGTCAGTCGTCGGCCGACGTGACCCGCAGCGACGGCTGCAGGAGGTCGGCGTGGGCGCGGACCATGTCGTCGCAGAGGCGCCAGATCTGATCCACGGTCAGGGCGGCGGCGGTGGCCGGGTCGGTCATGGCCGCGTGCCGGATGTGCCGCGGCTCGTCGTCGACGGCGGCGCGTACGACGAGGTCGTTCATGCTCAGATACGTGCGGTTGAGGGCCGCCAGCTGCGGCGGCAGGGCTCCGGCGCGGG
This sequence comes from Streptomyces sp. NPDC036815, assembly GCF_055609205.1. Lineage (NCBI taxonomy): Bacteria > Bacillati > Actinomycetota > Actinomycetes > Kitasatosporales > Streptomycetaceae > Streptomyces > Streptomyces sp. NPDC036815. Next base: position 180,067 of record NZ_JBVJPW010000013.1, on the reverse strand, counting down.
TCGGCTGGACGCCCGCCGCGTCGACCAGGCAGGGCACCTCGACCACGCCGTGGGCCGGGAGGTTGTCGATCAGGCCGCGGTTGGGCACGTTGCCGTAGACCGTGCGCGGGGTGCCGGTGACCATGCTGTGGATGATCTGCGGGGCGTACTCCATGGTGCCCTCGACGGTGAGCGGGTCCCCGGCGGCGAGGGCGTCGCGGGTCTGGCGGTACTCGGCGACGTTCTCGTCGACGATGCCGAGGTAGGCGCCGACCGGGAGGCGCAGCCGGTCGATCTCGCTGTCGTGGTGCAGGTACCAGGGCACGTACTCCGAGGAGTGCTCACTGGTCTCGGTCGGGTAGTAGCCGAGCCGCCGGTACATGTCGACCCGCACCCGGCGCCGCAACTGCTCGTCCCGCGCGACGAGTTCGTCGAGGCGGGGGTAGAGGTCGGTGCCCCGGTGCTCGAAACGCAGCACCCATGCCTGGTGGTTGACTCCTGCGGCCCGATAGGTGATCTCCTCGTAGGGGACGCCCACGAGCTTGGCCAGGTCCTGCATGGTCCAGTACACCGAGTGGCACAGGCCGACCACCTTGGTCAGGCCGGTGGCCTCGGTGAGGTACTGGACGTTCATGGCCATCGGGTTGGTGTAGTTGAGCAGCCAGGCGTCGGGGCAGAGCTCCGCGATGTCCTCGCCGAGGCGCTTGAGGAACGGGAAGGTGCGCAGGGCGCGGAAGATGCCGCCGATGCCGAGGGTGTCGCCGATGGTCTGGCGCAGCCCGTGGCGGGCCGGCACGTCGAAGTCGGTGCGGGTGGACTCGCCCATGCCGATCTGCACGATGTTGATGATGAAGTCGGCGCCCGCCAGGGAGGCGCGGCGGTCGGCGTGGGCGGTGATGCGGGCGTCGGCGCCCCGCTCGCGCGCTATGTAGCGGGCCGCGGCCTCGGCGGTGGCCAGCCGCTCGGCGTCGATGTCGTGCAGCGCGATGTGCGCGTTCTTCAGCTCGGGGAAGGCGAAGAGGTCGGCGAGCAGCCCCTGGGTGAAGACGACGCTTCCGGCGCCGATGAAGACGATCTTGGGCTGGGTCATGATGCGTGCGCTCCGGTGCGAGAGAGGGTGTGGGTGAGGGCTTCGTCCCAGGTGGGCTGGGCGGCGGTGCCTCCGTGGGCCCGCGTGGACAGGGCTCCGCACACAGCCGCGAACCGCAGCGCCTGGTGCGGGGGCTGGTGTCGGAGCGTGGCGGCGACGAATCCGGCGTCGAAGCTGTCCCCGGCGCCGACCGCGTCGAGGGGCGTCACCGCGATGCTGTCCGCGCGGGTCAGCGTGCGGCCGTCGTGGCTCAGGGCGCCCTGGGGGCCGTTCTTGACGACGACGAGGGGGACGCGCTCGGCGAGGCGCGCGGCGGCCGCCTCGGGGGAGTCCTCGCCCCCTGCGAGGTGCATCGCTTCCCGGGCGTTGGGCAGCAGGATGTCGGTCTCGGCGAGGGCCGCGTCGAGGGCGGGCCCGGCCCAGCGCCCCGACGGGTCGTCCTGGGTGTCGAGTGACGTCGTGGCGCCGTGCGCGCGGGCGGTGCGCAGCAGCTCCGGCAGGTCCTCGGCGAGCCTGGGCTGCAGGAAGTACGAGGCCGCGTGGACGTGCCGACTGGCTGCCAGCAGGTCGGCGGGGACGTCACGGCCGCAGGTCGCGGTGAGGGTGCCGGGCGCGGTCAGGACGGCCCGGTCGTCGCCCCGGGTGAGGACGACGGTCAGCGGCGTCGCGCGGTCGGGGTCGAGGGCCAGGGCCCGGGTGTCGACGCCGTGGGCGGTCAGGGCGTCGCGGACGTAGCGGCCGGCGTCGTCGTCGCCGACGCGCCCGGCGAAGGCCACGCGCAGGCCGAGGCGCGCGGCGCCGCAGGCCATGATGGCGGCGGAGCCGCCGATGACGAGGGCGCCGGACGCGGTGAGCTGTTCGCGCTGGCCGAAGGCGAGCGGTTCGGTGAGCGGGCCGAGGACGACATCGGGGTTGGCGTCCCCGATGACGAGCAGGTCGTACGCGGTGGGCATCGCGGTCCTTTGAACGGGTGCGGGCGGCGGGCGGTCAGCCCTTGAGGCCGCTGGAGGTGACGGAGCGGATGAAGGCCTTCTGGGCGAAGAGGAACGCGACGAGCACCGGAAGGACCGTCAGGACGTTGCCCGCCATCACCGCGGACCAGCGGGTGTGGTGCTGGCCCTGGAAGGTGGTCAGGCCGAGTTGCAGCGTGTACTGGGTGTCGTGGTTGATGGCGATCAGCGGCCAGGTCAGGTCGTTCCACGTGGTCAGGAAGGTCAGCACGGCGACCGTGGCAAGGGCGGGCCGCGCGAGGGGCAGGATGACGGAGACGATGACCCGCAGCCGGGAGCAGCCGTCGATCCAGGCGGCCTCCTCCAACTCCCGGGGCAGGGACAGGAAGAACTGCCGCAGCAGGAACACGGCGAACGGCGTGACGAGCGCGGGCACGATGAGCGCGCCGAGCGTGTCGATGAGGCCGAGCTTCTTCATGACCAGGAAGGTCGGGATCATCGTGAGCTGGAACGGGATCGCCATCGTCGCCAGCATCAGCACGAGCAGCAGCCGCGACCCGGCGAACCGCATCCGGGCGAACGCGTAGCCGCCGAGCACGCCGAACACCAGGTTGGAGGTGACGGCGACGGCGGAGACGATCACCGAGTTCAGCAGCCAGCGGGGGAACATGGCGTTGCCGAGGACATAGCCGTACCCGCCGAGGTCGATCCTCGACGGCCAGAGCGCCGGCGGGAAGCGATTGATCTCGGCGTTGCTCATCAGCGAACTGAGTACCAGCCACACCAGCGGCACCGCGAACAGCGCGGCCAGCGGCGCCAGCAGCAGGTGCCAGGCGCTGAACGGGAGCCGGAAGGGGCGCCGGGCGCTCGGCACCGCCGTCGGACGGGAGGCGACCCGGGACGGCTCGGTCGTGGTCGCGGTCATGAGGCGGCTGCTTTCGTACGAGGGGTGCGCTCGCGCCGGACCACGCGCAGCAGCACGGCCACGACCATCAGCGCGAGGGCGAGGACGTAGGCGGCGGCCGCTCCGTACCCGGCGGTGAACTCCTTGAAGGCCTGCTCCCAGATGAAGTAGACGATCACGGTGGTCGAGCCGAGGGGCCCGCCCTTGGTGGTCACGTAGACGAGGTCGAAGACCTGGAGGGACTGGATGGTCTGCCAGAGCAGCAGGAACACGCTGACCGGGGTGAGCGCGGGCAGCGTCACGTGCCGCAGGACCCGCGCCCGGCCCGCGCCGTCCAGGCGCGCCGCCTCCACCAGGGAGTGGTCGACGTCCTGCAGCGCCGCGAGGTAGATGACGGTGCACAGCCCCGTACCGCTCCACAGGGTGATGACGACCAGGACGCCCAGGGCCTGCGAGGGGTCGGTGAGGAAGCCCTGCGGCGAGATGCCCAGGCGGTGCAGGAGGGAGTTGGCCGCGCCGAACTCCGGGTCGAGGATGAAGGAGAACAGCACGCCCTGTGCGGTGGCGGAGATGACGAAGGGGATGAAGAACAGCGTCCGGTAGAGACCGACGAAGCGGATGCGCCGGTTCAGCACGAGGGCCAGGGCGAGCCCGATGGCGATGCTCGACGGCACGTACAGGACCGTGTAGAGCACGGTGTTCCGCACGGCCTGGTGGAAGTTCGGGTCCTGGCGCAGGGCGTGGTAGTTGTCGAGGCCCACCCAGCGGCTGGGCGTGACGAGGTCGTTGGCCTGGAAGGACAGCAGCAGCGACCAGATCACCGGCAGCACGCTCAGGCCGAGGATGACGAGCACGGCGGGCGAGACGAACGCCCAGGCGGTGGCCGCCTCCCTGCGGCGCCGGCGGCGCAGGGCGCGCGGCTCCGGCGGGTTCTGCGACAGGGTCAGCGGGGTGGGAAGTCGGGGCATGTCAGGTCCTCAACGCGGTATCAGCAGGGCGGCGTTGGACTCCTCGGCACAGGAGCGCACCGCGTCGGCGGGGCTCTTGCGGCCGAGCAGCACGGCGACGATGGCTTGTCCCAGGGCGCGCGAGACACGCGGGTAGGCCGGGTGCACGGGGCGTACGCGCGCGGAGGTGACCGCCTCGGTGAACACGGACAGGCCGCGGGTACGGGTGGCGTGCTCGCGCCAGGCCGGGCGGTCCTCGCTGCGGCGGCTGAGCGGCAGGCTGCCCGCCTCCACGTCCCACCGGCTGTCCTGGGCGGGTTGGGTCAGCCACGTGACGAAGGTGCGCGCGGCCCGCACGCGGGCCTCGCCGTTGTCGAACAGCGTCCAGGTGTCGGGGCCGGAGATGGTGATGGGGCGGCGGCTGAAGCTGGGCAGGGGCACGACGTGGTAGTCGACCTTCGCCTGTTGGATGTCCGGCAGCTGCCAGGGGGCGGTCGCCACCATGCCCATCCGGCCGGAGAGGAAGACCTGGTACATCTGCTCGCTGCCCGGCTTGGGGTCGATGTAGACGCTTTCGTCGCGCACCAGGTCCTGAACGACCTCCAGGGCGCGTACGCCCTGCGTCTCGAAGCCGATGCTCCGCCCGTCCCCGGCGATGACGTCGCCGCCCAGGTCCCAGATCAGCGGCCACAGCCGCCACACGGTGTCCTCGTCGCCGGTGCCGGGCCAGCCGGTGCCGAACCGCCCCTCGGCCGCGTCGGTGAGGCGGCGCGCGGTGTCGGTGAACTCCCGCCAGGTCCAGCCCGCCTCGGGCAGGGCGACCCCGGCCTCGGCGAACACCTTCTTGTTGCAGACCACGGCGAGGGCGTCCAGGAGCGCGGGCATCGCGCGGACCCGGCCGTTGACGGTGACGGCCTCGCGGGCCGGCGCGTGGTAGTTGCGCCACGGCGTCGGACCCCGTCGCACGTGCTCGGTCAGGTCGACCACCTGTGGGCTGCGGGCCACGCTCGCGAGGTCGGAGCCGAAGATGTACGCGATGTCGGGGTAGGCGCCGGAGGCGAGCGCGGCGGTGACCTTCTGCAGCATGGCGTCGGACAGCACGCCGCCGCCCATGTCGACGCGGATGTCCGGGTGGGTGCGCTCGAACTCGGCGGCCAGACTCCTGATGACCTTCGCGGCGGTGTCGTTCTGGCCGTGCCACATCTGGATCGTGACGCGGCCGTCGGAGCCGACCCCGTCGGCGATGCCCGTACCGCAGCCGGTCAGGGCGCCACCGGCCACCGCGAGCGCACTGGCACCGCCGGCGCGCAGCACACCGCGCCGCGACGGTGGGCCCGGCGCTCGGGGGACTGCTGTCATCACTACCTCCAGGGGCGGGAGAGGGAAGAGGAGCCGCGGGCGTGGGGCGCCGGGTCCCGGGTGTCCGGAACCCGGCGTCCCGCTCAGCAGGTCCTGCGGAGGTATCCGCTGCTGCCGACGGGCGAGACCCCGACGTCACGGCGGACGATGCTCAGCCGCTCACCCCAGCCGGCACAGGCCTTGCGCAGACCGTCCGCCGAGTACTCGACGACCAGGACGCGATCGCCGAACGCCGCCGTGTACGTCCCGCACTCGTCCCACTCCCCGCACTCCTCGGCGACGGCGAAGTCCAGTCCGGTCTCCTTGCGGTCGGCGGCCAGTTCGGGCGTGTTCTTCTGCGCGATGGCGAGGCCCTTGTCGTGGGCGTGCGCGGACAGGAGCGAGACGAAGGCCTTGGCCTGGCTCGCCTTCAGGTGGTCGGGAAAGCGGGTGTAGGTGTCGTAGTTATCGGGCTCGACGGCCTGGAAGCCCTTGTCGGCGCAGGAGTCGATCCACCCGTTGACCTTGGCGGCGATCCGCTTGCGCTTCCCCGCGGTACGGATGTCGAGGACGGCTTCGCCCCAGTCGCCGTCGTAGACGACGTCACCGTTCGCGTCCCGGAGGAGCAGGTCGGAGTCCCACTCCTGCTCCGCGCCCGGCTGGGCCTGGAAGGCGTTGACGTAGCAGAGGTTGTACAGGCCGCGGGCGGGGCCGGCGCCGCGGTCACGGCTGACGGTCCGCACTCCGGCGGGCGGGGTGTAGGCGCCGCCGATCTGGTAGTCGAACCCGGCGTGCGGCGACGGCAGTCGGACGGTGGACGGACCCGCCGAGGCGGTGGAGGGGGCGAGCAGGCAGGCCGCCGCGGTGGCCGAGAGGGCCGCGGCCGCCGTCATGCACCTGCGCACAACACGATTGAGGCTCATCGGTGAGCTCCAGCTGTGGAGGGCACGTCCCCGCCTCGGAACCCGCGAAGGGCCCTGGCGACTCAGTCCGGGCTTGTGGCGGGGGCCAACTACCGGCTGGGCGTACCTCTGCGCCGAGTGCTCGACACCGGCGTTGCCAGGGAGTAAATCGAGCGCGTTCGGCCATGTCAAGAGATCGGTTTTGACCGAACTGCCGTGGAACCGCGCATCAGTACGCGCATTCTGTGCCCGAACCGTGAGCGAACGTGCTCGTCAGGGCTATGCTCACCGCGTGCTCAGAAGCGACCGCCACGCGCGGATACTCGACCACGTCGCCGTGCACGGCAGCGCCGACGTGACACAGCTCGCGCGGCTGCTCGGCGTCTCGCAGGCCACGGTGCGGCGCGATCTGCGGCACCTGAGCGAGCAACGGCTCCTCGACCGTACGCACGGCGGTGCGCTCCCCAGCGGGCTGAGCATCGAAGTGCCGCTCCAGCACCGCGCGGACCAGCGCTCCCCGCAGAAGCGGGCCATCGCGAGAGCCGCCGCCGCCCTCGTGCCCGAGGGGGCCGTGGTCGGTCTGACCGGCGGCACCACCACCACGGAGGTGGCCCGCATCCTCGCCGACCGGGGGCCGGTCACGATCGTCACCAACGCCGTCAACATCGCGGCGAACCTGGTGCTGCGCCCCACCGTCACGCTCATCGTGATCGGCGGCACCGCCCGCAGCCAGAGTTACGAACTCGTGGGCCCCATCGCAGAGAAGACCCTCGCCGACCACCACACGGACATCGCCTTCCTCGGCGTGGACGGCATCAGCGCCGCCCACGGCTGCACCACGCACGACCAGTTGGAGGCGGCCACCGACCGCGCCTTCGCCTTCCACGGCAGCCGTACCGTGGTGGTCGCCGACCACTCCAAGATCGGCAGGACCACCTTCGCCAAGATCTGCCCGACGAGCGACGTGCACACCCTCATCACCGACTCCGAGGCGCCCGCGGGGGAGTTGTCGGCCGTGGGCGACCTCGGGGTACGGGTCACCGTGGTCGGCTGAGGCGCGGCCGGCCACGGCGTGGGCGGGGGTGTCAGCCCAGGCGGGTGAGGCGCGTCGTGGTGTGCAGCCCGAAGCCGTTGTCCTCCGAGGACGTCAGGGTCCGGGGGACCTTGCCGCCGGACGGGCAGTTCTGGGCGGCGAGCTCGAAGACGTAGCGGTACTTGCCGACCGAGTCGAGCTTTTCGATGTGCTTGAACTCGCCGTTCACGATCTCCCGGGCCTCGTGGAGAACGGGCTCGTGCATCTTGGCGTTGAACTCGACCTTGGGGGAGCGCGTGAGGTCGAGCGTGTATCCGCTTCGGCTCCTGACCTTTCCGTCCGTCGTGGTGCTCGCCCAGTAGTCGCCCTTGGCGTCCTTGCTGAACCTGACCTCGAGCTGGGCCTCGGCGGTGACGCGCGGGGCGGTCTTGAGCGGTGCGAGGGGGGTGTCGGGGCGGGACTGGGTGAGGCCGGAGTGGAGGGGCGCCGGCGTTCCTGTCGTCCTGGTGGTGCCGCGGTAGGTGCTGCCCACGTAGGCGTCGCGGGTGCCGCCGCAGGCCGACGGGGCCTGCGCCTCCGCCAGGCTCGCGCCGGGCAGCGCGACGAGCAGTGGGGCCGCCAGGATCGCCGGGGCCACGAGGCGCAGCGAGCGGAAGGTATGGGGGGTCATCGAGGTTCTCCCGTGGGGACGAGGTCGGGTGGACGGGCACACCGGTGAGCGGCCGGGCCGGATCGGCACGGCCCTCACCGGTGGGGCCGCCGCACACGTTCCCCGGCGCCCCGACGGGAGTCACGGGAGGTCGGCGCCGTGTCGCCGGATGCGACCCGAACAGAGGTGCGGTGCTACCCCAACGGGGGAGAGCGCGGGTCAGCCCTTCAGCGGGCCTCCGTTGATCGCGACGCGTCGGCCGTAGCGGGTCCGCGGGTAGTAGTCGTACGTCGCGTGGTGCTGGACGCACCGGTTGTCCCAGAAGACCAGGGTGTTCGGGGTCCAGCGGACGCGGCAGGTGAGCAGCGGGCGGTGCGTGACGAGGGCGAAGAGCATGTCGAGCACCGCACGGCTCTCGTCCTGCGAAAGCTGCGGGATGCGTGAGGTGTAGGCCTGGTTCACGTAGAGGATCGGGCGGTCGGTCTCGGGGTGACGGACCACGAGCGGGTGCTCGTTGACCGGGACCTCGTAGTTCGCCGGCACGCTGTAGCCGCGGAAGCTCTGCAGCCCGTCGTGGATGGCGCTCAGGCCGTCGAGGAGCCCGCGCCAGGTGGGGGAGAGCATCTCGTAGGCCAGGTGCATGTTGGCGAACAGCGTGTCACCGCCGCTGCCGCCCTCCGGCGTCTCGGTGATGTAGAGCATCGAGCCGAGGGAGGGCTCGGCGTCCGCGGTGCCGTCCGCGTGCCAGGCGTTCCCGGCGACGTTGGCCGCCGCCGTGCTGGTCTTGATCTCCAGGACGTACGGGTCGCCCTCCGGCGGCGGCGGATTGACCGGGCGCAGCTCGCCGAAGTGGCCGGCGAAGCGCTTGTGCTCCTCGACGGTGATCTCCTGGTCGCGGAAGACCAGCACGTGGTGGTCGAGGAAGGCCGTCTTGATCTCGGACAGCTGCGTGTCGGTCAGGCGGCCGAGGTCCACACCGGAGACCTCGGCGCCGGTGAGAGGGGTCAGGGGAGCCACGGAGATCTCCCGGTAGTCCCTCGGCGGCCTGGTCGTGACGGCTTCGAGGGCATCCAGCTCGTACTGCTCCACAGCGTCCTCCTGGGGTGCGGCGGTTCGGGGTGTGTACGGAAGGCGGGGCCGGGGTCGGGCCCCGTGGGTGACGGGTGGTCAGGGGTGTGGCGGCGCGTCCTCGCTCGCGGCGTTGATCGCCGCCGCCACCGCCCCGGCGTGCGGCGGCCGGACGACGCCGTAGTGGTCGGTGGCCAGCACGCGCCACTCCAGGGCCGTCGGCAGGCGGGCGCGCCACCGGGCGCGCTGCTCCGCCGGGCTGCCGAGCGCCGGCAGCCCGGCGAGCGGCTCCTCGGCCTGCCACAGCCGGGTGGTGGTGGAGCCGATCGCGGGCACCTGATGGGTCGCCATGCTGCGCAGGTTGGCACGGCAGCAACGGGCGAGCCGGTCGGCGTACGCGCGGGCCTGACGGCCCGCCAAGTCCTCGCCCGCGAGGCCGAGTTCGGCGGCGAACACCGTGCTCAGCTGCGTGTCGTCGTACTCCTGGAAGACCGGACCGCTGCCGGGCGGCGGCGGATCGACCAGGTGCAGCGAGCGGGCCGGGGACCCGGCCGTCTCGGCTGCGGCGGCCATCTCGGCGGCCACCCAGGCCCCGAAGGACCAGCCCGCCAGGTGCCAGCGCCACGCGGCCTGCGGGAAGCGGGCCCGCAGCGCCGCCGAGTACCGCAGGGCGCGCTCGCGCAGCGTCCACCCGGGAGGGTCCGCTCGCCGCAGGCCGGGGTCGGCGATCAGGGCGACGGTCAGCCGCGGATCGAGGGCGGCGACCAGGGGACGGTAGGACTGGATGTCCCCGCCGACCGGGTGCACCAGGCACACCACGTCGGCACCTGTGCCCTCCTGCCACACCTCCAGCGTGACCCCGTCCGGGTCCGTGTCCGGTTGCCCATCCGCCGGTTCGCCCCGCTGCTCGGTCAGCAGCTCCAGGATCTCGGCGAGGCCGGCCCGGGGGCCGAAGGAGGCCAGGTCCAGTTCCACGCCGTAGTGCCGGTCGATCTTCTCGATGAGGTCGAGGAGGGTCAGCGAGTCGGCGCCCAGGTCGTACAGCGACGCGTCGGGGGCCAGGTCGTCGACGTCCAGCGCGGCCCGCGCCCACGCGGCCAACAGCTCGCCGGGTTCCTCGGCGGGGCTCTCGACGGGGGCGGTGGGGCGTGGGGCGCCGGGCACCGGTCCCGCGTAGAAGGCGCGCGACCGGACGAGGTCGGTGGTGGAGACGAGCACGTGCGGCAGCCGGAGTTCGAGCGCCCGCGCGAACGTGCGCAGGCCCTCGGCCACGGTCAGGCCCACCCCGAGGTGCGCCTGATGGCGGCTGTCGCCCCGCGGCGCACGCAGCGCCATGCCGGTCTCCCGCCACACGTCCCAGTCGATGCCGATCCGCGCGGTCCGCTCCGTCCCGTCGCCCCCGTACTGCGCGAAGGCGGCGAGCAGGGCGTTGGCCGCCGCGTAGTCGTACTGGCCGACGCCGCCGAACTGTGCCGACATGGAGGAGCAGTAGACCGCTACGTCCGGCCGGAACTGCTCGACGAGGAGCTCCACCAGCAGGGCGCCGCGCGCCTTGGCGGCGTGGGCCAGGTGTGCGGAGCCCGCCTCGCGGCGGGACAGCAGACCGCCCGCGGCCGCTCCGGCCGCGTGCACCACGGACGCCAGCGCCGCCGTGCGGGCGGCGATCAGGGCCGCCACCTCCTTCGGCGCCGCGACGGCGAGGTCCGCCTCGACGAGGTCGACGCGGTCCGCCCAGCGGGTCAACTCCTCGGGCAGCCGCGGCCGTCGGGACAGCAGCAGCACCCGCCCCTCGGTGTGCTCCAGGAGCCAGGCCGCCATGCCGGTGCCGAGGCCGCCGGTACCACCGAGGACCACGTGATCGCCGCCCGTCGGAGCCGCCGTATCCGCCGGATTCCCGTCCGCCGGAGCCGCCCCGCGTACGGGCAGCGTCACCTGTTCCCACCAGTGGCCCGCGCGCAGCGCCAGATGACGCGGGGGCGGCGCGGAGGCCGGGGCGGCAAGCAGCGCGGACAGGTGCGGGGCCCAGCCGTCCGGGGCCTCGACGTCCACCCAGTGCCCGTCCGGAGCGCCCTCCTGCGGCGCGACCTCGGTGACACCGGCGAGCAGTGCCGCTTCGGGGCGGCCGACCGTGCCGAGCACCGGCCGCGCCCCGCACGACAGCCACCACGGTCGTACGGCCAGTCCACCCGGCGCCCCCTGCAGGGCGCGGACCACGGCGGCCGGGGTGTCAAGGCAGGCCCAGACCGCGTGGTCGAGCGCCTTCTCGCCGACAGGGCCGTCGATGCCGAGCGGCAGCGTGTGCAGCCAGTCGACCTCCGTGCAGCCCTCCTCGGCGAGCACCCGCATGACGCGCCGCAGCTGTTCGGGGTCGGCCGGGTCGGCCTCGAAACGGTCGTGCTCCCCGCGGTCGAAGTGTTCCGCCGCCCTGACCCACACCACGCGGCGGTGGCCCGCGGCGAGTTCGGCGGGCGCCGCGCCGTCCGGCGGGCCGTCGGCGACGACGACCAGCGTTCGCGCACACGGCTCCGCGGCGCCCGTCGTGGCTCTCCGCAGCCGCGTCCACTGCGGCTGGTGCAGCCAGTCCGCCTCCGGCAGCCGCTCCGGCACCGCCACGGCGTCGGGCGCCGCTTCCTCGCCGGTCGGCCGCGACGACGTGGGCCGTACGGCCGTGCGGGGGAAGTCGTAGTCGGCCAGGTCGAACGCCGGGGCGGGGAGGTCCCACGGCGGCTGCGCCGGGCCGTCCGGCCAGGCGAGCGCGTGGCCCGCCAGCCAGGCGTCGGCCAGGTCGGCCGCCGGACGGCCGCGGGTCTCCAGGGCGGGCCCGGCGACGGGCTCGGGGCGCGATGCCGCCGCGGCCGCCGTCCGCAGCCAGGCCACCGCCGTCGCCGCGTCCCGGCAGACGGCGGCCGCCCGCAGCGCACCCTGCGGGCGGCCCGCCTGAAGGTGCCGCAGGGTGCGGGCGTAGCTGTCGGGGTGACGTGTGAGATGGGCGGCGATACGTGTGGCGTCCGCGGCGAGTTGGGCCTCGCTGTGGCCGGAGAGCACGACGAGCGGTACCGTCTCCGGCGCCTCCACCGCGGAGGGGGCCGCCGCCTCCACGATCACGTGCGCGTTGGTGCCACCGATGCCGAAGCTGCTCACCGCGGCGACCCGGTCCCGGCCCGCCGGCCAGTCGAGCGCCCGCGTCGGTACGTAGAAGGGCGCCGGGTCGGGGCCGATCTCCGGGTTGAGTGCGCGGAAGTCGCGGGTCGGCGGTATCCGGCCGTGGTGGACCGCGAGGACGGCCCTGATCAGGCCGACGGCACCGGCGGCCGCGCCCAGGTGGCCGATCTGACTCTTCACCGAGCTGAGGGCGCAGTGGTCCGGCTCGTCAACGCCGAGGGCCTGGCGCAGCGCACCGGCCTCCACCGGGTCGCCGAGCCGGGTACCCGTGCCGTGCGCCTCGACGTACGCCACATCGGCGCCCGCACGGCCGCTGCGGGCGAGCGCGCCGCGGATGACGGCTCGCTGCCCCGCGATCGAGGGGGCACTGTAACTGAGCTTGGCCGCGCCGTCGTTGTTCACCGCCGAGCCGCTGAGCACCGCGTAGACGGTGTCGCCGTCGCGGCGCGCCCGGGCGAGCGGCTTGAGGACGAGCACCGCGGCACCGCTGCCCCCGACGGTGCCGCCCGCGTCGTCGCTGAAGGGCCGGCAGTGGCCGTCGGCGGAGAAGATGTGCTGCGGCCGGTAGCGGTAGCCGCCGGTCAGTTCCGGGTCGACGAGGACGCCGCCCGCGAGCATCACGTCGGCGTCGCCCTGCCGCAGCAGGGACGCCGCGAGGTGCACGGCGACGAGCGAACTGGAGCACGCCGTCTGGCTGGTGAGCGCGGGTCCTGTGAGCCCGAGATGGAAGGCGGCCTTGGTGGCGAGGAAGTCCTTCTCGTGGTGGAGGGCCAGCTGGAAGTCGTCGGGCAGCGCGCCCGGATCGCCCTCGCGGAGCATCGCCCGGAAGTAGGTGTTCTCGCCCGCACCCGCGACCAGGCCGGTCCGCACGGCGCCGGGGTCCGCGATGCCCGCGTGGGCGAGCGCCTCGACGCAGGTCATGAGCAGATGGCGCTGCTGCGGGTCCATCAGCCGGGCTTCCTGGCGGCTGATGCCGAAGCGTGCCGGGTCGAACGAGAGGAGCCCGTCCAGTTGGCTGCGCGCGCCGACCAGGCCGTCCGGCGCATCGAAGTACTCGATGCCGCTCCGCCCGGATTCCACCAGGTCCCAGAAGGCCGCGAGGTCCGGCGCACCGGGTGCGCGGACGGCCATGCCGACGACCGCGACACCGTTGTCCTCCGCCGCTGCGGGGGAGCCGGCCGGCCGTGACGCGGCCGCCACCGGTTCCGTACGGTCCAGGAAGCCCGCCAGCTCCCTGGGGGTGACGTGTTCGAAGAGGTCGGCGACGGTGAAGCGGAACCCGAGCCCGGCGCTGCAGCGCAGCTGGAAGCGCATCAGGCCGAGACTGGAGGCGCCCGCCGCGAAGTAGGTCTGGTCCGGCGCGATGGGCAGCCCGGTCACCTCCTCGAACACGGCGGTGAGTCGGGCCTCCCTCGCGGACGTCGGCGACGCGGTGCCCCGGCCGGGGCCGCCGGTGAGGTCGCGGCCCGGCGCACGCAGCGCGGCGTCCCGGTCGAGCTTGCCGCTCGGGGTGCGCGGCAGCCGTTCCAGGAGCCGGAAGCGCTCGACGCGGACGTGCCCGGGGAGCAACCCGGCCAGGTGCTCCCGCAGCTCCGCCGGTGCCGGGGCGTCGCCCCGGCACTGGAGGCAGGCGACCAGCGCGGACCCGTCGACGGCGACGACGGCGCCGAGGACGGCGCCGTGCCGCAGCAGCGCGGCCTCGACCTGGCCCAGCTCAAGGCGGTGACCGCTGAGTTTGATCTGCTCGTCCGCGCGGCCGAGGCAGTGCAGCAGACCCGCGTGGTCGAAGCGGGCCCGGTCGCCGCTGCGGTAGAAGAGGCCTTCGCCGGGCAGTTGGACGAACCGCTCCTGGTTCAGCGGCGTCTCGCCCAGATAGCAGGGCTCGTCCAGCACGCCGCCGATGAGGAGTTCACCGGCGCAGCCGGGCGGCAGCGGGAGGTCCGCCTCGTCGACGACGCGCAGCACCGCGCCGCTCACCGGGTGCCCGATCGCCGGGCGGTCCGGCCAGTCGGCCGGGTCACCGTCCAGGCACAGGGCGCTGACGACGTGGGTCTCGGTCGGGCCGTAGTGGTTGAACAGCCGTGAGCCGGGCATGCCGGCGAACCACCGCCGTACGGCACCGGTGCAGACCAACTGCTCGCCCGCGGTCACGACCTCGCGGAGCCGGGCGGGGAAGCGGCCCAGGTGTACGGCGTGCTCGGCGAGCAACTGCAGCGCCACGTACGGCAGGAAGATCCGTTCGACGCCCTCCGCGTCGAGGCGGTCGAGGAGCGCGGGGACGTCCCGCCGCAGAGCGGGGTCGATCAGCCGCAGGCAGCCGCCGGTGCACAGGGTTCCGAAGATCTCCTGGAAGGAGACGTCGAAGGAGAGCATGGAGAACTGCTGGGTGAGCGCGGGCGTACCCAGGCCACCCGAATTCGCCTGCCAGTGCAGCAGGTTGCACAGCGTGCGGTCGAAGACGCGCACGCCCTTGGGGCGGCCTGTCGAACCGGAGGTGAAGAGGGTGTAGAGGGGACGCGTGCCCCGGTGCGGGGGGAGCGGTGGTGTGTCGGGGGCGGCGCCGGACAGCGTGACGTGCAGGCGGGGCACGCCGCCCGGGTCCACCGAGTCGAACTCCCTACCGTCACCCGGCGGGAGCAGCACGCACAACGGGTCGGTCTGGTCGAGGACTTGGCGCAGGAGCGCGGGCGGGTACGAGGGGTCGAGCGGCACCGCCGTCAGGTTCAGCCGGGCCAGCGCGAGGAGCGCAGCCACGTGCTCGACGGACGGTTCGAGGAACAGCGCGACGTGGCTCTGCGCGGCCGCGTCGGGCGGCTGCGGCAGCGCGGCCAGTTCCGCGGCGAGCGCGGCGGCGTACCCGTCGAGCGTCGCGTAGGTGACGGTGCCCGTCGCGGTCCGCAGCGCCGGGGCCGTGGGGGTGCGGGCGGCCTGCCGGGCGAACCCCTCGGCGACCGTCGTCCACGGCGATTCGGCGGGCGCGCCCCGGCCCGGCTCGGGCAGCGCGGCGCGGTAGGGCGCGGCCAGCTCCGCCGGCGTGGTCTGCGAGGCCTGGGTCAGCGCGGTCAGACCGTGCCGGAAGAGGCGGGCCAGGGCGGCGGCCTGATCGGCGTCGAGGCGGTCGTCGGCGTACTCCCAGAGACACTCCAGGCCTTCGGGGCGGTCGACCACCGTGAGGGTCACCGGGCACTTGGCCTCCGCGGGCACCGGCCACAGCGGACGGGCGGCGCATTTCGGCAGCGCGAGTGAGTCGTAGTCGGTGTTCTCCAGTACGAGGAGGAAGTCGAACGGCGAGGCGTCCGCGGCGCTGTGCGAGCGCGCGGCCAGGGCGTCGGTCAGCGCCACGTCCTGACGTTCCATCAACTGCCGTACGGCGGCAGCGGTTCGGGCTACCTCGTCCCGCACGGTCGCCCTCGGGTCCACGGACAGCGGGAGGAGCACGGTGTTGGCGAACATGCCGACGCTGTCGGCGAACTCCCGCACGGGCCGGTGGGCGACCGGCGCCGCCACGCGCAGCCTGGTGTGGCCGGTCACGCCGTACAGCGCCCACGCGTAGACGGCGGCCAGCAGCTCGAAGCGCGTCAGGCCGAACTCGCCGCGGAGCCGGTCCAGCGCGGCGCGGTCGGAGCCGTCGAGCGCGTCGCACAGCAGCCTGCCCGCGGCGTCGTGGCCGGGGCGGGGCAGCGGGAGCGGCAGCGCCCCGCCGGAGCTCGTGGTGTCGGCGGCGTACAGGGCTGACAGCTCGTCGCGCTGTGCCGCGTACGCGGGGCTCGCGTGCCAGCGGCGCTGCCAGTCGGCGAAGTCCACGGGCGTGGGTGTTTCCACGGACCGTGCCCGCGCCGCGTCGCCGGTGGTGACGGCCGCCGCGTATCCGGCGGACAGGTCGCGCAGCAGCACGTTGACCGACCAGCCGTCCACGGCGATGTGGTGCAGGTGCAGCAGCAGCGTGCCGCCCTCCGGGGACGGCAGCCAGCACGCGCGCAGCATCCTGGGCCGGGACAGGTCGAACGGCACGGCGAAGAAGGCGTCGTGCGGATCGTGTTGCCCAGCCGTTTCCCCGGCCGCGTCCGCCCTCGCTTCCTCCCAGGGGTCGTAGGGCTCGCCGACCCGCTGCCGCAGCCCGTCGGCGCTCGCCGCGAACGCGGTGCGCAGCGCCGGGTGCCGGGCGACCAGCGCGGAGAGCGCCGTGCGCAGGGCGCCCTCGGACACCGGGCCCGTGAGGGCGAAGGCCAGCCGGACGTCGTAGGCCCGGGAGCCCGGGGACCGCTGCTGGAGGAACCACAGGCGTTCCTGCTCGCCGGTGGCCGGTCCCGAGAGCTCACCGGTCGCGACGGCTTGCGGCAGGGCGGCGGGAGCCCCGTCACGACGTGCTTCGCGCACCGCTTCCGCGACCTCGGCGAGGTCGCCGTGGAGCACGCGGTGCGCGGGCACCTCGCAGCCCAGGCGGCGCCGGATCCCGTAGCGCAGGCGCAGCGCCTTCAGGGAGTCGCCGCCGCACGCGATCCACCGGTCATCGGGTCCGAGCCCCGGCACGCCCAGGATCTCGCCCGCGAGGCCGAGGATCACACGCAGCGGTTCGTCCACCGCCTCCGGGCCGGTGCCGGTGGCCGTCGGGTGACTGATGGCCTCGGGTCGCCACGGAGCGGCGCCGCTCGCGCGAAGGGCCGCCTCGTCGACCTTGCCGTTGGCGGTGAGTGGCAGCGCGGGGACGCGGTAGAGGTGGTGCGGACGCATGTAGCCGGGCAGGCCGGTGGCCAGGTGGTCCTCGAACTCGGCCCAGGTCAGGGCGGGTTCGGTGACGAGGTGGGCGAGCAGCTCGGCCGGCCGGCCGTTCTCGTCCCGGCGGGTGGACACGTGGACCTGCCGTACGGAGGGGTGCTCGGCGATGTGCCGCTCCACCTCGCCGGGCTCGATGCGGAAGCCGCGGACCTTGACCTGCCGGTCGGCGCGGCCGACGTAGGTGAGGTCGCCGTCGGCCGAGAGCCGTACGAGGTCGCCCGTGCGGTAGTACGCGGTGGCCGTGCCGTCGTCGTCGGGCAGGGTCACGAAGCGGCGGGCGGTCTCCTCGGGCAGGTTGCGGTACCCGGCGGCCAGACCGGCGCCGGAGAGGAGCAGTTCGGCTTCCTCACCGGGGGCGGCGGGGCGGGTGGTGCCCGGCGCGCGCAGGGCGACGCCGGTCCCGGGCAGCGGGCGGCCGAGCGGCACGACGGCGGCGTCGAAGTCCCGCGGGATCGGGTGGTGCAGCGCGAACGTGGTGCACTCGGTGGGGCCGTAGACGTTGTGGACCCGGGTGCGGCTGTCGGCGTTGTGGCGGTACCAGCGCCGGACGAGCGGCGCGTTGAGCTGCTCGCCGCCGACCAGCAGCTCGGTGAGCCCGGCGAAGCAGCCGGGCTCGGTGTCCACCACGGCGTTGAACAGCGCCGTGGTGACGAAGGCGCTGTGCACCCGTTCCCGCTGCAGTACGGCGGCGAGCCGCTCCGGGGACTGCACGTCCTCGTCGCCGATGACGACACAGCAGCCACCGGTCAGCAGCGGCGCCCACACCTCGAAGCTCAGCGCGTCGAAGGCCGGGTTCGACAGACAGGCGAAGCGGCCGCCCGCCGACTCCGGGAGGAATCCGGGGTCGGCCAGGCGCAGGATGCCGGCGTCGCGTACCTCGACGCCCTTGGGGCGGCCGGTGGTGCCCGAGGTGTAGAAGACGAAGGAGACCGGCGCGGGCGTCGCGGGCGGGGGCCCGGCCGCGGTGTGGACCGGCGCGTCGAGCAGGGAGTCGACCGGCAGCGCGGCCACCCCGTCGGGCAGCTCGGACGGGAAGGCGCCGTCGTGCACGAGGAGCCGGGCGCCGGAGTCGTCGAGGATGTGCGCGAGCCGCTCGGCGGGGCTCAGCCGGTCGGCGGGGACCACCTGGGCGCCGAGCCGGAGCACGCCCAGCATGACGCAGAGAAGTTGCCAGGATCGGGGCAGTCCCACGGCGACGGCGTCGCCGGGACCGATCCCGCGTGCGCGCAGATCGGCCGCGACTGCGGCGGCCGAGGCGTCGAGCGTGGCGTGGCTCAGCGTCAGGTCGCCGTCGCTGACGGCAGGTGCCGCGGGGGTCAGCAGGCTCTGTTCGTGCACCGCCCGGGCCAGGCCGGCGGAACGGGATGAGGTGCGCATCAGTCCTCGGTGGTGGCGGTGACGGTGGTGATGGCCGCAGTGGTGGTGGCCGCGGTCGTCGCGGCGACGGCCGTGGCGGCGACGGCCGTGGTGGCGGGCCGGGTGAGCCGCTCCGCGATCAGTCCGGCGATGCGGGGTATTCGCTCGCCCTCCAGGACGTCCCAGTGGCCGCCGTCGACCATCTCCACGGTGAGCCCGGCGTCGGCGCGGTCGCGCCAGAACCGCCGCAGCGCCTCACCCGCCGCCACGGGGTCGCCCCCCTCGGCGACCTCCGCCTCCGCGGCCTGTACGAGGAGCAGCGGGGCGGCCGAGGATCCCGGCACGTAGTCGCGGGCGGCCTCCCGGTTGTGGTTGTAGATCCGGAAGTACCGGTCGATCTGCGCGTCGTCGATCCCGGGGTACATGCCGTTGAAGCGGACCAGCTTGTCGCGGAACTCGGCGAAGTCGACCGGCGCGAACCGCTCCCGCTCCGCCGGGTCGTCCGTCCCGTGTGTGTCGAGGAGCACCACGGACACCCCGCGGTGCCCGGCCAGCGCCAGCCGCCGCCCCATCTCGTGCGCGACGAGCCCGCCGAAGGAGAGGCCGCAGATCACCAGGGCCTCGTCCGGCTCCGGACACAGCAGCGTCAGGTAGTGCTCCGCCATCGCCTCCACCGAGCGCAGCGGCTCCTCGCCCGGATCGATGCCCTGCGCCTGGATTCCCTGCACGCGGATCCCGTCCGGCAGGGCCGCGGACAACGGCAGGTAGCAGAAGGCGGTGCCGCCCGCGGGGTGGACACAGATCACCCGCTGCCTGTCCGGGCCCGCCCGGAAGTCGATGAGGCCGTCGTCGGGCGCCACCGGTGCCTGCCCGCGCAGCCGCGCCGCGAGCCGTTCCACGGTGGGGTACCGCAGCACGTCGCGGGTCGCGAGCTCCTGGCCGAACTCCTCCCGGATCAGATGCGCCACCTTGATGGCCGAAAGGGACGTGCCGCCCACCGCGAAGAAGTCGTCGGTGATGCCGATGTCGCGGTGCACGAGCACCTGCCGCCAGATCCGGTACAGCGCCATCTCGACCCGGTCGCGCGGCGCGAGGGTGTTGACCTGGTCGGAGCGCGACGCACGGGCGCGGTCGAGGACCTCTGCGCGGTCCAGCTTCCCGCTGCGGTTCAGCGGGAGCCGCTGGAACTCGGCGAAGAGCGCCGGAATCATGTAGTCCGGCAGCCGTTCGGCGAGGGCGGCGCGCCACTGCGCGGGGGTGGACTCCGGGGCCTCGCCCCGCCCGATGCCCGCGACCAGGCACAGCTCACCGGCCTCGTCCCGGTCGGCGAGGACCGCGGCCTCCTGGACGCCGGGCAGCTCCCGCAGGGCCGCCGCGACCTCGCCGGGCTCGATGCGGAACCCGCGCAGCTTGACCTGGTCGTCGACGCGGCCCACGAACTCGTAGGTGCCGTCGGGCAGTCGGCGCGCCAGGTCGCCCGTCCGGTAGACCCGCTCGCCCGGTACGAACGGGTCGTCGGGGTAGCGCTCCCGGGTCAGGTCGGGCCGGTTGAGGTAGCCCCGCGTGACGCCCGCGCCGCCGATGTACACCTCGCCGACGACCCCCGGCGGCACCAACTCGCGCCGCCGGTCGAGCAGTTGGATACGGGTGTTGTCGACCGGCCGCCCGATGGGGCTGCGCCGGTCCAGGTCCCGCGGCTCGTTGTGGGTGATGCTGTAGACGGTGGTCTCGGTCGGCCCGTAGACGTAGCAGACGCGCAACCCCGGCAGGGCCGCGCGCAGCCGCCACAGCGAACGCTCCGGCAATGGTTCGGCGCCGGTGGCCAGTTGGCGCAGCGAGAGGCCCGCGAGGCGGGCGCCCGGGTCCTCGTCGATCCAGGTGACGTAGGAGGCGGGCAGCCACGCGTGCGCGATCCGGTGTTCGCGCATCCAGTCGAGCAGCGCCTCGGGGTCGCCCCGCCGCTCGTCGGGCACGAGGTGCAGCACGCCGCCGGTGGTCGGCGGCAGGAACAGTTCGTGGACGGAGGCGTCGAAGCCGATGCTGGCCCACGCCGACGACGGCTCGCCGGGCAGGGCGCCGTAGGAGGCGAGCCAGTTCTCCAGCAGGTTGGCTATGTTGCCGTGGGTCGCGACCACGCCTTTGGGGCGTCCGGTCGAGCCCGAGGTGTAGATCACGTAGGCGGGCTGCGACGGCGACGGCGGCTCTCCGGGCGCGTCCTCGCGCTCCCCCTCGGCCTCCACCTCGGCCAGGTCGGCCCACGGTCCCGGCGGGTCCGCCACGTCGCCGAGCACCAGGGCGGGTTCGGCCTCATCGACGATGGCGCGGAGCCTTGCGTGGGGCTGGCCGGGGTCAAGCGGCAGGTACGCGGCGCCCGCCTTCAGGACGCCCCAGATGCCGACGACCAACTCCGCCGTGCGCCCGCAGTGCAGGCCGACGACCTGCCCGGGCCGCACGCCCCGGGCGCGCAGGGCGTGAGCGAGCCGGTTGGCCCGCCGGTCCAGTGCGGCATAGGTCAGGCGGGTGGCGCCGCAGACCAGCGCGGGCTCGTCGGGCCGCAGACGTACCTGCTCGGCGAAGCGCTCGACGGGCCCCACGACTGGACCCGAGGTGACCCGTCCCCGCCCCTCCGCCAGGAGTTGGGCGCGCTCGTCCGCATCGAGCAGCGCGTACCCGGTGATCTCGCGCTCGGGGTGCCGGGCCAGTTGCTCCAGGACGCGGGTGAGATAGCGGGCGAACCGCTCCACCGTCTCGTGGTCGAACAGCGCGCGGGCGTAGTCGAGGTGCCCGGCGATGCCGCCGTCCTCCTCGTGCAGCGACAGCGTGAGGTCGAACTTTGCGGCGGCGTACGGGATGTCGAGGGGCTCGACCCGGGCTCCGGGCAGTTCGAGCCAGCCCCACCGGGTCGTTCCCCAGGCGAGCATCGTCTGGAACAGCGGACTGTGCGACGGGTCGCGGCGCGGGTTCACCGCGCCCACCACCCGCTCGAAGGGCAGGTCCTGGTGGTCGAGCCCGCCGCGCAGCGCCGCGCGGACCCGGCCGAGCGCCTCGGCCCCGGTCGGGTCGCCGGACAACTCGGCGCGGATCGCGAGGGAGTTGACGAAGAAGCCGATCAGCCGGGCGTCCTCCGGTCTGCGCCGCCCCGCGACCGGGATCCCGACAACGGTGTCGGACTCCCCGGAGAGCCGACCGAGGAGGATGTGCCAGCCGGTGAGGACCGCGGTGAACAGCGTGCCCCGCTCCGCGTGGGCGGTCCTGCGCAGCGCGGCCGTCAGCTCGGGGGTGAGGCGGACCGGGACCCGGCCGCCCGTGTGGTCCTGGCGCAGGGGGCGCGGCCGGTCGGTCGGGAGCGCGAGCAGCGCCGGGGCGTCCGCAAGACGCTCCCGCCAGTAGGCGGCCTGCGCGGCGGCCTCCTCGCCCTCGACCCACGCGTGCTGGCGCGCGGCGTGGTCGGCGAACTGCGCGGGCAGCGGCGGCACGGGGTCGGGTTCGCCGCGCAGCAGGGCGGCGTACACGGTGCTCACCTCGGTCAGCATGAGCACCATCGACCGGCCGTCGTACACGGAGTGATGGACCGTCAGGAGCAGGGCGTGGTGGTCCGGCGCGAGCGTGAGGAGCTGCCCCCGGATGAGGGGTCCCGAGCCGAGGTCGAAGGGGGTGTCGCTCTCCTCGCGCTGCCGGGCGACGAGGAGCTCCTCGCTGTCCCCCCGGCCGGACAGATCCTCCGTGCGCAGCGCGAAACCGGTCGCGGGCGGCAGGATGTCCTGCCGTGCCTCGCCCTCCACCGCGACGAACCGGGTGCGCAGCGTCTCGTGCCGCGCGGTCACGGCATCGAGGGCCCGCGCGAGCACCGCCCGGTCCAGCCTCCCCCGGATGCGGTAGGCCATCTGCTCGTTGTACGCCGTGTGCGAGCCCTCGGCCTGTTCGAGCGCCCAGAGGCGTTGCTGTCCGAAGGAGCAGCGCGGCGGCGCGCCGGGTTCCGGGGCGGGGGAGGAGACGTCGCGGGAGGTGTGTGTCGCCGTCAAGGGGGCGGTCCTTCTGCCGTGAGGTGAACGGTCGATGCCGACGGGAGCCCGACGTGGTGTCGCCGTCGCGGGGGCGGACGGAGCAGGGGGTGCCGGGGCGGCGGCGGAACACGGACGGCCGGGCGAGGCTCCCGACGTCTACGCGTCACTGGTCTCTCGTGGGGGACAGGTTCTGTTGCGCGAAGGTGGGCGGCGTGCGGAATCGCGGGCTGTCGTCAGGCCTGGTCAGAGGGGCAGGGGGTCCGGCCGGTCACAATCATTGGCCTGGGTTGTTCACTGTGTCAACGGCCGCCTGTGCCCCGGTTGGTGCCCGTTTGGGCAGACCGGGCAGCAACCCGGGCATCCAGGACTGCCCTTCGGGCATCGAGGCCGGTGACCGCGACGGATCGCGGACCACCGGCCTCAGAAGCCGTCACCAGCTGATCCGGGCCGCCACCGGCAGGTGGTCGCTGCCGGTGGACGGCAGCACCCAGGCACTCATCGGTTCCACGCCGCGGACCAGGATCTGGTCGATCCGTGCCACCGGGAAGCGCGCGGGCCAGCTGTGGCCGAAGCCGCTCCCCGCCTTCTCCTGGGCCGAGTCGAGGCGCGAGGTGAGGCCGTCGAGCGCGCGGTCGTCCGTGGTGCCGTTCAGGTCGCCGAGCAGCACCATCCGCTCGTTCGGTTCGGCCGCGACGGCCTTGGCGAGCGCTGCCGCGTTGCGGTCCCGGGTGCCCGTCCCGAAGCCGTCCCCGGGAACCACGCGGACGGACCCCAGGTGGGCCACGTACACCGCCAGCGGCCCCTGGTCCGTGGCCGCCGTGGCGCGCAGCGCCCGGTTGTCGGCCCCCACCCCGCCGACCGGTCCGGCGGCGGCCAGCGGCCCGTAGTCCGTCTCGATGTCGACGGGCCGGGCGTCCGACAGCGGCAGCTTGCTCCACAGCCCGACCGTGCCCCGCACCACGTGGTACGGATACGCCTTCGCCAGCGCCTTCTCGTACAGCGGCCCGGCCTGCTCGGAGAGCTCCTCAAGGGCCAGCACGTCCGCCGTGGAGGCGGCCAGGGCGCGGGCGGTGCCGACCGGGTCGGGGTTCTCGGCCCCGACGTTGTGGCCGACGACAGTGAGGTCACCGCCCGGCCGGGACTTGTCGGTGAGCAGCCCGCCGAAAAGACTCAGCCACACCGTGACCGGCAGCAGCAGCGCGACCACCGCGGACGCGGAGCGGCGCCACAGCGCCCCGGCGAGCAGCACCGGAACAAAGAGGCCGAACCACGGCAGGAAGGTCTCCACCAGGCTGCCGAGCCCCCGGCGGTCCGTGATCTGTCCGTGCAGCAGCATGAGCAGGCCGAGCAGCACCGCCAGCGCCGCGAGGAGGAGACCGCGCTTCCACGGGCCCGGGCGGGTCAGGGAGTGGAGCGCGCGGCGAACGCGGGTCTGCCGGGTGCCGGGCCCCGTGCCGGTGCCGATAGCGGCGTCGCTCTCCTGGTGGACGGCGCTGTCTTCTCCCGCCTCCGCCGCGCCCGCCTGCGTCATCGTGTGTTCGCGCATACTGCCGCTCACTGGTGCATCCTCGGGTCCTGGGTGGGGTCGGCGTACATACGACGGCAGCCGTGCTCGATCGCGTCGGCGCGCAGTTCGTAGTGCCAGGGTTCGTTGCGGTAGATCTGGCACAGGCCGTACGCGGCACCGTGCCCGGACAGCCACGCCGCCGCCTCGGAGCGGCCGATGTCGACGGCGTCCCCCGACACGTGCGGGGACGTCGCCGTGGTGGCCACCCAGCGAGCGGCCTCCTCTTCGGAGCCGTACTTGGCGACGGCCTTGCGCAAGAGCTGCTCCTGGTACTCCGGGGAGCGCCAGCCGCTGTTGACGTAGAACTCGGTTCCGTCGGCCGCGGCGGCCGACGCGGCCCGGCGCAGGGCCTTGCGCAAATCCGGATCGAGCCGGGTCACGGCCGGAGTCGTGTCGTCGAAGACCGTCACGCCGTCGGGGACGACACCGTCGGCCTCGCCGACCGCACCGCGGTCCTCACGGCCCTCTCGGTGCAGGGAGTTCGAGGGTGAGGCGGCCGAGAAGGGCGAGTCCTTCGACACCTGGTGGAGGAAGGCCACGGTGAGCGCGGCCATCGCGGCCATGAGGACAACGACCAGGGCCGGGCGGATCCAGCGGGTCGCTGTCCGTGCCGGCCTGGAAGCCGGGGGCGGCACGGTCGGTGGGATGCGAGTCATGCCGTCAGTCAAGGCAGCGCGGTGTTGCCCACGCGTATGCCGTTTTCGATACGCCGACGATATGGACCGGCTCGTAGCATCGACGGCATGCGTGTGCTGATCGTCGAGGACGAGCCCTATCTGGCGGAGGCGGTCCGTGACGGCCTGCGCCTGGAAGCGATCGCGGCCGACATCGCGGGCGACGGCGACACCGCGCTGGAACTGCTGAGCATCAACACGTACGACATCGCCGTACTCGACCGGGACATCCCAGGGCCCTCCGGCGACGAGATCGCCGAACGCATCGTCGCCACGGGCAGTGGCATGCCGATCCTCATGCTCACCGCGGCCGACCGCCTCGACGACAAGGCGTCGGGCTTCGCACTCGGAGCCGACGACTACCTCACGAAACCCTTCGACCTCCGAGAGCTCGTGCTCAGGCTCAGAGCGCTCGACCGCAGACGCGACCACAGCAGACCTCCCGTGCGGGAGATCGCGGGGCTGCGGGTGGACCCGTTCCGCAGGGAGGTCTACCGGGACGGCCGCTACGTCGCGCTGACCAGGAAGCAGTTCGCCGTACTCGAAGTCCTCGTCGCCGCGGAAGGCGGTGTCGTCAGCGCCGAGGAGCTCCTGGAACGCGCGTGGGACGAGAACGCCGACCCGTTCACCAACGCCGTGCGCATCACCGTCTCGGCCCTGCGCAAACGGCTCGGCCTGCCGTGGATCATCGCCACGGCGCCGGGCGTCGGCTACCGCATCGACACGCAGCCGGCGGCCGGAGACGGGACCGGAGACGGGGAGGCCGACCGTGGATAGGGCGCCCGGCTTGAGCGTTCGCGTCAAACTCACGCTCAGCTACGCGGGGTTCGTGATGGTCGCCGGTGCCTTGTTGCTCTCGGCGGCATGGGTGTTCCTGGACCAGGGGACCCACATCGGGCTCGTCTTCGATCCCGAGTACCGGCTGCCCATCCTCCGGGCCTTCGCTCCGACCGTGGCCGCCGTGATGGCCTTCCTGCTGGTGTTCGGGCTCCTGGGAGGGTGGCTGCTCGCCGGACACATGCTCGCCCCCCTCACGCGCATCACGGACGCCACCCGCAGGGTCACGCACGGATCGCTCTCCCACCGGATCCGGCTGCCGGGCCGCGAGGACGAGTTCCGTGAGCTCGCCGACGCCTTCGACGCGATGCTCGCACGGCTCGAGGCGCACGTCGCTGAACAGCGGCGCTTCGCGGCCAACGCCTCTCACGAGCTGCGCACCCCGCTGGCCACATCGAAGGCGCTTCTCGACGTGGCCCGCACCGACCCGGACCGCGACACCGCCGAACTCATCGACCGGCTCGACGCCGTCAACATCCGGGCGATCGACCTCACCGAGGCCCTGCTCGTACTCACCCGCGCCGACCAGCGTTCCTTCACACGGGAGCGCGTCGACCTGTCCCTCACGGCCGAAGAAGCCGCCGAAACCCTTCTCCCCCTCGCGGAGAGACGCGGCGTCACCGTCGAGACCAGCGGCGACATCACCCCCACGAGCGGCTCATCGGCGCTCCTGCTCCAGCTGACCACGAACCTCGTGCACAACGCGATCGTCCACAACCTGCCGGGACAGGGCACGGTGTGGGTCACCACCCGTGTCCGCCCCGGAACGGTGGTGCTCACCGTCGAGAACACCGGTGAGCAGATCACCCCGGAGCTGGCCGCGACCCTCACCGAGCCCTTCCAGCGCGGTACCGAGCGCGTCCGGACCGACCACGCGGGCGTCGGACTCGGCCTGGCGATCGTCGAGACCATCACCCGGGCACACGACGGAACCCTCGTCCTGACCCCGCGGCCCACCGGTGGGATCCGCGTCACCGTGGAGCTGCCCGCGGCGCCAGGGACACGGGACGGCGGACGGCAGTAGCGGCGGGCGCCGCGCCGCCGCGGGCTCCTCGTCGATACCGCTCACCGGCTCCGCTCCGCCGTCGTCCGTCCGTCGACCCACGCACGGATCACCCCCGCGGTGGTCCCCGCGTGCTCCCGCATCATCGTCAGGTGGTCGCCGGTGTGCCCAGACAGGTGCCAATCCTGGGCGGATCGGCCTCGGCGCAGGGTCCTGTTATCGAAGCCGACCATCCCACGGTCGTTCGCAGTCACGTCTAGGTGGTGTTGAAGTGGGCTCGGCCGTGTGCACACGATGACTGAGCGGTTGCGACGGCTCTTGGCGTCCACGGGGCCGCACCGGCCGTGCGGTGCTGCTCGGTGGCGAGGAGGGCAACCATCGGGCGGTGCCACGCGCTCACAGCGAACTGCGACTGGCTCACCGGGCCCGGTGGGCGGCGTGGCGCCGCCCACCGGATGGTGCTGGTTCAGCGGGTGGTGTAGCCGCCGTTGAGGAAGATGGTCTGGCCGTTGGCCCACCAGCCGTCGGTGAGCAGATGCGTCACCCAGGGCACGATGTCCTCGATCTTGGTGAGGTCACCGTTCATCGCGGACGACTTGTGGTACGCGACGGAGTCGTCGTCCTCGGCAGGGTAGAAGAATGACGTGTCCATCGGTCCCGGAGCGATGTTGTTGACCGAGATGTTGCGGCCGAACAGCTCCTTCGACAGGGCGCGGGTGAAGTGCTCGACCGGGGCTTTGCTGCCCGCGTAGGTGGAGTACAGGCCGGTGTACGCGGCCAGCAGCGAGGTGACAATGGTGATGATCTTCCCGCCGTCCTCGATGCGGCGGGCAGCCTCGCGCATCACGAAGAACGCGGCCTTGGAGTTGACCGCGAACATCCGGTCGTACTCCTCCTCCGTGATCTCGGTGAGCGGCTTCTTCAGCACCATGCCGGCGGTGTTGATGCTGTAGTCGAGCTTCCCGAACCGGTTCACGACGTCGTCGAAGACCCGCTCCACCTCGGAGACCTGGGTCAGATCGCCCTGGATCGCGAACGCCTCGCCCGGGCCGGCGTTGATCTCCTTCGCGACGGCCTCGGCCTTGGCCCGGGAGGAGTCGCTGTTGTAGTGCACCGCGACCAGAGCACCCTGCGCTCCGAGGGTGGTGCTGATCAGCCCGCCGAGGTTACGGGACGCGCCGCCGACGAAGGCGACCTTGCCGTTGAGTGTCTTGTCCGGGGTGGTGACCATGACTGCCTCCTGCGATGTGCTGGGGTGGGACGGCCCGGCCCCGGGCGAATACCGAGGACCACGCCATATTCACCAGACTCGCCGCAGAGGCGCATGTGGATCTTGAACGATCCGATCAGAGGTGGAACAAACCACTCACGACTTCCCGCCGGCCGTCAGCGTCCGCCGTTGCCGTCCCGCAGCAGCCGTGGAGTGGCCCCGACGTAGCGCCGCATCACCCGCGTCAGATGGCTCTGGTCCGCGAAACCTGCCTCCGTCGCGATCTCCGCGATCGGCCTGCTGGTACGGGTGAGCTCCCCTCGCGCGTACTCCAGGCGCTGCTGCATCACGTACTGGTGCGGGGATTCGCCGGTCGATGCTTTGAAGACTCGGGTGAAGTGGGATTCGCTGACTTGGGCCACGGTGGCCAGTTTCGCCAGCGTGACCCGCTGGGAGAGGTTCGCGTGGATGTAGTCCATGACTTCGGCCAAGCGCCGCGGCGGCAGTCCGCCCTCTCGGCCAGGCAGCGTCCGGCCCTCGGCGGCCACCCGCAGTATCACCGCGGCGGCCGCTTGGACCAGTGACTGTGCGTACAGGGAGTCCGCGGGGCCGGGCCCGGAGTACTCCGCCACCAGACGTTCCAGCAGCATCTTCAGCAGCGGATCGGTAAAGTGGAACCGCGGAACGAGCTCTACCTGGCCGGTGGCGCCGCTCTCGGCCGCCAGCTTCTCCAGCCACGCCGGATCAATCCCCAGAAGCAGTAGCTCCACGTCGTCCTGCCAGCGAGGCCGCGACGCCCATCCGGCGGGATTGACCAGCGCCTCCCCGGCACGAAACCGCTCCTGGCGCGGTGTCCCGTCCGCTGACCAGCGCAGGTTCGCCGACTGCCCGGTGTGCACCACCAGCACATGCACGGGAGGGCCCACGGGCAGTGGGTCGACGTCCGATCTGCCCACGGCGCGCTCGATAGACCGCTCGGCCACCGCATGGCCGAGATCGGACCCGCTGCCGTCCAGACATCGCAGGTGAGGCTTGATGTGCGAAACACTCACCACACCAGTATTCACCCTCATCGCACCGCCAGCCTGCCACCTGCCGGGAGTGCCACGGCTGGCCTGTGCGCAGGCCCGGCCCCTACGGGGGGTGTACGGCCCGATCGGTTCGGGCCGGCTGTCTCCGCGTGGGGCGCAACGATGGCCGAGCGGGTTTGCGTCACATGCGCTCCGGGCGGCCCCGCAACCGCGTGCTGTCCAGCGCCAGGTGAGCGACCTCGTACCCGTTCGCCGGAAGTCCGGCCACACCGCCCGACAGCATCTCTACCTCACGCACCACGCCCGGCTGGGGCCTGTCGTTTGGATCTTGGGCAGAGTGGCTTCGTCCCAGGGAGAGAGGAATCAGGAGCGCGAGGGCAGAGAACGCGGCGCCCGTGCGTGCGTAGTTGAACGCCTCCCGTCGCGCCAGGGCCTCGGCGTGATCGGCGGGTGCTGAGGTGGCCGCTCACTGCTTGATACGGCCGTTCAGATCGAGTAGGACGACAAGCGCCCGGCTGAGAGATCTCAGCCGGGCGCTTGTCGGGGCCCACACTCCGCTGGCTACCTGTCAGTGCGCAGTAGTCGCAGGGTGCTTTGCTCCGGGCCGGTGCTTCTGTCCTCCTGGGGCGAACCGCTCACCGTCAGGTGTTCAGCAGG
Organism: Streptomyces sp. NPDC036815; assembly: GCF_055609205.1. Lineage (NCBI taxonomy): Bacteria > Bacillati > Actinomycetota > Actinomycetes > Kitasatosporales > Streptomycetaceae > Streptomyces > Streptomyces sp. NPDC036815. The sequence goes on along the minus strand of NZ_JBVJPW010000013.1, from coordinate 150,930 downwards.
GGAGTGTGGTCTTGCCGGCAGCGCCGGTGGAGCCGGTGGTGCCGTCCGCGGTCGTCGTGGCGGAGGTGCCGTTGCCTCCAGGCTGGCCGGGGCATACCGGGCTGGCCGCGCCCCCGGCGCCACCCTTGCCGCCCGTGTGGCCGCCGGTGACGACGGCTGCACCGCCGTTGCCGCCCTTGCCACCGGCGATACCGGCGCCGGCGTCGCCGACACCGCCCACGCCGCCCTTGCCACCGGTGCCGCCGAGCTTGGCCTCTCCGCCATAGCCGCCGTTGCCGCCGTTGCCGTTGGCTCCGCCGGCGCCGCCCGTGCCACCGGCCCCGCCGATGCTTGCCACGCCGCTGGCGTTGCCTCCGGCGCCTCCGTTGCCGCCGTTGCCGTTGGCACCCGCGGCGCCGCCGGTTCCGCCAAGGCCACCGATACCCCCGAGGGTTCCGACTCCGTTGGCGCCGTTGGCGCCGGGAGCCCCGGCGGCGGTGCGGGTTTGGGCACCGCCTGTACCGGGTTGGGCGGAGGCGAGGGCGGGAGTAAGGGCGAGGCCGACCACGGCGATCGCCGCAACCAGGAAGGTTCGTGCAGTGTCCGTGGTGCGCATGGTGCGCATGGTGCACTTCCTTCGGTTTTCAGGTGGAGAGAATCTCCGCCTGACAACTCTCAACGTAGGGAAGTGCGACGCACCAGCGCAATCTAACTAATGAACAAATGCATTCAAATAGGCGGAATCATGCAAACTTTGGCTGAAAAGTCCAAACTTTATATCTGTCAGCCATGATGCCCTGCCTTCTGTCGCCTGGCAGGATCGTGCAGTCCTTCCGGTGGAGGGTCCGTCGGGCCGACGTGTGTGCAGCAGCGGTCGTCTGCCCGGTCGTCAGCCTGCCGGGTGCAGTCCGAACGTGGGTGTCGGCGTTGCAGGAATGCGCGGGCACCCACCCAATACGCGTGGGACCGGAACATGGGCGCGAGCGTGGGCGCTGGCCGTCATCCCCCGGCTGGAGTTCAAGCCAGGGATGACTACACCGTCGAGTCGAGGGGGCTGTCCGTTCCGATTAGACGGCCGGACGGTTCCACACTGCTGCCGACTCACACTCGTTGCACTGACCCGGCTGTCATCTATCGTGAAAAGTCGCAACTATGAGAACTGGTGGGGCAGTGGCCTCGACATGCAGAAGCTCCACGCGACGCTTAGGGGCGGGAACGTGGGCGCCGTTGCGCGGGAACTCAGCGCGACGGAAGCCACGGACCGGCTGGTCAACGAATTCGACCGTCCTGCCGTTGCCTCCAGGGGCGTAGTCCTGGAGGCCGCCGCGTGCCTGGTCGTCGCCGACCACGGGTCAGATCGTGCGCGTGCAGACCGAGCGGGTGCAGGACTCGCTTGCCACGATGTTGCCGTTCTCGTCGATCATCTCGATGACGACCCGCTGGACCCCGCCGGGGAGGGGGATGGAGAACGGCTCGTTGAGGACCTGGTCCGGGCCGCCGGCGTATGCCCAGGGGCTGCAATAGCCTTGATCCTTCGCGCTGCCGTTGTAGGCGTCGGCGCAGATCGCGCGCTGGCCGCTGGCCGCGTGCACGACGCCGCTGAGGGACGCCGTGTAGCCGCTCGTGAAGTGGATCGAGCCCGACGTCTGGCTGTTGCCGTACGTCATGGCGAAGGGCCTGTTCACGTCGCCGGTGGCCGCCTGCGCCGGTGCGGCGGCGAAACCGAGCGCCGCGGCAGCCGCGATGGTGGCCGTCAGGAGAGTCGTGCGCATGTTCGGCACCTTCTTCGGCGGACGAGATTCGGTGGACGAGCGTGAGCGACCGACATCATCGTGCCTCCCGGTGACCGCGGGCAAGGGCGTCACACCGGCCGCCGGTCACGGTGAGCCCCTCCCGCGCGTAGCCCCGTGCCACAACCCCCGCAGGATCACCCTCTGTTTTCTCCCCCTGACTGTAAGGGGGCTACCGACGAATTGGGCCGCCCCAGGTGACGAAACGCGAGCCGGTTCGGCGGACCCATAGGTGCTGAGTGCGTTCACCGTCCTGTCTCACGGGGCCTCACGCCGATTACCCACGTCGTCACGCGTGGCGGAGTGTCGGTTCTCCGAGCCAGCTGGCGTACTGGGCCGGGAGTTGAGGGTTTGGGTGCACCGGCCGGACCGTGCGGGTAGCAGGCGGCGACGGACCAGAGCGCGGCCCGCTGCGTGGACAGCACGCCCTTGGGGCGGCCCGTAGTGCCAGAGGTATAGAGCGTCCAGGCCGGATCATCGAGACCGAGCCGGTCGATGCCCGCGGCCGGGGCGCTCGTGGCGGCGGCCGCGTGCTCGAAGAGATGAGCGCCGTCCGGGGCCGGTTCGGCGCCGGTGATCGGGGTGCGGAGGTGGCCGTGCGGCGGACCGAGGCGCCGCACACGTGCCAGGTGCGCGGCGTCCGTGACGAGGTGTGCGGCGCCGCTGTCCCGAAGGAAGTGGGCGAGTTCGGCGTCGGACGATCGGGGATCGAGTGGGACGCCGACCATCCCCGCCCGCAGGACGGCGAGGCAACTCTCCACCGTTTCCACGCAATTGCCCAGGCAGAGGGCGACGCGATCGCCTCGGCGGAGTCCCGTCCCGGCCAGATGTGCGGCCAGCGCGCGGGTGCGGCGCTCCAACTCGGCGTAGGTGACGCGGCGGGAGGCGTCCGCGTAGGCGACGCGTTCCGGTGTCCGTTCGGCGTGCTCCTTCAGCAGCTCCGGAACCGGCCGGATCAGGTCGTCGCGTCCCATGGGTCTCCGCCCCTCAAATGCCCAGTTCCATAACGATGTTGAACCTAGAGGCGGGCGGACGGGCAAGGGGGCCGAACCTCCAGGTCGGAGGGAGGGGTGGCGGATGAGTCAAAGCACGCCCAAATTCGGCCCAGTTGGGAGCGCCCCTCCGCCTCGCGGTCGCCGCTGACGGCATTCCGTAAAGGCCTCGTCACCCCAGGTCACAAGGCGTGCCGTTGCCGTCCGGGCGGCCACGGGCGGTCAACGGCCGATAGATCGAGCTTCAAAGGTTGAGCACAAGTTGCACACATCCCCTCTCCAGGGCGGCTTCGATGGTCTAGATTGACCCTGCTTCACATGCGGACACGAGGCGACAAATAATGATCTATAGGTCCGATGTTCTGGGCAGCCGTGTTGTGCGCCCTTGGCATCCGACCTGGGGGAGAGCAATTCCTGTAGCCCTGGAGAGGGCCCCGGGTGCGGGGAGCACCCGGGATTCCGAAGGGTTTACGCGTACTTCGAGAGTCCGGCAGCACCTATACATCTGCTGCCGCCTGGGTGGGTTGTCGAAGTAGCGCCGATACAGCCGGATTGCCATGCGCGGGGGGCGGGGGCCTCCCGAGGGGAGGAACAGCACGGCGCGGGGGGCGGGGGTGCTTCCCGGGAGAAACGTGTTAGGCGAGCACGTCGAACCACTGGTGACCTGGGGGGTCCTGTGCAACAGGGGGAATTAGTCAACCCGTTTCCGTCGGCGCGCGTGGCGAGCGGGACAGTCAGCCGGCCGGCCAGCGACTGGGAGCAGCGCTACCGCCGCACGGTGATAACCAGCGACACGGTGGCCACCGCTTTCGTAGTGGCGGCGATCGGTAACTTCTTCGGAGTACGCGACGCGGCGAACTGGCACGAGAAGTGGGGAATTCTCGCATTCGGCACCGAGCTCCTCGTATTGGGAGCGCTTGCGGTGAGCCGTGCGTGGGCTCCGGCCGTACTCGGCCAGGGCGCCGAGGAATTCCGCAGACTCGGCCGCTCACTGTTCACGGCTGCCGTCGTCCTGGCGCTCGGCGGTATCGCTCTCACTTCGCGCAACATCAAGCTCTGGATCTTCGTCGCGATCCCGGCGATCGCGCTCGTCACCATGACCGCGCGATATCTGCTGCGCCTCTGGCTGCACAAGCAGCGGAAAGAAGGACGGTGCCTGCGCCCGGTGCTCGCGGCCGGCAGCCTGGCCACCGTGCGCGACCTGATCGCCCGGGCCCGTAAGTTGCCGCACCTCGGCTGGCGGGTGGAGGCGGTGTGCACGGCCGATGGTCTGGGGCCCGACGGCGACCACTTGGACGGAGTGCCGGTCGTCGGTCGCCTCGCGGACGTCGCGGGCCACGTCAGTCGCGACGGGTACCGCGTCATCGCGGTCACTCCGGACCCGCACTGGTCACCGGAGCGGCTGCAGCGCCTTGCCTGGAACCTCGAGGGCAGCGATGCCGAGATGGTCGTGGCCCCCGTCCTGATGGAGGTGGCAGGACCGCGGCTGCATGTCGACGCGGTGCTCGGCATCCCGCTGCTGCGGGTCAGCATGCCGACGTTCACCGGGGGCCGCCGGGCGGTCAAGGGAATCGTCGACCGGCTGGGCGCGGCGATCCTCCTGCTGCTGTTCGCGCCGCTGATGGTGCTCGTCGGACTGTTCGTCCTGGCGGACAGCCGGGGCGGGGCGCTGTACAGACAGCGCAGAGTCGGCAAGGACGGCCGCGAGTTCACGATCTTCAAGTTCCGCACCATGGTCACCGGCGCCCACCAGGCACGCGCCGAACTGGCCGAGCTCAACGAAGGCGCGGGGCTGCTGTTCAAGGTGCGCAGGGACCCGCGGGTGACCCGGGTGGGAGCGGTGCTGCGCCGGTACTCGATCGACGAGCTCCCGCAGCTCTTCAACGTCCTCACCGGTTCGATGTCGCTCGTCGGTCCGCGGCCGCCGCTGCCGGAGGAGTCCGCGGCGTACGGCCCGGACATCCGGCGGCGCCTGCTGGTCAAGCCCGGGCTCACCGGTCTGTGGCAGATCAGCGGACGCAGCGATCTGCCCTGGGAGGAGGCGGTCCGCCTCGACCTGCGGTACGTGGAGGACTGGTCGCTCGCCCTGGACACGGTGATCTTGTGGAAGACGCTGCGTGCGGTGCTCCAGGGCCAGGGGGCCTACTGATGTACGGGGGGCCGATGAACGGGGGGCGCCGTCCGATCGGCGCACGGACGGCAGGCCGCAAGGGCCTGCCCGGGGGGGAGGAGCGGTTCATGAGAATAAGCGTCTTAGGGCTTGGCTACGTGGGCTGCGTGTCGGCCGCGTGCCTGGCGAGCCTGGGTCACGAGGTCATCGGGGTCGACGTGAACCCGGTGAAGGTCGACCTGGTCAACGACGGCAAGGCCCCGGTGGTCGAGGAGCGGATCGGCGAACTCACCGCCGAGGTCGTGGCCTCCGGAAAGCTGCGCGCCACCGGTGACGTGCGCGAGGCGATCATGGGCAGCGAGGTGTCCCTCGTGTGCGTGGGCACGCCGTCGGCGCCCAACGGCAGCCTGAGCACCAGGTACCTGGAGCGGGTCACCGAGCAGATCGGCGCCGCGCTCGCCGAGCGGGACGGGCGGCACACCGTCGTGTTCCGCAGCACCATGCTGCCGGGCACCTGCCTCAACCTGCTCGTGCCGATCCTGGAGAAGTCCGTCGGCGGCACGGCAGGGGTGGACTTCGGGGTCGCGGTCAACCCGGAGTTCCTGCGCGAGGGCACGAGCGTGCGGGACTTCTTCGACCCGCCCAAGACCGTCATCGGCGAACTCGATACGGCGAGCGGCGACGCGGTCGCGGCGCTGTACGGCGGCCTGCCCGGCGAGACGTTTCGGGTGCCGGTCCCGACGGCCGAGGCGATCAAGTACGCGGACAACGCGTTCCACGGCCTCAAGATCGGCTTCGCGAACGAGCTGGGCGCGGTGTGCCAGGCGCTCGGCGTGGACTCGCACCAGGTGGTCGACGTGTTCCTGGCCGACCGCAAGCTGAACATCAGCCCCGCCTACCTGCGGCCCGGCTTCGCCTTCGGCGGCTCCTGCCTGCCCAAGGACCTGCGCAGCCTGGTGTACGCGGCGCAGCGGGCCGACGTCTCGGTGCCCATCCTGTCCCACGTACTGCCCTCCAACTCCGACCACCTGCAGCGCGCGGTGGAGCTGGTCGAGCGCACCGGCAAGCGCCGGGTCGGCCTGTTCGGGCTCTCCTTCAAGCCCGGCACCGACGACCTGCGCGAGAGCCCGCTCGTCGAGCTGGCCGAGCGGCTCTTCGGCAAGGGGTACGACCTGCGGATCTACGACGCCAACGTGAGCCTCTCGCGGCTGATGGGCGCGAACCGGGAGTACATCGAGACCCGCCTTCCGCACCTCGCGCAGCTGCTCGCCGACTCCGTCGACGAGGTGCTGGAGCACGCCGAGGTGTGCCTGGTCGGGACCAAGGACCCGGCCGTGCTCGCGGAGCTGCCCCACGGCGACGCCCCGGTGATCGTCGACCTCATCCACCTTCCCGACGCCGAAACGCGCCGAACCGAACCGGGGTACATAGGCCTTGCTTGGTGACACGTCCAGTAACGACCGCCCGGCACGGCGCGCGCTGATCCTGGTGGAGAACCTGTCGGTGCCGTTCGACCGGCGGGTGTGGCAGGAATGCACGACACTGCGCGACGCGGGCTGGGAAGTGCACGTCATCTGCCCGCAGGGGACCAAGCGGGACACCGAGCCGGAGGCGGAGATCGACGGGGTGCGGATCCACCGCTACCCGCTGCGCGCCGCCACCGGCGGACCGGCCGGCTACCTGCGGGAGTACGGAGCGGCGCTGTGGCACACCGCCCGCCTCGCCCGCAAGGTCGGGCCGGTCCACGTGGTCCACGCCTGCAACCCGCCGGACCTGCTGTTCCTGCCGGCGCGGTGGCTGACGCGGCGCGGCGCGCGGTTCGTCTTCGACCAGCACGACCTGGTGCCCGAGCTGTACCTCTCCCGGTTCGACCGCGGTCAGGACCTGCTCTACCGGGGCGTGTGCGCGCTGGAACGGATGACCTACCGGGCCGCGGACATCGTGATCGCCACGAACGAGAGCTACCGGGACGTCGCCGTGCGCCGCGGCGACAAGCGGCCGGAGGACGTCTTCGTGGTGCGCAGCGCGCCCCAGGTCGACCGGTTCCAACCGGTCGCGCCCGAGCCGGAGTTGAAGAACGGCAAGCCCCATCTGCTCTGCTACCTCGGGGTCATGGGACCGCAGGACGGCGTCGACTACGCCCTGCGCGCCCTCGCCACCCTGCGCGACGGGCTCGGGCGGACCGACTGGCACGCGGTGTTCGTCGGCTCAGGGGACGCCTTCGACGCGATGGTGGAGCTGTCCCGGCAGCTCGGGCTCTCCGACCAGGTGCGGTTCACCGGCCGAATACCCGACGCCGACCTGGTGCGTTACCTGTCCACCGCGGACGTGTGCCTCTCGCCCGACCCGCACAATCCGCTCAACGACGTGTCGACCATGAACAAGGTCCTGGAGTACATGGCGATGGGCCGGCCGATCGTCTCCTTCGACCTCCGGGAGGCACGCGTCTCCGCCGGCGACGCCGCCCTCTACGCGCCCGCCAACGACGAGGCCGAATTCGCCCGCCTCATCGCACTGCTCCTTGACGATCCGGAGCAGCGGGCGAGGATGGGCAAGACCGGCCAAGAGCGGATCACGGGGCAGCTCTCCTGGCAGAACTCCCAGCGCTCGCTGCTCGCCGCCTACGCGGCCGCCTGTGGTGGCCGCACTCCGGCGGCGCCAGGCGGCCCGGCCCGGTCAGGGAGGAGGCCGCGCCGTTGAGCGACGACACGATACGCCTGGTCACCATCGGGCGGATTCTCCGTCGGCGCTGGCGGCTCCTCGCCGTCGTCGCCGTGCTTGGCGCAGCGGTGGGCTACGGCTCCTCCCTGCTGTTCCCGCCGAGTTACACGACGTCGGCGTCGGTCCTGCTGCCGGGGCAGTGGGAGGAGCGCGAGCTGCTGACCCAGGGGGAGATCGCGACGAGTTCGGAGGTGGTCGACCGCGTCGCCGACGCGCTCCACTGGTCCGGCGTCAGCGCCACCGACCTGCGGGACCAGGTGAGCGCCAAGGCCGCCGACGGCAACATCATCAAGATCTCGGGCACGGCAGAGACCCCGGCGCGGGCGCAGCGGCTCTCCGACGAGGTGGCGGCCCAGTTCGTCACCTTCGCCGGACGGATCGCGGGTGACACCTCCGACCCCGACGCGGAGTCGGGGCCCGAGGCACTGAGGCAGAAGGTAATGCAGACCAATCGCCGTATCACCGAACTGGCCAACGCGGCCGATCCGGGACAGACCGTGGAGAGCGTGCAGGCCCGCACCGAGCTGGAGAAGCTGCGGACAGCACTGGCGGAGGCAATGAAGAAGCTGGACGAGGCCGACCCGGCGTCGAACAAGGCCAACATGGTCGTGATGGGGCCCGCGGCCCGGCCGACCGGCGAGGCGCCGCCGACGAGGACGCAGCTCGTCGTCGCGGGGGCACTGCTGGCCTTCCTGTGCGCGGTCATCGGCCACCTCGCCGCCGCGCGGATGAACCGTCGGCTGCGCACCGAGGCGGAGATCGCCGCGGCCCTCGGCTCGACCCTCCTCGGCACCGTCGACGTACCGGGGGACCGGTCCTCGTACCGACGCGCGGGCCACGGCCCGCGGGCCGTGATCCGGCGACTCCTCGGCCTCGACACGCGGTGGGACCTGCCGGCCCCGCAGGCGTCCGGCGACGAGGCGAGCAGACGCACCCGCTACCGGCGGGTCTGCGCCCGTCTTCGCAACCAACTGAGCTCGCCCCGGCCGCTCCTTGTCGTCGTTCCGGACGGCGACGAAATAGCGCGCCGGGCCGCCGGGCAGCTCGTCGCCGAGTCCGACCTCGATGCCTCCGCCTCCTCCTCGAGTCGGGGATACCCCGCGCTGCGGGCGGTGGAGATCCCGGTGCACCGGCCGATGGTGCCCGACCGCGGCACCGAGTCCGGCGCCCTGGTCGTGCTCAGCGCGGGCAGTTGGACCGCGCCGGAGCTCGCCGGCCTCGCCGAAGCGTGTACGGACGCGGGGCACGAGGTCGTCGGCATCGTCCTGGCCGGACCGGTCCGGGCCCGTCCGGAGCGCGCCGCCGGGCGTCCTCCGCGGCGCGCCGTACCGGCGGGCGCGGTGGGCGACGACGCGAGGGGCGGTGCGGTGTGACGACGGACAAGGCTTCGGAGCCGGCGGGCGGCTCGCCGCTCTTCGACCTCCAGGCTCTGGTGGTGTCGGTGCGCAGGCGCCGCCGCCTGTGGGCGACGCTCGCGCTGCTCGGGATGCTGGCCGGCGCGGCGCTGGCGGTGCTCAGGCCGCCGCCGCCGAGCGCGGCGACCAAGGTCCTCGTCACGCATGCGGAGGACCAGGCGAACGACACCGGCACGCTGATCCGTACCGACGTCGAACTGCTCGGGACCACGCGGATCGCCGCCAAGGCCCTGCAGGCCCTCAAGTCCTCGGAGAACCCCGAGGACTTCATGCAGGACTACCGGGGCACCGGCATCACCAACAACCTGCTGCGGATCGACGTGACGGCCGACAGCGACGCGGCAGCGGTGGCCCGGGCCAAGGCACTGGCCGACGCCTTCGTCGCCGACCACGTACGGCGGATGCGGGAGACCGCGAAGGCCGAGTCCAAGGCCCTGATCGAACAGCGTGACCGGATGCGGGACGAGCTCACCGCGGTCAACGAGTCGATAGGCGACCGTTCGCCGGGCGGCGACCCGAAATCGTCGGCGAGCATCGAGTCGCTCTTCGCCCGCCGGGCCGAACTCAACTCGCGGATCGCCGACTTCGACCAGCGCGCCGCGGAGGCGCGCACCGGCACGCCGAAGATCGTCTCCGGCACGCAGATCGTGGACGCCCCCCGAGCCGTGCGCCACTCCCTGCCCAGGACCGCCGTCACCAACTCCGGGATCGGGCTCCTCCTCGGACTCTTCCTCGGGCTCGCGGTGGCCGCGGTCGGCGCGGTGGTGGCGGACCGCCCCGTGCTGCGCCGGGAGATCGCGGCACACCTGGGCGCCTCGGTCATCGCCGAGCTGCGCCGCACTCCCCGCTGGCCGTCCAAGTTCTGGCAGCGCCTGCGGAGCCGGACGGCGCACGAGCGGCTCACCACGACCCTCGCCCGCACCGTGCGCGGCTCCGCGGAACCGGTCTCGTTCCTCGAACTGGGCTGCGCGCGCAGCACGTGCGAGATCGCCCTGAACGTCGCCAGGGAACTGGCGACGGAGGGGCCGCCGGTGGTCATCGTCGACGGCCTGCCGGGGCCGCAGCTCGCCAACCTCCGCCGCAAGCCCGACGACCCGGCCGTGGTCAGCGGCGAGCGCGCCGAGGCCGAGGCGCACCAGGTGCGCAGGCTCGGCGTCGGCTCGGTGGCGCCCGGCACGGCGTGGACCGACCTCCAGTACCTCGGCGGGCAGACCGTGCTCGTCGTCCGCGCCGGGCACGGCAGCGCCTCCTGGCTGCACACCGTGGCGCGGCAACTCGCCGACCAGCGCATACCGGTGATCGGCGTGGTGCTGATCGACCCCGATCCGCGGGACAGGACCGACGGGACGCTGTGGGACGGGCTGCACATCGCGCTGCGCGGCCACAGCGAGCGGCTGGACCGGCAGAGCCGGATCAGCCAGATGTGGACGGAAAGGCTGCCGATGTGGGCCGCACGCGTTCCGAACAGCGAATAGGAGGCACGGAAAGACATGTGTGGCATCGCAGGCACGTACCGGTGGCCGGACGGGAAGGCCGTGACCGACCGGCTCACCGATACCCTCGCCCACCGCGGCCCGGACGGCGCGGGCCGCTACAGCCACCTCGCCGGTGACGGCGAAGTGCAGCTCGGGCACCGCAGGCTCGCCATCATCGACCTGTCCGAGACCGGCGCCCAGCCGATGGTCTCGGACGGCCTCGCCCTGACGTACAACGGCGAGCTGTACAACGCGCCCGAGCTCCGCGCCGAACTGGCCGCCGCCGGGGTGCGCTTCCGCGGTACCTCCGACACCGAGGTCCTCCTGGAGGCCTGGCGGCGCTGGGGCACCGACTGCCTGCCCCGGCTGCGCGGCATGTTCGCGTTCGGGATCTTCGACGAGCGCACCGGCGAACTGGTGCTCGCCCGCGACCAGTTGGGCATCAAGCCGCTGTTCCTGCTGCGGCGCGGCGGGGGTCTGGTGTTCGCCTCCGAGCTCAAGGCGCTCGCCGCGGTGACCGGCGGGACGCTGGAGGTCGACCACGGGGCACTGGTGGCCTCCCTGCTGTACTACTGGGTGCCGGACTCGCGCTGCGCGTTCCGCGAGGCGGAGAAGCTGCCGCCGGGGAGCTGGCTGCGGGTCCGGCCCGACGGCCGGGTGGACCGCGGCCGGTACTGGAACCTGAAGGACGTCGCCACCGAGGGCAGGGAGCGGGCCCGCGGCGGCGAACTGCCGGACCTCGCCGCCATCATCGAGGAGTCGAACCGGCGGCACCTGCTCTCCGACGTCCCCGTGGCGACCTTCCTCTCCGGCGGTCTCGACTCCAGCTACCTGACCGCGCTCGCGGCCCGCGAGCGGCCCGGGATCTCCGCCTACACGATCGGCTTCCGTGCCGAGGACGCCAAGTTCGAGGCGATGCCGGACGACCTGCGCTACGCCCGGCAGGTGGCCGAGCAGTTCGGCGTCGACCTGCACGAGATCGAGATCGCCCCGGACGTGCTCGATCTGCTGCCGCGGATGACGTACCACCTGGACGAGCCGATCGGCGACCCCGCCGCGATCAACACCTATCTGATCTGCTCGGCCGCCCGCGAAGCCGGCGTCAAGGTGATGCTCTCGGGGATGGGCGCCGACGAGCTGTTCGCCGGTTACCGCAAGCACCTGGCCAACCTCCTCGCGCTGCGCTACCAGCGCGTCCCGCGGCCCCTGCGGCGCGGGGTCTCCGCCGCCGTGGACCGGCTGCCGGTCGCCACGGCCCGCCGGGGGTACCGGTCGGTGCGCTTCGCCAAGCGGTTCCTCTCCTTCGCCGATCTCCCGGAGGAGACCGCGTTCCGGCGCAGCTACACCATGTACGACCAGGCCGAACTGCTCGCCCTCGTCAACCCGGACCTGGCCGGAACCGTCGACGACGTGCTGACCGAGCACGCGGACGTCTACGAGGACAACGAACTCGACGACTTCGTGAACCGCATGTGCCTGGGCGACGCCCGCATGTTCCTGCCGGGACTGAACCTCGCGTACACGGACCGCTCCAGCATGGCCGCGTCGACCGAGGTGCGGGTGCCGTACGTGGACGTCGAGGTGGTCAGGGCGGCGTTCGCCGTGCCCGGCGACCGCAAGATCGTCGGCCGGCAGGGCAAGGCCGTCCTCAAGGAGGCGGCCACCTCGATCCTCCCCAAGGAGATCGTGTACCGGCCCAAGGGCCTGTTCAGCGCCCCGCTGCGGGCCTGGATGAGCCGGGACCTGGCGCCGCTGGTGCGCGAGGTGGTGAACGACGGCGAGCTCGTCCGCTCCGGGTTGCTGCGGCGCGACGCGCTGGCCCGGATGGTCGCCGAGGACGCCGCGGGGCAGCGGGACTTCTCCAAGCACCTGTGGCACGTGCTGACCCTGGAGTACTGGTATCGCGACGCGACCTCTGGCTCCGGCCAGAGCCAAGCGGCTTGACGGCATTGCAAGTTGAAACAAGAGGAGCTCGGGTGAAACAGGTCGTTCAGAACTACAAGAGTGGCGAACTGGCGCTGCTCGACGTGCCCGTGCCGGGCTGCAAGCCGGACGGTGTACTGGTGCGGAGCGCCTACTCGCTGATCTCCACCGGGACCGAGCTCATGAAGGTGTCCGAGGCCGGGATGTCGATGGTGGGCAAGGCCCGCTCCCGCCCCGACCAGGTCGCCAAGGTCATGCAGAGCGTGGCCACCAACGGAGTGCCCGCCACCTACCGCAAGGTGATGGGCAAGCTGGACTCCTACACGCCGCTGGGCTACTCGCTGTGCGGCGTGGTCGAGCAGGTCGGCGCCGGGACCGACGACGTGAAGGTCGGCGACCTGGTGGCCTGCGCCGGCAACGAGCACGCGTTGCACGCCGAGCTGAACTGGGTGCCGAAGAACCTCTACACCCCGGTGCCGGACGGCCTCGCGCCGCGGCACGCCGCCTTCGGCACCGTCGGCTCCATCGCGATGCAGGGCGTCCGCCAGGGCGAGCCGCAGCTCGGCGAGGTCGCCCTGGTCATCGGCCTCGGCCTCATCGGGCAGCTGGTGGTACAGCTCCTCACCGCCTCCGGAGTGCGCGTCGTCGGGGTCGACCCCGACCCGGCGCGCTGCGAGCTCGCCGAGCGCTCGGGCGCCGCGGCCTGCGGCGACCCGGAGTCCGCGGCGGTGGAGAGCGCCGTCGCCGAGCTCACCGGCGGCCACGGCGTGGACCAGGTGTATCTGGCCGCGGGCGGCGGCAGCAACCAACCCGTCGAGCTCGCGGCCAAGTTGAGCAGGGACCGCGGCCGGGTCGTCGACATCGGCAAGTGCCGCCTCGACCTGCCGTGGAACGCGTACTACGAGAAGGAGCTCGACGTCCGGTTCTCGCGCTCATACGGCCCCGGGCGCTACGACCCGGCCTACGAGCTGGAGGGACGCGACTACCCGATCGGCTACGTGCGCTGGACCGAGCGCCGCAACCTGGCGTGCTTCCTCGACCTCGTCGCCCGCGGCCGCGTCGACGTGGAGCCGTTGATCTCCCACATAGCCGACTTCGACGACGCGGTGGACACCTACCAGCGGCTGAAGGACGGCGACCTGAAGGCCGTGGCGGTGCTGTTCCGCTACCCCGGCCCCGCCGAGGACAAGGACACGGCGCAAGCGGTCGCCCCGGAGGTTGCCGTGCCCGCGGTCAAGCGACCCGGTGGCACCGCGTCCGCCCCGGCCCGGGCCGCGAAGACCCCGGTGCGCCTCGCGTTCGTCGGCGCGGGCAACTACGCGACATCGATGCTGCTGCCGCACCTGGCCGGGCGCGACGGCGTCGAGTTGTCCACCGTCGTCACCACGACGGCGCTGTCCGCGGCCAACGCGCAGCGCAAGTTCGGCTTCGCCGGGGCGACCACCGACCTCGACGCCGTACTCGGCGACGAGTCCGTCGACGCGGTGTTCGTGGTCACCCGGCACAGCTCGCACGCCGAACTGACCCGCAGAGCCCTCCTCGCGGGCAAGACGGTGTTCGTGGAGAAGCCCCTCGCCCTCACCGAGGACGAGCTGGCCGGGGTGCTCGCGGCCGTCGAGGAGTCGGGCAACGACCGGTTGCAGGTGGGCTTCAACCGCCGCTTCTCGCCGCTGCTGCAGGAGGCCAAGAAGCGCTTCGGCGTCCGGACCGGCCCCGCGAACCTGCGCTACCTGGTCAACGCGGGCCAACTCGGGCACGGCAGCTGGTACCTCCAGGAGGGCACCGAGGGCTCACGGTTCGTCGGCGAGGGCGGACACTTCATCGACACGGCGAGCTGGCTCCTCGGCGCCGACCCGGTGTCGGTGTACTCGACGGCCACGTCCGGCAACGAGGACCTGCAGGTCGTGCTGCGCTACCCGGACGGGTCCACCGCCACCATCAGCTACGTCACCACGGGCCCCGCGGGCTTCCCCAAGGAGACGCTGGACATGGTCGCGGACGGCCGGGCCCTGCGGCTCGACGACTTCGTGCGCGCCTCGGTCTACGGCCGCAAGCGGTGGGTGAGTTCGCGGCTGCCCAAGGCCCGGGACAAGGGCCAGAACGCCGAGCTGGCCGCGTTCGTCAGGGCCGTGCGGACCGGCGGGCCGATGCCGGTGCCGCTGGAGTCCCTCGTCGCCACCACGGCGGCCACCCTCGCGGTGCGGACCGGCCTGACCGGCGGCGCGCCGGTGACGTTGGCGAGAGCGCGATGACCCTGAGTGCGGGCTGGTACCTGCGACGCCTTTCCCGGATGGGCCCGCGGGAGGTCGGCGGCCGGGTGGGCGACGCGGTGCGCAGGCGGCGGTGGAAGTCGGCGCGCCCGGAGTGCCCGGGCGTGACCGGTGCCCGCTTCACCGCGGTGCTGCCCGCGGAGGCGATCGCCGCGGTGCCCCAGGACGCCGCGGAGCGGCTCGTCGCCGAGGCGGACCGGCTGATGGCCGGGCACGCCGAGTTCTTCGGGGTGGGCCGCGACGACCTGGTCGACCCGGACTGGTGGCTCGACCCGAAGACCGGGCGCCGGGCTCCGTGGGGCTACGCCTTCGACGTGCCCTACCGGGACGAGGAGGCGGTCGGGGACATCAAGCAGATCTGGGAGCTGTCCCGGCACCAGTACCTCACCGTGCTCGCCGCCGCCTACGCGATCACCGGCGACGAGCGGTACGCCGAGCGCGTGGCCGAGCACCTGCGGCTGTGGTGGAGGGCCAACGCGCCGCTGCGCGGCGTGCACTGGATCAGCGGCATCGAGCTGGGGATCCGGCTGCTCTCCTGGGTGTGGATCCGCCGGCTGCTCGACGGCTGGCCGGGCGCGGCCGGCCTCTTCGAGGACAATCCGGTGGCGGTGCACCAGATCTGGCACCACCAGAACTGGCTGGCCGCCTTCCCCAGCCGGGGCTCCTCGGCGAACAACCACATCATCGCCGAGGCCGCCGGACAGGCCGCCGCGGCCTGCGCGTTCGGCTGGTTCCCCGAATCGGCCCGCTGGCAGAAGGACGCGCTGCGCTCCCTCGAACGGCAGCTGCGCGGCAACACCTTCCTCTCCGGCCTCAACCGCGAACTGGCCACCGAGTACCACGGCCTCGTCCTGGAGCTCGGCCTGGCCGCGGTGGCCGAGGCGGACGCCGCGGGCGTGCCGGTCCCCGGCGCGACCCGCCTCGTGCTGCTCCGGATGACCGACGCGCTCGCGGCCGTCGTGGACAACCGGCTGCGGCCGCCGCGCCAGGGGGACGCCGACGACGGACACGGCCTGGTCGTGGACGGCGCGGGCACCGACCGCTGGGGCTCGCTCCTGGCCACCGGGGACGCCGTGTTCGGCCGCCTCGACTGGTGGCCGAAGGTCACCGGCACCGACGTGCGCACCCCGCTCCTCGCCGCGCTCGTCCGGCCGTACGCGAAGGACGGCGGCGCACCCGCCGTGGCCCGTCCGGAGAGCCGACCGGGCCACTTCGCCGACGCGGGCCTGACCATCCTGCGCGGGCCGGAGAAGATCTGGTGCCGCTGCGACGGCGGGCCGCACGGCTTTCTGTCCATCGCCGCGCACGCCCACGCGGACGCCCTGTCCGTGGAGGTCAGGCACGACGGGGTCGACGTGCTCGCCGACCCGGGGACGTACTGCTACCACGGGCAGCCCGAGTGGCGGCAGTACTTCCGCTCGACCCTCGGCCACAACACCCTCCAACTGGACGGCGCCGACCAGTCCGTCTCCGGCGGCCCGTTCCTCTGGACGCGGCACGCCCGCAGCCGCGTCCTGGCCGCGGACACGACCCGCTGGTGCGCCGAGCACGACGGCTACGAGGACTCCGTCCACCGCCGCCGGGTGGAGCTGACGGCCGCGAGCCAGGAGCTCAAGGTGGTCGACGAGGTGCGCGGCCCCGGCCGGTCCGTGCGTCTGGCCTTCCACCTCGGCCCGACCGTCACCGCGGACCTGGTGGAGAACCGGGCCGTGCTCACCTGGACCCGCGACGGCGAGGCCCGCTCCGCGGTGCTCGACCTGCCGGGGGAGCTGTCCTGGCGGGCGCACCGCGGCGAGACCGGCCCGCCGCTGGGCTGGTACTCCGCGGGCTTCGGGCGCAAGGAGCCCACCACCACACTGGTCGGCAGCGGCTCGGCCGACGGTGTGCAGGGGTTCACCACCGTGCTCAGGTTCCGGGGCTAGGGGGCGGGCGTGGTGATCAACTGGCGGACATGGGCGGGGCCGGTGGCGGCCCTCGCCCTGCTGGCGACCGGCTGCGAGAGCACGCCGGGCGCCGGGGCCGCGGAGCCGACCACCCGGCCGTCCACGTCCGCGGCCCGGTCGGTGGCCCGGGTGTGCGCCAAGCCGGAGGCCGGTCCCGCGAAGGCACCGGCGGGCGCGGTGACGGTCGACCCCCGGGTGGTCGGCGACCTGGCGGCGAAGACCAAGAAGAGCCCGGCGCACACCACGTTCTGGCTGCGACCGGGCAAGCACCGGCTCGACCCGGACCGCTACGCCCAGGTGATCCCCAAGAAGGGGAACCGCTACCTCGGCGCGCCGGGCGCGGTGCTCGACGGCCGCAAGACCAACCAGTACGCGTTCGGCGGCTCCGCCCACGACGTCACCGTCAGCCACCTGACCGTGCAACGGTTCGTGGCGCCGCCGGACGAGGGCGTGGTCAACCACGACTCGGCCGACGGGTGGCTGATCGAGCACGCGACGATCCAGCACAACTCCGGTGCCGGACTGATGGCCGGCGCCCGCCAGCGGGTCCGCGCCAACTGCCTGCGCGACAACGGCCAGTACGGCATGAACGCGTACAAGGCCAAGGGCCGGATCAGCGGCCTGGTGGTCGAGGGCAACGAGATCGTGGGCAACAACACCGGCGACTGGGAGCGCCGTCGCAAGGGCTGCGGCTGCACCGGAGGGATCAAGTTCTGGGCCGTCGACGGCGCCGACATACGCGGCAACTGGGTGCACGACAACCGGGGAACCGGGCTGTGGGCGGACACCAACAACAACGACTTCCGCATCGAGAACAACGTCCTTGAGGCCAATGACGGCGCCGCGCTGATCTACGAGACCAGCTACAACGCGGTCATCCGGGGGAACACGATCCGGAAGAACAACTGGGTCGAGGGCCGCAGGTACGCCGACCGCGACGACAACTTCCCGTACGCGACCGTCTACTTGTCCGAGTCCGGCGGCGAGCCGCGGGTCAAGGCCCGCACGAGCAAGATCGAGATCTACCGGAACGTGCTGGAGAACAACTGGTCCGGCATCACCCTGTGGGAGAACGCCGACCGGTTCTGCAACAGCCCCGCCAACACCTCCTCCGGTGACTGCACGCTGCTGGTGCCGGAGACCGACCGCTGCGCGAGGCCGAAGATCGCCGACGAGCCGCTCTACTCCGACTGCCGGTGGAAGACCCAGCGCGTGGACATCCACGGCAACCGCTTCGTCCTCGACAAGTCCGTCGTCGAGTGCACGGTGAGGTGCGACCGCATGGCGCTGCTCGCCAACTACGGCACCTATCCGGACTGGTCGCCCTACCAGGGCGAGCAGGTGGCCGAGGCGATCACCCGTGACCAGCACAACCGCTGGCACGACAACGTCTACGTCGGGCCGTGGAAGTTCGTCGCCCACGACCCGAGCCGCGTGCTCGACCCGGGGCAGTGGCAGGGCATGCCCTACCGGCAGGACAAGGGCAGCACCTTCCGGATACGGGACGGTGATTGAGCTGCGCGCGGACCACACGTCGAAGATCGTCGGGACGGTCTGGGGTCTTCTGATCCTCAACACGCTCGGCTCCGCCGGGGCGAAGACCATCGTCCCGCTGCCCCGCTCCCTCATCCAGATGGCCACCATGGGCGCGCTGGTCGCCGCGTTCACGCTGGCGCTCGCGGTCAACCTCCAGTTGCGCATCCGGCCCAGCGCCTACGTGTTCCTGCTCACCCTGCTCCTGGTGCCGAGCGTGATCTCCAGCGCGAACCTGGAGTCCGGGTTCGGCGCGCTGTTCCGCTGTGCCCGGCTGGCCCTCTTCGTGGCCACGCTGTGGCTGCTCAGCCGCTGGTGGGACGGTGGCCTCGGCTTCGTGCGGCACCACATCCGGATGTACTTCGCGGTGCTCGGATCGGTCGCCGCGGGCCTGGTCGTGTCACCGGGCGCGGCCCTGCCCGACCTCTACGGAGGACGTCTCGTCGGCGCGCTCTGGCCGCTCACCCCGCCGCAGATCGGGCAGTACGCCGCGGTGATCATCGGCCTCACCGTGCTGCTCGTCCTGGGCCGCCGGGTCGACCGGGCCGGCGCGACGCTGGTCATCGTGCCCTCGCTCATCCTGCTCGCGCTGACCCATACCCGCACGGCCACGCTCGGCCTGTTCCTCGGCCTCGCGCTGGCCATCGGCTCGCTCATCCTGACCAGCGCCGCCGCCCGCCGGTTCTTCGTCTGGACGGTGGTGATCGCCACGGTGGCCGCGGTGGGGTTCGCCTCCGCGCTCCAGGCGTGGTTCCTGCGCGGACAGAGCCAGGAGAACTTCTCCAACCTCACCGGCCGGGCCAAGGTCTGGGACGCCCTGCTCGCCGCGCCCCGGTCGACCTCGGAGCAGCTGTTCGGCATGGGCCTCGGCGACAAGTCGTTCGGCGGCCTGCCGATCGACAACAGCTGGCTGGCCGTCTACAACGAACAGGGCTTGACCGGCACTGCCATCGTGGCGGCGGTCATCCTCGTGCTCGGCGGCGTCGCGCTGTTGCGCCCGCCCTCGCTGCAGAGGGCCTGTGCGATCTTCCTGATCAGCTACTGCGCGATCGCGTCGTACACCGAGGCCGGTCTCGGCGACGCCTCGCCCTATCTGCTCCACCTGGCGCTGGCCGCCTCGCTGCTCGCGGCGCCCGCCGCGGCCACGCCCCCCTCGACGCCCGCGGTCCCGCGGCGACGTGTCCCGCGCTGGGCCAAGGATCGGAGGTGACCCCGGACATGCGCATCCTCGTAGTGCACAACCGTTACGCATCGGCGCAGCCGAGCGGGGAGAACAAGGTCGTCGACCAGGAGGTGGGGCTGCTGCGCGCGGCCGGCCACCGGGTCGAGGTGTTCGAGCGGCGCAGCGACGACATCGCCGGCATGTCCCTGGCGAGCAAGGCCAAGCTGCCGCTGCTCGTGCCGTGGAACCCGTCGGTCCGCTCGGAGCTCGCCGCCCGCCTGCGCGCCGAACGGCCGGACGTGGTGCACGTCCACAACGTCTTCCCGCTCCTGTCGCCCGCGGTACTCGCCGCGTGCGCCGACGCGGGCGTGCCCGCCGTCGCCACGCTGCACAACTACACCCAGGTCTGCCCGCCCGGCACGCTGCAGCGGGACGGCCGACCGTGCACCGAGTGCGTCGGAGCGGCGGCGCCGCTGCCCGCCGTCCGGCACGGCTGCTACCGCGACTCCCGCCTCGCGACGCTGCCGCTCGCCCTCAGTCTCCTCGTCAACCGGCGCCGCTGGTGGACCGGCGTGGAGCGGTTCTTCTGCATTTCCGCGGCGCAGCGCGACGTCCTGGTGCGGGCCGGGATGCCGGCCGAACGCCTCGCGGTCAAGCACAACTTCGTGCCGGACCCGGACGAGCGGCGATCGGGCACCGGCGAGCACGTGCTCTATCTCGGGCGGCTCGCGGAGGCCAAGGGCGTGCGGCTGCTCATGGCGGCGTGGGACGAGATCACCGCGGCCGGCGGGGTGGGCGTGCCGCTCGTCATCGCCGGGGCGGGGCCACTGGAACCCGAGGTGACCGCCTGGGCCGCGGGCCGCGACGACGTGCGGTACGTCGGCCTGTACGACACGGCGGAGTGCCGCGCGGCGATCGCGCGCTCGGTCGCCGTGGTGGCCCCCTCGACCTGGCTGGAGGCGTTCGGCCTGGTGGTCGTGGAGGCGATGGCGGCCGGGGTCCCGGCCGTCGCCGCCGGTCACGGCGCCTTCGTCGAGCTGGTGGCGGACGGGGAGACCGGGCTGTTGCACCGGCCGGGCGAGGCAGCCTCGCTCGCGTCCTGCATACGCCGGATCGCGGTCGACGACGACCGCAACCGGGAGATGGGCCGGGCGGCCCGACGCCGGTACGAGCAGGGCTTCAGCCCCGCCGTCGGCCTCGAACGCCTGGAGGAGGGGTACCGAGCCGCGATCGCGGCTCGGTCGGGCGGCGGGGACAGCCCGCCGCCGCTGGGGAACGAGAGCAAAGGCCCGCGCCGGGGGATCCGCGCGGGCAGGGATGGGGGCAGTAAATGACACGATGCCGACTCTGCGGCTCCGCGACGCTGGCCAGCGTCGTCGACCTGGGGGCGACCCCGCCGTGCGAGAGCTTCCTCGCCGCGGACCAACTGGACAAGCCGGAGCCCGCGTACCCGCTGCACCTGCAGGTCTGCACCGACTGCTGGCTCGCGCAGATTCCGCCGCTGATCACGCCGGAGGAGACGTTCAGCGAGTACGCGTACTTCTCCTCCTTCTCGACCTCCTGGGTGGAGCACGCGCGCACGTTCGTCGCCGACGCCGCGAAGCGGGTGGGCCTCGACTCCGAAGCGAAGGACGCCTTCGTCGTCGAGGTCGCGAGCAACGACGGGTACCTGCTGAAGCACGTGGTGGACCGGGGGATCCGCTGCCTCGGCATCGAGCCGTCGGTGAACGTCGGCGCCGCGGCGCGCGACGCGGGCGTGCCCACGCTCACGGAGTTTCTGAGCCCGGAGACCGGCGCGGCGGTCCGCGCCGAGCACGGTCCGGCGAACCTGGTCGTGGCCAACAACGTGTACGCGCACATCCCCGACGTCGTCGGGTTCACCCAGGGGCTGCGCGCCCTGGTCGCCGACGACGGCTGGGTCTCCATCGAGGTGCAGCACCTGCTGACCCTGATCGAGGAGAACCAGTACGACACGATCTACCACGAGCACTTCCAGTACTACACGGTCGCGTCCGCGGTCAGGGCGCTCGCCAGTGGCGGACTCGCCCTGGTCGACGTCGAGCTGCTGCCCACGCACGGTGGCTCCATCCGGCTGTGGGCCCGGCCCGCCGAGGTGGCCGGCGAGCCGTCGCGGCAGGTGGCCGAGGTCCTCGACCGGGAGAAGGCCGCCGGACTCCAGGATCTGTCGGGGTACACCGAGTTCTCCGCCCGCGTGGCCAAGGTCCGCAGGGACCTCCTCAAGTTCCTCATCACGGCGGCCGAGCGCGGCGAGACGGTCGTCGGCTACGGCGCCCCGGGCAAGGGCAACACCCTGCTCAACCACTGCGGCATCCGGCCCGACCTGCTCGCGTACACGGTCGACCGCAACCCCTACAAGCACGGCAGGTTCACGCCGGGCACCCGCATCCCGATCCTGCCGCCCGAGCGGATCGCCGCCGACAAGCCCGACTACGTCCTCGTCCTCCCGTGGAACCTGCGGACCGAGCTGGTCGAGCAGCTGTCCTTCGTGCACGAGTGGGGCGGCCGCCTTGTCTTCCCCATCCCGGAACTGAGCGTTGTCGAGGCCGCGCCGTCGAAAGAGGTCACAGCATGAAGGTCGTACTGTTCTGCGGCGGTTACGGGATGCGGATGCGCAGCGGCGCGGCCGACGACGTCCCCAAGCCGATGGCGATGGTCGGCCCGCGACCGCTGATCTGGCACGTCATGCGCTACTACGCGCACTTCGGGCACAAGGAGTTCGTCCTGTGCCTCGGATACGGCGCCCACCACATCAAGAACTTCTTCCTCAATTACGAGGAGACGACGTCCAACGACTTCGTGCTGCGCGGCGGGAAGACCGAACTGCTCTCCACCGACATAGCCGACTGGACGATCACGTTCGCCCAGACCGGCATCGAGTCACCGATCGGGGAACGCCTGCGCCGGGTGCGGCACCACCTGGACGGCGACGAGATGTTCCTCGCGAACTACGCCGACGTGCTCACCGACGCGCCGCTGCCCGAGATGATCGACTCCTTCTCCCGGCGCGACGCCGGTGCGTCGATGATGGTGGTGCCGCCGCAGTCCTCGTTCCACTGCGTGGAACTGGGCGACGACGGCCTGGTGGGGGGCATCACCCCGGTCAGTGAACTGCCCATGTGGGAGAACGGCGGCTACTTCGTGCTGCGGCAGGAGGTCTTCGACCACATACCCGAGAACGGTGACCTGGTCGCCGACGGGTGCGCCCAACTGGCCAAGCAGAACCGCCTCGTGGCGCACCAGCACCGCGGCTTCTGGAAGCCGACCGACACCGTGAAGGAGCGGGCCGCGCTCGACGAGGCCTACGCCCGCGGTGAGCGCCCGTGGGCCGTGTGGGAGCGGGACGGCGCGGGGGTGAGCGCGTGATACGGCTCGGGTCCGGGCGTCTGGACAGGATCGTCGCGGTGGGCGCGCACTGCGACGACATCGCCATCGGCGCCGGCGGCACGCTCCTCACGCTGTGCCACGGGCGGCCGGGCATCCGCGTCGACGCGCTGGTGCTCTCCGGGGGCGGCAGCGAACGCGAACAGGAGGAGCGGGCCGCGCTCGCCGCCTTCTGCCCGGGCGCCGACCTGCGGGTCACCGTGCTCAAGCTGCCGGACGGCCGGATGCCCGTGCACTGGGACGAGGCGAAGGCCGCCGTCGAGGAACTGCGCGGGGAGACCGAACCGGACCTGATCCTGGCCCCGCGCACCGACGACGCGCACCAGGACCACCGCGGCCTGGCGCAGCTGATGCCCACCGCGTTCCGCGACCACCTCGTGCTCGGCTACGAGATCGTCAAGTGGGACGGCGATCTCGGCCGCCCCTCGGCCTACCAGCCGCTGTCGCCGGAGACCGCCGAGGAGAAGGTGCGGCTCCTTCAGGAGCACTACCCCTCGCAGCGCCACCGCCCCTGGTACGACCGTGAGGCCTTCCTGGGCCTCGCCCGCATCCGCGGCATCGAATGTCACGCGCGCTACGCCGAGGCGTTCGCCGTCACCAAACTCACTCTGAACCTGGGGGATTGAACCTTGCGCGTACTACTGACCGGACACCAGGGCTACTTGGGCACCGTGATGGCCCCGGTCCTCGCCGCCGCCGGGCACGAGGTCGTCGGTCTCGACGCGGGCCTGTTCGCCGACTGCGTCCTCGGCCCGACACCCGCGGACCCGTCCGGGCACCGGGTCGACCTGCGCGACGTCACGGCGGAACACGTGGCCGGGGTGGACGCCGTGATCCACCTGGCCGCGCTCTCCAACGACCCGCTGGGATCCCTCGCACCCGAGCTCACCTACGACATCAACCACCACGCGTCGGTGCGCCTGGCCCGGCTGGCCCGCGAGGCCGGCGTGCGGCGCTTCCTGTACGCGTCGACGTGCTCCGTCTACGGCGCCGCGGGCGGCGGCGACCTGGTGGGCGAGGACGCCCCGCTGCGCCCGGTGACGCCGTACGCGGAGTCCAAGGTGCGGGTGGAGGACGACCTGCACGCGCTGGCCGACGGCGACTTCAGCCCGGTGTACATGCGCAACGCCACCGCCTTCGGCTACTCGCCCCGGCTGCGCGCCGACATCGTGCTGAACAACCTGGTGGGGCACGCGCTCCTGTCCGGCGAGGTGCTCGTGCTCTCGGACGGCACACCCTGGCGCCCGCTGGTGCACGCCGCCGACATCGCACGGGCCTTCACCGCCGCGCTGACCGCGCCCCGGGAAGCGGTGCACGACCGGGCGTTCAACATCGGCAGCGAGGTCAACAACGTCACGGTCGCCGAGATCGCCGAGCAGGTCGCCGAGGCGGTGTCGGGATCGCGGGTCGTGATCACCGGGGAGAACGGCGCCGACCCGCGGTCGTACCGGGTGGACTTCTCCCGGTTCCGCGCCGCGA
Source organism: Streptomyces sp. NPDC036815 (assembly GCF_055609205.1). Lineage (NCBI taxonomy): Bacteria > Bacillati > Actinomycetota > Actinomycetes > Kitasatosporales > Streptomycetaceae > Streptomyces > Streptomyces sp. NPDC036815. Next base: position 126,736 of record NZ_JBVJPW010000013.1, on the reverse strand, counting down.
TCCCCGGCTTCGACTGCGAGTGGACCGTGCGGCAGGGCGCGTTCGAACTCGCCGACGCCTACCGCAAGCACGGGCTGACGCCGGAGGACTTCGAGCGGCGCTTCACCCGCCTCGCGGTGCTGCGTACGGCCTCCGAAGCCGGTTCCGTCGACGACACCCTGCGGTGGCGCCGATGACCGAGGTCGGCGCGGACATGCACGAGCTGGTGGAGCGGCTGTACCCGCTCTGCCGGAGCATCACCGGCGACGGCGTACGGGCCACCCTGCGCATCGTCGACGAGTACCTCCCGCTGACGGTGCACGAGGTGCCGACCGGGACGCAGGTGCTCGACTGGACGGTGCCGCAGGAGTGGAACATCCGGGACGCCTACGTCGCCGACAGCGCGGGGAACCGCGTCGTCGACTTCGCCGCGTCCAGCCTGCACGTGCTCGGCTACAGCGTGCCGGTCTCGGCGACCATGCCGCTGGCCGAACTGCGCGAGCACCTGTACACCCTGCCGGAGCACCCGAGTTGGGTGCCGTACCGCACCAGTTACTACAAGCCGGAGTGGGGGTTCTGTCTGGCCCGGGAGACCCTGGACGCGCTGCCGGACGGCGACTACGAGGTCCGCGTCGACTCCACGCTCGCCGACGGCCACCTCACCTACGCCGAGCACGTCGTCCCCGGGCAGGTCTCCGACGAGGTGATCGTCTCCTGCCACGTCTGCCACCCGTCGCTGGCCAACGACAACCTGGCGGGCATCGCGGTGGCGACGTATCTCGCCAGGGCCCTCGCGGAGGAAACCCCGTACTACACCTACCGGTTCATCTTCGCCCCCGGCACCATCGGGGCGATCACCTGGCTGGCCCGCAACGCGGAGCGGGTGGAACAGGTCAAGCACGGGCTCGTGCTGGCCTGCGCGGGCGACTCGGGACAGCTGACGTACAAGCAGAGCAGGCGCGGCGACGCGGAGATCGACCGGGTGCTGCGGCACGTACTGCGGGCCTCCGAACGCCCGCACCAGATCAACGAGTTCACGCCGTACGGCTATGACGAGCGGCAGTACTGCTCGCCCGGGTTCGATCTCGGCGTGGGCTCGCTCAGCCGCACCCCGTACGCGGGCTACCCCGAGTACCACACCTCGGCGGACAACCCGGACTTCGTCTCCCCGGAGGCGATGGCGGACACGCTCGCGGTCTGCCGCGAGGCCTTCACCGTGCTCGACCGCAACCGGCGGTACGTCAACCTCAGCCCCTACGGCGAACCCCAGCTGGGGCGCCGTGGGCTGTACGACGCGCTCGGTGGCCGCAGCGACACCAAGCAGGCCCAGATGGCCATGCTCTGGGTGCTCAGCCTCTCCGACGGCGAGCACAGCCTCCTCGACGTCGCCGAGCGCGCCGGGCTGCCGTTCGACACCGTCGCCGGCGCGGCCGACGCCCTGCACGGCGCCGGACTGATCAAGGCATGACGCCCATGACCACCGAGGGGGAGCAGCCCACGCCGGCGGCGGTCCCGGCGGGCGCCGGCCGGCGGAGCGCCCGGCGGGCCATCGTCGGCCGACTGTCCTGGGGCCTCGCCGACCAGGCGGCCTCCAGCCTGTCCAACTTCGTGGTGGGCATGTACGTGGCCCGCTCCCTCGGCCTGACCGCGTTCGGCGTGTTCAGCCTGGCGTGGGTGACCTACGGCGTGGTGCTCAGCGTCTCCCGGGGCCTGGCCACCGACCCGCTCGTGGTGCGCTTCAGCGGTGTGCCCGACACGGCCTGGCGCGGGGCGGTGGCCCGGTCCTCGGGCACCGCCCTCGGCGTCGGCGCCGCCGTCGGCGCGGCGTGCCTGGTGGCCGGGCTCGCCGTCGGCGGGCGCGTGGGGCCCGCGTTCGCCTGCCTCGGGGTCATGCTGCCGGGGCTGCTGCTCCAGGACGCCTGGCGGTACGCGTTCTTCGCCGCGGGCACCGGGCGCAAGGCGTTCGTCAACGACGTCGTGTGGGGCGTCGCGCTCGTCCCCGCCATGGTGGTCGCGGCCCGCGTCGGCAGTGTCTCCGCCTTCGTGCTCGCCTGGGGCGCGTCCGCCGCGGTCGCCGCGGTGTACGGCCGCTTCCAGTCCGGCATCCGGCCCCGGACGACCGGGGCACGCGCGTGGCTGCGCGAGCACCACGACCTCAGCTACCGCTACCTCGTCGAGAACGTCGGCGTCAGCGGCGCGAGCCAGCTGCGCGCCTACGGGCTCGGCGCGATCGTCGGCGTCAGCGCGGTGGGCGTGGTCCGGGGCGCCGAGCTCCTGCTCGGCCCGTTCATGGCCGTGCTGATGGGGCTCTCGCTGGTCACCGTCGCGGAGGCGGCACGCGTGCTGCGGCAGGCCCCGCATCGACTCGGCGTCTTCTGCCTCCTGCTCGGCGGCGTACAGGCCGTCGCTGCGCTGCTCTGGGGCGCCGCTCTGCTCCTCATGCCGGACCGGCTCGGCGAGCTCGCGCTCGGCGACGTCTGGAGCTCCGCCTCCGAGCTCATCGTGCCGGTCACCCTCGGTGTCGCGGGCGCGGGCCTCGGCACCGGCGCGGCGGCCGGACTCCGCGCGCTCGCCGCGGCCCGGCGCAGCCTGCGCAGCCAGCTGTTCGCCTCCGCCTGCTACGTCGCGGGCGGACTCGGCGGAGCGGCCGTGGGCAACACGGTCGGCTCGGCCTGGGGCGTCGCCTCCGCCACCGTCTGCAGCTCGGCCGTGTGGTGGCTGCAACTGCGGTCCGCCCTGCGTGAGCACCACCAGAACACGATCCCCGAAGTGAGGACCCCATGACCGCCCACCCCCGGTTGAGCATCGGCCTGCCCGTGTACAACGGCGAGGAGTACCTCGCCGAGTCGCTCGACGCCCTGCTCGGCCAGACCTACGAGGACTTCGAGCTGGTCATCACCGACAACGCCTCGACCGACGGGACCCAGGACCTCTGCCGCAAGTACGCCGCGCGGGACTCGCGCATCCGCTACATCCGTCTGCTCCGCAACATCGGCGCGGCACCGAACCACAACTACGTGTTCACCCAGTGCCGCGGCGAGCTGTTCAAGTGGGCATCGCACGACGACCTGTACGCCCGGGACCTGCTGCGACGCTGCGTCGAGGCGCTCGACGAGCGGCCGGACGTGGTCCTGGCGCACTCCGGCCAGGCGGTCATCGACGGTGACGGACAGGTGAAGGTCCCCTACGAGTACGGCATCGCCACCGACTCGCCGCGCGCGCCGGAGCGCTTCCGCAGCTTCCTGTTCGAGCCCGGCGGCGACGACTTCTACGGGGTGATGCGCGCCGACGTGCTGCGCCGCGTGAAGCCGCACGACAGCTACCACCACGCGGACCGCACGTTCGTCGCCGAGATCGTCCTGCACGGCCCCTTCCACCAGGTGCCGGAGCTCCTCTACTTCCGCCGCGACCACCCCACCCGCGCCGAGCGGGCCAACCCGGGCAAGCGCTCCCGGTGCGTCAACCTCGACCCGCGCAGGGCAGGGGCGCTGCACCCGACGCCCCGGCTGCTCGCCGAGTACGTCTGGGGATTCGCCTCGGCGATCCAGCGGGCGCCGCTATCCGCCGCCGACCGGCGCGCTTGCTACGTCCACCTGGCCGCGTGGATGACCAGCCGGGCGCGCCCGGGCACCGGCGAGCGGGTCGAGGACCGCGCCGCGGTCGACCCGGCCGAGCTCACGGTCTCCGTGGACGAGCTCGTCGCCGGGCGTGAGAGGAGGCAGGGGTGAGCGCCGCCCGCGTCGGGGTGTTCGGCCTGCTTGGCTCCGGCAACCTCGGCAACGACGGATCCCTCGAAGCCGTGCTCGGCTACCTCCGCGCCGAGCATCCGCAGGCGTCCGTGGACGCGCTGTGCGGCGGACCGGAAGCCGTGGCGACCCGGTACGGGATTCCCGCGACCCGGCTGCACTGGAACCGCGGGGAGTACCGGACCGCGTCCCGTGCGGGCGCGATCGCGGCGAAGGGCGTGGGCAAACTCGTCGACGTCGCCCGCACCGCCGCCTGGGTGCGCCGCCACGACGTGGTGATCGTGCCCGGCATGGGCGTCCTGGAGGCCACCCTGCCGCTGCGGCCGTGGGGCTTCCCGTACTCGCTGTTCCTGCTCTGCGCGTCCGGCCGGCTGTTCCGCACCCGGGTCGCACTGGTCGGTGTCGGCGCGGCCCCGATCGCCGACCGCCCGACCCGGGCCCTGGTGCGCTGGTCGGCGCGGCTCGCCACCTACCGCTCGTACCGCGACACCCTGTCCCGCGACGCGATGCGGGAGATGGGCGTGGACACCGCGCGCGACGAGGTCTACCCGGACCTCGCGTTCGCCCTGCCGACGCCTCCCGCGAACGGCCCCTCGGATGCGCCGGGACCGGTCTGCGTCGGCGTCATGGACTTCCACGGCGGCAACGACGACCGGGACAGCGCCGAGGAGATCCACCACCGCTACCTCGCAGGAACCACCCGCTTCGTCCGCGCCCTCGTCGAGGACGGCCGGCGGGTCCGGCTGCTCACCGGCGACGACTGCGACGCGACGGTGGTCGACGCGATCCTCGCCGCGGTGGACTCGCCGCTGGTCACCGCCTCCGGGGCGGCCTCGCTCGCCGACCTGATGGAGGAGATGGCGGCCGCCGACACCGTGGTGGCGACCCGCTACCACAACCTGGTCTGCGCACTGAAGGTCGGCACACCGACGCTCGCCCTCAGCTACGCGGCGAAGAGCGACGCGCTCATGGCCGAGATGGGCCTCGCCGCGTACCGCCATCCGGCGCGCGAGGTCGACGCCGACCAACTGCTCGTACAATTCCATGAGTTGGAGAAACGGTCGGCCGAGCTGCGGCGGACCCTCGCCGCGCGGAACACGGCCGTCGCCGAGCGCCTGGGACGCCAGTTCTCCGCACTGACGGCGGCCCTGTTCCCGGCGGCCGCCCCCACTCACACCCGTACGCACACGTCCACTCACACCCACGCCATGCGGGAGACTCCATGAAGGCGACCGAAGTCCCTGCGATCGACGGCGCGTTCCTCTTCGAACCGACGCCGTACGCCGACGAGCGCGGCTTCTTCTGCCGCACCTTCGACGCCGACGTGATCGGCTCGGTGGGCCTCGACCCGGACGCCTTCATCCAGGACAGCGTGTCCCGCTCGGTCCGCGGCGTGCTGCGCGGCCTCCACCTGCGCTCCGGCGGCGGCGAGGCCAAGCTGGTGCGGTGCTCGTACGGGAAGATCTTCGACGTCGTCGTGGACCTGCGCGAGGACTCGCCCACGTATCGCAACGTGGCCACCTTCGAGCTGTCCGGCGAGACGCAGGTGACCCTGTACATCCCGGCGGGCTGCGCGCACGGCTTCCAGGCGCTCACCGAGACGGCCGACACCTCGTACCGGATCGACCGCCCGCACGACCCGGCCGAGGACGTGACGATCGCCCACGACGACCCGGAACTCGCCATCGCGTGGCCGCTGCCGCCCACCTCGATGTCCCGGCGGGACCGGGAGGCGCCGAGCCTCGCCGAGGCCCTGAAGCAGAAGTCCTGAAGCACAGAGAGAGTTGAGGTCGTCGTGGACACCGAAGAATTCCAACTGCCCCGGTCACGGGAGGCGAACGAGCGCCTGCACGCCATGATCCCCGGCGGCGCGCACACCTACGCCAAGGGCGACGACCAGTACCCCGAGAACCTCGCCCCGGTCATCAGCCACGGCAGCGGCGCACACGTGTGGGACGTCGACGGCAACCGCTACATCGAGTACGGCTCCGGCCTCCGCTCGGTCAGCCTCGGCCACGCCCACCCACGTGTGACCGAGGCGGTGCGGCGGGAGATCGACCGGGGCAGCAACTTCGTCCGCCCCTCCATCGTGGAGGTCGAGGCCGCGGAACGCTTCCTGGCCACGGTGCCGACCGCCGAGATGGTGAAGTTCACGAAGAACGGCTCCGACGCGACCACCGCCGCGGTGCGCCTCGCCCGCGCCGCGACCGGCCGCCCGCGGGTGGCCATCTGCGGCGACCACCCGTTCTTCTCCGTCGACGACTGGTTCATCGGCACCACCCCGATGTCCGCCGGAATCCCGACGGCGACCACCGATCTCACCGTGGCGTTTCCCTACGGGAATCTGGCCGCCACACAGGAACTCCTGGCCCGCCACCAGGGCGAGATCGCCTGCCTGATCCTCGAACCGGCCGCCCACACCGAGCCTCCGCCCGGCTACCTCGCGGGCCTGCGCGATCTCGCCGACCGGCACGGCTGCGTCCTCGTCTTCGACGAGATGATCACCGGCTTCCGCTGGTCCGAGGCGGGCGCCCAGGGCCTGTACGGCCTCGTCCCCGACCTCTCCACCTTCGGCAAGGCGCTGGGCAACGGCTTCGCCGTCTCCGCCCTCGCCGGGCGCCGCGACCTGATGGAGCGCGGCGGGCTGCGCCACTCCGGCGAGCGGGTGTTCCTGCTGTCCACCACGCACGGTGCGGAAACGCATTCGCTGGCGGCCGCGATGGCCGTCCAGAGCACGTACGTGGAGGAGGGGATCACCGCGCGGCTGCACGCCCTCGGCGAGCGGCTGGCCGCCGGAGTCCGCGACGCCGCGGCGGGGATGGGCGTCGGTGACCACATCGTCGTCCGGGGCCGGGCCAGCAACCTGGTCTTCGCCACTCTCGACGAGCACGGGCAGCCCTCGCAGCAGTACCGCACGCTGTTCCTGCGCAGGCTCCTCGCGGGCGGCGTCCTCGCCCCGTCGTTCGTGGTGAGCAGCGCGCTGAGCGACGCCGACATCGACCGCACGGTGGAGGTGGTGGGCCAGGCGTGCGCGGTGTACCGGAAGGCGCTCGACGCAGGTGACCCCACTCCGTGGCTGGCCGGGCGACCGGTGAAGCCCGTGTTCCGCCGCCTGGCGTGACGCGACCTGACCCGCTGGGGTGACGTCCACAGAGGGCCTCACCTCAGCGGGTCTGCCGCCCTCCGGCATCGGCCGTCCGACGGGCGAACCGGTCGGCCGTCCGGTCGACCAGCCACGCGGTCACCGGAACCACCACGAGGGCGGTGCACCAGCCGCCGAGGACGTCGGTCGGATAGTGCGCTCCCAGAGCGACCTGCGCCCAGCCCATGACGGATCCTGCGACCAGCGCGGCGGCGAGCACGAGAAGCGTCCCGACCGACCTGCTCAGGCCCAACCGGCCGACCGCGAGCAGCGCCCCCACGACGGCGACCGCGGTGAGGAAGGCGGTGTGCCCGCTCGGGTAGGACAGGTTGTCGTCACCGTGGATGGTGCGTCCCACCAGCGACTTGAGCAGCGTCGCCGTCACCACGGTGATGCCAACCCCGGCAACGAGGAACGCGGCCGCGCGTCGCCACCGAAGTCGCAGGCAGCCCACCACCGCGGCCACGACGAGGACCGCCGACCCGGCGGGCTCGCCCAAGAAGTCCGTGGCCAGCGCGAGGGACCGCCACGGCCGGCCGACACTGTCGGCCGTCGGATCGATGACCCACCTGTCCGCGGTTCCGGGCTCGCTGTGACCGGCGTAGAGGACGCCGAGCGCGATGACCCCCAGCGCGGCGAGTGCCACGATCAGCCCGAGCCACGCGCGGAGTGACGCGGGCAGCACCGCGCCGCTCGCCGGCCGGCCGGTCACCCGTCCACCGCGTCCGGCCGGGGCGCGGCAGCGCACTTCTCTTCCACTCTGAGCAGGCGATCCAACGCGAGCCCCCCGTCGTGTGCGACCCACCGTGGATCCGCAAGCCTGTGCCGTCCCGAACTCGCCTGCCAGACGGTCGACTTGACAGAGACCTCGGGATCACTTCCGACGTGTCACCTTAACCAACAACCCGGCCGCGACGCACCGCAGTCGGGTGTCGTCCGCGCGGAAAGGCATTACCCGCGCCGGAAGAAGACACGTGCGCCGGGCCGGAGGGGTCGGCGGAGTGCGGGGGCCGCCGCCAGGCCGCTCACTGGCCCAAGACTTGTCCCCCGTGCGAAGGCGGTCGAACGATGCCGCGGTTCCCGAGGGGGCGGCCCGGGACAAGATCGCGGAGCGTCCGCGAACGCCGGATGCCCCTGCCCGTCTTCGGAGGTGCACCTCGTGGTCCTCGTCATCGTGGTCGCTGTTGTCGCCCTGCTCGCGGGGCTCATGGCCAACCGTTTTCTCCGGCCGAGACTGCTCAGCGATGACGACGACACCGGCATGGCCGTCAAGGACCTCGTCGGCCCGCTGCTCACCCTGACCGTCCTGCTGCTGGCCTTCGTGCTGGTCACCGCGAACGGGTCCTACGGCAAGGCGGAAGTCGCCGCCCGCGGCGAGGCCCGTGCCCTGGACCAGCTGGTGGAGGCCGCCGAGTACGCCCCGGGCGCGCAGCGTGCGAAGGTGCAGGCCGATGCCGTCTGCTACGCCCGCGCCGTCCGCGAGCAGGAGTGGCCCGCCATGGCCGACGGAAAGGGATCCACGGCCCCCAGTGTCTGGTCCACGGACCTCCGGCACACCTTCGCGTCCCTGGAGGGCAAGCCCGTCTTCGGCATGCTGGTCGCCGCCGACAACAAACGCTCCGACGAACGCGAGGAACGCCTCACCCAGGCCACCGCCAGCATCCCCGGCACCATCCTGTGGTTCCTGCTGGCCACCCTCGTCATCACGGTGATGGCCCTGGGCGTCTGCATGCCCCGCAGGAACAACCGCGGACAGCTGATCACTCTGACCGTGATCACGGCGCTGCTCACCACCGCACTGTGCATCATCCGCGACGTCGACCGGCCTTTCGGCGGCATGGTGGACGTCCGGCCCGACGCGAGCACCGAAGTCGAACGCCAGGCCACCCGCGACTTCCTGCCCCACCACGCGGCGGCCGACATCCCCTGCGACAAGGCCGGTACCCGCCGCGGAGCCTGACGCACGGCGCCTCATCCGTCGGCTGGAAGATGGTGAACTTCTCCCCGCTGCCGCCGCTGCACGTCGCGCTGCCGCCCACCGAGCCCCTCGTGGCCGACCATCTGACCCACCTCACGGGTCACGCGTCCGCGCCGGGCACCTCGCCCCGGCCGACCGCGCGGCGCCTGACCGAGCACGAGACGCGCCTGGCCGACCTCGTGCGCGCGGGCGCGACCAACCAGGAGGCCGCACAGCAGATGTTCATCTCGGTCAAGACCGTCGAGACCGTCCTGAGTCGCATCTACCGGAAACTCGGCATCCGCTCACGGACCCAACTCGCCGCCGCGCTCATCCCCTGACCGGGGCCGGGTGAGCACGGCGGCAACCGGCCTCCGGTCAGGGCTTCACGGCCACGGCGCCGAACTGGGGGAGCACCGGGGCGGATTCCGACTCGGCGCGCCACTGCGAACAGGACACGAGGCCGGGGGTGAGCAGGTCGAGACCGTCGAAGAACGCGCTGATCTCCGTACGCGTTCGGGCGGTGATCGGCGGCGTGGCGTTCTCGTTCCAGAACTTCATGGCCTCGACGTTGCCCTCACCGCCGAGGTCGGTGTCGGTGGTCGGATGGGTCATGGCGAGGTAGCTGCCGGAGGGCACCGAGGCCATGATCCGGCGCACGATCTCCAGCGCCTGTTCCGTGTCGAGGATGAAGTTGAGGATGCCCAGCATCATGACCGCGACGGGCCGCTCGAAATCGAGGGTCGCCGAGGCGCCCTCTATGACGTGGTCCGGCCGGTGGACGTCGGCGTCGATGTAGTCGGTGGCTCCCTGCGGGGTGCCGACCAGCAGGCTGCGGGCGTGGACGAGCACGATGGGATCGTTGTCGACATAGACGATGCGGGATTCGGGCGCGATCCGCTGGGCGATCTCGTGGGTGTTGTCGAGCGTCGGCAATCCGGTGCCGATGTCCAGGAACTGCCGTACTCCGCGGTCGGCGGTCAGGAAGCGGACCGCGCGGCCGAGGAAGTCGCGGTCGGCGCGGGCCACGTCCCGGATCACGGGGAACATCGTGGCGACCTGGTCGCCGACGTGCTGGTCGACCTCGTAGTGGTCCTTCCCGCCGATCCAGTAGTTCCACACCCGGGCGTTGTGTGCGACCCCCGTGTTCAATCTGCCCGACACGTCCGACGGATGCTGGCTCCCGCTCACGTCTTCCCCTCACTCATTTCTCCGCGCGCACGCACGTGATGTCCTCGGTACGCGGCCACCGCCGAGACGGTGGACCGCGCTGCCATTGTGCGGGTCATTGTGGTGCTCCTGGATCAGGGTGTCCGCGAATTCAGCTCTCGGGGAGCTCCGGCGGTCGCTGCGGTACGGGTCGCAATCCGTCCAGGGTGAGGTCGAGAAGGCGTTCGGCCTGGTCCCGTTGGTCGGGCCTCGCCGAAGTGAGGGCGATGCCCGCGAGGGCGGCGAACACGTCGGTCGGGCGGATGTCGGTGCGCAGGACACCGGCTTCCGTACCGGCCGCCATGAGGCGGGAGATGGCGGTCTGGATCATGTCGCGGCTGTGGGCGTAGGGGTCGCCTCCCGAGGCGACGACGGCGCGCAGGGCGTCGGCCATGCCGAGTTTGGCGGTGGCGTAGTCGATGAAACGGTCCATCCAGGCGCGCAGGGCCGCACGTGGCGGCAGCGTCGCCAGGAGGCCGGGGACGGCGTCGCACAGCCGCGCCACTTCGTTGCGGTAGGCCGCCTCGATCAGGACTTCCCGGGTCGGGAAGTTGCGGTACAGCGTGCCGGTTCCCACCCCCGCCTCTCTGGCGATGCGTTCGAAGTGGGCCTCCAGCCCCTCTTCGGTGAAGACGCGCACCGCCGCGTCCAGGATCTTGTCCCGGTTGCGCTGTGCGTCGGCCCTCAGCGGGCGTTCCGTGTCCCGTGCCATCGACGGCTCGCTCCTTCGTCCCCGTTGCTAAGTGGAGAAGGCTCCACTTAAGGTCGAGTCAACTGGCGGCGCCTCCACTTTCAGTCTAGGGGTGCGCTGCCCTCATCCACTTTCGGAGGCTCCTGTGTCGGGAATCGAAGGCAAGGTCGCTGTGATCACGGGCGCCAGCAGCGGGATCGGCGAGGCGACCGCGCTGCTCCTTGCCGAGCGGGGCGCGAAGGTCGTCCTCGGCGCACGCCGCCCGGAGCGCCTCGAGGCGCTGGCCGCCCGCATCGAGAAGGCGGGCGGCCAGGCCGTCCACGCCCGCACGGACGTGAAGCGGCGGGAAGACCTGTCCCGGCTGGTCGAGTTGGCCCGCGACCGGTTCGGGAAGATCGATGTCCTCGTCGGCAACGCAGGCATCGGCCTGATCTCCCCGCTGGACGACCTGCGCGTCGAGGACTGGGAGGAGATGATCGACGTCAACCTCAAGGGAGTGCTGTACGGCATCGCCGCGGCGCTTCCCGTCTTCCGCGCGCAGGGCTTCGGGCACTTCGTGAACACGGTATCGACGGCCGGGCTCCGCATCGTGCCCCAGCAGGCCGTGTACGCCGGAACCAAGAACGCGGTCCGCGCCATCTCCGAGGGCCTGCGCCAGGAGGCAGGCGGCAACCTGCGCGTCACGGTCGTCTCACCTGGCGCCACGCGCACGGAGTTCACGGACTCCATGGCGCCGGAGGTGAAGGCCCAACTCCTCGACAGGATGGGCGACATCGCCATCCCGCCGGAAGCCGTCGCCCGTGCCATCGCCTTCGCCATCGAGCAGCCGGCGGGCGTCGACGTGGGCGACATCGTCGTCCGTCCCACGGCGCAGAACTAAGTCCTGCGCCGGAGCCCCCGGGCAGTTTTACGCCTCCTCGTGTCCCGCGCCGCCACGGCGCTGGCGCAGCGGTCGGAAGACCGGCCCAGGAGGGCCGCCTCGGCCGTCCACACACCATCCAGATGCCGGTCACCACGCCGTCCGACGCTGTTCACGAGCCGCCGGGCAACTCCGTTCTCGGGCCCCTTGTCTAACGGGGTGACCAAAAGCACCACTGCACACGCACACCCTGAAGGGGCACTTCCGCATGCGCATTCACCGGACCATGGCAGCCACCGCCACCCTCGCCCTGACTCTCGGCACGGCCGGCTTAGCGGCGTCCGCCGCCCAGGCGGCCCCGTCCGCCGCGCCGTCCGCCGCCCGGGCCACGGCCTCCGTCGTCGTTGCCGACGACGAGCTCTGGTACAAGGCGGCGCCGGGCCAGCAGAACAAGGTGACCGTCGACGAGAAGATCGAGCACCGCGGCGAGCACGACTCGTACTACCTCGTCACCTTCCACGACCGGTACGACATCGCCATCTCCGCCGACGCGGCGGAGGGGAACGAGTGCGTGTACCCCGAGGAGGGCGACCACACCGCCGTGCGCTGCGCGTTCAAGATCCCGGAGAACTCGGACGACTCCGACACCTACCGCATCGACCTGGGGGACAAGGACGACACCGCGACCCTCGCGCCCACCAGCCAGGCCTGGGCCGGGATTTACGGCGGCAAGGGCAACGACGTCATCAAGGCGTCGGAATCCGCGCTCCTGCACGGCGGCGACGGGGACGACCGCCTCGACGGCGGCGGCGGCCCGTTCGGCTTCGGCCCGTGGGGCGACGCGGGGAACGACACCCTCACCCACTGCAGCCAGGACTGCTTCGGCGGCCCCGGCAACGACTCCCTGACCGGCACGGGTGAGGAGAACAACCTGCACGGCGAGGACGGCAACGACGTCCTGCACGGCAAGGGCGGAGCCGACATCCTCTACGGCGGCAAGGGCAACGACAAGCTCTACGGCGAGGCGGGCAACGACACCCTGTGGGGCAACAGCGGCGACGACGTCCTGTGGGGCGGCGCAGGCACCGACAAGCTCTCCGGGGGCGCCGGGCGCAACGAACTCCACCAGGACTGAGCTGTACTGGGGCCGAACAGTCCCGGAAACCGGGGTTTCGGCCGCGTTCGGAGGGCGGGTCGCCCCTCGGCCCGGGGCACCGGAACCGAGGGGTGACCCGCCCGCGCCTGGCGTCGCACGGGCTTCGTTCTGATCATTTGCCCCTTCCCGGCAGGGCCCGTTCCAGGAGAACCTCCGCCGCCGCCCGCGCGTGCCTGCCGTAGTCCGCTTCGTCCAGCACCATGGCCCGACTGGCCGCCCCGTCCGCGAGGGTGGCCAGTTGCTCGGCGAGTACCGCCGGTTCGCGACACCCCAGTTCCGTCAGGAGCGCGGCGATGAGGTGGGCCATCCGCACCTTCTGTTCGCGCGCGTAGGCGTGGACCGCGCTCGCCGGGTCGGGGAACTCCGCGGCGGCGTCGATGAACGGACACCCGCGCACCGGGGCCGCGTCCGTCGCGGGCTGGTCGAACAGCTTGAGGAGCCGCTCCCGCGGGGGGATGTCCTCGCGGGTCAGCACGTTCTCCAGCGTGGCACCCGACGTCGCGAGGTCCCGCAGATGGGCGATGACCAGATCGTCCTTGGTCCGGAAGTGCGCGTAGAGCGTGCGCTTGGACACCGGGGCCCGCTCCGCGACCTGCTCCATGCCGGTCGCGTTGATGCCCTGTGTCCCGAACAACTGGGCGGCCGCGGCCAGGATGCGCTCCCGGCCGCCACGTCCCCGCCGCTGAAGTGAGGGAGCAGTCGTACTCATCCGGTAAGTGTACGCCTGCGTTTACTTGAACTCCGGCGTCCTGTTAAGGTCATCTCCATAAGTAAACGCAAGCGTTTACCTGGCTGTCGATGAGGGGCTCCCATGAACAGGCCGTCACCTACCGAACTGAGCTGCTGCGCCGAGAAGTTGATACGTGGCCGGCACGCGACCCGCGCCTTCCGGCCCGAGTCCGTGCCCGAGGGCACGATGCGGGACGTCTTCTCGCTGGCCGGCGCCGCACCGTCCAATTCCAACGCGCAGCCCTGGCGGATCGAGGTGGTGAGCGGAGCGGCGCGTGAACGGCTGGCAGCCGCTCTGCGGGCGGCCCACGCGGAGCAGCGCACCTCGGTGGACTTCCCGTACTCCGAGACCATGTACGGCCCGGTGCACCGGACGCGCCGGGCCGCGTTCGGCGCCGGACTGTACGGAGCGCTGGGTATCGGCCCCGACGACCGGGCGGCACGCGCGGCCTACGACGAGGAGAGCCTGAGCTTCTACGGCGCGCCGCACGCCGCGTTCCTGTTCGTCACCGGAGACGGCGGCGTGCGGCTGGCCGCGGACGTCGGCGCCTACATGCAGACGCTGCTCCTGGCCATGACCGCGTACGGCGTGGACAGCTGCCCACAGGGGCTGCTGTCCTTCTACGCCGACACCGTCCGCGCCGAACTCGGCGTCACCGAAGGGAAACTCCTTGTCGGCATCTCCTTCGGCTACGCCGACGAGAGCGCACCGGTGAACAGGGTCGTGGCCGAGCGGGCCGCGCTCGGCTCGACCACGGCCTTCCACGCCTAAGGACAACCGGGGCCGCGTCGGACACCGCTACATCAGCAGCTGGAAAGTCACCTTCCCGCGAGCCCCACCCCGCACAGAGGCTCCGCCCTCGCCGCCACACCACCGCCGCCCCGGGTGACCAACTCCCCCGGGCATCACGCTCGTTGTGGTGTCGCCCGGATTCACGAATTGTTCGCATTGCGTATGTCGACCATTGCTCAACGGACCGTATTCGGCCAACATCCAGCAAAAATGCTGACATGTACCTGGCTCGAATGGCACGCTTCCCCGCAACACGCTGCACGTACAGCATCGCGTTGCACGCCCGCATCGTGTCCTTTTCCGCCTCGGGGGGCCCTTCCTGCCTCCCGGGCCCCCACAGATGGAGCCCGCGTGACCCCTTACATATCCCGTAAGCGTTCGACGCTCGCGATCGCCACCGCTGTCGCCGCTGGAGCGCTGCTCACCGCCGGACTGGCCACCGGCGCCTCCGCGCAGCCGGACAAGGACACCGAGCCGTCCGGCTCTCCCGTCGCCCTCTCGGCGTCGGCCCGCGCGGACCTCCTCCAGGACGCGAGCGCCGAGAGATCGGCGACCGCCGAGAAGATCGGCCTGGGCGCCAAGGAGAAGCTCGTCGTCCGCGACGTGATCAAGGACCGCGACGGCACGGTCCACACCCGTTACGAGCGCACCTACGACGGTCTGCCCGTCCTCGGCGGCGACCTCGTGGTGCACACCGCCAGGAGCGGCAAGGTCGAGAGCGTCACCAAGGCGACCGAGGCCAGCGTGAAGGTCGCCTCGACCGACGCGAAGCTCGGCAAGTCCTCGGTGGCCAAGTCCGCCGAGTCGACCGCCGCCAAGGCCAAGACCGCCGAGGCCGACGCGCAGGCGCCGCGCAAGGTGATCTGGGCCGCCTCCGGCAAGCCCGTCCTCGCGTACGAGACCGTCGTCACCGGCACGCAGAAGGACGGCACGCCCAGCAGGCTCCACGTCATCACGGACGCCGCGACGGGCAAGAAGCTGTACCAGTACCAGGCCATCGAGAACGGCACGGGCAACAGCCAGTACAGCGGCAAGGTCACGGTCGGCTCCAAGAAGGTTGCGAGCGGCTACGAGCTGACCGACAAGGCCCGTGGCGGCCACCGCACCTTCGACCTGAAGCACGCGGAGAGCGGCACCGGCAAGCTCTTCAAGGACGCCAACGACGTCTGGGGCAACGGCAAGCCCTCGAACGCGCAGACCGCCGGCGTCGACGCCGCGTACGGCGCCCAGATCACCTGGGACTACTACAAGGCGGTCCACGGCCGCAAGGGCATCAACGGCGACGGCAAGGGCGCGACCTCCCGCGTCCACTACGGCAACGGTTACGTCAACGCCTTCTGGGACGACAGCTGCTTCTGCATGACGTACGGCGACGGCGATGGCAACAAGAAGCCCCTCACCTCGATCGACGTCGCGGCCCACGAGATGACGCACGGCGTCACCTCGGCCACCGGCAACATGGAGTACTCCGGCGAGTCCGGCGGCCTGAACGAGGCCACCTCCGACATCTTCGCCAGCGCTGTGGAGTTCAAGGCCAAGAACTCCAAGGACGTCGGCGACTACCTCATCGGCGAGAAGATCGACATCAACGGCGACGGCTCCCCGCTGCGCTACATGGACAAGCCGAGCAAGGACGGCGGCTCCCTGGACAACTGGAGCGCCAACGCCGGCAACGTCGACGTCCACTACTCCTCGGGCATCGCCAACCACTTCTTCTACCTGCTGTCCGAGGGCAGCGGCAAGAAGCGGATCAACGGCGTCCAGTACAACTCGCCGACCGCCGACGGCTCCAAGGTCCTTGGCATCGGACGCGCCAAGGCCGAAAAGATCTGGTACAAGGCCCTGACGACGTACTTCACGTCGACGACGGACTACAAGGCGGCCCGTAAGGGCACGCTGCGTGCCGCGAAGGACCTGTACGGCACGAACTCCACCGAGTACAAGCGCGTGGCCGCCGCCTGGACCGGCGTCAACGTCAAGTAACCCCCGGTCGGTCACATAAGGGGCGGCGTCCGGAAACGGATGCCGCCCCTGCGGCGTTCACGGCATAAGCCCCCCGCCTGCTTTCCCGCACCTTCGGCGGATACCGCCACCAGCTAAGCGACCTGATCGCGGCGTGCTCCACGGCCCAGATCCACTCGTGCCCCCGCCCCTTGCCGAAAGCTGCTCGACTGAACAGGTCGGTAGCCCGCCCGCGGGTCGGCTCGCGCCGTGTCTGTCAGGCGGCGTTTTCCGCCGAGGTCCGGGCGGCATCAGGGACCGGGACGGCGCCCGCGTCCTTCGCCGATACCCCGATTCCGAGCTTCTCGAGAATCTTCTTCTCGACCTCCTCGGCGAGGTCGGGGTTGTCCTTGAGGAAGTTGCGGGCGTTCTCCTTGCCCTGGCCGAGCTGGTCGCCCTCGTACGTGTACCAGGCGCCCGCCTTGCGGACGAAGCCGTGCTCGACGCCCATGTCGATCAGGCCGCCCTCGCGGCTGATGCCCTGGCCGTAGAGGATGTCGAACTCGGCCTGCTTGAAGGGCGGCGCGACCTTGTTCTTGACGACCTTGACGCGGGTGCGGTTGCCGACCGCGTCCGTGCCGTCCTTGAGGGTCTCGATCCGGCGGATGTCGAGCCGCACGGAAGCGTAGAACTTCAGAGCGCGGCCACCGGTCGTGGTCTCGGGCGAGCCGAACATCACGCCGATCTTCTCGCGGAGCTGGTTGATGAAGATCACCGTTGTCCTGGTCCGGCTGAGCGCGCTGGTGATTTTACGGAGCGCCTGGCTCATCAGGCGGGCCTGGAGGCCCATGTGGGAGTCGCCCATCTCGCCCTCGATCTCGGCGCGTGGCACCAGGGCCGCGACGGAGTCGATCACGATCAAGTCGATCGCGCCGGAGCGGATCAGAATGTCGGCGATCTCCAGCGCCTGTTCACCATTGTCCGGCTGGGACAGGATGAGGTTGTCGGTGTCGACGCCGAGCTTCTTGGCGTACTCCGGGTCCAGAGCGTGCTCGGCATCGATGAAGGCCACCGAGCCGCCGGCCTTCTGCGCGTTCGCGACTGCGTGCAATGTCAGCGTCGTCTTGCCGGAGGACTCCGGCCCGTACACCTCCACCACACGGCCGCGGGGCAGGCCGCCCACGCCGAGTGCCACGTCCAGCGCGGTCGATCCGGTGGGGATCACCTCGATGGGCTCGTTGGGCCGCTCACCGAGGCGCATGACCGCACCCTTGCCGAATTTCCGCTCGATCTGCGCGAGCGCGGTGCCCAGCGCCTTTTCGTGATCGGTTCCTGCCATGAGCTTTCACCCGGTCCGATTGTGTGGCACGCCGCACGTCGGAGAACGTGAGCGTCTACTGCCGACAACGGACGTCTCGGAGATCCCAGTAAGCGAACTTCCGATCGATTTGCGTGTCCAGTGAAACGTACCAAACCGAGGGGAGCGGGACGGGACGCCACCGGACCACTCCGGAGGCGGGCCGCGCCGCCGCCCGCTTCCTCTTCGGATGCCGCGTATGGCCGTCGCTCGGTTCTCTGGTGAGGAGGCCAACCCGTGCTGGTCCTCGTGCCGGCTGGGATGCCGGCAAAGGGCGGGCCTTGGGCCCGGATGCGCGGTGGGCCACTGCAGTTCGGGCCGCGCGACCGGGGACGAGAGATCAGGAGTGGCGCGCGGCGATCCGGGCGGCCGGTGATCCGGCAGTCCGGTAAGCGACGACGTCCCCCAACAGGATGTGGTTGACCGGCAGGATGACGGGCCTGTCGGGCGAGTGGACAAGCCCACTCGCCCGAGGCCATGCGCGCCCAGCAGCCGACGGCACTCCCCGACACCCAGTCCGGTGAACTGCGGGCGGTAGGGCGCTCCCCCGGTGCCGGGTGGGAGATCCATCGTGCCGCCTGCCAGTTCGGCGACCGTCGTCTCCAGCGCGCTGGCGAGGCTGGTCAGGAAAACGATACCCGGTGACGTGATGGTCTGCTCCTCCACGTATCTGACGTAGGCGGACGCCGAGGCGGCCGCGCTTGGTCAGGCGTGGGGCACCACGGTGACGGTGGGGAACTTCCCCCGCCAAGGCGCCAAACCCCGGACATGGAGCAGCCGGAGCGGCAGTCGTCGACGCGAAGCCTCACCTGCGGCCCACTCCACGGCAGCCAGGCTCTCGTGTGAACCATCGATGCCTGCGATCACGGTGCGGGGCATTGGAGCCTCCTGAGTCGGTCGTCATCGGGACGTCCGCCCCCCCGTGTGATAGGAGCGTGCAGCAGGGGCCGTTGGTCCCTCACCGTCTCCAACAGGCCTCGGCTGTCGCCGTGCGTCCCGGGCAGGTCGAAAGGATGCATCACCGTTCGTGCAGCGGCAGCGAACAGCTCTTGCCCGGGGAGAGGGACACCGTCCGAGTGGGAAGCCTGATGTCGATCGGCGATCGCTGAGAGGCGGGCGCGCTGATACGGAGCTCACCGGCCCCTACCTGCACGGTGATCCCTTCATGCCCCTGATAGCGCACAGAGAAGCCGTATTCGGAGAGTGGCGGCAGCGAGACAGGGTCGAGCCACAGTGCTCCGTCCCGTGTCTCGAGGCCGGTGAGACCGCGCTGGACCAGGTCCAGGGTGCCGGCCATGGCGCCGAGATGGATGCCCTCTTCCGTGGTGCCGCCCTGGACGTCCGCCACGTCGCCCGCCAGTACCTCCCCGACGTATGTCCAGGCGTCCTCGCGTCGCAGGCGGGCCAGCACCCAGCCGTGCACAAGACTGCTGAGGGTGGAACCGTGACTCGTGCGCCGCACATAGTGGTCGACGGTCCTTGCCCACATCGCGTCGTCCAGTTCGTAGCCCAGCCGGGCGAAGATCTGGCGCAGTTCGGCCGGCGAGAAGAGGTAGCCGAGCATGAGGACGTCGGCCTGTTTGGAGGCCTGGTAGCGGTTGGCCGTGTCGCCCTCAGCCTCCAGGATCCGGTCGAGCCTGCGGATGTCGCCGTAATGCGCCCGGTAGGCGCTCCAGTTGAGTTCCGCGAGTGCCCCGTAGCCCTCGAACTGGCTGATGACCCCGTCGTGGAAAGCCACCCTCAGCTTCCGTGACACCTCGTCCCACCGGTCCAGTTCGCTCAACCGTAGTCCGGTTCGCTCGCGCAGTTCGTCCTGGCGAGCCTGTGGCAGTGCGCGCACCACGTCGAGCGCGCGGGCGAGTACCCAGGCGGCGGTGACGTTCGTGTAGGCGTTGTCATCGAGACCGGGCGTCGAGGAGCCAGGGCGGGCGTCGTGGTACTCGTCGGGGCCGACCACGCCGAGGATTCGGTACCGTCCGGTGCTGTCGTCGTAGGTCGCGAGATCTGCCCAGAAGCGGGCGATCTCCGTCAGCATCTCCACGCCCTTGGTGTGCAGGAATTCGGTGTCACCGCTGGCCTCGCAGTACTGCCACACGTTGTAGGCGATCGCCGATCCGACATGGTGCTGGAGTCGTGAGTGGTCGGGCAGCCATCGTCCGGAGCGGGGGTTGAGGTGCACCTGCTGGGTTTCCTCGCGGCCGTCGCTCCCGCTCTGCCAGGGGTAGAGGGCACCGGCCCGGCCGACGTCGGAGGCTGCGTTCCGTGCCTGTTCGAGACGCCGGTGGCGGTAGGTGAGCAGTGCGCGGGAAACCTGAGGGAAGTGCAGGTTCATATATGGCAGGACGAAGAGCTCGTCCCAGAAGATGTGGCCCCGGTAGGCCTCCCCGTGCAGGCCGCGGGCCGGTACGCCGACATCGAGGTCGGCCGTGTGCGGGGATAGGGTCTGCAGGATGTGGAACAGGTGCAGGCGCAGGATGCCGCCCGACTTCCCCGGTACGTCCAGCTCCGCGCTGTTCCACAGACGCAGCCAGGCCGCGCGGTGCGAGATGAGGAGCGTCTCGAATCCCGGTGCCCGGCCTGCCCTGTCGACGGCGGCGTGCAGTGGATCACTGATGGCGGGGTCGCGTGACGTGTGCAGAGCCACGACCTTGTCGACGGCTGTCGGGCGGCCGGGGGCGAGGGAGAGTCGCAGGACCTGGGTGACCCGCAGGGCGCGAAGGTCGGTGTGGCGGCGATCGACGGGGCCTACGGCGGTCACACGGCTGGCCATGCCGACGCGGATCGCGGATGTATGGGTGTGACAGGTCAGCCAGGCGGAGTCCGATGTGGCGCGCCCGGTGCGGACGTCGGTGAGGTGGTGGCCGTCGAGCTGCCGGTAGCGGGCGACGCCGTCGTTGGTGACAGCCCCGTCCAGGGCCGCCTCGATCTCCATGCTGCCCGCCCACCCCTCAGCGGTGAACTCGGTGCGCAGCGCGGCGAGATGCGGGTCCGCCATGTGGACGAGCCGCAGCTGTCGCACGGACAGCACCCGGTCACCCCCGACCGAGTAGCGCATGGTGCGTTCCAAGGTCCCGGCACGCAGGTCCAGGCGCTGATGATGGTCGAGCAGCGCCGCGCTGTCCGGCGAGAGCCAGGGCGCGTCGGCGCTCTCCGCGTCGACCCTGAAGCGCAAGGGGAGCCAGTTGGGAAGGTTGACGATGTCCTCGTTCTCGACGTCGCGGCCGGCCACCGTGGAGGTGAGCCGGTCGTAGCAGCCCGCGGCATACGTGCCGGGGTAGTGGGCCTCGCCGGCCGGGCACTCGGGCGCGGCACCACGAGTGGCGAAGTAGCCGTTGCCCAGCGTGCAGAGTGCCTCGCGCAGGCGCTCCGACGCCGGGTCGTGCCCGTAGTACTCCCAGGTCCATCCGGTCACGGCTGGACCTCCCCGTCGTCGTCGAAGAGTTCGGCCAGGTCCGTGACCACGACGTCGGCGCCCCGTCCCAGCAGCGCGGCGCCCGTGCCCGGAACCGCGGTACGGTCCACGCCGATGACGAGGCCGAACCCGCCGCGGCGACCCGCCTCGACCCCCGCCAGGGCGTCCTCCACCACTGCGGTGTGCTCCTCCGGGGTGCCGAGTCTGCTGGCCGCCTCCAGGAACAGAGCGGGATCCGGTTTGCCCGGCAGCGCCAGACGAGCCGCTTCGGCGCCTTCCACCACGGCCACGAAGAGCTCGAACACCCCGGCGCCCCGCAGCAGTTCGACTGCGTGACGGGACGCGGAGACCGCGGCCATCGGCACGCCTCGGGCGTGCAGCACCCGTAACAGCCGGACCGTTCCGGGATACGCCTCGATGCGGCCCTGGTTCAGGCGCTCCACGAAGAGCTGCTCCTTGCGGGCGGCGACCGCCCCCACGGTGGCGGTTCCCGGGGGGTCGTTGAGGCAGCCTGCCGGGAGCCGCAGCCTTCGCGAGGCGAGGAACGAGGCGGCACCGTCGAGCCGCGATCTGCCGTCCACGTAGCGCAGGTAGTCAGCGGAGAGGTCGAAGGGCCGTTCGGGCCCGGGGCCCCGTGACGGGTGTGCGCGCAGACACGCGTCGAAGGCGGTCTTCCAGGCGGCGGCGTGGAGCCGTGCGGAGTCGGTGATGACTCCGTCGGTGTCGAACACGACGGCTCTCACGTCTCGCAATAGGGGGAGGCGTGTCCGGTCCCGAGCGGGCGCGTGGCCTCGATCGGCGGCGGTGGGTCCGGGATCGGCGGTGGCGGTGCCGCGGAGTTTGTCTCCTGTGGTCCACGGGTGTGCGCTCATGACGGCTCTCCTGTAATCGACGGGCTCCGGGCACTCGCGAGGCAGGAGCGGATGGCGCCGCGAGGGATCGATGCGCTGGTGGCGCAGTGGCGCAGTGGTGGGGGGCGGAGGAGCTGGTGTACGAGGGGTAGCCCGGCCGGGGCGATCGCCTGGTCAGGCATACGGTACGACGACCATCGGGCAGCGGACGTGGTGCAGTGCCGAGTGGATCGTCGGCCCCGTGAACGGATCGGAGCGGGGCCGGTCGCGCCGGCCGAGGACGAGGAGTCCGGCATCGGACGCGGCGTGCAGCAGCAGGCTCTGCGCACGGCCCCGGAGCGCCGCGGTCGTCACCGCCGTGCGGGGGTACTTCGCCCGCCACGGCTGCACCAGCGCGTCGAGAGCCGACTCGTGCTCCACTGCCGCCTCGCGGCCATCCCCGGCGCCCCGGCCCATCGCCGTGATCGAGGGCAGCCGGTAGCCGTACAGGACCTGGACGGCGGCGCCGCGCGACTGTGCCGCCTCGAAAGCGAAGGCGATGGCCTCCTCGCTGGGGTGTGCCAGGTCCACTCCGAGCAGCACAGCACGGTACGGAGTGTCCGTCGAACTATGACCTTCTACGTTCAACTGGTGTGCGTCTGCTGCCTGTTCGCCCGCCCGTACGAGGGCGACGGGGGTCGCGGACAGCGCCGTGAGGCTCAGGCTCACCGATCCCGTGAGGTAGCCGGTGAAGCCGTTGAGCCCTCGTGATCCCAGCACAAGAAGCGCGCCCTGCGACGACGCTTCCAGGAGTACGGCCGGAGCGGGTCCCGGCATCTGAGCTTCCTCGACTTGCAGGTGCGGATACAGGGATCCGAGGTGATCGTGGGCCTCGCGCAGGATGCGCTGCGCCCACTGGCGCTGGCTGGTCGTCGAGGGGACGGCGGCGGAGGGATGCGGGGACCATGTCCAGGCGTGGACGAGGCGCAGTGCCGTGTCACGGCACTGCGCCTCCCGCGCCGCCCAGCCGGCGGCGGCCAGGCTCTCGGGAGATCCGTCGATGCCGACGATGACGGGACGGAGCATGATGCTCGCCTCCTGTTGGATGTAGCTCTGCACAGACGCGTTCGGTTCGCACAAGCTCGTTCGGTTCACCCTCGCACCGGCTGCGGTAACACAAGAGAGGCCACCCGGCGTCGGCACGGGGCCGAACGGCCCCTCTCCCGCCGTCCGTTGCGGCGACCACGATGGGGGCAGTGCGAGACCGTCCGTGATCGTCAGCGCGGTCAGCGGCCGTCCACGGCCGAGCGGTGACCGTCGTCGGCCAAGGGCCCCTGCCGCCGGTGGGGCGGCCGCCCGGACCGGCTCGCCATCACCCAAGGGAGCGAGACATGGACAGTCCTGCCCAGGGAGACGCCCGTTACCTCGACGACATCGCACTCGCGTCGCTGGACGCACACTGGAGGGCCGCGAACTACCTGGCCGTCGGCCAGATCTACCTGATGTCCAACCCGCTCCTCAAGGAGCCGCTGCGGCCCGAACACATCAAGCCCCGGCTGCTGGGCCACTGGGGAACCTCGCCCGGCCTCAACCTTGTGCACACCCACCTCAACCGCGTGGCACGGGAGTGCGGACAGGACACCGTGTGTGTCTGGGGGCCCGGCCACGGCGGTCCCGCAGTCCTCGCGAACTCCTGGCTGGAGGGCACGTACTCCGAGACCTATCCGGACGTCAGCCGGGACGAGGCCGGCATGGGTCGGCTCTTCCGGCGATTCTCCTTCCCCGGCGGAGTGCCCAGCCACGTGGCGCCGGAGACGCCGGGGTCGATCCACGAGGGAGGCGAGCTGGGATACGCGCTGTCCCATGCCTATGGCGCGGCCCTGGACAATCCGGATCTCCTCGTCGGATGCGTGATCGGCGACGGTGAGGCCGAGACCGGTCCGCTGGCGGCCTCGTGGCACTCCAACAAGTTCCTGGACCCGGTCCACGACGGAGCCGTCCTGCCGATCCTGCATCTCAACGGCTACAAGATCGCCAACCCGACCGTCCTCGCACGCCTGCCCAGGGAGGAACTCGACGACTTCCTGCGGGGTGTGGGGCACGAGCCCTTGCACGTCGAGGGTGGCGAACCGCTGCGGGTGCACAGCGCCATGGCGCACGCGATGGACACCGCGCTCGACCGGATCAGGACCGCGCAGCGGCGCGCCCGCGAAGAAGGCGTGAGCGAACGCGTCCGCTGGCCGATGATCGTCCTGCGCACACCCAAGGGGTGGACCGGACCGGCCGAGGTCGATGGGCTGCCGGTCGAGGGGACGTGGCGCGCCCATCAGGTCCCTCTGAGCGAAGTGCGCGAAAACCCCGACCATATGCGCCAGTTGGAGCAGTGGATGCGCTCCTATCGGCCCGAGGAGCTTTTCGACGAGGCCGGGCGGCCCGTCGACGCCGTACTGGACTGCGTACCGGCCGGAACGCGGCGGTTGGGGGCGAGCCCGCACGCCAACGGAGGGTTGCTCGTCCACGACCTGCCGATCCCGCCGCTGGACCGGCACGCCGTACTCGTCGACAAGCCCGGCAGCACCCTGCACGAGCCCACCCGGGTTCTGGGTGGCCTCCTGGAAGGGGTGATGGAGAACACCGCGCGGCGGCGTGACTTCCGGCTGGTGGGACCGGACGAGACCGCCTCCAACCGCCTCCAGGACGTGTACGGGGCGAGCGGCAAGGCCTGGCAGGCGCAGACACTGGACACCGACGAGCACCTGGACCCGCACGGCCGGGTGATGGAGATCCTCTCGGAGCACACCTGTCAGGGATGGCTGGAGGGCTACCTCCTCACCGGCAGGCACGGCCTCTTCTCCTGCTATGAAGCGTTCGTCCACATCGTCGACTCCATGGTCAACCAGCACATCAAGTGGCTGCGCACCTCCCGGCGGCTACCCTGGCGGCGTCCCATCGCTTCGCTCAACTACCTGCTCACCTCGCACGTGTGGCGGCAGGACAGCAACGGTTTCTCCCATCAGGACCCCGGCTTCATCGACCACGTCCTCAACAAGTCACCGGAGGTCGTACGGGTGTACCTGCCGCCGGACGCCAACACGCTGCTGTCCGTGGCGGACCACGTCCTGCGCTCCCGCGACTACGTCAACGTCGTCGTGGCGGGCAAGCAGCCTTGCTTCGACTGGCTGACGCTCGAGGAGGCCCGGGGGCACTGTGCCCGCGGTGCGGGGATCTGGGACTGGGCCGGCAGCGACAACCACGACGGGGAGCCCGACGTCGTCCTCGGGTGTGCGGGGGACGTTCCCACCCTGGAGGTCATGGCCGCCGCCCAGCTCCTGCGGCGCCACCTGCCCGACCTCGCCGTCCGGGTCGTCAACGTGGTCGACCTGGCCCGCCTGCTCCCGCGGGAGGAACATCCGCACGGAATGTCGGACGCGGACTTCGACGCCCTGTTCACCCCCGACAAGCCCGTCGTCTTCGCGTACCACGGTTACCCGTGGCTCATCCACCGCCTCACCTACCGGCGCACCGGGCACGCCAACCTGCACGTGCGCGGATACAAGGAGGAGGGCACCACGACCACGCCCTTCGACATGGTGGTGCGCAACGACCTCGACCGCTACCGGCTGGTCATGGACGTCATCGACCGCGTCCCCGGCCTCGCCGTCCGCGCCGCCGCCGTCCGCCAGGAGATGGCGGACGTACGACTGCGCCACCACGCGTGGATCCGCGCACACGGCACCGATCTCCCCGAGGTCAGCGACTGGGTCTGGACCAACTGACCTCCAGGGACACCCGGAACCAGAGCAGGCGGAGCCGTCGTGTCGATATCGTCAGATGTCCACCCCATCGTCGGATGGCCACCCCGACCCGACCCACGAAGCGGGCCTGAGCCGGGGACCGGCTGCCCGGCTGTTGACCGAGTGCGGCCCCAACACGCTCGCCCCGCCCATCGCGATCCCCCTGTGGTCCCGCGTCTTAGCGCAACTCCACGACCCGCTGGTCGTCCTGCTGCTGGCCGCGGTGGCACCGACCGTCGCCACCGCGGACTACGCCGACGGACAGTACGGTGAACAGCGAGGAACCGGTTCGAACTGCCTTGTCTGCTGTGTCGGTCGGAGGAAGTCATGAGCGGGGATGGACGCGGCGGTTCCGAGGAGCACGTGCCCAAGCTGCGGCTCGACGAACTGCTGGGCGAGCTGCAGGTGCGCATCGACGCGGTCCGCGGCACCCGGGACCGCCTGCACAGCCTGCTGGAGGCCGTCCTCTCGGTCGGACGGGAACTCGACCTGCCCCAGGTACTGCGCAGCATCGTCGAGGCCGCGGTGCTGCTGGTGGACGCCGAGTACGCAGCGCTGGGCGTGATCGGCGGTGACCAGAGTCTGTCAGAGTTCCTGACCGTCGGCATCGGCGAAGAGGGACGCTCGGAGATCGGGGCACTGCCCAGCGGGCACGGTCTTCTCGGCGAGCTGATCCGCCATCCGGTGCCATTGCGGCTGCCGGAGCTGTCGGAGCACCCGGCGTCGTACGGCTTTCCGGCGAACCACCCGCCGATGCACTCCTTCCTGGGCGTACCGATCCGGGTGCGCGACGAGGTGTTCGGAAACCTCTACCTCACCGAGAAGCGCAGCGCCAGGGAATTCGACGCGGAGGACGAGTCCGTCCTGTCGACGCTGGCAGTGGCCGCCGGGGTGGCCATCGAGAACGCGCGGCTGTACGAGGAGACGAGGCTGCGCGAGCGCTGGCAGCGGGCCAGCGGCAAGGTCACCAGCATGCTCCTGACCGGTGCGCCGAGCGCGGAGGTGATGGAACTGATCGTCGACGAGGCCCGGAAGATCGTCTCCGCTGACATGGGTCTGATCGCGGAGCGCGTACCGGGCGAGGAGACACTGCGACCGGCCCTGGCGGTCGGCCTGGGCAGAGAGGAACGCGGCGGTGTGGTGTTGTCCGCGCGGGGCGGTTTCGTCGGAGCGGCACTCGGCGCGATGGAACCAGTGGTCAGCGCCGACGTCGAGCACGACTCCCGCACGGGCGAAGGCGAATCCCAGTGGGCCGGGCTCGGACCCGTGGTCGCGGTGCCGCTCGGCGCCGGCGGGAAAGCACGGGGCGTGTTGCTGCTGGGGCGTGTACCGGGCGGTACGCCGTTCGGTGAGGTGGACTCCGGGCCGTTGCTCGGGTTCGCCGACCAGGCGGCGCTGGCGCTGGAGCTGGCAGAGCGGCGACGGGACGCGGAACAGATCACCCTGCTCCAGGACCGGGACCGCATCGCCCGCGACCTCCATGACATCGCCATCCAGCGGCTTTTCGCGGCCGGCATGACCCTCCAGAGTGCTCAGCGTTTCATGGAGCACCCCGAGGGCATGGAGCGGTTGACACGGACCGTCGACGACCTCGACGACACCATCAAGATCATCCGGTCTGCGATCTTCGGACTGCGCACCCACGGCGGGGGCGGGCGGGAGAGCGACGGCTTGCGCGGCCGGGTCTCCGAGGCGGTGAGGGACTCGGCCACGTCACTCGGATTCCCGCCCGCGTTGCGCATTGAGGGGCTCGTCGAGACCGATGTCCCCGGCGACATCGCCGACCACGCGGTCGCGGTACTCGGCGAGGTGCTCAGCAACGCGGCCCGGCACTCCGGAGCACAGGCGGTGGACGTCCGACTTCAGTGTGCCAGGGGCGAGTTGACGCTCACGGTGACGGACGACGGCTGCGGGGTGCCGGACGGCGTCGGGCGCAGCGGGCTGAAGAACATCCAGGAGCGGGCCGTCGCCCTCGGCGGAACACTGACACTCGACGAGCGGCCGGAGGGCGGCGGCACGCGACTGGTGTGGCGGGTTCCCGTGAGTGCGGACGGAGCCGCGGCCGGAGGCTGACCGCACACGGACCCGGCCCGGTAGCAGGTCCGGACGATGAGGAGGGGCATGACGGGCTCATCGCATCGGGTGGTCGGTGGAGTCGGGCCGTTCGAGATGGCTGGCCAGGACCGCCGCTTGGACGCGGCGTTGGACGCCGAGTTTGGCCAGCAGCCGGGAGATGTGGTTCTTCACCGTTTTCTCGGACAGATAGAGCTTCTTGCCGATCTCGCGGTTGGTGAGCCCGTCACCGATGAGCGTGAGGATGTCTCGCTCGCGAGGTGACAGGCTGGCGAGCTCAGGTGCGAGTGCGGGTCCTTCGGCGGGACCCGCGCGCAGGGAGCGCATCAGGCGGGCAGTCATCGTGGGGTCCAGCATCGACTGGCCGGAAGCGACCGTGCGGACCGCCGAGACCAGGTCGGAGCCCTTGATCTGCTTGAGCACATAGCCCGCCGCCCCGGCCATGATCGCGTCGAGCAGAGCCTCTTCGTCGTCGAATGACGTCAGCATCAGACAGGCCAGCTCCGGCATCGCGCTGCGCAGCTCGCGGCAGACACTGATTCCGTCACCGTCCGGCAGGCGTACGTCGAGGACGGCCACGTCCGGGCGCAGCGCCGGTGCGCGCACCAGCGCGCGCTCTGCGCTGTCCGCGTCACCGACCACCGAGATACCGGGCTCGGAGTCCAGCAGGTCGGTGAGACCGCGTCGTACGACCTCGTGGTCATCCAGCAGGAAGACCCGGATCGGGTTGTGTTCCGTGAAGGTACGAGCCCCGGCCATGACGACCTCTCGTTCGATGGTGAACTACGGATCACGCGCCGACTGTGATGACCATCGTCGCCCTTGGGCGGCGGACGCACCAGGGCCGAGTGGTCCAATACGGCGACGGCCGTCGGATTCGGCCGCCGGTCATTGCTCCGGGCGGCGAGCCGGGCCGGCGAGCTTGCACTCCACGTCCACCACACCCTCGACGGCCCGCACCAGGCGTGCGGCCACGGGCACCAGAGAGGTGTCCCTGACCCGTCCGGAGAGTGTGACGACCCCGCCCTTCACGCGCACGTGGACAGGCGGGAACGACGCGGGGAACAGGTACGACACGACTTCCCTGCGGACCTCCTCGGCGACTTCCTCGTCGACCCGCAGGAACACCTTCAGGAGATCCCCGCGGCTGACAACCCCTTCCAGCCGGGCTGTATCGTCGACGACGGGCAGCCGTTTGACCTTGGCGTGCGCCATGATGCGGGCAGCCTGCGCGAGGGTCGCGTTCGCGTGGACGGTCAGGGCCGGGGATGTCATCAGCTCCTCGGCGGTGACGGCGCCGGCCTTGGCGAGATCGGAGAAGCGCCGCAGCTGTGTGGGGCCTTCGGGGTCGGCGTCGCGGAACTCCTCCTTGTACAGCAGGTCGGCCTCGGAGACGACGCCGACCACCCGGCCATCGCCCTCCAGAACGGGAAGGGCACTGACGTTCCACTCTTCCATCAGCCGCGCGATCTCCTTGAAGTCGGCCCTGCGGCCGATGGAGGCGACGGTGTGTGTCATCACGTCGCTCACAATGTGCGGGCTGCCGTGCACGGTGACTCCTTGGTCGGTTCCGACGGTTGCATCGTGGTCGGATCAGCGCGAGGTGCCGCTGCCGTAGGGCGCGTACACGTCCAGCAAGCGGGTCCTCGCCGACCGCAGCCGACGGGCGACGATCTCTCCCACCCACCGGGTCACTGCCACTCCCAGCACGGGATCGGCCCGGCACATGACCCCTACGGCCTCGGCGTCGAACTCGTACGCGCGCACCGGACTCGTCGTCTCGGCACCCAGACACCAAGCGTGCGGTCCGAACAACCAGGACCAACCCACGAGTTCGTTGTGCCCGAGTACCTCGATGATGGCTGCTCGGCGACCGGCCACGTGCAGGTCGAGGGCGATCGTGCCCGTACGGATGATCCAGAATCGGTCGGCGCGCCCGCCCTCCTTGAAAAGGCGGGTGCCCTGCGGGAACGACACCTCGCGGGCGAGGCGCATCAGCTGATCCCGGTGCTCGACCGGCAACGCCCGCAGCATGGTGGATATGGGGAAAGCGTTCATGGCCCTGCCTCTTCCTGGAGCGCGACCCTGCCGACTCCACTCTCTTCCCACCCCCTCTCCTCCGCCATGGGCCACTCGGCCCCCAGGCCGGGCCGCATGGCCACAGCCCTCGCCCCGGGAGGGAGCGCCGAGACGGTGAGCCGGACGGGTCGAGTGCCACTTCCGGTTGAGTCAGGCCACTCGAAGGCAGGTAGCTTCCCAAAGAGGGCACGTCCCGCAGAACAATGCAGAGCTCGCAACACGATCTTGTTGAAGTGCCCAGGTGGGGCGTGACCGATGTGACGATTCGGCCGTGGACCGTGGATGACGACTTGGATGTTGATCGAGCCGCTGCTGCCTCCTTGGCCGGAGAAGTCGCCGGGGCCACGGCCGGTTCCGTTCGCCGAGCTGAATGCGGCCGGCGAACTCGACTGGTCCCGCGCCTGCGTGGACGGTTTCCACGTCCGCGCGAAAAAAAGGGGGAGCCGGTGCCGGTCCGTCGCCGGCGGAAGACGGGAAGCAAACACCACCTGATCTGCTGGAGACGCCTCAAGGTGCACCGATCATGATCGTGTTACGAGCTCTGTGGGATTTCACAGAACCGGGGTGTTGTACTGCCTTCCTAGAGGGACAGTGATGCGGAAACGGTCGCTGTCATCAGCGAGAGCGTGAATGTCCTCGGGCACAGGAAAGACGGCGGTGCGGGACCGCGGTATCGAGACCGTGCCGATCCTTCGCACGAGCACCGCTGTTTCGCTGTCCGGTTCTGCCCGGTAGAGCCCGACCGGAACCCGGCTGCCCGGCGTGAAGCCGAAGACGAGCAACCGCCGGGTGTCGCCGTCCAGCCAACTGCGGTCGGGTACTGACGGGAGTTCGACCGACTGATCACGGGTCGCGGAGACCTTGCCAGATCGCGCACTGACGGTCAGCTCCAGGACGTCGGCCAGGCTTTCCCGGGCCGAGCTCGGGGGAACGAAAGGCCACATCTCGCTCTGCCGGAGCCCCTTCCCCACGTCGTACAACCGCAGTTGACCTCCGCGGAAGAGGGTGCTGGACGGCTCGGCATGCTGGAAGGTGACGCTTCCCTCAGCGGAAACCGTAGTGGTGGGGTACTCGTGACCATTCACTGAGACTGTGACGGCGACGTCGCCGACAGGGAACCCGAAGAGGCAGAGCGAGACATGCTCGGGGATGCGCAGGCTCTTGCGGCCGTTGATGCTGCTGCTCACCCAAACAGCAGGACTGTCGGACTGGTGATCGGGGAGCTTCTCGAGGTCCTCGGCACAACTTGATGTCGCGCCGTTTCCGGCAGCCAGAAGGTCGATCTGTCGCGAGAGCAACAGATCGGTGTCAGGGCCTATGGACTGCGAACTCGTAGCAACGCTGGGTTGAGCTGTGGTGGCCGACCGGGAACCGTCCTTGCCTGCTGAGGACGAGATCGTGTTGGGCTCCGACGTTTCCTTGTCGGTGTCATGGGGTGAGGTGCACCCGGCTGTGATCGTGCAGAGCAGTGCCATGGGAACGACCACTGCCGCGGTCGCCCTGATCGAGGCCACTTTCATCGCTGCCCCTCTTCTCTTTTATCCTCTTCGAGCTCTATGTGTTCCTTGTGATTCCGGTGGGTTCAAGCGCACCGTGTACGGGCGGCGTCCGCCTCCTGTGCGTAAGCGAGCCGGTACTTCTCGGGCAACTCGGGGCTCACCTGCTCGGCGCGTACGGCTTCCCGAAGCTGCCGCAGCGACTCTTTCTGGGCGGCCCGTGCCGTCGCCGTATCGCAGCGGGCCAGCGCCCAGGAGGCCAGCAGGCCTTTCCACAGGCCGCGTTGCAGGAAGCGGGGCTGAAGAGCCAGGGCCTCCTCGATGAGGTCGGACGCCCGCTGCAGATCCCCCTGCTCCGCCGCGTGCACAGCGGCGATGGATGTAGCGAGCGAGCGCAGTTCCTTGACCGGCTTTCCTCCTTCGGCGGCGCGTACGCTGGTCGTGAGCCGTTCGACCGTGCCGTCGTCGGTGATGAGTCCGGCCGTGATGCGGCACTGCTCCACCTGGGCCAGGTTGATCTTGGCCTTGAGACGGCCGAGACGGGTGAATGCCGTGTTGTTGTTCAGTCGGCGCAGGGTGCCTGAGGCACGCGCGAGCGCCGCTGCGCTGACAGTGCCGCGGCGGCAGCTCGGCTTCGCGCCCAGCGCCAGCCGATAGCCGTTGCCCGCCAGACTCAGCTCTGCCCGCAAGCCGACGGGGGAGCTGAAGGGGACAGTCAGGTAGTCGGTCCGAGCGGCCCTCAGCAGCTCCTGTCGGACAGTGCCTGATGCAGCGGCTGCCTGTTGCTCCAGGGCGTGGCCACGGAAGAGCCTGACCATGTCAGAGGTGACGAACCTGCTGTTCGGCCCGCCTGCGCCGACTCCCCGATTGCTCGGGCTCGGACGGTGGCTCTTGTCGGTCGCAGGGAGCAGTTCTTCCAAGATCTGGCTCGCATGTGCGGCCTTGCCAGTGCGCCATGCATCCAGAGCGTCGATAAAGGCTGCCAGGTGCTTTGCGCGCCGAACGAGCTCGGTGACGACCTCTTCGCGGCTGCGCGCAGACTGCCAGCCTTGGTCCATGGCGATCGATTCGCTGAGGTACCAGCCCACGAGCTCCGGCGCGTCGGGGACTTGATCGGCTCGGATGTACACGGCGGGGCGTACGTCGATCTGCCCGCCGGGCGCTGCGGCGACGATGCCGCCGATGAGGATCTCCGCGCCGGTCTGATCGACGAACTTCCGTGTTCGTTCGTCGAGTTCGTTGCCGCCAGTGCGCCTCAGGGCGTCCAGCGGCAGCGTGGTCTCGGTCGCATAGCTACGCACCTTGGCGGTGGCTGGCAGCGCCTTTTCGAGCGAGGCGGCGAAGGCGCGGGACACGTCATCAAGTACCTGCTCATCCTCGGCGTCGGCCGGCCCGGTGAACCCGACGACCGCTACATCGCGGGCACCCGTCATTCGGGTGAGCGGTGCTGTCGGTTCGCGAAACAGGTACAGGACAAGCACGCTTGTGACGAACAGGCCGCACGACAGAAGGCCGAAGAGCACCCTCGTACGGCGTGAGCTGTCCGCGAAGCTCTCCTGAAGAGTCATTCGAACTGTCAGTGCGAGAGGCAGCAGCATCCCCGACAGCACGAAGGCCGTCGACACACTGCTCAACCGTGTGCCGAGCTCGTCCGCCACCAGCAGCGCGGACGGCAACGCGGCGGTCAGCACTGCCACCACCGCCCAGGCCCACCGTGACAAGCCATTCCCCGGCGATCCCGCGTCGGACGGCACGGAGGCGGATAAGGGCGGGGGTACCGGGGACTCCGGTGTGGTCGGGGTCGGCATGGCAGGTGCCGACGTCGCAGGTGCAGTCAAAGGGTGTGGTGGCGCTGGCACTTGTCCGCTTAGTGCCTGGTCAGCCTGCGCCTCTGCAGAAGAATGCGTAACGGAGTCAGTCGGCGGATCACCGCTACTTGCTGAGGACTGCTGCTGGTCGGGCATGTGACTCCTCATACCCGGTTAAGGCTGGGTACGGCCCCACCGAGTAACGATACGACCGTGATACACCCACGTCGACCGGCACCGCAGCCGAAGTCGAGCCTTGGCTTGCAGGCAACGTTTTGGTGTACTGACCTACTGACTTTCGCAGCGTTTCTTCGGATCATCGGAGCGTTGGTCGATGTGTGTCGTCAGGTCTTCAGCTCCCTGCTTGCCGACGCCGACGGTGCCCGCGAGCAGGGCGTCGCGATCGACTCCACGATCGGGCGGGCTCATCAACGCGCCGCCGGGGTCCGTCAAAAGGGGTGCCCCGGCCGGGGAGCCTGCCGACCATGGCCTTGGTCGGTCCCGCGGCAGGCTGACCACGAAGATCCACCTCGCTGCCGATGGCTGCTGCCGACCGCCGGCTTTCGTCATCACATTCGGCCAGGCCGGCGACGCACCTGCATTCGAGCAGGCCATGCCAGAATCCGGGTGCCCCGCCGGACAAGCCGCCTCAGGGTCACGTCGGAGGCGGTGTTGACCGGCAAGGCGTATCCGTCCCGGGCGATCCGCCGTCATCTGCGACGGCGCGGCATCCGGGCGGAGTGAAGCAGGCAGTGACGGTCTTTCCGTCCTGTTGCTCGTGGGTGTGCCAGTGG
This sequence comes from Streptomyces sp. NPDC036815, assembly GCF_055609205.1. Taxonomy (NCBI): domain Bacteria; kingdom Bacillati; phylum Actinomycetota; class Actinomycetes; order Kitasatosporales; family Streptomycetaceae; genus Streptomyces; species Streptomyces sp. NPDC036815. The sequence continues at coordinate 92,891 of NZ_JBVJPW010000013.1, read as the reverse complement.
TCGGCGACCGCGTCGACCAGTGCGAGCCCGCGTCCGCCGGACGAGGTGCTGTCGGGCGCCCGAGGCGTGGGCAGGTCGGGATCAGAGTCGTGCACGCTCACGTGCAGGCACCGGCTGTCCCAGGTCAGGATCAGCTGCGCGTCGCTGTGCGCGTGCACGTGAGCGTTGGTGATCAGCTCCGACACGGTCAGCAGCACGTCGTCCACCGTCTCCGGGGTATACGCGGTCCACTCCAGGGAGTCCAGGTGCTTGAGTGCCCAACGTCGCCCCTCCCGTGCTCCGCTGGATACGGGGAACGACCGAGCCCAGCCCACGGCCCTCATCGACATGTCGGTCACAACGTCTCCTTCCAACCGGGGACCTACCGTCTACCCGCGTGTCCGCGAAGCAAAGGCCACACGGGCCGAAGCGCGGCGCACCGGTGGTGCCGACCTTGCCGACCGGTCCGTGCCTCGACCGGATCGTCGTGACTGAGTGCCGCTGTGCGAGAGGCGCGGTGTATGGCGTGGGAGCGGCAGGGTCGCGCGGGCACGCGCTTTGCTCTGAACCAGCCCTGTGAACACCCGCCAGCCGTGCAGGGCCCCGCGCGGGGAGGATCACCACATGGAACAGCCGGTGTCAGGACCCGCCTCGGAAGAGCCCGAGCAAGCGGCACTGTTCGCGTGGTCGACCGCTCCCCGGTACGGACGGCGCCCGGGGTGTTGCGGGACGCTCCGCAGGCGCGCCGTCTGCTTGACGTGCGCGAGGTCTACGCGGAGCCGACGGCCCCCGACTCGCCACGCGGCCGTCAGATCACGGTGCGGCTGCCCGGGGTGCCTGTGACGGAGGTGGGCAGCCACTGGCCCATCCGCTCCCTGCACGGGAATGACTGCAACATCACACGGTGGGTCCGCATCAAGACCGAGACGCTTGTCCTCGAGGTCAGGCGTCAGCTCGTGACCCTCCCCAACGGCAGGCCCGTGTGGGGCGCCGACGAGGCTCCCGGCGCTCACCCCGCAGCGTCCCACGCCGACTTCGTCACGCCCGGCCTCCTTCCTGGCCGAGGCCGGGCCCGGCTGTGCGCGCGACCCCCGCGCCGCCCCATGAAAATGGTGACGGAAAATGTTGGCGTCACACCGACCGCCCGACCAGAAGGGAAGCCATGAGTACCGAGACGCTGGAGTTTCAGGCCGAGGCACGGCAGTTGCTGGAGCTGATGGTCCACTCGATCTACTCGAACAAGGACATCTTCCTTCGCGAACTCGTCTCCAACGCCTCAGATGCCCTGGACAAGCGGCGCCTCGCCGGCCTGAAGGACGACAACCTCAGAGCGGACGACCTGCACATCGAGATCGAGGCCGACAAGGAGGCCCGCACGCTGACCGTGCGGGACAACGGCATCGGCATGACGCGCGACGACGTGGTGGGTCTGATCGGCACCATCGCCAGGTCCGGCACGGCCGAGACGCTGCGTCGACTCAAGGAGAACAAGGAATCGGCCGAGCTGATCGGCCAGTTCGGCGTCGGCTTCTACTCCGTGTTCATGGTCGCCGACAAGGTCACCCTGCTCACCCGCAAAGCCGGTGAGACGACGGGGGTGCGCTGGGAGTCGGACGGCGACGGCACGTACACGATCGAGACCGTCGAGGACGCGCCCGAGGGCACGTCGGTCCGCGTGCACCTGCGGCCCGCCGACGAGGAGGACGCGCTCTACGACTACACCGATGAAGGGAAGATCCGGGAGATCGTCAAGCGGTACTCGGACTTCATCTCCTTCCCCGTCCGGATGGGGGAGACCACCCTCAACTCGATGAAGGCGCTCTGGGCCCGCCCGCGCTCGGAGGTGAGTGAGGAGGAGTACCGGGAGTTCTACCGGCACATCAGCCATGACTGGACGGACCCGCTCGACATCATCCAGATGCGGGCCGAGGGCACCTTCGAGTACGAGGCCCTGCTGTTCCTGCCCTCACGGGCCCCGCACGACCTCTACCAGCGGGACGCCCGCCACGGCCTCCAGCTCTACGTCAAGCGTGTGTTCATCCTGGACGACAGCCGCGAACTCCTGCCCGGCTACCTGCGCTTCGTCAAGGGCGTCGTCGACGCCGCCGACCTGTCGCTGAACATCTCCCGCGAGATCCTCCAGCAGGACCGGCACATCCAGCTCATCCGCCGCCGCCTGGCGAAGAAGATCCTGGCGTCCATCAAGGATCTGATGAGCAAGGACGCCGAGAAGTACCGCACGTTCTGGCGCGAGTTCGGCCCCGCCGTCAAGGAGGGTCTCCTCGACGGGGCGGAGGACCACAAGGCGATTCTCGACATCGCGTCCTTCACCTCCACCGTCGGCGAGGAGCCCACCACCCTGGCCGACTACGTCGCGCGGATGCCGGAGGGCCAGGACAAGATCTACTTCATGACCGGCGACAGCCGCGCCCAGATCGAGAACTCCCCGCACATGGAGGCGTTCCGCGCCAAGGGGTACGAGGTGCTGCTGCTCACCGACCCGGTGGACGAGATCTGGGTCGAGGCCGTCCGCGACTACGAGGGTACGGAGTTGCAGTCCATCACCCGTGGCGCGGTGGACCTGCCCTCCGAGGAGGAGCCGTCGCCGGAGGAGGCCGGGGCGTACGAGGCCGTCCTTGCCTGGCTCAACGAGACGCTCGACGACGTCAAGGAGGTGCGGCTGACGACCCGGCTCACCAGCTCACCGGCGTGTCTGGTCAGCGACACCGACGGCCTCACACCGGCCCTGGAGAAGATGTACAAGGCGATGGGACAGGAGCTCCCGTCGGTCAAGCGCATCCTTGAGCTGAACCCGAAACACCCGCTGGTCAGCGCGGTCAGGACTGCTCACGGCGAGCGGCCCGACGACCCGGAGCTGAGCGAGACGGCCGAGCTGCTGTACGGCACCGCCCTGCTCGCCGAGGGAGGCGACCTGGCCGACCCGGCGCGCTTCGCCGCCCTGCTGGCCGACCGCCTCAGCAAGACGGTCTGAACTGCGGCCCGAAATGCCGCGTGAGCTGTGAGTTGCGAGCGCCGAGTCGTGAGCCGTGAGGCGGGGCTCGGCGCGTAAGGGGCCGCGTTGCCGTATCTGTCCAAAGGGTGCGCGGCCCCGCACTCGGCCCCGCACGTCACTTGCGGTGCGTGGTGGCGAGGGCCGAGGTGAGGCTGTCGGCGAGGGCGGTGTCGTCGTGGTCTGCGCTGGCCCAGGCGATATGGCCGTCGGGGCGGACGAGGACGGCGCGGACGTCGGTGTACTCGGCCGGCGGCTGGTACGGGGTGGCGGTGTGGACGTGCAGTCCGCGGCGCGCGTATCCGGCGAGGCGGCCGCTGCCGGTGAGGTCCAGCAGGAGGTGACCGTCGACGCGCAGCAGCGCGAACAGGCCGGTGTCGCCGAGGGTGAGGTCGGGGGCGCGGGTGCCGGTCAGCGGGTGGGCGCCGGGGGTGGTGGCCGGGTAGGTGACGGCGAGGGAGCTGACCTGGGCGGCCAGGTGGTCGTTGAGGTCGGGCAGGGTGGTGATCAGCCGGGCGAGCAGGCCGCGCAGGTCGAGTCCCTCGGGGGTGAAGGCGGTCATCAGGGCGACCTGGGCGCGGCTGGTGGCGGTGAGCTCGGCGCCGACAGGGTGGCGTTCGGCGTGGTAGGTGTCCAACAGGCCTGCGGGCGCCCAGCCGTTGAGGGTGGCCGCGAGCTTCCAGGCGAGGTTGGCGGCGTCCTGGATGCCGACGTTCATGCCGACGCCGCCGGCGGGGAAGTGCTGGTGAGCGGCGTCTCCGGCGAGGAAGACACGGCCCTTGCGGTACTCGTCGGCGAGGCGGGTGGCGTTGCCGTAGCGGGAGAGCCAGGCCGGGTCGCGCAGGCCGAAGTCGGTACCGGCCATGGCGACCACGTTGTCGCGCAGTTCGTCCAGGGTGAGGTCGCCGGGCCAGGTGGTGGTGAGGTCGCGGGGGGTGATGCCGACCAGGCGGTGGATGCCGCCGGGCATGGGGGCGGCCATGAGGGCGCCCGCGGGGCCGAAGTAGCTGTAGCCGGGTGCGGGCGGGTCGTCCAGGACCACGTCGCCGAGCCAGCCGAGCACGGTGGAGGGGGTGCCGGGGTAGTCGATGCCGGCCGCGGTGCGCACGGTGCTGCGGGCGCCGTCGCAGCCGACCAGGTAGGCCGCTTGGAGGGTGGAGGGCCCGTGTGGTCCGGTGGTGTGCACGGCGATGTGGTCGGGGTGTTCGGTGAAGCCGGTGACCTCGTGTCCGCGCAGGATGTGCGCGCCCAGGTCGAGGGCCTGACCCTCAAGGAGTGCCTCGGTGCGCTCCTGGGGCAGGGCGAGGGTGTGGGGGAAGGGGCTGGGCAGGCGGCGGAAGTCCAGGCGGGAGTCGAGGGCGCCGAAGTGGCCTCCGGGCAGCGGTATGCCCTCGCTCACGAAGGGCTGGTGCGCGCCGCGGGAGGCAAAGGTCTCGATGGTGCGGGGGTGCACGGTCAGGGCGCGGGAGCGGGAGTCGCGTTCGGGGCGGGGCTCGATCACGGCGACGCTGATGCCCGCGCGGCGCAGTTCGCCTGCGAGCCACAGGCCCACAGGCCCGGCACCTGCGACGACAACCTGAAAGTTCATGGTCGTTCTCCTCCTCGACACCGACTCTTGGTCGGTGACCAATGATGGGAGTGGAGTAAACTAGGTCAGTGACCAAGAAGCAAGCCGGAGAGGACGCCGCGGGCCAGCTCACCCGCGCCGCTGTGATCGATGCCGCCCTCCAGGTGCTGGACGAGCGAGGCCTGGGCGGGCTCTCCACCCGGGCGGTCGCCGACCGCCTCGGGGTGCGGATGAACACCGTGTTGTGGCACGTGAAGACCAAGGCGCGAATGCTGGAGCTGATGGCCGACGCCGTCCTCGCCGGAATCCGCTACGACGGCCTGCCCGAGGCCCCTCTGGCGCGCGCCCGTGAGCTGGTCGGCCGTTACCGTCAGGCCTTGCTCGCCCGTCGCGACGGCGCCGCGCTGGTCACCGGCACCTATCCGGCCGAACCGAACACGCTGCGCTTCGCCGACCGCCTCGTCGGCGCGTTCCTGGAAGCCGGTGCCGATGAGCGGCAGGCGGCGTGGACGGCTTGGACGGTCAACTACTTCACCCTAGGCCTGACCCAGGAGGAGCAGGCCGAGGGCGAGGCGGACGAGGCGAGGCTCGCCCAGGCCCTCGAAGGCGGCGTACATCCGGCGCTGCAGCGCGTCCTGCCCCATCTCCAACAGAACTTCGACGAGCGCTTCGCCTTCGGGTTGGAGGCGGTCCTGTCCCGCATTCCCGCCTGACAGTGCGGCCTCTCCTGGGCCAGGGGATGGGGGCCCGGCTGCCGTTCCCTTGCGGCCCAATTGCCGCGCGGCGGCATGCACCTCCGGCCCGGCCAGTGTCCCGTGGGGATGCTCAGACTCTCGGGCGGTGTGGTCACCCTGGTCGCGGGCGCGCCGGGTCTGCCCACTCGGGCCCCCAGTGGGACGTCAGTTGGCCGCCAGCACCCGCTCCAGCCAGGAACGACGGGCCTGCCACGCCGCCCGGCTGATCGCCGCGTCCGGGACCACCAGGTCGAACGTGTGATAGCCGCCGGACCACACGTGCAGCTCGGCAGAGCCACCGGCCCGCCAGATCCGGTCGGCGTAGGCGACGGCCTCGTCGCGCAGCGTTTCCGCGGAGCCGACGTCGATGAAGGCGGGCGGCAGTCCGGACAGGTCCGTGGCGCGGGCGGGCGCGGCGTAGGGCGACACGTCCGGGCCCCCGCACGCGGAACCGAGCAGGGCCTTCCACCCGAAGCCGTTCCAGCCCCGGTCCCAGACGTCGACACCGTCCATCTGATGGGCCGAAGCGCTGTCGTTGCGGTCGTCGAGCATCGGGCACATCAGCAACTGCCCGACCAGCCGCGGACCGCCCTTGTCGCGCACCGACAAACTCAGCGCGGCGGCCAGGCCGCCGTCGGCACTCGTCCCCGCGACGACGATCCGGTCCGCGTCCAGGCCGAGTTCGGCCGCGTGCTCAGCGGTCCACACAAGCCCGGCGTAGACATCGTCGAGCGGTGCGGGATGCGGATGTTCCGGCGCGAGCCGGTATCCCGCCGAGATCAGCGACGCCCCGAACCGCTCGGCCTCGTCCAGCAGCGGTTCGAGGAAGAACAGGTGCCGCGGGTCGCCGCTGAAGTAACCGCCGCCGTGCACGAAGTAGATGACCGGGCGCGACGCGGCCGGGCCCGAAACGGCGGCAGGTGTGCAGATCAGCAGCTCGGCCGCTGACGTACCGGACGCCCGCGGAACCGGGTGCGAAGTCACCTCGAACCGCCCGCCCCGCCGCAGCTCGTCGAGCGTCGCTACCTCTGCGGCGTCTTCGGCCCGGACCGTCGGCAGCCGCTCCAGGCGCATCGGGCCCGAACCGGCCTCACGCACGGCGCGGTATCCGTCCAGCAGCGCCGCGTCGAAAGGTATTGCCACCATCGGTCCACCTTCGTCGGAATTCGCGCGCAATCCTCGGGGACGGCGATCGGGTGCTCCGCATGCGCGCCCCGCGATCCGTCGCTGGAAGCGAGAGTGCAGCCGCCGGGGGCAGTGTAGATCTTTCCCGATGCGGCCAACCTCCAGGGTGTTCTGTAGCCCGCACCGCGACTGCTACCCCGGCGACACACACGCCCCTTAAGCCGCTGCTGGCCGGACCTCATCACCCCTCTGCTGTGATTCCTGACGCCACGTCTTCGAGGACAAGGTCCGGAAGAATGGCGAGTCCCAGATCCTGAAGATCCACGTACGGGCTGGCTGCCTTCTCTGCAACGCGGGGCTGCCAGGAGGCCAGCCGGTCCAGTGCAGATACCAAGCCTTCTCGGTCCTCACTGAGCAGGGCTGCCATGAGCGCCACGACATCGGCGCGGGAGCTGCCTGCTGGAGCCGGGAGAGCGGTCAGCCTTGAGAGTGTGCGCTGGTCACGAGTACTACAGAGCGCCGCGAGGGCGGCGAGAACGAATCGGGCGGCATCGCTCTCGTCTTCCCAGCGGGACAACAGCACCGGCAGCTCGCTGCCAATGGCCCGCCGTGTCAGAGATTCAGCGGCAGACTCCTGCCACACCTTCCCGAGCGCGGTGGCGCGATCGGCCAGGGAGACTGCGGCCGCCGGCCCCGAAGCAGCGAGCCGCAACAGGTCGCTGAGCAGAACCAACCGGCTGCCGGGCGCGACGTTGTCGTCGCAGACCAGCTCCATGAGGAACGGGACAGCCTCGACGGTGGTGTCGGTGCAGGTGCCTTGGTGGGCCACAGCATTCGCAAGATCGCCGAGGAACTCACCCGTCGACTCGTAGGGTTCGCCGAACGCGAAGTCCTCATCGAGCAGCCACCCGACGGCATCCGGAACATCCTCCGCGCTGCCGTACATGCGCTGTACGACCGCCACCACGGCCTGGACCAGCACTGCGGGCTCACCGACTTCACTGACCTTCCACGGCGGCCGGGCCGGAGGACGCGCGGGGTCCTTGGGCAGAGGATTCGGAAGGGCGACGCTGGCGCCGGCCTGCTCATGCACCAGGCCGTCCCGGGTGAAGACTCCTTCGAGAGTCTCTGCATGCCCCTCGCTGGCCCCCTGCTGAAAACCGCCGTGGGCACGGGCTACTTGGGCCGCCCGAATCCGCTCACTGCGAAGGAACGGTTCGAGAGCCATGCGCTCGTACCCGCTGTAGACGGCCAGTGAGAAGACCTGCCACCACCCTTCCAGCTCCGGGTCCATCGACGGCTGGCCGTACAAGAAGCTCGACGGGACGAACCGGAAGTGGCCGTGGACGCGCGCGGCCGTCAGGCGGTGCCCCATCCGGGACAGCTCAGCCGCGGCCGCGCGAGCAGCGCCCTCACTGGGCAGGCTCAGCATGTACTGGACTCCCCAAGCGGGAGGTGCCGCGGCCATCAGCTGCACTGCCAGGTGAACATCGCCCGCTCGAAGCGCCGCTCGGCCAGATCCTCCGGGCGGATCAGCCAGTACAGGGCTCCGCCGTCACCCCACATCATGCCCGCGGCGTCCTCGCTGTCGAACTGGGCCAACAGCACCCAGTCGCCCGCCTCTTCGGACAGCCGGGGATCGTCCCACGACACCTCACCGTTCAGGGCCGCCTCCGCGATCTCGATCTCCACAGGGTTCTGCACCGAGTGAGGGTGGCCGCCGATCTGATGCCCCACCTCGTCGTCGAACTCCCAGAGCGCGTCGAGGAACTCCTGAGAGCAGACCGGGTGGTCGTACCGATTTCCCAGCGGGGCGCTTGGGGCGAAGGCGGCTCGCACGGACGGATGCCAGGGCTCGGCCGCCGTCATGTCCACCCGAGCGGTAAGCGGCACCACGGGATACGGCGTGATCCCTTCCGGCGTCCCACGCTCCGCCACCTCCTCGTCGGCCGGCACATGGAGAACGCGGGCGCCCGCCCAGCTCTCCCGGTCCTCTGCCAGAACGAGAGCTTCGCCGTCGTCCAACTGCCCATCGAAATGGAAGAACAACAACGTCCCCGCCAAGGGCAGATCGATGTCCAGCGCGGCCGTCGGCAGACGCGCGCAGTCGATCGAGGCGACGAAGGAGAGCGGGCCATGCCCCTCCCACACCGGCCACTCCGAGGTGGCCGCCAGGGCGGGAAGGCCACCGAGCCGACCCGCGACGTCATCAGAGCCGGTCGCTACCTCAAGACGCACGCCAGGGCGAAGCAGACCCATCCACTTCTCAGCATCCTCGGGCGACAGATGCTGCAAGGCAAGGGAGCGAAGTGCGTCCCGGGAACCATGTGTCATGTGCCCGATCATGCACGGTGCTACTGACATAGCCCCCGGCGGCCCTCCAGCAGCACGCGCAGCCGCTCAGAAACCATCTTGAACTCCGGTGGGTGCTACCGCCGTTGCTGGGTCGGGAGCCCAATGCTGGGTGAAAGGTTACCCCTATCGCGATATACGATATTTGCGGTAGCTCCTGATTGAAAGGCCGCTTAGGGTCAGGTTCCGAAGGCCCGCCTTGCCCTTCCCCTATCTGCGGCCGGGCCTTCGTTGCCGTACTCAGAATTACCCAAGTTTACGTGTGGCAGTTTGCGTAGGAGTGGTGCCTACGAGCTTCGCGAGTCCCCCGCGCTATGGCGCGAACACCCGTGTGCATACCGGTGATTGGCACAGGTCGCATGCATATCTCGAAAGGTGATGTGCTGACGCCCCTTTGTCGGGGGCTACAAGGCACAGAAGTCCCCGCATCCGCATACCGAGCGTAGAAGAACCAGAAGTGGAGCCCCGCTCATGGTCGTCACCCTCGAACAGCCCGCACGTGCCCGTCTCATCACCCCCGAGGGTCGCGAACGCGCTGTGCCCGTCGCCCTGCGCTACTCGTCGGAGGACCCTCTGGCCATCCAGATTCTCTTCCCCTCGCAGGCGTCGCTCGACGGCGCGGAGGTCACGTGGATCTTCGCCCGGCAGCTCCTCGCGGATGGCATAGGTGCGCCGGCGGGCAGCGGTGACGTACACATCCGGCCGTGCGGGCGAGCTCGGACGGTCCTTGAGTTTCACTCGCATCAGGGGCTGGCCCTGGTGCAGTTCGACAAGTGCGTGCTGCGCCGGTTCCTGGTGCGGTCGTACGCCGTGGTGCCCGCGGGCGGCGAGGAGGAGCGCCTCGACCTCGACCAGGGGCTTTTACGCTTGCTCGGCGACGTCTGAGGTGTGAGGGACCTGAGCGAGCAGCAGCGGCAGGGGAGGCAATAGTGATTCCTCAGGTGACGGGGCCCGCCACGCCACACGCGACCAGCATGAGCATGCTGATGCTTCCCGTGCTTCTGGAGCGCGCGCCGCGGGCGCCCTTTGAGCGGGAGCGGTGGCCCCAGTACGTTCGAAGGTCAAGGTCCCGCCCCATCTTCTCGCCAGCGTGGAGGAACAGTGCTCAAAGGCATGACGGCCGTCGTCACAGGCGGATCCCGGGGGATCGGTCGGGCGATTGTTGAACGCCTCTGCCGTGAGGGGGCGCATGTGGTCTTCAACTACGCCACCAGCGAGGAAGCCGCCGCCGACGTCGTCCGCGTCGTCCAGGCGGACGGTGGCAAGGTCCGAGCCGTGTGCCTCGACCTGAAGGAGCCGGACGCGCCAGAGCGGCTGATGGAAGCCGCCGAGACGCAGCTCGGCGGCCTGGACATCCTGGTCAACAACGCGGCGATGGTCTTCAGCCCGGTCCCGCTCGCCGAGACCGAGGTGGAGGTGTTCGACAGCGTGATGGCGGTCAACACCAGGTCGGTCTTCCTGACGATGCGCTACGCAGCCAGGAAGATGCGCGATGGCGGGCGGATCGTGAACATCTCCACCATGAACACCGTGCGTCCCGTGCCGGGCATCGGGCCGTACGCCGCCAGCAAGGGCGCGATCGAGCAACTGACCGCGGTCGCCGCCCGGGAGCTCGGGCCACGGGGCATCACAGTCAACAACGTCTCTCCCGGTGCGACCGATACGGACATGCTCCGTGGCGCCAACCCTCCGGACGCACTCCAAGCGGTCGTCGGCATGACACCTCTCGGACGCCTCGGGGAGGCGTCCGACGTGGCTGCTGTCGTCGCGTTCCTCACGGGTCCGGAGGGCAGGTGGATCACCGGCCAGAACCTGCGGGCGACGGGCGGACTGGCCTGAGCGCGGCTCGCATCTCGCGGACCCGGAGGCGGGCGGCAGGGTCGGGTCCGCCGGGGCTGACTACGGCCGCCTGGACATCCTGCGCGAGATGCTCGACGGCACGACCGGTGTCGGCGCAGGCAGCGGCGGTTGCGGCGGGAGGAATACGCGTTGTCGTCGCCGAGAGCACGAGTAGGTTGGCAAGCGATGAGCGGTGTCCGTGCTGTCTGCACGACGTGGGCGTAGCGGCGGTCATGGTGCCGCAGGTCATGGCCACCATCGCGGTCACCTTCCAGGGCGAGTCCCAGGCCAAGGCATTCGGCATGTACGGCATGATCATGTCCCTCGGCGGCGTCCTCGGGCCCGTCCTGGGCGCCGTCCTGACCGCCGCCGACATCGCCGGTCTGGGCTGGCGGACGATCTTCCTGATCAACCTGCCGATCGGCCTGGCCACCGTGCTCTTCGCCCTGAAGTTCATCCCGGAGTCCCGTGACCAGCAGGCCCGGCGCCTGGACCCGCTGGGCATGCTGCTCTCCGCCGCGGGTCTCCTGCTGATCGCCTACCCGCTCACCGTGGGCGGCGAGAAGCACTGGCCCACCTGGAGCTTCCTCATGATCGCCGCAGGCGTGGCCGTGCTGGCCGCGTTCGTGGCCCAGCAGCGCGCCAAGACCGCCAAGGACGGGTCCGCGCTGGTGGCGCTCACTCTCTTCAAGAGCAAGGCATTCGCCGGCGGACTCGCCGCACAGCTGGTCTTCGGCCTGGTGTCCGGTGTCTTCCTGCTGACGTGGGTGCTGTTCATGCAGTCCGGCCTCGGGCTCTCGCCCGGGCGGTTCGCCCCGGCTTCGGTGGCCATCTCCATCGGCGGCATGGGCGGGGCGATGCTCGCCTCCAAGTGGGCGGGCACGCACATGCGGCGCGTGCCGCAGGCCGGGGCGGTGCTCATCGCCCTCACCCTGGTCGGCTACCAGCTGCTGGTCTCCGCTCAGCAGACCGAGACGCCGTTCGTGGCCGCCGTCGCCCCGATGATCCTCGTCGGGGCCGGTTTCGGCATGGTCGGCGCAGGGCTCGCCGGACTCACCCTCAGCCAGGTCGGCCACGAGGACGCAGGATCCGCGGCGGGACTGTTCAACACCGCCATGCAGCTCGGCACCGCACTCGGTATCGCGACGGCCTCCGTGGTGTTCTTCAACCACGCCCCCGCGGGCAGCCACGGGACCACCGTGACCCACGCCTTCGCGGGCAGCGTCTGGTACGTCATCGCCGCGGTCACGGTGATGTGGACGCTGATGTTCCGGCTCCCCAAGCCGGTCGAGGCCGCTTGACCCACCGCCGGGGCCCGCCCTCACCGGGCGGGCCCCGGCCCCCTCTTCCGTATCTGCAGGTCGTGCTGGCGGGCATCCGCCCGTACACCCACCGCGTGAGCGGCGGCCACGCCCGCCCCCCTCCACCGGCCCAGTACTAGCTGCGGTACCACCCACCAGGCGCACACGCTGAAGGCACATCGCATCGCCCCTCGGCCACGCCACCCCCCGCGGGCGACAGCCCTCCGACCGACACCGCAACGGAGCCCCGCCCATGCCCTTCGCCCCCTGCCTCAGCGTGAAAGACACCGCCGCCAGCATCGCCTTCTACACAAGCCTCGGCTTCGACGTCGACTCCAGTACCGCCCGCGAGGGCGACGACATCCACATGCTGCTCCACCAGGGCGAATTCTGCGCGATGATCTACCTCAACGCGGACCTGAAGAACTGGCTCCCGGTACTCGTCGACACTCCCATCGGCTTCGCCGGAATGTTCTACCTCCCCGTCGACGACCTCGAAGCCGCCTACGAGCACGTCGCCCAGCACGCCGAGATCATCAAACCCCTCACCACCGACCACAACGGTCAGCGCGAGTTCTACTTCCGGGACCCCGACGGCTACGTCATCGGCTTCAACGACAAGGCCGCCCTCGAAAGCAGCGACCTGGGCAAATACGCCTGAACTGGATACCCTCGCGACGGCGGCCGGACCGGTGAGGATGGCCGGTGGACGGCTTCTCCGCCTTTTGCCAGCTCCGTAGCGTGCCGCCCAGGTGACCATCCAAGGAGCGGGGGGACGTTCAGGATGGGACGCAGGGAGAAGCCGGTCGATCCGGCGGCGGGGCCGGTGGCGCGGTTCGCGGTCGAGTTGCGCAAGCTGCGCGAAGAGGCCGGGGGAATCGCGTATCGGGCGCTGGCCCAGCGCACCGGCTATTCGACCACGGCACTTTCCCGGGCCGCCGCGGGGGAGAAGCTCCCCTCCCTGGCTCTGACGCTTGCCTATGCCAAAGCCTGCGGAGGCGAGGAGCAGGACTGGGAGCGGCGATGGCGTGCCGCCGCCCGTGAGGAGTCCGAGGCCGCGGCCGCCAGTGAGAGCACCGCCGAGGCCCCGTACCGGGGCCTGGCCCGTTTCGATACCGGCGACGCGCATCTGTTCTTCGGCCGGGACCACCTGACCGACCTCCTGATGCAGCTGGCCAAGCGGCATCGGGTGACGGTTGTCTTCGGGCCTTCCGGGAGTGGCAAGTCATCGTTGCTGCGGGCCGGGGTCATCCCGCGCCTGCTCCACCCCGATGCCGACGGGCCGTGTCCGGTGGCGGTCCGGATCCTTACTCCGGGCGCACACCCCCTACGCGCCCACACCGACATCCTGGCGCCCGCGCCGGCCGACGGAGACACCTGGCTGGTCGTGGATCAGTTCGAGGAGGTCTTCACCCTTGCCCACGACTTCTCCGAGCGAGGTGAGTTCATCGCACGCCTGCTGACCGCCCGCCACCCCGAGAACCGGCTGCGCGTACTGCTGGGCGTACGTGCCGACTTCTACGCACGCTGCCTCGAGCATCCCGAACTCGCCGCGGTCATCCGGGAGTCCAGCCTGCCGGTTCCTCCCATGTCCTCCAGTGAACTGCACGAGGCCATCGTCAAGCCCGCCGCAGGTGCGGGCCTGCTCGTCGAACGCGCGTTGACGGCGCATCTGATCGAGGAGGTGGGACAGGAGCCGGGGGCGTTGCCGTTGCTGTCGCATGTGCTGCTGGAGACCTGGCGTCGGCGCCGTGGCCACACTCTGACCATGGAGGCGTACGAGGCGGCCGGCGGTCTGCACGGCGCCATCGCCCAGACCGCCGAGACCGTCTACATTCAGCTCCCCGCCGCCCAGGCCGCCACCGCCCGGGGCATTCTGCTGCGGCTGATCACCCCGGGCGACGGCACCCCTGACACGAGCCGCCCCGTCGACCGGAACGAGATCGACCCGAGTCCGGCCACCCAGCTGGTCCTGGAACGGCTGGCCAGGGGACGGCTTCTCACCCTCAACGGCCGGTGCATCGACTTGACGCACGAGGCACTGATCGCCGCTTGGCCCCGGCTCCGTGCCTGGATCGAGGAGGAGCGGGAGAGCCTGCGTCAGCAGCGGCGCCTGACGGAAGCCGCCCGGACGTGGAACGAACTCGGCCGCGACAGCGGAGCGCTGTACCGGGGCGGTCGGCTCGCCACCTGGCGGGAGACAGCGCGGCGCGAAGGCTCCCACGGCGACCTCTCGTCGTTGGAGAGGGAGTTCCTGGACGCCAGCATCGCCGGGGAGGAGGCCGAGCGGGCCGCAGCCTCGCGACGCAACCGCCAACTACGGCTGTTGGCCCTCTGCCTGGCCGTGCTCCTTGCGGTGGCCGCGAGCGTGGGGGTGATCGCGCTCCAGCAGCGGGGGGATGCCGTACACCAACGACAGGTGGCATTGCACCAGCGGCAGCTCACGATCTCGCGCCAGCTGGCATCCCAGGCCCTGGGACTGGCCCAGCACCGGCCGTCACTGGCGAAGCTGCTGAGCCTGGCGGCATTCCGGGCCGCGCCGACAGCCGAAGCGCGCGGCGCCCTCCTCTCGATGTCCACTTACCAGTACCACCAGGGTGAACTCACCGGGCACGGGGATGCCGTATCGGAGGTCGCGTTCAGTCCGTCGGGCATGTTGGCCTCCGTGAGCCGTGACCGTACGGTCGCTCTGTGGGATACCCGGCGTCATGCGCGCCTCGCTGCACTCAGAGGTCATCGCACCTGGCTGCGGGCGGTGGCGTTCAGCCCCGACGGGCGCCTGATGGCTACCGGTGGCGACGACGAGAAGGTGGTCCTGTGGGACACGGCCACCAACGAGGTGAAGACCACTTTGACCGGCCACACGGAATTGGTCACCGGTCTTGCCTTCAGTCCCGACAGCCGCCGCCTGGTCAGTTCGGCTGCCAACGGCAGGGTCCTGCTGTGGGATCTCGCGGGCCGTACCCGCAGCCGCCTCCTCGGCAAGGCGGCGGGGAACGTCGTCGACGTGGCCTTCAGCCCCAGTGACGACACGGTGGCCGCGGCCTCCACCGACGGCACCGTGACCCTGTGGGACGCGGGGACGGGGAGACGCACAGCTGTCCTGGCCGGACATCGCGGCACCGTCTTCGGGGTGGCCTTCGCCCCCGACGGGCGGACGCTCGCCACGGCGGGAGAGGACCACAAGGTCATGCTCTGGGACGCCGTACGCGGTACCCGGCGGGCCGTCCTCACCGGCCACATCGGATCAGTACGCGCCGTTGCCTTCAGCCCGGACGGGCGTCATCTGGTCTCGGCCGGACTCGATCGTTCCGTCATCGTGTGGGATCCGGCACGCGGTGTCCGCCGAGCCACACTCACCGGTCACGGCACCAACGTCTACAGTCTGGCTTTCTCTCCCGGCCCGGACTCTCTGCTCGCCTCCTCGGGGGAGAACGGGACGATCACGTTGTGGGACGTGGGTCGGATCGCTCTGACGGGACACAGCGACCGGGTGAACAAGGCCGCGTTCAGCCCGGACGGCCGGACGCTGGCCACCGCGAGCGACGACGGGACCGCCGCGTTGTGGGATCTACGCGACGCAACGCGCAGTGCCACGTTCAACCGCCATACGGGCGGCGCGAATTCGGTTGCCTTCAGCCCCGACGGCGGCGGCCTCGCGGTCGCCACTGGGGCCGATACTCGTCCGCCCACGCCGGGGGTTCTGCACCTGTGGCAGGTAGCGGATCCCCCTGAACGCGCCGCCGCCCTCACCGCGCGTGCCGATCGGTTCTTGGACGTGGCGTACAGCCCCGATGCCCGTACGGTGGCGACAGCCGGGGCCGATGGCACCGTGGTCCTCTGGGATGCCGTCCGGCGGACGCGGCTGGCGAGCCTCTCCCACAACGCGCCCCCAACGGCAGGAGGCGTGTCCAAAGCCCCCGCAAGGACGGCGCCGGGGGCGGTTTTCGCGGTGGCCTTCAGCCCCGACGGCCGCACCCTCGCCTCGGCCGGCCACGACGGCACCACCGTTTTGTGGGACGTGGCCGACCGGACCCGCAGGCTCACCCTGAAAGGACACACCGGCTCCCTGCGGGATGTGGTCTTCAGCCCCGACGGCCGGACCGTGGCCACCGCGGGGCTCGATCGCCGGACCATCCTCTGGGACGCCGCCCGCGGCACCCGCCTGGCCACAATCTCTGGCGACTCCTCCGGCTTGGCCGTGGCCTTCAGCCCCGACAGCCGCACTCTGGCCACCGCCGACGCCGATGCCTCTGTCCACCTGTGGCGCGTCTCCGACCGCCACCTGCTGGCCGTGCTGACCGGTCACAGCCGACAAGTTCGGACCCTGGCCTTCAGCCCTGATGGCCGGACCCTGGCCAGTGGCGGTGTGGACGGCACGGTGCTGCTGTGGAACACGAACGCCGCGCGCACGGCCAGTCAGCTGTGCAGGGCGGTCGCACGCGACCTCACCCGCGAGGAATGGTCCAACTTCGCCCCCCACACCGCGTACCGCAGGATTTGTCCCTTGCTGCCGCCCCGCACGGCGTGAAGGT
Organism: Streptomyces sp. NPDC036815; assembly: GCF_055609205.1. NCBI lineage: Bacteria > Bacillati > Actinomycetota > Actinomycetes > Kitasatosporales > Streptomycetaceae > Streptomyces > Streptomyces sp. NPDC036815. Next base: position 76,449 of record NZ_JBVJPW010000013.1, on the reverse strand, counting down.
GGCCCGTGCCGCGGACCCGATTCCCGGCCGGGCGTTCAAGGGTGCTCCTTCAGCACCGCAGCAGCGAGACGCTGCCGCAGGAGCACATCAGCCCTGATCCGCGCCAGTTCGTCGGCGTGCTGCTTGACCGCACGAAGCTGATAGGCGAGTTCCACGGCGTACCACACACCCACCAGATTGGTCTGTTCTTTGCAGCGCGCATCGGTGGCGGCCACGGCACGTTCGCGGGCCGAGGCCGTCGCCGTACGCCAGGCGGGATCCGCCGCAGCTTCGTCCGGGTTCGCGTAGCGGTAACCGTGTCTCTTCATGCAGCCGGACCACCTGCCGTACGCCCTGAGTACCCTGTCGTCCCGCTCGGATGCCTGAAACGTCTCGAGGTTGATGCGGTCGACGAGCGGGGCGTCACCACCTGCCTGACGGTTGTCGGAACGCAGTGCTCGCAGCGCCTCGCCCCGGCACCCGCCCGTCGGCACCGTCCGTCCGGCGACCCGCGTACCGCTGGAGGCACGCGTCGAACCCGGCTTGACGTGGGGGTCGTTCGTGCCGTTGAGCACAAGGGTCTCCCGGGCGGGCAGCGACTCGGCCGGCACCCGGTGTGGCTGCTGCCGGCCTGCACCGGCCGGGGTGTACCCGTGGCGGGCCGCGGCGGCGGCGTCGGTGATGCCGTACCGCAGCTGGGTGAGCGTGCGGGGCCTGAACTGCTGCGGCACGGCCGGGGCCCGGTACACGAAACCGAAGCGGGTCATGCACCGTTGGACGAGCACCGCCTTGGCCAGGTCGAGGCGGTCATTTTGCGCGTTGGTGAGGAGAAAGTCCTGGACTGGCAGGCGTTCGTCGGCCGCGGACACGAGCCGCGGGATCGCGGCGGCCTTCGGTGCGGCGGTGCTGGGGCGCACGCCACCGGAGGGATGCCCGGGGCCCCCGTCGGCGCATCCGGCGGTGAGCACCAGCACGACGAGCCCTGCCACCGCCGTGCCGCGCGCCCTGCGGGCGGCGCCGATCAGCGTCATGAGGTACGGCCCTTCTCGAGTGCGACGGGTGGTGCGCCGCCCGCGCGAGCGGACGGCGCACTTGGGACACCCGGCTGGGTCAACTGAACTTTCCGGACGCGTTGTTGTTGTGCAGGGCCGAGTTGAGGTTCGCCTGCCCGCCCGCGGAGATGGTCTGGCGGGCTCCCACGTAGTTCGGGCTGTAGTAGATGGTGATGGCGTTGTTGAAGTCCCAGTTGTCGACCGAACCGGCGTTGTTTCGCACCACTTGGCCCGCCCCTTCGCTTCCGTGGGAGGACGTGCTGGTGACGAAGCGGTTGTTGCCGTAGTCCGGGTCGTTGTTGTACTGCTTGTAGATGGCTCCGGTGTAGCCGGGGTGGTAGAAGAGGCAGGCGTAGCCCGAGGAGCAGCTGGCCGCGGTCGGCGCGGCGGTCGCGGCGGAAGCGGGCGCCGACAACGCCAGCCCGCTGCCCGCGGCGGCCAGCGCCACGACTCCGGCGACCATGGAGCGCTTGAGGTACATGGGTCCTCCCGTTGTGTGAGAGCGGCCGTTCTGCCGCCCTCGACCATCGTGCTGGGAGCTCTTGGGCGCCGGGAACCGTCTTCCAGCAGCGTCGAAACGCCCAGGTAAGGCCCAGACCCATGGGCGGAGTCGGTCAATGGACGTCCGCGGGGGTCGGGGTGGAGATTCCGACGACGGCCGTCCTGACCAGCGAGGAGCCGGTCGGCGTGCGGACGTGCAGCACGACCGACCCGTGCCGGAAGGACCGCAGCAGTCCGCAGTTGCGCAGGGCCGAGAGGTGATGGCTGACCGCGGGCGCCGACACCCCTGCACAACGGCCCAGTTCACCGGAAGTGGTGGCGGTTCCTGCCGCGACGAGAATGGCGGCACGTGTACTGCCCAGCACCCGGGCCAGCGCTCTGTTCGCTGCTTCTGCTCCGGAGGTTGACTGTGCGGCGGGGTGGATGAGGACGGCGGGCCTGCCGGGACGGCAGCGCAGGTAGGCCCTGCCGCCGCAGAAGTGCGAAGGGACCAGGAGCAGGCCTCTTCCCTCCAGGTACAGGTCGTGGCCCGCGTCCCCCGGAACATGCAACACCGGTGGCTCCCAGCGCATGAACGGTGCGTAGCTGCGCAGGTGCCCGTGGATCCCGCCGTCCAGAAAGGAGCGGGCACGCAGCAGCCGGTCGCTCTCCACGCTGCTTCGGATCTCCTCCCAGTGCGGGCTGATCGCACACGCGTAGTAGTCCCACAGGAGCGACCGCAGGTCGTCTCGGCCCGTCCTCCTCTGCCCGTGTTGCGGCCGTTCCTGACGTGCGGTACGGGAGGCGACTCGCTCACGGCCCGGCCGGCCCAGGAGCCGGTCGACGGGCACGGGGGCGATCGCCGCGATCCGGGCCTCGATGCTGTCCCGCGCGTCGCCGTCCGGGACCAGGAAGTCCGGTACGGACCCGGAGCCGGGCAGGAGCGGCATGAGGACCCGGCGCACGCGTCCCAGAAGATCACCCCGATCGGCCGCCTGGTGGCGCACCCGTTGCCGCCAGATGCCATGGCGGGAGGCGGGAGCACCGTCGCGTAATCGCTGGACGCTCAGGACCAACTCCCACATCGGATCGGGCGTGGACGCCATCCGGATGCACAGCAGGTCGTCGCTCGTCATGTTGATACGCACATCGTCCCCCTGTTCGACGCGACTGGTGCGGTGCCCACGACGGGCGGCAGGTCACGGAACTGGCCGCCTTCGCCTGAACCCGTCGACCGCGGGATGAAGTCTTCGGCCCGGTTGTTTGTTCCGCAGCCCCGAACCGGTGCGTGGAACAATCCCGGTCTCGTGGCTGAGCGGGACCTGCGCGTGCACGGTCCGCAGGTCTGTCTTGGCGGGGGAGAGAGGAGGAGGACCGGCGGGCGATGATTTTGCGGGACTTCCACTCGGTGCCGGTCCGCTTCATTCCGCCTCATCGGCCGTCAGCTGCGGGCCCTGCCTGCCGTACGCCGACGATTTGGTGGCCCACGGGGACTGCGCCGAGGTAGCCCGCCACGAATGGCCGACGGCCGGCGCGGCGAGCGAGGAGCCAGCACCGGGGCCTCGCGGCCGTCAGTCGCCGACCTGGAGTTGTACCGCGGTGGGATTGGACTTAATGATCCCGAACTCACGGACGTGCTTCTCTCCGTGACCTCTTCGAAACGCTGGGCCGGCACAGCGAGCTCACTGCGGGCGATGGTTCTCGGGCACGCGGGCTCTCCTGCCAGATCACAAAAACCGCAGATAACAGGACTCCACGATGCCGCGCCCGCACCCCGTGCCATCATCCCTCGCGTGGGCGCCACCCAAGAGTGACGTAGGTGCAGGAGGCGTCCGCGAGGGATGGCTGCAACTGGGCCAGATCCTGGCCGGCGTCGCTGCGATGTTCATCGGCTATTACAAGCTCGGCGAGCGCAGCTACTTCCTCAAGCGGACTCCCGACACCGTCGACGAAGAGACCGGCGCCGTCGCCCTCGGCCCCTACAGCGATTTCGGCCCCCCAAGGAACGGAAGCATTGAAATTGTGCACCCAGCGCGTCGACGATCCTCGCTACGAACAGGGGCGCTGCCAAGAGCAATTGGACCAGCCCGCCGACCAGACTGCCCTGTTCGGGCGGCCGTCGGCAGCGACCTGGTCCGAGCTTTCGCTATCGCTCACCATGATGCCTCCGCATCGATCAGGGATTCCTGGGCGAGATGGCGGGCGCGGACGCTGCGGTTTGGCAGGGCCTGACGGCCGCTCGGCATATCGCCCGCCGCAGATCAGCGCGGAGAGGGAGCGCCCTCTTTCGCGCCGGTGTCCCCTTAGAAGAAGCCGGGCTTCTTCGGCGCGTACGACACCAGGAGGTTCTTCGTCTGCTGGTGGTGCACGCTCAACCTTGCTCCTGACCTGAGGCAAAGGGTGAAGGAGCTCGGTGTGAGGTTGAGTTGGTCCGCAGCTGGTTCGGGCCTTGGCTGGAAGTCCGGGATGTCAGCGAATGGCCCTCGTGGTCCACATGGCACGGTCGGAAATTCCGTCCGTAGCCGTCCAGGGAGTCCACGTAGGACGTGAAAGTTCAGGTCACAGCGTTCTGGTAGCTGGGCATCTCTCCCGTCCGTGAGAGCTGGGTGGGAGAAGGAGAGCCCCGGTCGTGAGCCGAGGTTCTCTCCGGGGCAGCTTCGCGGCACAAAAGAGGGACGGCTCCCGGGGTCTGGGGGAGACCGTCCCTCTCAGTCTGTTCGTGGCCCTAACCCGTACGGCCACCATGGGGATCCGTCACACGGGTCAGGTGATCACTGCACGGATTCGCGGGCCTTGGCCCGAGCTGCCTGGAGAGCTTCGCTCTCCTCCGGAACCGGGCATGGACACGGGCAGTCCTCTTCGAGCCCGATGACCAACCGCGCGCCTTCCACAACGACCGCACTCGTGAGCACACAGTCGTGCTGCCCGCCGGCCCTGTCCTCCAGGAGCACGCGAAGACACGGCGCACAGGGCACGACAACACGGGCCACTGCGGGAGGGCACTCCTGGCTGTGGACAACACCGCGAATGGGAGGCCCGGAAAGGGACGCGCAAAGGCGTGGCTCGTTGGCCTCGCCTTCACGCACGATGCAGCCGCACCGGCCGCACCGAGGAGGCTCTGAGCTGCTCAGCATGCAGACCCCCTCTGGGGAGTCACAGGAGGCTCGGGCTCCTTCAGGAGGGTCTGCACGGCCCGCAGTGCTCGGCGCATCCGCGCCCCCTCTTCGCACTCATCGGTGCGGCAGGCGGGGCAACTGAGCGTGTGCCCGCGCAGACGTCCGTTCAACGCGTACGCCGCCCCCTCCGGACTGAACAGTGAGGCGGCTGCTACCCCCTCGTTGGCGATCATTGGGCCCCCCGTGCCCGCGCTTCGCGTTCGAGGTGGATCAGAGCGGCGACGCCCGGGACGGCGCAGAGGTCCCCCACGTCGCGGGGGCGCACGGCCCAGTGATGACCGAGCGGCCCGGTGAGGTCTGAGGCGGGGACGCTGAGGAAGTGCCCGAAGCCGAGCATGGGAGCAGCCTCCCGGTGGGCCCACCGTGCCACCGGGGACACCTGGGTCAGCGGGTAGTACATGCGCTGCACGCAGTTGTGGATGACCGGCCCGTCCAGCAGCTCGGCCAGTGTCTGCGCCACGATGTCCAGGTCATCCGACCCGACCGCGCTGTTCACGAGACGGGCCTCCAGGCACACCGTGTTGAACCTGGCGCCCAGAGGCAGGAGCGCCATCCCTCGTTCCTGCCACTCCCGGTGTGCGTAGCGCGGCTCCCGGAGGGCGCTCGCCAACCAGTCGAAGGCCGCGTGCACTGGTTGGGGGGTGGTGCCACTTTTCGTCTTCCCTGCACGGCCCGTACTGTCTGCCATGTCGGCTCCTAGCAGTCGGCTAGCCGCCCGATCACCCTGCATGTGGTCGGGCGGTCCTGCGTCGCAGCCAGGTAGAGGGGGGCTCCCTAGTCGGGAGCCTCGCGCCCGTACGAGGCCGCTTACCGAGGGTCGACCCCCTAGACGGACGTAACTGCCCACGGACAGGGACAGTTGAGATGTCCAGGCGGTAGTTTGGAAAAGGCCCAAATGTCGGGGGGAGAAGCCTTGAATACATCGCTTCGTCAGGCTATGGACGCAGCCAACCAGTCGCCACGGCGGTTGGCTGTCGCTATCGGGGTTACAAGCAAGACGGTGGAGCGGTGGTTGGCGGATGCCGAGTTGAGACCACACGCCCGGAACAGGGAAGATGCCGCCCGCGCGTTGGGAGTAGATGAAGACATGCTCTGGCCTAAATCCGTCAAGGAGCGGCTGAAGACAGGCGGGGACGTGGAGATCGTCCAGAGCTACCCGTACCGATCTGCGGCGCCGTCCACCCTGTGGGGTTCCTTGATCGAAGAGACCCGAGACGAACTCTTTCTAGGCGGGTACACCAACTACTTCTTCTGGACCTTGGTGCCCGCCTTCTCACAGACGCTGCGGCGCAAGGTGAAAGAGGGTGTGAGAGTCCGCTTCCTCCTGGGGGACCCGGACGGAGAGGTCACCAGACAACGTGAGGTGATCGAGGATGTGGCACTTACGGTCTCCACACGCATCCACATGACCCTCGAAGAGCTGAAGCGGATCGGGGACCAGGACGGCTTGGAAGTCCACTTCAGTGCGCCGGAAGACGCAGTGAACCACGTCTCCTTGTCCGTCTTCCGTTTCGATGATCAAGAGCTTGTGACACCCCACCTGGCACGACTGGTGGGCCACGACTCGCCCCTCATGCATCTCCGGCGCGTCAAGGACGGTGGCATGTTCGACCGCTTCTCGGAGCACGCGGAGGAGCTCTGGTCGCGCTCCAGGCCGGCGACCGAGCCGACCGAGTAGCAACGTGTAGCAAAGCAGTGAGTGCCGCCTCAGGATGATGTCGGGCCCGGGCTGTTTCCGCTGTCCCGTTGTGGCCGCAGGGGGTGGGAGAGAGACCGCGAGCGGCGAGGGCGAGGGCGTTCCGCGTGAGCACGTAGCACCCCGATGACCTCCTTCGCCCGAGCCGCAGGTAACAGGCTTTGCCTCCCGCTCCAACTCATCGGCCGGTAGGCCGAGAAGCTCTGAGACGAGCTCCGTATCATTGTCGAACAGCCTCAGAGCTGTTGCCGCTGCCTCACGGGCGACACGTCAGCCGACTCCTTCGAGGCTGCCGCCTCCACTGCAGCCTTCCGCGTCGTTAGGACAATCGCCGCTGCCAGCTCACGAGTCCTCGCCTGGAGCGCCGCAATCGCCCGTACCCGGCGGTGTCGCTCGGCTTTCCCTGGCCGTTCGTGGCGCCGACGATCGGGGCGGTCGTGCCTGGCGTGGGTGTCTTCCTCCTCGGCGGGAGCCGGGGATTCGTCGTGACGGACGCGCGGTGACCCCCCGGGACCACGGCCGCCGAGCCCGCGAGGCGGCGACCCCTCGTGCTAAGGGGCGGACTTGGTCCGTCCGATGATGGAAGCGGACACCAACCCCCGGCTCGGTGGTCGGGCCAAGCGCCGTATGTACATCGGCAGTTGTTGAGCCCGAGGCATCCGCCACGGCGAGGGCGAAAGCATCCGTCCAGTGCTCGAACGGCTGTCAGACGTTGCCGCCACTCCAGCCCTACCGCTGATGCGTGAGCTGCTGAACGAAGAGCTGGTGGACAACTGCTCACCCGGCGGTACGGGGTGACCACGTGCACCACTCGGCCCGTTCCCACGCCGTGGCATAGAAACCGTTCCCGTGGCCCCCTGTCACCTGGTATGGACTTCCAGCGCAGTGCGGATCGCCGATTCGATGGCTCCTTCGATCCATGCGGGCTTGAGGGAGGTGTGACAGCCCGCGAAGTGCAGGGGGCCTTCGGAGGTAGGGATGTCGGGGAAGAGTTCGGTGTGCTGACCTGGAAGAAGGACGGATGCTTCCCCGTAGGCGTAGGGGTCGCGCATCCACGACTGGGTGCGGCCCTTTCCCGTGTAGAAGATCTCGGTGCGCTGGCCGTATACCTCCTGAACTCCGGTGAGTGCCAGGGGATACCGCTCTTCGTCGTCGTAGGCGTCCCACTTCAGGGCGTCGTCGGACCAGCTGTAGCAAGCGAGCAGAACTCCCCCCGGACTGCCGGGGACGGGATGTGAGGGTTCCCAGATGAAACGATTGGGATTGTCGGTGGTCGAGCCGCCGCCGATGACCCGCGCAGCTTCGGGCTGGTTTCGCTGGGGAGCACGGTGTGCCGCGTAGTGGATGCGCTGGCGCTCGGGAACCTGGCCCTCGGGGACGGAGGGGTGGGCGCCGAGCAACGAGCCGTCCGTGGGTGCCTTTCCGGTGCGGTATGCCTCGTACAGACCGGGGTGTACGGCGTCGAGTTCGCGTTTCCAGTCCTGTTCGGTGAACTCCCACCACCGGCGTGAGAACTCCAGGAGCACCTTGGTGGCCGCGTCGTAGTGGAGTTCGGTGATGGCACGCCGTTTCCGGTAGGAGATGGCGGGGGTGAAGGTGACGTGGCGCAGCCCGGAGAAGGGCACGGTGATGATCGCTTCGTCGCCGCTGAACTCTTCGGTCACGGGCTGGCTCGAGCGGCTCTCGGAGACGGTGTGCACGGTGACGCCGCTGCCGGGCCGGTGTTCGATGCGTACGGCGCGCCGGTCCAGGTGCACCAGGTCGCTCACCCGCTCGTAGAGGGCGTCGGCCAGAGTGGCGGTGCCTCCGGCCAACTCGTAGAAAGCGGTGCTCGGGCTGATCAGGGCCGCGGAGAGGAAGCTGTGGAGGAAGGAGAGATGCAGGCGGGAGGTGAGGTTCTGGAGGGTGCCGATCAGGGCGATGGTGTTGTCGTCGAGTCCGGCTCGCTCCTTGAGGTAGCGGTACATCGACCAGTGCCCGTACTCGTGGAGCACGCTTGCCCAGCCCTGGACGAGTTCGCGGCCGCTCTTGCCCTCGACCCGTGCCCGGGCCGGTGCCAGTGCGGCGCGCAGCAGGTCGGCCGCGGGAGTGTTCTCGTGCTGCGCGGGGACGCCGAAGGAGCGGTTGATCCGCCGGGGCCTGTCCTGGTAGTCGGCGCGGCGGGCCCGGATGCCGTTGACGTGGATCCATGTACGGTTCGCGGGTTTCCCCGAGGCGTCCACGTCGATGAGGTGGAAGCGGCGACGCTGGAGGCCGAGTGATTCCGTCAGCCCGGTCACCAGAGGGTGGCTGTCGGGAATCCGCATCGCTCCGGCCTCCGCGTACTGAGCGGGGTCGGCGAACGGCTGCTCGGCGTTCTCGTGGCCGCCGGTGCGGAAGGTCTTGATGCGCCCGCCGACCCGGTTGGCGTTGGCCTCGAGCACGGTGACGTCGTGCCCGCCCTCTCGTAGCAGGTGGGCGGCCACGAGGCCGGCCGGTCCGGCCCCGATGACCAGGACCTTCCTGCGCACCCTCCCACGGGGCAGGCCCTTGCCGAGCAGGATATTGGTGTACGCGGGGGTGAGGGGACGGTTGTCCTCGTCGAGGACGAGGATGGCCCGGGCGACTGCCAGGCAGGTCTGCCAGGTGGCGCCCTCGACCGGCGCGTAGGGCGTGGCCGGGGGCGCGAGAGCGGATGCGGCGGTCGCCTGTGGGACGGAGGCGCTGAGGCCGGCGGTGAGGGCGGTGCTGCCGGCCGCGGTCATGACGGAGCGTCTGGAAGGCTGTTCGTTCATGGTCACAGCCTCGCCCCGCGACCGTGCTGTCCCTGGCCGGGACACCACGTTGGAGAGCGCGGGTCACCCGGTCGGACATACGCTCTTCTCCCGGACCCGCATGCGCTCTCCTTGCGGTACCTGGGCGCGAGGCTGCCCGCCGCGCTCAGGGGTCGCCATGCGCGCCTGGCGACAAGATGATGATCTGGTCGTGATGGGTGTAACTGACGCGTTCCGCCTTGTCGGGGTTGATCAGAACCCCGTAGTCGGGCGGCAGTTGGGCCCGGTCGTGGAGGCGGTGACCGATGGCGATCTCACCGCGCCGGGCGGCCGCGGCGGTCACTGAGTAGAAGTCGGTGTCCGCACCGGTCCGTACGTAGCCGGCCATGGGGCGCAGGCTGATCTGGACACCCTGCGGTCCGAGCAACTCGTCGAAGACCTGGCTCAGATGAGGGTTCTCGGAGAGCTGGGCAAGGCACAGGCTGACCAACTCGCTGCTCACGATGAAGTCGTCCGCCTTCGCCGCCCGGACCAGGGCGCGGTTTCGGTCGTCGGCGATCTCCGTGGCCAGGGAGAAATCGTAGGAGTGCCGGGTCGCCAGATCGCGTAGCTTCAGCAGTGTGGTGAGGGTGCGGGCATCGGATTCGCGGGGTTCCCGCTCATTCGGACAGATGACCATGACGTGGTCGTAGGCCCCCAGTCCGGCGGACTCCAGCACGTCCCGCCGGGTGGTGTCGGCCCGGCGGAAAGACACCTCCGGGACACCGTCGCCCTCGCCGGTGAGCAGTTTCGCGGCGCCGGTGAGGTCACTGTCGGCGATCACATCCACCCGGGACCCCGCGGGCAACTGCGTCTGGAGCTGGCGGACGATGTCAGGCGCGTGCCGGCTCCACCCCACCATCAGCACCTGGCGGCCCGGCCGCTCGGGGACATCGGGGAGTGAGATCGCCGTCTCGTCGACGGCGGGCACCGTCTCGGACAGCAGCACTGTGTCGTCGTCCCGGCTGATGGCGACGACCTGGTCCTGCTCGCGGAACACCGTGTCGTGGCGAGGGTTGAGCCGTACGCGACCGGAGGCGTCCATCAACCCGATCACGCACGAGGTCTGGAAGGCGGCCAGCGTCTCACCGAAGGTCTGTCCGACCAGCTCGGGCTGCCGCTGCATGTAGATCTCATCGCCTTCGAAGTCCAACAGGCCGGTATAGACCGTGGACAGCCCGCACTGAAGGCTCATCTGCACCATCAACCGGGAGATGAATCCCTGAGCGCTGATGACATGGCAGGTGGCACCGCCGGCCAGTCGCGCCACGGACAGATTCTGTGCCTCCTGGACACTCGCCACGATCACTGGTGCGCCTTCGCGGCCCTGCCCGCCAGGAGCCCGGCTGCTCTCCACGGCCAGCAGTGACTTGACGACCGCGATGTCAGGATCGTCGCCCTCCGGCGGGATCACGATGATCGAGCGTGCGCTCGAAGGATTGACGATGGCGATGTCGACCGGGTCGGTGGGGTCACCGCTGCGGCACACGACCCTGGTGGTGGCGGTACGCCCCACCCGTTCCCGGATCGCGGCTTCCATCTCCGGACGGTCCTTCTCCGCGAGGATGGTCACGCAGGCACGGCGCTGGTTGCGATTGGCCTCCACCAACTCGCAGAGCACGGTATGGACATGGGGAGACCAGCCCAGCACGATCGTGTGCCCGCTCTCCACCACGGCCGAACGGCCGCGGCGCAAGCGGGCCAGCTGGTTCTGGAGTCCTGCGCTGATCACCGGAATCAGCGTGCTCATCAGAAAGATCCCGCCGAAGGCCATCAGCACCGCAACGGCCAGGAACGGAGCCGGCCCCCTGTCCCTGGCGATCACCGCTGGGCTGATGACCCGCAGGAAACCGGACCACAGCCACGACCCGCCACCTTCCGAAGGCGCCCCCGCCGGAGCGAGCAGCAACAACAGTGCCCCGTTGAGCAACACGAGTACGCAGCACGCAACGGCCAGTACTCCGATGAGCGCCGGGGTGCCGCGCGCCATGACATTGTCGAACCTGTAACGCAACCGCTGAAGCAACGTCGCCCCTCGACCTCGGCCTCGGCCCGCGTCCCTTCCGCCACCCGAGCTCAGCCCAGCTTGCGCCCCACCTCGCGGCTTGAACGTCCGGCGTGGGCGCGATCGCCCGGTCAGACCACTTCGTTCATCCATCCGCCCCACGCCGGCTCCGGCCCCTCGAAGAACGCGCTGTTCGGCGGCCGGACTCGACCACCGTGGCGGCCACCCAGTACGAAGACCTGTTGTGGCTGGTGCTGACCTCCGGGGCGGCCGGAGCGGACCGGACGGCCCTACGATCTCCGGCGCGCCGGAATCTCGTTCTGGCTGTATTCCGGTGTGTGGATCCGGCCGAATGCGCTTGCCGCGCCGACCAGAGCATTGCGGTCCTCTTCCGGTGCTGCCAAGTTCCCGGATGGCGTGAGGGAGCAGGTCGGCCGCTTGATCGAGCAGTCCATGCTGGGGTGGGACCGCAGTGCCCACACAGAAGGCACCTGACTGGCAAAAGCCCAGGTCAGGCGCCTTTTTTCGTGCCTCTAGAAGAAGCCGAGCTTCTTCGGCGAGTACGACACCAAAAGGTTCTTGGTCTGCTTGTGGTACAGGCTCACCATAGCCTCTGAGCTGCGACTATGGGTGGAAGCGGCTGCGGCTGGGCCGAGTTGGCCGCATCTGGTCCGGATCTTGGTGAGCAGGCGGTGCCAGCGGGCGCTGCGGGTTGCCTGGCCGAGGACGGTGAGGGCGCGGGCCGCCTGTTGGGCGGTTTCCTGTGCGCTCTGCGGCTCGACGGGCCCGCTGGTCGGGTGGGGCGCGAGGGAGGGAAGTGCGGGGTCGTTCTCCAGACTTGGCGGTGTCTCATGAGACACCGCGATCAGATGGTGGCGGCGCCGGACGCACACCCAGTTCCCAGTTGTAGGCCGCGCGAACCTGACCGGAACTGGTCCACGGACATACCGTAGGCGCCGACCGACGGCCGCGCGACCGCGTAGCCGTCGGACTCGACCGCGCTCCCGAAGGCGGGCTCGGCTCACGGTCCGCGCCAGAGGTTGGCGAAGGCGGCGTTCTCGATGGTCCGCCTCTGGCGTACGGCCTCCAGCTCCATCACCGCGTCGTGGACGGCGGCCAGCACGGTCGTCACCGCCTCGTCATCGAGGCCGGGTTCATCGTCGGATCGTTCGTCGTCGATGCCCACGGCCGAGGCGAGGGAGGCCAGGACGGGTTCCTTCTCTTTCCAGCGGTCGGCTGCACGTCGGCGCGCGGGCGTATCGACCAGTTCCACGCGCTGCGAGCCGAAAGGCAACCGGCCGCTGAGCTGCGGCTTCAGCTCATCGTTCTCCTCCATGGCGGCCTGGTACGCGGCCGAGAGGTCTCGGCCCCGGCGCCACATCCAGTCCTCGATCCGCTCGTAGGGCGCCTGCTGAGTGAGCCCTGCCGCAGCCTCGCCCATGAACCGATCGTCCAGCGTCGGCTGTCCAACCGGCACGATGCGGTCGCCGTCCACGGTGACCACCCCCGCACCGATGAGATCGATCAGCTCGGCTCCCGCGAGTGCGAGGGATAGATCGCCCTGTCCCACGGAATGCTTCAGGTCCATGGCGATGATGAACAGGTCTTTCGCCGTGGTCATGAACGGCTCCCCTCGGAGGCATCGACAAAGGAGCGTCCCCACCCACCGGGCCCGCGTCCGAGGCCAGCGCGGCGGTGGGACGACTGTCACCACCAGTATCGCCCCGCCTGCGCGGCCGAAGCCTTTTCGCCAGGTGGCGGGAGCTTCTGCCGACGACGTCGGAACGGCGGGTCTTCGCTGTACCGGATCCCGAGCCGATTCGTCCGCCTGTCCCTCGAGCGGCTGCGAACGGTCGATGAGAACAAGATCATCAGGAGGGTGGCGTCTTCGCACGAGTCCTGCCGCATGGAGGGATGAGACATGTTGGAGCATCTGGAGAAGCGTGGAATTCGGCTCGTACCGTGAAGTTCGCGAGCTGAAGGCCGACGCGCACAATGCTGTTGAGCACAGGGACAGCGATCCGCCAGTGAAGGCACAGGTCCCTCCTGTTCGCGTCGGCGGCCGGGAATAGGCCTAGTCGCACCACTGAGGCGCATTTACCGTGCGCCTATGGGTGAGCTGCGCACACGCAAGTACGAGCGGTGGTTCCGTGCCGCAGACGTCGACGGCGACAGCGCGATAACGCGGCAGGACGTCGTCACGATGAGCGAGCGCTACGTCCGGGCCAGGGGTATCGCCCCCGACTCCCCTCAGGCGCGGCAGATGTACGAGACCATGCACGGGTTCTGGGAGTCCGTGATCGCCCCCGCCGACGCCGACAAGGACGACAGGGTGACCTTGGCGGAGGTCACACAGGCGCTCGCCGCCACTTTCACCGATCGCACCCGCTACTCCGAGGAGCTTGCGCCGGTCGCCGACCGCTTCTTTGACCTCGCCGACGGCGATGGCGACGGTGCGATCAGCCGCACCGAGTTCACACACATCTTCGGAAGCACTGGACGGGCCGCCGACGACGAGTGCGCCGAGGTGTTTGACGCACTCGACCTTGATGCATCCGGATCCCTCTCGCGGGTCGAATATCACAAAGCCGTCTCCGAGTTCTTCTATGGAGACGATCCCGGCTCGCCGGCCAACCACATCTTCGGCCGTCTCGCATAAGGGAATTGGGCTGGCTCCCTTACGCACATCGAGACCTGAAGCTCCGATGGAACCCCAGAGTGCCGACTCCAGGTTCCAAGGTCGGGCCGACCAGCTTCAACGCCCAGACCAACCACTCCGTTCAAGGAGGCCGCCATGGCGCATAACAGCACCGAGCGGAAGTTCACCTTCCTGTTCACATGGTTCGACCGCACTAGCGACGGCTACCTCACCCGCGATGACTTCCAGCAGATCGGTGAGGTGTTCGCCGCGGTAGCGCCGGACGAGAGCAACAAGAACGCGCTGCGCGAGGCATTCATGCTCTGGTGGGACGTCCTGGGCGAGGCCGGTGCTCCGGACGCTCAGGGCCGCATCGGGCGCCAACAGTTCATCACCGCCATGCGCTCCCACATCGCCGCTGATGCCAAGACCGTCGAACGCCTGGTGACGCCCATCATCGACGCCCTCATGCGCGCCCTGGACACCGACAAGAGCGGCATGCTCACCGCTGATGAGTACGTCCGCATGTACGAGGCCCTCGGTATCGACCCGGCCACCTCCAGCGCGGCCTTCCAGCGCCTCGACCGCAACGGCAGCGGCACCATCACCCACGACGAGTTCCGCACCGCCATCGAGGAGTTCTACCTCAGCACCGACACCGAGGCACCCGGCAACTGGCTGCTCGGCTCGCCACTGCCGCGCAGCTGATCGGTCCCGATACGGGCAGGCTGCCCCCGGGACCTGATCACGGCCGTGTTGGCGACGAGCTGACAGCGTGAGGTCACGAATGGGTGAGGCTTTCGTGGTCCCACTGCTCCAACGGAAGGCGGTGTGAGCTTCGGGCTTCCCGCTGCGGCGGCGCCCGAAGGCGTCGCTGACGACGGTGTACACCGAGAAGTCATGATTCTCCAGGCGCTGCCAGGACCAGGTGGCTCGGCGACTCCACTCGTACCACGCTCGCCGGAAGGTCTTCTCCGCTTCCGCTCCCAACCCGGCGAAGCCGGGATCGCCGGAGAACTGAGGCGTGGGCAGGACGCGTACGGCAGCCGCCTCCAGCAGATGGGTCGGCTGGACGAGGTCCGCGAAAGCCCGACGTTCGGCGTCGAGGACTGCGGTGAGCCGACTCTGCAGCCCCTCGTCCCACGGGGCGAGGAACGGGTAATCGGCTTACTGCCTGGTTGCTCCGTATCAGGTAGGAGTGCAGTTGCCGCCAGTGTGAAAGGCGTGCGTAGCGGAGAGCACGGGCGCGGTCATAGCGTTCCCACTCCTCGTCGTGCCCAGCGTCGTTGTCTTCCGCCTCCGCGTCGCCGACTTCGTTGGTGTGAGGCGGGTAGTCGCTGGTGGAGAGGGCGATTGCCGCGTCACGCTCGGCCTTGATGGCACCCTCGTCCCCGGGGTCCCTGTCGAGCCAGATGGTGAGAGAGTCCGCGTCGTTCACCGCCGCGCCGAGCGGCAGGATCGGGCTGTTCGTGAACAGAGCCCACCGGCAGTTCGTACAGAGCCGCTCGACGGCTTCGCCGACCGGGATGTCGAACTGGTTCACAGAGGCGGCTGACCGCAGTGAGCGGCACTCGGGGCTTCCGTGGAGCTTGCCCTGCCCGTTGCCGAGGCGTGGCACCTGATGGGGGTGTCCCGGGTCGGCCCGAGGGGAACCTCGGGCCTGAAGATCGAGCCGAGCATGACGTGGCGGAGCTCACCGGTATTCGAGGGCATGTCGGCAGGCTATGCGCAGGCACTGACAGTCCGCCGGGTCCGCCGGGTAATCGGTCCCCACCACTTTGGGCTGAGTTGACACACGACGCCAGGCACATGGCCGCCAGCGCGATGGTCATGGGGACCATGTGATGCAAGCGTCGGGTTCGAAGCGTGTCCATGCCCATGGAGCGTGTTGCAGGGCCCGAGCGGTTCCGCTATGTCGTGCCACCACGGGTGTCAGAGGCTTGCCGCCTGCCTCACCCTGGACGGCAGTCTGGTCCGTGACTGGTCCGGGGACAGTCCTCGTGCAGGTCGACGGTCGACCTGGGGCAGCCTGTTGCTTACCCAGCGTGACTCCCGCGTCGGACTGCCTGGAGCGCAACGGCGTCTCCAGGCAACCGACTTCAGGCTCTAGAAGAACCCAAGTTTCTTTGGACTGTATGAAACAAGAACGTTCTTGGTCTGCTGATAGTGCTCCAGCATCATCTTGTGCGTCTCGCGGCCGATGCCTGACTGCTTGTAGCCACCGAACGCCGCATGCGCCGGATACGCGTGGTAACAGTTCGTCCAGACACGGCCCGCCTGGATGGAACGGCCCGCCCGGTACGCGTTGTTGATGTCACGCGTCCATACTCCCGCCCCGAGCCCGTAGAGCGTGTCGTTGGCGATCTTGATGGCGTCGTCGAAGTCGTTGAACGAAGCGACCGATACGACAGGGCCGAAGATCTCCTCCTGGAAGATCCGCATGCGGTTGTCACCCTCGAAGATCGTCGGCTGGACGTAGTACCCGCCGGCCAACTCGCCGTCATAGTCGACGCGCTGGCCGCCCGTCAGTATCTTGGCGCCTTCCTGCTGGCCGATGTCCAGATAGGAGAGGGTTTTCTCCAGCTGATCGTTGGAGGCCTGCGCGCCGATCATGGTGTCGGTGTCGAGCGGGTGCCCGGCCTTGATCTGCTCGGTGCGCGCGACGGCCGCTTCGAGGAACTCGCCGTAGTGCCCACGCTGCACCAGGGCCCGTGACGGACAAGTGCACACTTCGCCCTGGTTGAGGGCGAACATGGTGAACCCCTCCAACGCTTTGTCCCGGAAGTCGTCGTCGGCGGCCCACACGTCGTCGAAGAAGATGTTCGGCGACTTGCCGCCCAGCTCCAGCGTCACCGGCTTGATGTTCTCGGAGGCGTACTGCATGATCAACCGCCCCGTGGTGGTCTCCCCGGTGAAAGCCACCTTGGCGACGCGCGGACTGGAGGCCAGCGGCTTGCCGGCCTCCACCCCGAACCCGTTGACGATGTTGACGACCCCAGGCGGCAACACGTCGGCGACCAGGCTCATCCAGTAGTGGATGGAGGCCGGGGTCTGCTCGGCCGGCTTGAGGACGACGGCGTTCCCCGCGGCGAGCGCAGGCGCCAGCTTCCACGTGGCCATGAGGATCGGGAAGTTCCACGGGATGATCTGCGCGACGACACCGAGCGGCTCATGGAAGTGGTACGCGACGGTGTCCTCGTCGACCTCGCTCAGCGACCCCTCCTGCGCGCGGATGACGCCCGCGAAGTACCGGAAGTGGTCGATGGCGAGCGGAATGTCGGCGGCCAGCGTCTCGCGGATCGGCTTGCCGTTTTCCCAGCTCTCCGCGACTGCGAGCTCTTCGAGGTGGGACTCCATCCGGTCGGCGATCTTCCGCAGGACATCCGCCCGCTCGGTGACGGAGGTACGCCCCCATGCGGGCGCGGCCGCGTGCGCCGCGTCGAGGGCCCGCTCGACGTCCTCGGCGGTGCCCCGGGCGACCTCGGTGAAGGTCCGGCCATTGACCGGGCTCGGGTTCTCGAAGTACTGGCCACGGGCGGGCGCCACATACTCGCCGCCGATGAAGTGGTCGTAACGCGACTGGTAGGAGACGATCGCACCCTCGGTACCGGGCGCTGCGTAACGGGTCATCTTGGCTGGCCTCCCGGGGAAGACTGCCCGCCGTCGGGCAGCTCTCGCCCGGAGGCTAGGAGCACGGACGTTGCGCCGACGTTGCGCCGCCATCCGCTCGGAGGGGAGACACCCCCGAGACTTCAGCCAAGACGCGTATCTGCTTACTGCTGGGTGCCTGTTTCGAGCTCCCAAACGATTCGCATCGGCCGGAGCGGCCTCACTGATGAAGGGCCGACGACGGCGCGACAGATGAGCTCCAGGAACACGGCGAGTGAACGGCACGTCGGTTACCGCAGCCCTGTCCCTGGCCACGGAACGGACATGCCCGGTTCAGTGTGCGGCCAGATCAGCGTCGAGCTCCCGCAAGCGGGCCAGCACCGGCGCGGTCGGACGCAGCGATGCGAGCGCCCGCCACACCGTCAGGTCGTCTTCACCCCATGGCGTGTGAGCCCAGTCCGCGAGCAGGTCCGGATCGTTGCGGTCGATGAGGGCATGCCGCAGCTGATCGGCAAGTCTGCGTCGGAGCCGGACCAGGGCAGGCGCCTGCGACTGGGGCAACAGCGGCCCGGCGTACGCCGCTGCGGCCGCAGTCACCGCCCCCGCCCCCAGACGACGCTCGACGGTGTCGAGGTCACACTCGACGGGAGCCGCCAGCCGGTACGGCCGCGACCGGAGCAGCTCGGCTCCGAGGACCCGGCGCAGCCGCGCCATCTCGGCCCGCAATGTCACTGGAGGTACCGACTCGTCCTCGTACAGCGCACACAACAACTCGTCCCCGCTCAGCCCTTCCGGATGGCGGGCCAGCAGCACGACGATCTCGCTGTGCCTACGGCTGAGCCGCACCTTGCGCCCACCCGCGACGAACAGTGCCTCGTCCCGGCCCAGCGCGGCCAGCTCGACGGCTTCGCCGGTGCTCGTCGATGGGGCGGTCAGGGCCAGCTGGCATTCCGCCGCCCGTGCGACTGCCTGCACGAAGGCGAGGCTGTGCGGGTGCGCGAGGCTGTCCCCTCCGGTGATGTCGACCGCACCGATGAGTCGTCCCGTGCGCGGGTCGTGCACGGGAGCCGCCGCGCAGGTCCACGGTTGAACACGCCGCATGAAGTGCTCGGCAGCGAAAACCTGGACCGGCCGGTCCACGGCGACCGCCGTCCCCGGTGCGTTCGTCCCCATGGCGGACTCCGCCCACCGCGCCCCCGGCACGAAGTTCATCCATCCGGCACGCTGCCGCGCCTGCGGGTGACCTTCGACCCACAACAGCCTGCCCTGTGCGTCGCATACGGCGAGCAGATGCTCCCCGTCGGCCGCGAAGGTACCCATCAACTCCCGGAACAGCGGCATCACGCGTGCCAGCGGATGCTCCGCCCGATACGCGCCGAGATCACCGTCGGTCAGCTCCACCGCCGCGCCGGTGCCTTCAGGGCAGACCCGCGCCCTGGCTGACCGTCGCCACGAGTCGGCCACCACCGAGCGCACCGGCCGGGAAACGGTGCCCATGCCGGTGAACCTTTCATGGGCCCGGCGCAGCATCCTCACCCGCTCGTCGGGATCAGCACCCGGCTCCAGTGCCACCCATGGATCGGTCAACTCGGCCTCCCGGGACGGCGATGCGGTGCAGCCATCGTCGCCCCGGAGGGGAGAGCCGACAAGGACGTGGCACGGGAACGCGTCCTGAAGCCGAACACCGCTGGAGCTGGGAGCCGGGGGCTCGGAGCTGGGACCGGGGTGCTGGATGCCGGGGACTGGGAGCTGGGAGCCGGGAGGAGGCGGAGGCAATCCCTGTCCCCGGCCGGTGAGGTCGTTCAGGCGAAGTTGACGAGGCGTAGGTAACGCGACCAGTCCCAGTACGGGCCGGGGTCCGTGTGGTCCGAGCCGGGAACCTCATGGTGGCCGATGATGTGCTCACGGTCCTTGGGAATTCCGTACTTGGAGCATACGGCCGCTGTCAGAGCGGCGGACTGCTCGTACATCGCGTTGGTGAAGTACTCGGGTTTGTCGACCCACCCTTCGTGCTCGATGCCGATGCTGCGTGTGTTGTAGCTCCAGTTCCCCGCGTGCCAGGCGACGTTGCGCTCGCGGACGCACTGGGCGATGTGTCCGTCTTTGGAACGCACCACATAGTGGGCCGAGACCTGTTTCGCCGGGTTCTTGAAGATGGCGAGGGTGTCCGAGTACGTCTCCTGAGTGACGTGGATGACCACGTAGTCGATGGGATAGGTGCTGGGTCGGCTGGCGGCCGTGTAGTTGGAACTGCTGGCCGGAACGGATTCGGCCAGGGGATAGTCGACCGCTCGGGCTTGGGCGCGGGCCCGGGTGGCGGGCAGGAGTGCTGCGGGTACGGTGGCGGCGACCGCGCCCTGCAACAGCCGACGTCTGCTCGGGGAGCGTCTTTCTCGATCCATGACTGGCCTGCCTCTCGGTGGGGGGAACGGATGGACTGGCGCTGTACTTGAGGAACCCACTGCATTGGTGGTGCCCCCTGGCTTGGGGGGACCACCGCATTGGAGTAGCCGCAGCGCCGGACACCGGGCTGGAGGGGCGGCCCTGCCGACAGGCGCTGGGGCTAGAGGGGGCGGTGAACCGCCACGTTCCGCAACGAGACGGCTGTCTCACGCAGCTGTGCGTGCAGTCCACGGTGAGTCTCACGCGCGGGAAGCCATTCCTGGCGGATCTTGGCCACGCAGGTGTAGTTGGTGTCGCAGATGTTGGCGAGCGTGGACTCGACGGTGCGGGTCACGAACTGGTAAGCGTCCAGCTAGCTGAAGCCGTAGTCACGGACGAGCCGCTGCACCAGGTCCAGCTGGGATATTCGGTAAGCGTCCTCAAGAGGGCGTGCCGAACCGGTCGAGATGATGTGCGGGTCGGACTCCAGCCGTGGCCAGGGCGTGGACACCCCCTCGAAAAGCTCGACGATCACCATGGAATTCAGGGCGCACTCGACGGCCGCTCCACATGTCTCGCCCTCGCCTTGGTGCGCGTGGCCGTCGCCGAGGCTCAGCAGGGCACCCTCGACGTTGTCCCCCAGATAACAGGTGACGCCGACGCGCATTTCGGGCGTGTCCATGTTCCCGCCGTGGGAATCGGGTACGGGCGCCGAGCGCATCTCCAGATCCGCGGGCGCGACGCAGACCTCATAGACCAGGTCCTTCTCCGAGCGAACGTTCCCCGCGAAGCAGTCTTCCGTGAACAGGTCGAGGACCGTTCCCGGAGCGATGCGTGCCACCGGTGGGGCGCCTCCGAATGTCCAGGCGTACTGGCTCGGACCGGGGCGCACGGTCAGAATCCGGGGATCACGCATCGATGCCTCGCTCCATTCCGGCCGGATACGTCGTCGGTCCGGTCGAACGGGCCGCGGAACAGGTACTCGCGGGAGTCCCGCAGTCCCCGTCCGAGCCCAGCTCTGGTTTCCCTCGACATCGAAGCCCCCGATCCGCGTCGGCGCCGCCTCGCTGTCCCTGCCACCAGGGCCGCTGCGCCTCGCGTGAATTACGGTACGGCTCCTGCTGGTTGAGGCGAAAGGGCGTAGCTCGGATCTGTGTACAGCAGCGTGATTGTGGATATCCCGGTCACCCGTTCGGGTCACCGGCGGACATCAGCGGGGCTGGGGCCCACCCGGCACGCCCGTACTCGACGCCGAGCCCGAGCCCGGGGTCACGCCCAAACCCACCGGATCGTCCAGCACTGCTCGCGCGACCGAGTGCGCCGCGCCGAGCAGAGGCCCGTCAGGGCCGAGACGGGAGACCGTCACGCCGCAGGCGCGACCTGCCGTCCTCTCTGTCAGCTCCCGCACGGCTGCGGGCAACAGCCATGGTGCGAGGCGAGACAGCGCGCCCCCGAGCCTCACCGCCTGTGGGTCCAGCAGGTTGACGGCACCGGTGAGAGCGATGCCGAGCGCCGTCCCGGCGTCGTGCAGTGCCCGCTGCACCGCCGCGTCGCCGGCGGCAGCTCGCTCGGCGAGGATTTCGCTCCGCTCGGCGCCGGGCTGCAGACCCGCCGCGCGCAGCACGGCCTCCTCGCCCGCGTACTGCTCCAGGCAGCCCCGCCCTCCGCAAGGACATGCCGGTCCATCGGGCCGTACGGGTACGTGGCCCAGTTCTCCGGCGAAGCCGTGCGTGCCGCGCAGCAGCTGCCCGTCGACTACGAGCGCCGCACCGATGCCGATCTCCGCCGAGACGTGGAGGAAGTTCTGGGACGGTTCCTCACCGAGCCACAGCTCCGCGAGTGCGCCGAAGTTGGCTTCGTTGTCCACGGTCAACGGCAGCTCGGTGGGCAGAAGCCTGCCCAGGTCGATCTCATGCCAGCCGAGGTTGGGTGCGCGCACGACCGTTCGTGCGTCGCGCCCCACCAGGCCGGGAACGGCCACCGCGAGGCCAGCGGGATACAAGCCGGCCTGCCGGGCCTCGGCGCTCACCTGCTCCACCAGGATGGAGAGTTCCTCCAGCACCGGCACGGGGGATCGCCCGCGATTCCGGGTCGACCGCACGACGCGTGCGCGGGTTTCGCCTCTCAGATCGACTGCGCACGCGGCGAGATGGTCGACGCCCACTTCGGCACCGATGCCGACGGGCCCCCGCGCGCTGACCGCGAGGGCGGTTCCGGGCCGTCCTACTCGCGCCGGACGCTCGGGGCCGAGCTCGTCCAGGAACCCCGAGCGGATCAATTCATCCACGAGGGTGGAGATGGCTGCGCGTGTGAGGCCGATGTGTGAGGCCACGGCAGCACGGGACAGCGGCCCGTGAGCGGCTACGGCGTGCAGCACCCGTGAGAGGTTGCGGCGGCGCATCGCCTGCTGGGTGTCGGGCAGCCGAGCGCCGGACGTGGCCCGGCGCTCGTCGTGCAGCGGTGCGGTCATGCCTCGGTCATTCCTCACTCCCCGTGGGGCGCCCTGTCCAGGAGCGGCGCCGCGTCGGAGAGTACCCCGGAGATCCGGGACAGCGTCGTTTCGTCCCGCTCCACGGGGTCGAGCACGGGGCCCCGGGCCGTGCCCCAGCGCCGCGCGATCGCGCTCGGGTCCTCCCCGGTCAGCACGCCCGCCGCCTGCGCCGCTGCGCCGAGCGCGACCAACTCCTGGGCTTCGGGGACCTGGACGGGGCGTCCGGAGAGGCGACGTACGGTGTGCTGCCAGGCCGCCCCGCGTGCCCCGCCGCCGATGAGCAGCAGCGGGGACGAGCGGTCGGCGCCCGGGTCGAGGACCAGGTCGAGCGCCCCCAGCAGCGAGTGCACGGCTCCGTCGTATGCGGCCTGCAACAACTGCCCTGCCGTCGTGTCGTGCCGCAGGCCGTGCAGCACTCCCGAGGAGTGGGGCAGATTCGGTGTGCGCTCGCCGTCCAGGTAGGGCAGGAGGGTCACCGAGCCGTCCGGCTCCACCGCCTCCCGGTTCAGATGAAGCAGTTCTGCGACCCGGTCCACGGCCAGCGTGCAGTTGAGCGTGCAGGCCAGCGGCAGCCACGCGCCGCGTGCGTCGGCGAAGCCCGCGACCGTGCCGGTCGGGTCCGCGGGACGCTTCTCCGAGACCGCGTACACGGTGCCCGAAGTGCCGAGGCTCAGCACGGGTGTCCCGGGGTGAAGTCCGAGCCCCAGGGCGGCTGCCGCGTTGTCGCCGGTGCCGGGCGCGACCAGGGTGCCCCTGGAGAAGGGCAGGTCGTCGCCGCTATCGCGGACCGTTCCGACGACCTCACCGGGGCGGGCGACTCGGGACAGCAAGGCAGGGTCGAGGCCCACCATGTCGAGGATGCCCTCGTCGTACTGTTCTGTGCCCGAAGCCCACCACCCGGTTCCGGAGACGTCGCTGCGGTCCGTCGTGCCGAGCCCGGTGAGGCGCTCCGTGAGGTAGTCGTGGGGCAGGCGTACGGCAGCTGTGGCACGGGCGGCGGCAGGTTCGTGCTCGGTGAGCCAGGCCCACTTCGTGACCGTGAAGGACGGCCCCGGGACGCTGCCGACTCGATCTGCCCATGCCTTGGGGCCGCCGAGACGCTCGAGGAGGCTCCGCGCCTGTGGGGCGGACCGTACATCGTTCCAGAGCAAGGCCGGCCGCACGGCGTTGCCGTTCTTGTCGAGTGTGACGAGCCCGTGCTGTTGGCCTCCGATCGAGATCGACGCCGCCTCCCGAGCGGCTCGCCCGCACTGGCGGAGCGCCGTGCGTAGCGCGTCCCACCATTCCTGCGGGTCGCTCTCGCGGTGCTCGCCCGTGCTGACGCGGTGCGAGGCCTGCCCCCTTGCGACGACCCGGCCGGTGGCCGAGTCGACGACAAGGGCCTTGGTGGACTGCGTGGAGCTGTCCACCCCCACGACGAGCGGGCCCTGGGCAGCGGGCGCTGATGACATGACGGTCTCCGTTCCTGCGACTTCCCCGGGTATGCCCCGGAGTTGCCTCCTCTTCCCAGGGGCGCCCTCGGATACTAATTTGTAAACGGCCATGACGAAATAGGTGAGGGAGTCGCACATGAACTACCAACCCACTCCTGAGGACAAGTTCAGCTTCGGTCTGTGGACCGTTGGCTGGCAGGGCAGGGATCCGTTCGGAGACGCCACGAGGGCCGCGCTCGGCCCGGCCGACTCAGTGCGCCACCTCGCCGAACTGGGTGCCTACGGAGTGACGTTCCATGACGACGACCTGATCCCGTTCGGGTCGTCCGAATCGGAGCGCGAGGGGCACATCAAGCGTTTCCGGCAGGCGCTCGACGCGACGGGCCTCGTCGTTCCGATGGCCACCACGAACCTCTTCACCCACCCCGTCTTCAAGGACGGTGCGTTCACCGCCAACGACCGCGACGTGCGGCGGTACGCCCTGCGCAAGACGATCCGCAACATCGACCTCGCGGTGGAGCTGGGCGCGCACACCTATGTCGCGTGGGGCGGCAGGGAGGGGGCGGAATCGGGCGCAGCGAAGGACGTGGGCAACGCACTCGACCGTATGAAGGAGGCTTTCGACCTGCTCGGCGAGTACGTGACCACCCAAGGCTACGACCTGAGGTTCGCGATCGAGCCGAAGCCGAACGAGCCGCGCGGTGACATTCTGCTGCCCACCGTCGGCCACGCCCTCGCGTTCATCGAGCGCCTGGAGCGGCCGGAACTGTTCGGTGTCAACCCCGAAGTGGGCCACGAACAGATGGCGGGCCTGAACTTCCCGCACTCCATCGCTCAGGCGCTCTGGGCGGACAAGCTCTTCCACATCGACCTCAACGGCCAGACCGGCATCAAGTACGACCAGGACCTGCGGTTCGGCGCCGGCGATCTGCGCAGCGCCTTCTGGCTGGTGGATCTTCTGGAGCGGGGCGGATACGACGGGCCGCGGCACTTCGACTTCAAGCCGCCGCGCACGGAGGACTACGCAGGAGTGTGGGCGTCGGCCGCGGGCTGCATGCGCAACTACCTGATCCTCCGCGAGCGTTCGGCTGCTTTCCGTGCCGACCCTGAGGTTCGTGAGGCGCTGCGCGCGGCCCGCCTGGATGAACTGGCGGTTCCCACAGCCGACGACGGGCTCTCCGGTCTGCTCGCCGACGGGAACGCCTACGAGGCATTCGATGTAGAGGCGGCCGCGACGCGGGGCATGGCCTTCGAGTGCCTCGACCAGCTGGCCATGGACCACCTCCTGGCGGCCCGGGACTGAGCGCTCCGCCGGTGACTCTGGTGGTCACCGGATGAGTGCGCCAGTTCAGGCCCTGGGGACGCGCCGACGGCGCCTCCTGCGAGGGGCAGGAGGCGCCGCCGTCAACCACCGGTCCGATCAGCACCCGAGGGGCACGGTGCCCGGGCAACCCCCTTCAGCTAGGTCGTGCGGACAGAGCTGACGTATCCGATGTGCTGTCGATCCTGGGAAGGCTCATGCGGCCAGGCCTCCCTGAACCGACGTGATCCACGCTCGCTGATGACATGGCCGCGCTCAATCGCTGGGCGGGGTGAGCGCGCGCCCCGGTGTTCCCGGAGTACGGATGCCTGGCGGAAACGCGCCGGTGAACGACCCACGCGTTTCAGACAACCATCACCCACCACCCGTCACCTTCCGTAATGACGCCCCCGGTTCATGGGCCGATCCCTCGCGTCACTCTCGTCCCGTTGCCACGGCCAGCGCAGTCGCCGGGTCGTTGGCAGCCGGTCCCGCGGGCGTCCAACGGCCCCGCTCCTTGCGGTAGGGCCACCAGCGACCGTCGCGTCCATGGCGCAGTTGAGCATCCGTACCGACCACGGTCCAGTGATTGTCGGCCGCGCGCAGTCGAGGGCGTTCGTCCTCGTCCCAGGCAGCGTCCAGCGCGGCACGCGCGCGTGCCAGTGCCTCATCCCGCGGTACCCATGGTTCTTCGAGGACATGGAGCGCGGCACGTCCCCCGTACCTCCACGCCCGCACGGCGAGTGCGAGGCCGTCCCGGCCGCGTCCGGACGCCTCCGCGAGCCGTGCTTCGATCACACTGCCGGGCCCGCCGGCCGCCAACCGTACGGCGTCCTCACCGCTGGTCAACTCGTCCTCAACTGCCAATCGTTCGTGTCCGGAAGAGAGTGCGTCCGCCAGCATCCTGTATGCCTCGACAGCTGCCTGCGTGGCCAGGAACTCGATCGCCGCCACATCGAGACCCGGTGCGGGCTCCGCCTCCGTGTCGAGCGCCGGCGGCAGACCCGGCTCCGCGGGCAGCGACGGCAGCGCGGGCAACGGGGGAAGGATGGCACCCTCCGCGTAGGCCTCCGCGGCGCTGACGCCCTCTGGGACGGCTTCCTGGGAGCCCTCCTCGTGCTCCGGCGCGTCAGCCGTCGTGATGCTCCGCACCTGCAGTTCGTCGAGGAGTGTCCGCTCTCCGCGCCCTCGCATCAGGAGCAGCACGAAAGGGTCTTCGTCGAGGAGGCGTGCCACCTGATAGCAGAGTGCTGCCGTGTGTCCGCAGTGGTCCCACGCTTCGCAGTCGCACTCCGGCTCCAGGTCGCCGATGGCCGGCAGGAGTTCGACGCCGGCCGCCGCGGAGTCCTCCACAAGATGCGGTGGCATTTCGCGGTCGAGGAGCGCCGCGATGTGCCCGGCCCGTTCAACCGCCATGGAAAGGAAGCGGTCCCACTCCTCGGAGCTCAGCTCCTGCAGCAGGACGTCGGAGCGGTGTGGCGTGCCGTCAGGGTCCTTGACGACCGCTGTGATCCGGCCGGGTCGCACCGAGACCGCCCCCACGGCGCCCGCGCGCGCCAGCCTGCGACCAGCCTTGAGTTGCTGCAGGTCGAGGGCCGTGTCCTCCAGGGCTTTCAGCCAAGCCTGGCCCCACCAGCTCTGTGCGAAGCCCCTGCCGTGAGCGGGCGGCAACGCCGCGAACGTGCGCTCCTCGACGTGCGTGCCCGCGCGCGGGTCGTCGTTCGCGGTACCGAACGACTCGTCATGGATGTCAGTCATCGTGTGCCCCCTCGCAACTCCACCAGATCGGACAGTTCGGCGTCGGTCAGCTCGGTCAGAGCGGACTCGCCGGACCCGAGGACGGCATCCGCCAACTCCCGCTTGCGCAGCAACATGTCGGCGATGCGGTCCTCGATCGTGCCCTCCGCGACCAGCCGGTGCACCTGCACCGGCTGTGTCTGCCCGATGCGGTACGCGCGGTCGGTTGCCTGAGCCTCGACGGCGGGGTTCCACCAGCGGTCGTAGTGCACGACGTGTTCTGCGCGTGTCAGGTTCAAGCCCGTTCCCGCCGCCTTGAGAGACAGCAGGAAGACCGGTACGTCACCGTCCTGGAAGCGTTGCACCATCGCTTCCCGCTGTGCGACCGAGGTGCCGCCGTGCAGGAACTGCGAGGGGACACCACGGGCCGACAGGTGCTGCTCGATGAGCCGCGCCATCTGGACGTACTGAGTGAACACGAGCACGCTCGCGCCTTCGGCGAGGATCGTGTCGAGCAACTCGTCGAGCAGTTCGAGCTTTCCGGAGCGTCCGGGGATCCGGGGCTTGTCCTCCTTGAGGTACTGCGCGGGGTGGTTGCAGATCTGCTTGAGACCGGTGAGGAGCTTGACGATCAGCCCTCTGCGGGCGATGCCGTCGGCATTGGAGATGTCCGCGAGGGTCTCCCGCACCACGGCTTCGTAGAGGCCTGTTTGCTCCGCGCTGAGCGAGACGGCGCGATCTGTCTCCGTCTTCGGTGGGAGCTCGGGGGCGATCCCCGGGTCCGATTTGCGGCGACGCAGGAGGAACGGACGTACGAGCTGCCCGAGCCGTTCGGCGGCGGTCGGATCCGTGCCGCCCTCCACGGCCTGGGCGTAGCGCGTACGAAAGGTCGCGAGCTTGCCCAGCAGGCCCGGTGTCGTCCAGTCCAGGATGGCCCACAGCTCGGAGAGGTTGTTCTCCACCGGAGTGCCGGTGAGTGCCACACGCGCGCGTGTCCCGATCGTGCGCAGTTGCTTGGCCGTGGCGGAGTACGGATTCTTGACGTGCTGGGCCTCGTCGGCGACGACCATGCCCCAGGAGGCCTGCGTGAGCTTCTCCGTGTCGAGCCGCATCGTGCCGTAGGTGGTGAGCACGAACTCGCCGTCGGCCAGGCCTTCCAGGCTGCGTTGGGCACCGTGGAAGCGGCGGACCGGGGTGCCGGGCGCGAACTTCTCGATCTCGCGCTGCCAGTTGCCCATCAGCGATGTCGGACAGACCACCAGGGTGGGTCCCGCTGACTCCTCCTGCGTCTGACGATGCAGGTGCAACGAGATCAGAGTGATCGTCTTGCCGAGGCCCATGTCGTCGGCGAGGCAGGCGCCGAGACCGAGGGAGGTCATCCGCGCCAGCCAGTTCAGACCGCGCAACTGGTAGTCCCGCAGTTCGGCGGAGAGCGCCTCCGGTTGTCCGACGGGATCCATGCCCTCGGGGTCGGCGAGTCGTTCGCGGAGTGTGGCGAGCCAGCCCGTCGGCTGCACGTCGACGCGCTCTCCGCTGATCTCGGCCGAGCCGGTCAGTGCGGCGCTCAGAGCATCGATCGGGGTGACCTTGTGGTCGTGCCGATCGCGGGCGCGACGCGCCTCCTCGGGATCGATGAGCACCCACTGGTCGCGCAGGCGGACCACAGGACGGTTGGCCTCGGCGAGGCGGTCCAGCTCAGCACGCGTCAGCTGCTGACCCCCCAGAGCGAAGCGCCAGTTGAAGGCGAGCAGCGCATCTGCGGACAGGAAGGAGGGTGCGTCCGAGGAGAGCTTGTACGGGCCCTTGCCGTGGCCGTCGCCCCCCTCGTCCGAAGGACCGATCACCGCACGTGCCGTCAGGCTGCGTGCCAGCTCCCTGGGCCAGTGCACGTCGACTCCGGCGACGGCCAGCGCGCGGGCGCCTTCGCCCAGGAGCGAGGTGACATCTTCGTCGGCCAGCTCGATCACGTCGGGCACGGTGGCGGAGAGCAGCGGCGCGAGCGGCGGCCACGCGCGCGTGGCGCGACGTAGAGCGAGCAGGGCATCCATGCGCGAACGCGGTCCGAAGGCCTGCCCCAACGTCCCGGAGCCTGCCCAGACCTCGGCGGCGTCCGCGACAAGAGAGGGGTCGCTGACACTGTGGAGTTGCGGGACGGCGCGGAACGGCAGACGGGCGCCGTCCTCGGCCACCGAGGCGAGGCCGGGAATCTCCACGCGCAACGAGATGCGGACACCGGCGTCGTGCCCGGCGGCCACATCCAGGGCCCAGGCGCGCTGTTCGGGAACACGCCGGGGCTCCGGCGCGGCGAAGACGGGGCCGCCCGACGCCAGAGGCGCCGCGGGGGAGCGCGGCAGGGTGTCGGCCACGGCATTGAGGAACTGGCGCAGCAGGCGCTCCGGCTCGGGCAGTCGCAGCGGAACACTGTCGTCCAAAGGCAGCGCGTGGGCGGCCGGTGGCATCGCGGCGGCCAGCTCCCGCAGCCGCTGCAGGTCCTCGGCGCTCAACGGGCCCGTACGCCAAGCGTCGTGATCGCGGGCAGTCAGGCCCGGCAACAGCAAGCCTCGAGCGGCCAACTGCAGTGCCAGCACTCCGGCCGTTCCCCAGAAGGCACCCGTCGGATGAGTCTCGGTCGCGCAACGCGCGCGCGTGAGGACTGGCAATGCGGCGCGGACAGGCAGGAGCACCGCCGGCACAGTGACGAGTTCGATGCCGTCGTCCCCCGGTACGGCAACGGCCAGTTCTTCGACCGAGCCAGCAGAGGCGTCCGGGGGCCCCGTGCCGTCAGGGCGCCAGAAGGCGACGCGTCCGTCGCGTGGAGGGTCGGCAGGCACGAAAAGGATGGAGCAGCGGGACAGTTCGGGGATCTCGGAGGGGGACACGACAGAGGACCTGTGCACAGCGAGACGTATTCCTCAAATTTGACTACTGGCCGGAGCGCCCGAGAGTACAGCAGGTCGGCGGTTTCGGTAGGGCAGTCAGCAGGTGATTCAGGTCACGTCCCGGCGCGGGGTGTAGCCAGCCCCCCTGTCGAGCGGTGCTGACCCCCGGGCGTACATGGGTGGTGCCGCCATGGCTGCCGAGGGCTACCGGTCCGTACGTTCTATGAGGTCAGCCCGTAGTCACGAAGACCGGAGACCCACCATGTCCCAGGCCGCGGCAGTCGCGGAACGCTCCCCAGCCGACGTCGGCAGGAAGAGTGCCGGAAGTGATTTCGCGCCCCTCTTGCGCACGGTCAAGGAACAGGGCCTCTTGGACCACCGCGTCGGTTGGTACGCGCGCACCATCGCGGTGAACGGCCTCGCACTCGTGGCGGTGGGCGTCGGGATGTTCCTTCTCGGATCCTCGTGGTGGGTGCTGCTGCTCGCGCCCGTGTTGTCCGTCCTGTGCGCCCGGACGGCGTTCATCGGCCATGACGCGGGCCATTCGCAGATATCCGGAAACCGGTCCGTCGGCCGTGCCATCGGCCTCGTGCACGGCAACCTCCTGCTCGGGATGAGTTCGGCCTGGTGGAACGACAAGCACAACAGGCACCACGCCAACCCCAACCACATCGAGAAGGACCCCGATGTCGCCGCGGACGTCCTCGTGTGGACCAGCAGGCAGGCCAAGGTGAGGGTGGGCTTCCGACGATGGCTCACCCGTAACCAGGCCTGGCTCTTCTTCCCGTTGACGCTCCTCCAGGGCGTCGCCATGAAGATCTACGGATTCAAGGACCTGCGTCGGCAGGACCCGCGCGAGCGTGTGGTGGAAGGCCTCCTGCTCGTAGGCCACCTCGTCGGCTACGTGACGCTGCTGCTCGCCGCCATGCCCATCGGCCAGGCGATCGCCTTCGCCGCCGTCCATCAGGCGCTGTTCGGCCTGCACCTCGGGTTGGCCTTCGCGCCCAACCACAAGGGCATGGAGATGCCGGACCCCGACGGCGAACGGTGGGGCCACCTGCGCCGCCAGGTGCTCACTTCGCGCAACATCCGAGGCGGCCCGGCGACCGACTGGTTCCTCGGCGGCCTCAATTACCAGATCGAGCACCACCTGTTCCCCAGCATGCCCCGCCCGCATCTCCGGTTTGCCCAACCCATCGTGCGAGCCCATTGCGCCGCCGTGGGCATGTCCTACACGGAGGCGGGATTCGCCGACTCCTATCGGCAGGTGCTGCGCCACATGTACGAAGTCGGCGAGCCCCTCCGCGTCGAGTAGGGCGGGATACGGTGCCCGCGCGGGCCGAAGGCCGGGAGTGCGTAGGTCGGTGACCAGTAAGGGTCACAGCTCAGGGTTCTCTCAGGGACGCGGTTCGGAACTGAGGGAGAGCCGATCCCGTTCTCCAAGACAGAGAGCGGCAAGCGCCGCGAAGGAGGCGACACACATGTCGAAGAACGCGAAAATCGCCGTGGGAGGCGTGGCGGCCGGAATCATTCTCCTGATCTGGCTGCCGTGGTGGGCCGCGCTCCTGATCGTGCTCGGGGTCCCTGCGGCCGCCTATCTGACCCTCGATTCCGGTCAGCGTCGCAGGTTGCGACGCGTCACGCGCAAGGAGATAGGCCACTGAGGCCGCCCCGCGGGCCACGCCGTGAGGCAGCCCGCTCGGCACTGCGCTCCCTCTGCTGAAGCGCGTGACCGGACCGTCGCGCGGGTGGGCCGCCGATCGCGCTCAGGAAGGGCGGACCGCCATCTTGTCGAGGGCCTCCAGCAACGCGGGAAGCTCGGGGCCCCGGCCTACCGGCAGGACCTCTCCCGGTTCCTCATCCAGCAGTACGAACGCGATGTCGTCGGTCCTGGCGACCATGGACCAGCCGGGGCCGTCGGCCCGGAGCGTGCGTGCGTCACCCGAGGCGAAGGACGACCGCACTCGCCCCAGGGGCGGGGGAGTGTCTACGTAGGACCGGGCTTCCGCAAGGACACGCCGGACACCGGTCAGCGGCGCGGCTTCGTAGTTCTCCGAAGCCTCCGGTACCGCGTCCGCGGCGAAGTCGGCGTCGTCGATCTGTCCCCGCCAAGCTGCCCACTGCAGCGCTATCTCGTCGGCGCCCAACCGCCGCTGAGCCGGCCCCCAGGTCTCGGAGGCCGGTGGTGCGAGCGGTGACCGTCCGGCGTTCTCGGGGTCGGGCTCCGGGTCGTGCGGAGCCGGTACTCCGGGGGCTGCCACAGCGACGGCGAGAGGCCAGCCGGGCAGCGCGGTGGCCACGGTGCGGTCGTCGGGGGACAGGTCGTACTCCATGCCGCAGTCCCAGGAAGCGATCGCCACGGCCACGAGGGAGACGTCGTCGACGACCACCGTCCAGCGTGCGCCCTCCCCGTCCTGGCCGAGCACCAGTCCGTACCCCGCGGCGAGCGGTGCGAGGCCGAGTGCCGCGCACGCCTCCGGATAGTCGTCGCCCAGCACGCTGGGGAATTTCGCGGGCGTCAGCAACACCGCCGTCAGCACGTACAGCGCGTCGTCTTCGGCGGCGACCGCGTCGTCCGTTCCGGCCATGCGAGCCTCCCCATCGCTTCACCTGTCGGCGCACCCTAACCACTTGCCCCAGAGATCGTCGAGAGTGGATGACCAGGAAATTCACCGAGACACCGCTTCGTTCGACGGCAGTGGCGCGGCCGCGGACTCAAGCGGCGGGCAACCCGAGGAGCGAGCGGGCGACCTCCCGCGGGGACTCGTCGCGTTCGCGCGCGAGAGCGATGACCGCTCGGCAGGCCAGTTCGCTGACGCCGAACGACAGCGCTTCCGGAGAGACCCAGCCCGAGGCTTCGTCCATCTCGTCCTGATCGTCCTCGGCGCACGCCGCCACATAGACGGCGGCTGCTTCGAAGAGGTTGTGCGCGCGCCTGGGACTGCTGTGCCCGTAGGCGCGATCGTTCTCGTCCCGCGCCGACTTCTTGGCGCGCCATAACTTGCGCAGTCCATCGATCATGTGGTCTACCTTCCCCCGATGCGGTTGTCGCAGCCGACCGCTTGCCTACTCTCCACCAACGTAGGGTCAGTGTTCCGGTGGCATAAGGGGGATCACGCGGTGAAGCGTTTTGAACGGCTCGAGCAGATCCGGCGCCTCGATCCGGAGCGGGACTTCCTCGAGATCTACCGACTCACCACAACGTTCGAGTTTCCGTGGGACTACACCCGCGCACTCGAACTCGCGCTCTACCGCACGTATGCGGTTCCCAGTATTGGCCGACTGCTCGCGCAGACAGCCGAGCTGACGGAGCGTACGCAGAAGAGATACGACGACACGGCGCTCCTCCTCGACTCCGTCGTGGAACACGGTTTCACGAGCGAAACCGGCCGCACGGCCATCCGCCGCATCAACCAGATGCACCGCAGCTACGACATCAGCAACGACGACATGCGCTACGTACTGTGCACGTTCGTGGTGGTGCCGAAGCGGTGGATCGATGCCTACGGCTGGCGCAGGCTCTCCCGGCACGAGATGGCCGCGGCAGCCGTGTACTACCGCACCCTCGGACAGCACCTCGGTATCAAAGAGATCCCCGGCTCCTACGAAGAGTTCGAGCAGTGCCTCGACGACTACGAAGAGGCACACTTCGGCTGGGACCAAGGGGCGCGGAGGGTGTCCGACGCAACCCTGGACCTGATGGCCTCGTGGTACCCGGAGCGCCTGGCGCCCCTGCTGCGCAAGTCGACTCTGGCGTTGCTCGACGAGCCGCTGCTGCGAGCGTTCCGGTACGAACAGCCAGGGGTGGCCGCGCGCTCGCTGGTCAGGGGCGCCGTGCGACTGAGGGGCCGCGCGGTGCGCCTCTTGCCGCCGCGCAGTACACCGCACTACGCGCGACAGAACCGCGAGATCAAGGGCTACCCCGACGGCTACGAGGTCGCCGAGCTCGGTTCGTTCCCCGTCCCCGGTGTCCGCGGCTGCCCGATTCCGCGGCGGCCCGCTCAGTCCTGACGTACCGCAAGCGCGAGGAACCGGGCATCCTCGTCGACGTACGACGTCATGAGCCAACCGGAACCCGCGAGCAGTGGCCCGAGATTGGCCTCCGCCCGCAGATCTTCCGGAGTGATCTGCCGCCCCTGTCGAGCTGCGAGGGCTGCTCTGCCGATGGGGTGGAAGAGGGCAAGCAGACCGCCAGGCCGCACGACCCGTCGCAACTCCCTGAGGTTTTCGGCGGGATCGGGCAGATGGGCGATGAGTCCGGCGCCGAAGACGGCATCGAGGCTCTGAGCGCGCAGCGGCAGACGCGCCACGTCGGCGCGCAGGAGCTGCCCGTCGCGGTGCCGTCCCGCGCGTGTCGCGGCCTCCAGCATGGCCTGCGTCAGGTCGGCGCCCAGCACCGTCCCGGAGGGCCCCACGGCGTTCCTGAGGGCCGGCAGGGCCCGCCCTGTCCCACACCCGGCGTCGAGCACGGACGAGCCCTGACGAAGTGACAGCTCGTCGACGGCGGCCCGGTAGGCGGGCCCATCGTCGGGGAAACGGGCATCCCAGTCGGCCGCGCGGGCGGTGAAGAACTCTTGAACCTTCGTGTGGTCGTCGCTCATGCGACCCATGATCCCGCAAGCAGACGCACGCGCGTTGGGCGCACTCGTTCGAGCGTGACGCGGTCGTTCAGGGCCCTCTCTCTGTCATATTCCGGCAGCTTTCGAACTGCGCCCCCGTTGTGCGCCCCGGGTCGGACTAGCGTCCCGGGGCCATGGGACACCTGGACCACGCCACCTTCGGCTGGCTGACCCCCGTGCTGTCGTACGCGATGGCATGCATCGGCGCCGCCCTCGGGCTGCGCTGCACCGTCCGCGCACTGGGCGCCTCGGGCCGCTCACGCCGGAACTGGCTCCTCACCGCCGCCTCCGCCGTCGGCACCGGAATCTGGACGATGCACTTCGTCGCCATGCTCGGCTTCGGAGTCACCGGCACAGAGATCCGCTACAACGTGCCCCTCACCATCCTGAGCCTCTTGGTCGCGATGGCAGTGGTGGGCACCGGGGTCTTCGCCGTGGGATACGGCCGCGACCGTGGACGAGCCCTCGCGCTCGGTGGACTCACCACAGGGCTGGGCGTCGCGAGTATGCACTACCTCGGCATGGCGGCCCTGCGCCTGCACGGCGACGTGCGGTACGACCCCGCCCTCGTCGGCCTCTCCGTAGTCATCGCCGTCGTCGCCGCGACCGCGGCCCTGTGGGCCGCCATCAACATCAAGTCGCCACTCGCGGTCGCGGTGGCTTCGCTGGTCATGGGCGGGGCGGTGAGCAGCATGCACTACACCGGAATGCTCGCGGTGAGCGTGCGGGTCGTCCCCTCCGAAGCGGCCCTCCCCGGTGCCACGACGATGCAGTTCATCTTCCCCCTTGCCGTCGGCCTCGGTTCCTACCTCTTCCTGACCTCGGCATTCGTCGCGCTGTCCCCGACCACCGGGGAGCGCGAGGCTTCAGTCTCGGCTCAGCGACCGGTTGAGGACGCCGCCCGCCGATGACGGCCATGGGCCGATAGGGCGCCCCAGGACAGCGCATCCACCCCAGCGAGGAGGCCATGGACACCGCTCGAAGCACCCCCGAACCGCCCACGGACACGGCACCCGTGCAGGCGGAGCCGCCGACGCGCGGTCGCCGTGCGCACGCGGGCCGGCCCGCGGATGAACCCCCGGACGCAGAAGGCCGATTCGCCGACCAGACGCTCTACAGGGCCTCCACGCGCGCCGGATGGTGGCGGGTGCGACCACGCACCGTGCGCGCCAAGATCGTGTGCCTGCTGATGGTGCCCGTCGTCTCGCTGCTCGCCCTGTGGGGGTATGCGACCGTCAGCACGGCACAGGGCGTGGCACGCCTGCGTCAGGCGCAGCGTGTGGATGCCAACGTACGCACGCCTGTCGAGGCCGCCGTCACCGCGCTCCAGGCCGAGCGCGCCGCCGCCGTGCGTTACGCGGCGGACCCCGGCGCCGAGCGCGGAGGCACACTGCGGAGGCAGGCAAGACGGACCGACCGCGCCGTGGACGAACTGCGCTTGGGAGATGACCGAACCATCGCCGACGGAGCGGGACTTCCCAAAGGGGTGGCGGACCGGCTCGAAAGTTTCGTGTCGGGCGCCCGGAACCTCCGTTCCACTCGTGCCGAAGTGCTGGACCGTCGCAGGGGATGGGACGCGACGTACGGCCAGTACACGAAGACGATAGGGCAGGCCTTCGCGGTGGGCGGGGCGCTCACCGGCACGCAGGAGACCGCGGAGGGCTCCCACGCGCGCGTGCTGCTCGAATTCTCCAGGGCGGGCGAGATGCTGGCCCGCGAAGACGCCTTGCTCGCCGCGGCCCGGCCGGACGGATCCTTCGAAGGAGCGGGACTTCGGCTCTTCACCGGGGCCGTCGACACTCGCCGGACTCTGACAGAAGCAGCGGTAGCGGACCTCCGTGGACCGGAGCAGGCTGCCTGGCGCGGGGTCGAGGCCGGAAGAGCCTACGGCGTCGTACGCGACGCCGAGGACAACGTGACGCTGGCCCAGCCCGGTCGCAAGGCGCTCGCCGCAGCCCCATCAGAGGCCTGGGACAAGGCCTATGAGGACGTGCGGGACGCGCTGCACGCGATCGAGGAGAAGGCGGACGACAGTGCTGCGGACCGAGCCGATCCGCTCACCCACGGGGTGCTCACCCCGGCGGGCGCCGCGGTCCTCCTCGGGCTGGTCGCCGTCGCCGCCTCACTCGTCATCTCCGTACGCATCGGTCGGGGCCTCGTCATCGAACTCGTCAGCCTGCGCAACGGGGCCTTGGACATCGCCCGGCGCAAACTGCCGCAGGCCATGCGGCGGCTGAGAGCCGGAGAAGAGATCGACATCCGGGCCGAGGCGCCTCCCGGACCACCCGCGGAGGATGAGACGGGGCAGGTCTCCGAAGCGCTCGGCACCGTCCACCGGGCGGCGTTGCGTGCGGCGATCGACCGCGCGGAGCTGGCCAACGGCATCTCCGGAGTGTTCGTCAACCTGGCCCGCAGAACGCAGGTCCTCGTCCACCGACAGCTCAGTCTCCTCGACAGCATGGAGCGTAGGGCGGACGATCCCAACGAACTCAGTGACCTCTTCCGACTCGACCACCTGACAACCCGAATGAGACGCCATGCGGAGAGCTTGATCATCCTCTCAGGCGCAGCCCCGGGCCGGGCCTGGCGGATGCCCGTCTCCCTGACGAACGTGGTGCGTGCGGCGGTCTCCGAAGTCGAGGACTACGCGCGCGTGGAGGTACGCCAGCTTCCCTCGGCATCGGTCATCGGGACCGCCGTGGCCGACCTCACCCACCTCGTGGCCGAACTCGTCGAGAACGCGGCCCAGTTCTCGCCGCCGCACACCAAGGTGCGGGTCAGTGGCGAACCGGTGGGCAACGGTTACGCCCTGGAGATCGAGGACCGAGGGCTCGGCATGGGCAAGGAGACGCTCGCCGAGGCCAACCGGCGCGTCGAGCAGTCCGAGGCGCTCGATCTGTTCGACAGCGATCAGCTCGGCCTCTTCGTGGTCAGCAGGCTCGCGGCTCACCACAGCATCAAGGTGCACCTGCGCACGTCCCCATACGGCGGCACCACAGCGGTGGTGCTGCTCCCCACCGTGCTCCTGCACAGCGGTACGGCGGGAAGCACGGAGACCCACCCCGCCGCACGCGGGAGCGGCCTGGAAAAGGGGTACGCGCGCGTGCAGGGAGCATCACACCAGCACCACGACACCGAGTCCGTTCCTGCCACTGCGCCCCGCCCCGCGTTGGCCGCGGCGACTGAGGCGCCAGCCCCGGCCGGCGTCACCACCCTGCGCCTGCACCAGGACCGAGCCACGCACGAGGCCGCCGACGCGCCTCCTGCTGCTTCAGCCGGCAACGGCAGCGGCTCCCTTGACGACGCCGACACCGAGACCCAGGACTCGTCGGACGACCTCCCGCGCCGCGTACGCCAGGCGAGCCTCGCCCCGCAGCTGCGCGAACCCCACCCCGCGAACGGAGTCGGCACGGCAGGTGCGAGGACGCAGGACGAGCGCAGCCCGGAGCAGGTACGCGCCCGCATGACCGCATACCGCGAGGGCTGGGCGCGCGGCGGGGGCCCGCTCCCGGGTACCGGAGGTACCGGTCCGGCAGAAGAGGGGCCCGTACGGGGCACTGACAGCAGCGAAGGAGACCCCGCATGATCCAGGATCAGCGCATCCCCGGCGGACGTACCGGAGAACTCGACTGGCTGCTGGACGACTTGGTGCTGCGTGTGGGCGAGGTGCGGCACGTGGTGGTCCTTTCCAACGACGGGTTACCGGTCGGCGCTTCCACCGGGCTCGCCCGCGACGACGCCGAACACCTCGCCGCCGTGGCCTCGGGCTTCCACAGTCTCGCCAAAGGCGCGGGGCGGCACTTCGGAGCCGGTGGAGTGCGCCAGACCATGGTGGAGATGGACGACGCATTCCTGTTCGTCGCTGCTGCGGGTGACGGCTCCTGCCTGGCCGTGCTCACCTCGGTGACGGCCGACATCGGTCTTGTCGCGTACGAGATGGCGCGCATGGTCAAACGTGTGGGTGAGCACCTGGACACCCCGGCGCGCAGCGCAGAGCGGCCACCGGCCGCCGGATGACCGAGGGCGGTCGACACCCCCATGACCGAGGACGGTCGGAACTCATGACCGAGGAGACGAGTGACGTGCCGGGCCGGCCCGGCAGCCAGTGGTACGACAACGAGGCCGGCCCCCTCGTGCGCCCCTACGCGATGACAGGCGGACGGACCCGGCCGGGGCCGCATGGAGTCCGCTTCGACCTGATCGCACTCGTGAGGC
The DNA here is from genome assembly GCF_055609205.1 of Streptomyces sp. NPDC036815. Lineage (NCBI taxonomy): Bacteria > Bacillati > Actinomycetota > Actinomycetes > Kitasatosporales > Streptomycetaceae > Streptomyces > Streptomyces sp. NPDC036815. The sequence continues at coordinate 37,966 of NZ_JBVJPW010000013.1, read as the reverse complement.
TCGACCCCAGCGCACCTGGGCCCGGCGACCACACCGCGCTCGGCCCCGAACACCGGGCACTCATCGAACTGTGCCGCCCCGAAACACAGTCCGTCGCCGAGCTCGCCGCCGGCGCCGATCTGCCCGTGGGAGTGGTGAGAGTGCTTCTCGGCGATCTGCTGGAGATGGGCTGCGTGAAGGTCAGCCGTCCGGTACCACCCGCACAGCTTCCCGACGAAAAGATCCTCCGAGAGGTGATCGATGGGCTCCGAGCGCTCTGACGCCATGGCTGCCGAGACCGCTGCCATGGCGCTGAAGATCCTGGTCGCGGGGGGTTTCGGGGTGGGCAAGACCACCTTGGTGGGCGCGGTCAGCGAGATCCGCCCGCTTCGCACCGAAGAACTGCTGAGTGAGGTGGGGCAGTCGGTGGACGACACCGAGGGCGTCGACCGGAAGACCACGACGACGGTGGCCATGGACTTCGGCCGTATCACCATTCGGTCGGGCCTGTCGCTGTACCTGTTCGGCACTCCGGGCCAGGACCGTTTCTGGTTCCTGTGGGACGAGCTGTCACAAGGCGCTCTCGGCGCCGTGGTGCTCGCGGACACCCGTCGGCTCGAGGACTGCTTCCCCGCCGTGGACTATTTCGAGCACCGCCGCATTCCGTTCGTCGTGGCGGTCAACTGCTTCGCGAACACACGTACTTACGGAGCACACGATGTGTCACGCGCCTTGGACCTCGACCGTGGCACACCCGTGGTGCTGTGCGACGCCCGGGACCGCGATTCGGGGAAGGAGGTGCTGATCCGTCTGGTCGAGTATGCCGGGCGGGTCCATACCGCCCGGCTGCTCGATTCGGTGGGCTGAGCCCGCTGGGAACGCTCGGTGGGTGATCGGCGGGTGCCCACCCGGGGGGCTCCCAGCGTGCTGTCAGGCGCCCCGAAGAGGCATCTGGGAGCCGGTCAGTCGGCGACTGCGGCGTACGCCAGGGCCTTGTCGATCCGCATGCGCACGAGGAGTTCCCCAGGTACGCCGTTGCGCTTGCCGAACTCCTCAGCTCGGTCCTCGCCCATGTAGCGTGCGCCGATCCGGGCCGCCCAGTGCCGGAGCTCTTCGAGGTCCTCACTCACTTCGGCGCGACCCTGCAGAACGACGAAGGCGAAGGGCGGCTTGTCGTCGTCCACGCACACGGCCACGCGTCCGTCGCGTGTGAGGTTTCGACCCTTGACGGTCTCCTTGCCGGTGTTGAACACGAGGTCGTCCCCGTCGAGCAGAAACCAGATCGGCGCGATGTGCGGGCTGCCGTCCGCTCTGACGGTCGAGAGCTTGGCGGTGCGGGTGCCGTGTGAGACGAACGCCCGCCACTCGTGATCGGTCATCTTCTGTGCCATGGCCCCATCATGCTTGCCGGGGCGCCGGTCGTGGTGAAGGCTGGCAGGTCAGATCCTCCAGCCAGGGGGAGCGGACACGGGGAGACAGGAACATGGGGCAGAGCATGGGGCTCGGCTGGCTGCTCGACGATCTGACGCAGCGTATAGAGCACGTACGGCATGCGCTGGTGCTGTCCAACGACGGCTTGGTGACCGCAGCGAGCTCGGATCTGAAGCGGGAGGACGCGGAGCACCTGGCCGCGGTCGCCTCAGGACTGCACAGCCTCGCCAAGGGCTCGGGGCGCCACTTCCAGGCGGGCAACGTGCGTCAGACGATGGTCGAGTTCGACGATGCGGTCCTTTTCGTCACGGCAGCGGGCGACGGCAGCTGCCTCTCTGTGCTGAGCTCGGCAGAGGCCGACATGGGCCAGGTCGCCTACGAGATGACGCTGCTCGTGAACCGGGTCGGCGAGCACTTGGGCGTGGGCGCCCGACAGCCGGAGCGCACGCCTGTCGTGGACCTCTGACCTGCTCTGACGTTGCCACGTCAAGGGTTATCCACAGGCTTAGCGAGGATCGCGGTGATCGGGCTACGGTTTTTCCCGAGAGCAAGTTCATCTCACGGGGGAGAGCCACCATGACCGGCGACACCATCACGCAACCCGCCCGCGCAACGAGCCTTCCGTCGGCCGTCACGCCGACCCGGGCGGCGAAGGAACTGGGCCTGAAGCGGAGTGAGTTCGACCTGGCGGTGATGCTGGGTCGTATTCGCACCGTCGGAGAAGCCGCCAGCGGGCAGCGGCGGGTCACTCGCGAGGAGATCGATCGCGTGCGCGGGAGCGAAGGGTCTCCCGCGGCGCTGCGGGAAAGCGTCAGAGCCGTGGGCACCACGGAGGGCGCGGAGCTCATGCACATCACCACGGCACGTTTCACCCGCCTCGCCCGCGCAGGCGTCCTGACGCCCGTGAAGTTCTATCTAAATCGGTACCGCGCCGTCGTGTGGCTCTATCTCGCCGAAGAGCTACGGCACTTCGCCGAATCCGAGATCAACGCCAGGCTGCTCACGGGCCGTATGCCGGAAACGATGCGTCACCGGCTCGACGAAGGCCAGGACCTGCGACCACGTAATTGGCGCGGGCGACACGCGGGATTCTTGCTGCGCCAGTCGGGCGACGCATGGGAGCGCGCCGCCGCCATGGCATCGCTGCTCGACCCGGTGCAGATCGCGGAGATCGTCAGGGACCCCTATGAGCGCGCCTATCTCCAGCGGCTGCAGCCCGTGCCCCGTTCCCATGGGGCGCCTGACTCACCCGGTGCGCGGATCGTAGAGAAGATCACGACCGCGGACGACCCCGACGAAATCCGATGGCTGCGTTCCAGCCTGCTGATCGGCCTCGTGCAGGCCCGAGCTCAGCGCCCGGCACCGCGGCCCGCTCCACGCATCACGTCGGAATCGACCGTTCCTGCCGGAGTGATCGTGCCGCCGAGTGAAGCCGCCGTCGAGGGATCGGCGCAGGAGTCGCGCAGCTTGATGAAGTGGTTGCGCCGCAGGAGGGCGTAGGGCGACCGTTCGATTCGGTAAGCAACGGCAGAAAGCGTCTTTGCCGCGAGCGTCTACATCGCATCGCACTCAAGACGTTCCTGACCATGGCATTGTACACGCCCGGTCGGCCCCACGAGCGCGGCGATCGATGTCCGATGAGCCCAAGCCTTCTGAACGGAAGTACACATGCCCGTCAAGTCCCGTCCTCGGCCTCCTCTGGGCCGGTCATCCAGCCAGCTCCTCCTCAAGCCACGTACGCCCACGGGTACGCGGGGCAAGCCGCGCACCGGCCAGACGAGAGGTGAGGCGCTCAGCCTCCGCATGCACCGCGTCCCGAGCATCAGCACCGGCGTCCTCGAGGAACCGGCACACGACATCGCCCTTGCTGTCCTGGGCCCATCCGCCGACGATGCGGCCGTCCCACCACAAGGACGGGCCGATGTTTCCGTTCCTGTCGAAGAGTCGCGGGCCGTGCTCCCCGAGGAACCAGCCGCGGTGCTGCCACCCCATCGGCGTGGAGTCGAGGGCCGGCAGCAGCGCGGCCCATGGCTCGGGGCGCGGGGATTCCTCCACGTCATCGGGAAGCAGCAGCCCTGTCGCCCCTCCCAAGTCGACCTCAACGGGACGCAGTTCGGTCAGCGCACCCTTCGTCTGGGTCTTGGTCCACCCGGCCCACCAGCGCAGGTCATCGGCGGTGGCAGGACCGAACGCCCGCAGCCATCGCCGGGCAAGCTCCGTCTCGGCAACGTGAGTGTCCCAGTCGGCGAGGCGACCGGGGAACCAGTCAGTCAGTGGCGCCCATCGGTACTGATGGGAAGTCCAGGTGCCGCGCGGCCTCCCGCGTACCACCTGGCCCTCGGTGGCGAGCAGCAGAAGGAGCCGACTGGCAAGCTTCTGCCGCCCCTCATAACTCTTGCCGCGAGCCATGACCAGCTCGGTGCTCAGTCTCGGGTCGGCGTTCGCAAGCTCGGCCGCGGTTGCCTCGCCCCGTTCCCTCAGCGCTTTCAGCACCAATTGCTCGGCCTCCGCCAGCCACGCCTGAACACCCGCCGCGTCATCGGCGACGCCGGACTCCGCAAGCATGCCCAGAACGAGACGGCGTTCGCGCGCGGCAACCGCCCGCGAGCATGCGGCCTGCAGCACCGGAGCGACGTCCAGGGACGTGACGAAGACCGTGCGCCGCATGCCCATCAAGCGGATCAGCGAGTGGTCCTCATAAAGGGCGCGTTCCACGTCCGCCAGGCGGCCGTCCCGCATTCGGGCCCAGGCGCCGAGGTAGACCGAGGACGGGTCGGTGCCGTGCAGAGCCAGCAGCGACCGGGCCACCTCGACCGGATCGTCCGACTTGGTGTCCGCGGTCAACCGGTGGCGCAGTGCCAGCCTCGCCCGTCGCTCCACCACATCAACCCGTCGCACGGCGCCTCCCGCCAAGGATCTCCGTCGGTCACGCGCCTGTTGTCGGACTGTCCATGTGGCGCTCCCCGTACGGGCGGAACAGTCCTTCTTGAACCACCGAAACCAGGAGCCGGCCCTCGGTGTCGTAGATGCGGCCCCGGGCGAGGCCGCGGCCCCCCGTGACGATGGGGGACTCCTGGTCGTAGAGGAACCACTCGTCCGCGCGGAAGGGCCGGTGGAACCACATGGCGTGATCCAGCGATGCCATGTCGAACCCGCGGGGGCCCCACAGCGGCTCCACCGGGATGCGGACGGCGTCGAGGAGCGTCATGTCGCTCGCGTACGTGAGCGCGCAGGTGTGCACGAGGGGGTCGTCACCCAGGGGGCCGACGGCGCGCATCCACACCGCGCTGCGCGGCTCGGCGTCCTTGATCTCCTCGGCGGTCCAGCGCAGCCGTTCGACGTAACGGATGTCGAAGGGCTGGCGCCGGGCCATGCGTTCCCACTGCTCGGGGAGCGCGCCGAGGTGCTCCCTGATCTCTTCCGCGACCGTCGGCAGCGTCTCCGGATCGGGGGCCGTGAGACGCGGCGGCAGTTGGTGTTCGAAAGCGCCCTGTTCGGGCTGATGGAAAGAGGCGGTGAGGTTGAAGATGGTGCGACCCTGCTGGACGGCGGTGACGCGGCGCGTGGTGAAGGAGCGCCCGTCCCTGACCCGTTCGACCTGGTACACGATGGGCACGCCTGGGCGCCCCGGGCGCAGGAAGTACGCGTGGAGTGAGTGGACCGGGCGGTCGCCCTCGGTGGTCCGGCCCGCCGCTACCAAGGCCTGTCCGGCGACCTGGCCGCCGAAGACTCGCTGCAGGGACTCGTTCGGACTGCGGCCCCGGAAGATGTTGACCTCGATCTGCTCCAGGTCCAGCAGATCGACCAGCCGGTCGGCGGGATTGTTCATGACAGTTCCTCGACTCCTGTCCGGGACGCGTGGCTCCTCGGGGCCCTCAGAGCTGGCCGACGTCCGTGACCCGGACGATGGCACGGCCCTCCTCGTCGGAGGCCGCGAGATCGACCTCCGCGCTGATGCCCCAGTCATGGTCGCCGTTCGGGTCGGCGAACGTCTGGCGGACGCGCCACAGACCGTGCTCAGGATCCTCCTCGATGAGGAGCAGCTTGGGACCGCGTGCGTCAGGACCGGTGCCGAGATCTTCGTACTCGTCCCAGTACTTGTCCATGGCCTCGCCCCAGGCATCCGCGTCCCAGCCGGACTCGGCATCCAGCTCGCCCAGCTCCTCGACATGGTCGAGGGCAGCCAGCTCGACCCTGCGGAACAGCGCGTTGCGGACCAGGACGCGGAAGGCACGGGCGTTGGCCGTTACCGGCTTGACCTGGTCGGCCTTCTCCTGCGCCTCTTCCGCGGTCATGACGTCCGGGTTGGCCAGCTGCTCCCACTCGTCGAGGAGGCTGGAGTCGACCTGGCGCACCATTTCGCCGAGCCAGGCGATCAGGTCCTCCAGGTCCTCGGACTTCAGGTCGTCCGGGATCGTGTGCTCCAAGGCCTTGTACGCGCTGGCGAGGTAGCGCAGCACGATGCCTTCGGTGCGGGCGAGTTCGTAGAACGACGTGAATTCAGTGAAGGACAGTGCCCGCTCGTACATGTCCCTGATGACGGACTTCGGGGACAGCGGGTGGTCGCCGACCCACGGGTGGCTGGTGCGGTACGTGTTGTACGCGTGGAAGAGGAGCTCCTCCAAGGGCTTCGGGTACGTGATGTCCTGGAGCCGCTCCATCCGGTCCTCGTACTCGACGCCGTCCGCCTTCATCAGCGCCACGGCTTCGCCCCGCGCCTTGTTCTGCTGGGCCGCGAGGATCTGGCGCGGGTCGTCGAGTGTCGACTCGACGACGGACACCATGTCCAAGGCGTACGAAGGGGACTCGGGGTCCAGGACTTCGAAGGCCGCGAGGGCGAACGTCGAAAGCGGCTGGTTGAGGGCGAAGTCCTGCTGCAGGTCGACGGTCAGGCGCACGATGCGACCCGTGGCGTCCGGCTCGTCGAGCTTCTCCACGACACCGCCGGCGAGGAGGGAGCGGTAGATCGCGATGGCACGGCGGATGTGCCGCAGCTGCTGCTTGCGCGGCTCGTGGTTGTCCTCGAGGAGGTGACGCATCGCCTCGAAGGCGTTGCCGGGCCGGGCGATCACCGACAGCAGCATGGTGTGTGTGACCCGGAAGCGGGAGGTCAGCGGCTCCGGGTCGGAACCGATGAGCTTCTCGAAGGTGCTCTCCGACCAGGCGATGAAGCCTTCGGGTGCCTTCTTACGGACCACCTTGCGGCGCTTCTTCGCGTCGTCGCCGGCCTTGGCGAGAGCCTTCTCGTTCTCGATGACGTGCTCCGGCGCCTGAGCGACCACCAAGCCCGCCGTGTCGAAGCCCGCACGCCCGGCGCGCCCGGCGATCTGATGGAACTCCCGCGCGCGCAGAGTGCGGACGCGGGTCCCGTCGTACTTGGTGAGGGCGGTGAAAAGCACCGTGCGGATCGGGACGTTGACGCCGACACCCAGAGTGTCCGTGCCGCAGATGACCTTGAGGAGCCCGGCCTGCGCGAGCTTCTCGACCAGACGGCGGTACTTGGGCAGCATGCCCGCGTGGTGCACGCCGATCCCATGGCGCACGTAGCGCGAGAGGTTCTTGCCGAACTTGGTGGTGAAGCGGAAGCTGCCGATGAGATCGGCGATCTTGTCCTTCTCCTCCCGCGTGCACATGTTGATGCTCATCAGCGACTGCGCGCGCTCGACCGCCTGGGCCTGGGTGAAGTGGACGATGTAGACCGGCGCCTGTTTGGTCTCCAGGAGCTCGGTGAGCGTCTCGGTGATCGGCGTCAGACGGTACTCGTACGACAGCGGGACCGGCCGCGTCGCGGAGCGGACGACCGACGTGGGACGGCCGGTCCGGCGCGTCAGGTCCTTCTCGAACATGCTGACGTCGCCGAGCGTCGCCGACATGAGGATGAACTGCGCTTGGGGAAGTTCCAGCAGGGGGATCTGCCAGGCCCAGCCGCGGTCCGGCTCGGCGTAGAAGTGGAACTCGTCCATGACGACCTGGCCGATGTCGGCGTCCTTGCCGTCCCGCAGTGCGATCGAGGCGAGCACCTCGGCCGTGCAGCAGATGACGGGGGCGTCGGAGTTGACCGAGGCGTCGCCGGTCAGCATGCCGACGTTCTCGGTGCCGAAGAGCTTGCACAGGTCGAAGAACTTCTCCGACACCAGAGCCTTGATCGGCGCTGTGTAGAAGGTGACCTTGTCCTGGGCGAGAGCTGTGAAGTGGGCCCCCGCCGCGACCAGGCTCTTGCCGGAGCCGGTGGGCGTGGAAAGGATCACGTTGGCCCCGGAGACCACCTCGATCAGCGCTTCCTCCTGGGCCGGGTAGAGAGTGATGCCCTGGTCCTCGGCCCACGTCGAGAAGGCTTCGAAGAGGGCATCGGGGTCGGCATCCGGCGGCAGCTGATCAATAAGGGTCACACCCCCATCTTGCCTTCCTTCCACCCCGATGAGGGAACCGGAGGTCTCCACGAAGATCACGAACGCTACGCTGTGTGGCCAACGGGGCGTCAGAAGAATCGAAATGGGGCGGGCAACAGCAATGATGGGACCGGCACACTCGCTGTCGGGGGCAGCAGCCTGGCTGGGGGTCGGTGCCGCTGCGGCGGCAGCCGGGCACACCATGCCTTGGCCGGTCCTCCTCGTAGGAGCGCTGATCTGCGCCGGAGCGGCGCTCGCGCCCGATCTCGACCACAAGTCGGCGACCATCTCGCGTGCCTTCGGACCGCTCTCGCGGGGCCTGTGCGAGATCGTCGACAAGCTCTCCTACTCCGTCTACAAGGCGACACGAAAGCAGGGGGACCCACGGCGCTCGGGTGGACACCGCACCCTCACCCACACCTGGCTGTGGGCCGTGCTGATAGGAGCGGGCGCGTCGGCCCTGGCGATCTTCGGTGGGCGGTGGGCCGTCCTCGGGATCCTCTTCGTCCATATGGTGCTCGCCATCGAAGGCCTGCTGTGGCGGGCGGCCCGCGGGTCGAGCAGCGATGTGCTGGTGTGGCTGCTCGCCGCGACGAGTGCCTGGATCCTCGCCGGGGTCTTGGACAAGCCCGGCAACGGCGCGGACTGGATGTTCACCGCGCCCGGCCAGGAGTATCTGTGGCTGGGCCTGCCGATCGTGCTCGGTGCGCTGGTGCACGACATCGGGGACGCGCTGACCGTATCCGGGTGCCCGATCTTGTGGCCCATTCCCATCGGCCGCAAGCGCTGGTACCCGATCGGACCGCCGAAGATGATGCGGTTCCGGGCCGGAAGCTGGATCGAGCTGAAGGTCTTGATGCCGGTGTTCATGCTGCTCGGGGGAGTGGGCTGCGCGGCCGCGCTCAACTTCATCTGATTCATCCGACGGCTCGTCTGCGAGCATCAGAAAGTGATCATGATGGGTCGCTCAGCCTTCGCCTGAGGGCCGACCGGCCGCACCGGAAAGCCCTTCCGGTCGCAGGGCGTGACCATCCCCGTCCAGCCGGTGGCCGGGTGCTCGCCGCGTCAGGCGTGCCACAGCGTGGCGGCGGCGCCACCGGCAGCCACGAGCTCGTCGTGGGATCCGAGCTCGGTCAGCCGGCTGTCCTCCGTGACCGCCAGGCGGTCCTCGTCGTGGGCCGTCTGCAGACGGTGGGCGATGGCGATGACGGTGCGCCCGCGGAGGACGGCAGTCAGGGCGCGTTCCGTGTGACGTGCCGTTGTCGGGTCCAGGAAGGCCGCGGTGTCCTGCCCTATGAGGTGGACAGCGGCCCGGCCGACCTGACGGCGGTCGGCCGCGGGCAGGTGCCCGGGTTCGGCCTCGGCGGCCGCGCCGCTCTGGCGGGACCGCGTCGCGGGTGCCATCGGAGCGCTTCATGACTCGGCTCGGTGGGACGGGGGGAGAGCTTGCGGGTACGGGGCGTGTGCTGTTCTTCCGCGTGCTCACTCGTCTCGCCTCCCTCGTCCGTCTCGCTCACCTCGTCCTCCCCGGCGCCGGGCGACACCAGGCGCCGGTAGCCCGGGTGCTCGGCCAGCAGCTCGGTGTGGCGGCCGACGACGGCGGCACGGCCGTAGACCAGGTAGTACACGGCGTCGACCTGGTCGAGGGCGACGGGGACGTGCTGGTGAGTCGAACAGTGCCGGCCGGTCGCCGGGGCGCAGGTCGCCGTCGCACCCCTGGCGCACCAGGCCTTACCCACATCTCTGGCCCGCCAGGACCGACCCGCGCCCCTGGCCCGCCAGGACCGGCCCACGCCCCCCGGTACGTGAGGACCGACCCGTACCCCCGGTACATGAGGGCCGACTCGCACCCCCGTTCCGCCGGACCACTCCCATACCTGCTGCGCGTGTACCTGCTACCCGTGAACCCGCTACCCGTGCCAGGACCGCCACAGCGCCGCGTATGCGCCGTCCGCCTCCACGAGTTGGTCGTGGCTGCCGAGTTCCGTGATCCGGCCGCTCTCGACCACCGCGATCACATCCGCGTCGTGTGCCGTGTGGAGTCGGTGGGCGATGGCCACGACGGTGCGGCCGTCCAGGACGCGGGCGAGGGAGCGTTCCAAGTGCCGTGCCGCACGTGGGTCGAGGAGCGAGGTCGCCTCGTCCAGGACCAGGGTGTGCGGGTCGGCGAGGACCAGGCGTGCCAGGGCGATCTGCTGGGCCTGGGCCGGCGTCAGTGCGAAGCCGCCCGAGCCGACCTCGGTGTCCAGGCCGTCGTCGAGGGCCTGCGCCCAGTCGGTCGCGTCGACCGCGCCGAGCGCCGCCCAGAGTTCGGCGTCACGCGCCCCCGTCCTGGCGAGGAGGAGATTGTCGCGCAGGGAGCCCACGAAGACGTGGTGTTCCTGGTTGACCAGGGCCACGTGCGTGCGCACCTGTTCCGCGGGCATGGCCGACAGGGCGGCGCCGCCCAAGGTGACGTGGCCGGTGCGCGGTCCGTAGATTCCGGCGAGCAGCCTGCCGAGGGTCGACTTGCCCGCTCCGGACGGACCGACCAGGGCCACCCGCGAGCCGGGTTCGACGGCGAGCGACACCTCGCGGAGCACGTCGACGCCCGCGCGGTAGCCGAAGTGCACGTCGTCGGCGAGGACATGGCGCCCCTCGGGAACCAGGGACGAGTCGCCGGAGTCCGGTTCGATGTCGCGCACTCCGACGAGCCGGGCCAGCGAGACCTGGGCGACCTGAAGCTCGTCGTACCAGCGCAGAATGATCCCGAGCGGGTCGACGAGCATCTGCGCGATCAGGACCCCCGTGGTCAGCTGGCCCACGCCGATCCAGCCCTGGAGGACGAAGACACCGCCGATCATCAGGGTCGAACAGAGCACGGTCACGTGGGTGAGGTTGATGATCGGGAAGAGGACCGACCGCAGATAGAGGGTGTACCGCTCCCAGGCGGTCCACTCCTTGATGCGGCGCTCCGAGAGTTCGACGCGGCGGGGACCGAGCCGATGGGCCTCGATCGTGCGTCCCGCGTCGACGGTCTCGGTGAGGGCGGCGGCCACGGCGGCGTACCCGGCGGCCTCCGACCGGTAGGCGGACGGCGCCCGCTTGAAGTACCAGCGGCAGCCCAGGACGAGGAGGGGTACGGCGACGAGCACGGCGGGAGCCAGCGGCGGTGCGGTCACCGCGAGCCCGCCGAGCAGCAGCACGACCCACACCACACCGATGGCGAGTTGCGGCACGGCCTCGCGCATGGCGTTGGCGAGGCGGTCGATGTCCGTGGTGATCCGCGAGAGCAGATCGCCGGTACCGGCCCGTTCCAGGACGCCGGGCGGCAGCCCGACGGAGCGTACGAGGAAGTCCTCGCGCAGATCCGCGAGCATCCGTTCGCCGAGCATCGCACCGCGCAGCCGTACCTCGTGCACGAAGTAGGCCTGCACGAGGAGTGCGAGGACGAACAGGCCGATGGTGAGCTCCAGATGAAGGTCACGGGAGTCGTCCGAGACCTTCTCGACCAGGTCGCCGAGCAGGTAGGGCCCGGCCATCGAGGCGACGACGGCGAGCGTGTTCACCAGGATGAGCAGCAGGAACGACCGGCGGTGGCGTCGGAACAGTTCGCGCACGTAGGTGCGCACGGTCGCGGCCGAGCCGACGGGCAGGGTCTCCGCCGTCGTGGGGGCCGCCGGGTCGTATGCCGGGGGCGCCAGGCCGGTCATGCCGTCTCCTCGATGTCGAAATCAGTCAGGGTTTGTGCGGCGAGACGTTCGTCGTCGGTCTCGCGGGTGACGACCGCGCGGTACCGCGGCTCGCTGTGCACCAGTTCACGGTGCTCGCCCACCGCGGCGACCTCGCCGTCGGCGAGGAAGACGACGCGCTCGGCGTGGTCCAGGAGCAGCGGTGACGAGGTGAGCACCACGGTGGTGCGGCCCTGGCGCAGCTGCCGGACGCCCTCGGCGACCCGGGCCTCGGTGTGCGAGTCGACGGCGGACGTCGGTTCGTCGAGCACCAGTACGTCCGGGTCGGTGACGAGCGAACGGGCCAGGGCGAGGCGTTGGCGCTGGCCGCCGGAGAGGGAGCGTCCACGTTCGGTGAGGTGGGCGGCCATCGGGTCGTCGTCCACCGATGCCTGCGCAAGCGCGTCGAGTACGTCGGCGCACTGCGCCGCGGTCAGTGCGTCCTTGGGACTGACGTCTCCCGACGCCGGTACGTCGAGGAGCGCGCGCAGTGTGCCGGAGAGCAGGACGGGGTCCTTGTCCTGGACGAGGACGGCGGTGCGGGCGGCGTCCAGCGGCAGGTCGTCCAGCGGTACGTCGCCCAGGCGTACGGACGGCAGCGCCGAGGCTTCTTCGAAGGAGGGGTGTCCCCCGAGCCGTTCGGCGAGTCGGCCCGCTTCGTCCGGGTCGCCGCAGACCACGGCGGTGAACCGACCGGCCGGGGCAAGCAGGCCCGTGGCCGGGTCGTACAGATCACGTCCTGACAGCTCGAAATCGCCTGCCGAGTCCCCGGAGCCCCCGACCCCAGAGCCTTCATCCTCAGAGCCCGCCGCCTCCACCGTCCTCTGCAGCGCAAGAACCCGTGCCGCCCGCTTCGCGGAGGGGCGCGAGAAGGAGTACGCCATGGCGATTTCCTCGAAGTGCCGCAGCGGGTAGTTGAGCATCATGATGGCGCTGTAGACCGTGACGAGCTCGCCTACCGCGATGCGGCCCTCGCGCGCGAGGTGCACACCGTGCCAGACGACCGCGATCAGCAGCAGTCCCGGCATCAGGATCTGGATCGCCGAGATGACGGCCCACATCCGGGCGCTGCGTACCGCGGCCGTGCGGACTTCCTGGGAGGCGCGGCGGTATCGGTCGAGGAAGAGCTCCTCGCCGCCGATGCCGCGCAGCACCCGCAGCCCGGCGACGGTGTCGGAGGCCAGTTCCGTGGCTCGCCCCGCCTTCTCGCGCTGGAGGTCCGCCCGACGGGTGGCTCGGGGCAGCAGCGGCAGCACGGTGAGCGCGAGCACCGGGATGCCCACCGCGACGACGACTCCGAGAGCGGGCTGGTAGATGACGAGCCCGACGCAGACCAGGACGACCGTGAGGGCAGCCGCCGCGAAGCGCGACAGGGCCTCAACGAACCATCCGATCTTCTCGACGTCGCCGGTGGAGACCGCCACGACCTCACCGGCGGCGACACGCCGGGTCAGCGCGGACCCGAGCGCCGCGGTCCTGCGGGCGAGCAGTTGCTGTACGCGGGCCGCGGCCGTGATCCAGTTGGTGACAGCGGTGCGGTGCAGCATCGTGTCGCCCACCGAGATGCCGATGCCGAGGAGGCCGATCAACGCGCCCGCGATGGCGAGCCGGGCGCCGGAGCGGTCCAGTACGGCCTCGACGGCGACGCCGACCATGTAGGGCAGGCCCGCGATGGAGGTGAAGTGCAGCAGGCCCCAGGCAAGGGACTTGAGCTGCCCGCCGAGCTGGTTGCGGCCCAGCCACAGCAGGAAGCGCGGCCCAGACCGGGCATCGGGGACGCCGGGGTCGGGAAACGGAAGGTCGCGAATCTGCATGATGTCCCAGCACTCGGTGCGGCGGCCGTTGCTCCAGGAAGAAGACCGAGCGAACGGACGAATAGGCGGATGGCGGTTGCAAACCGTGAAAGGTTCGCCTCGCGCGGTGGTCCGAAGCAAACGATTTTCCGCTCCGAGGTAAAGAATCGGCCCGGTCCCGGCGTGGGCCGAGGGGCTGGGCCGGAGTCACGCGGACCGGGTGCGACCATGGGCGGATGCGTATAGCCGGTGTGGTGCGAACGGTGGTCGCGGTGGCGGCCAGTGGTGTCCTTCTGACGTCCTGCGCGAGCGGTGACGACGCTTCGGGGAAGGGCGACGCCGGGCACGGCAAGAGCACGGGGCAGGGGAGAGGCCAGGGCGCCGGGGCCGTGGATCTCCGGCGCATCCCTGATGTGGGCGACCGCCTGCAGTCCGAGATTCCGAAGAACTCCCGTCAGGTCGTCGCGGTCTACGGCGACGGCGAGGACTCGGCCAAGTCGACCGTGGTGCTGTACACGAAGTCCGGCGGCAAGGACACGACCTGGGAGAAGGCCCGCAGCTGGCCCGCGCACAACGGCAAGAAGGGCTGGACCACCGACCACCGGGAGAACGACAAGCGGAGTCCGGTCGGCGTGTTCACGCTCACCGACGCGGGGGGAGTGCTCGCGGACCCGGGTGCCAAGTTCCCCTACACGCAGTCCGCGTCCATCCAGGCTCCGCACTACTGGCCCAAGACGCACTGGCACGACTTCGACTACGTCATCGCCATCGACTACAACCGCGCGAAGGGCACTCCGCCGAACGACCCGACGCGCCCCCAGGGCCAGTCCAAGGGCGGCAGTATCTGGCTGCACATGGATCACGGAAGTGGCACGTCGGGCTGTGTGAGCCTGTCCAAGCCGGGCATGGAGGCCCTGCTGCGCACGCTCGACCCCGAGCAGCACCCCGTCGTCGTGATGGGAGACAGGGCCAACCTGCGGGCGTGAGCCGCCGAGCGGAACCATTGCGGTGATCGGCGACTGCCCATAGAAATCACCCATGAGAAGACGCGTCATGTCCATGCTCGTGGGTGCGGTCCTCGCCGCGAGCACCCTCCTCGGTGCCGGTCCGGCCGCCGCCGACACGCCTCCGCCAGAGTTCGGCAACGACTGGCACGACCCGGTCACCGCCGCGCCGCCGGTGCCGAAACCGCACACCAAGTTCTGTGAAGTGACCGTCGCCGAGGCGCAGTTCAAAGACTTCACGCCGTACAAGGGGTCCTACGCCCCTCCGGAGAAGTGCGGCAAGGGACACTGGGGCAAGGTGGTCCTGCGGCTCGACGGCAAGGTGAAGGGGCGACAGTACGACCGCCTCGGCTACCTCCGTATCGGCGGCGTAGAAGTCTTCCGCACGTCGACTCCGGAGCCCTCCGCCGACGGCATCACCTGGTCCGTGGAGAAGGACGTCACCCGGTACAGCGAGACGCTGGACCGCGACCAGCAGGTCGAGATGCTCATAGGGAACGTCGTCAACGACACCTACACCGGCATCATCGACGTCGAAGCGACGCTCACGTTCTACGAGCGGGGGAAGCACGGGCACGCGTCCCCGGCCGTCCCCGACCGCGTCGTCCCGCTGGGGGACACCACCAGCCTCACCACCCCGCGCAACAGCGAACGCATCATCGCCGAGGTGTACGCGACCGGGTCCGGCGGCGGGTGCGAGGAGTACTGGTATCTGACGGTGCCTGATGCCGCGCCCCATTCGTGCAAGGCCGACCGCGGCCCGTACCGCGAGGTGCAGGTCAAGGTCGACGGTCAACTGGCCGGAATCGCCGCACCGTTCCCCACCGTCTGGACCGGCGGCTGGTCCAACCCCTTTCTCTGGTACGTGATCCCAGGACCCCGCGCCTTCGACATCAAGCCCATCGAGTACGACCTGACCCCCTTCGCGGGCATCCTCAACGACGGGCGCCCGCACCGGGTGGAGGTCTCCGTGGTCGGCGTCCCCGAGGCGCAGACCGGCTGGAGCACCCCGGTCAACGTCCTGGTCTGGCAGGACGAGAAGCGCGACCACGTCACGGGCCGCCTGACCCGTCACCGGGAAGGCACCCTCGCCAACGAGTCGACGTACAAGCCGGGTTCCGGCGATGAGGCACACCGGTTGGACACGGAGGGAGGCCACCGGCTCAGCGTGTCGGGGTACGTGAACACCTCCCACGGACGCGTGGCGACGACCGTGACCCGCACCCTCGCGAACACATCCGTCCACCGCTGGACCGACGGCGAGGCGATGGACACGCTCAAGGCGACGTGGACCGACCGAGAGACGGTCACCACGGGCCGCCGCGCGGTGCGCACCGACCGGACGTACACCATGGACGGCACGACCACTCTCGGCGACGGTGACCGGCTGCGGACCAGGATCGCCCTCGGCGACCGCACCGAGAGCGCCACGACCAGCGGCGGACGGCGCGCCAACGGGTCGGTGCTGGAGGACCGTTACGACGGCGACGCGACGTACACCGCCAACGTTCCGCGCGATCAGCGGCACGCCGTGGGCACCTCGCGCGAGCGCTACCGGCTGATCGGCGACACGGGCTGCTACGACCGCACCCTCGCCACCGCCCAGGGGACCCTGACGGAGGACCGTCGGCGCTGCTGAGCGGAGAGAGGCTGGGGGAGGGCGGGGCCGGACAGGACCGGGCAGGGCGGCGCCTCGCCGCCCTGCCCGCCCGCCCTCGTCAGCCCGCCCAACCCCCTCACCCCGTCACGCCTCCTGCGGCTTCTCGGAGTCCAGGCCCGGCCTGGACTTCTTCCACAGGCCGCGCGTGAAGTCGGGGATGGCCTGCGGGGCGCCCTTCGCCTTGATCGACAGATGACTGAGCGGCACGGGCGACGTCCAGGTCGCGGCGTCGTACACATCGAAGTCCGGCACCAGGCCGAGCCGCATGGTCTGCATCAGACGGAAGATCATGATGTAGTCCATGCCGCCGTGCCCACCGGGCGGGTTGGCGTGCTCCTTCCACAACCAGTGGTCGAAGTCGGCGTACTTGGCGAAGTCGCCCCACTCGTCGTTCGTGTGGTCCGGTTCGATGTAGATGCGCTCCGGGTAGTCCTCGAAGACGCCCCGCGTGCCGCCCAGGCTGTTGATGCGGCTGTAGGGGTGGGGCGTGGAGACGTCGTGCTCCAGGCGGATCACCCGTCCCTTCGCGGTCTGGACGAGGCTGATCGTGCGGTCGCTCTCGATGTACGTCTCCTTCCAGCTGGGGTCGCCCGCCGGCATGTGCGCCTTGCGGTACTCGGCGAGGCCGAGCGAGGGCGTGCCGAAGCTGGAGATGTGCGTGACGCGGTCACCGCGGTTGACGTCCATGTAGTTGGCGACGGGACCGAAGCCGTGATTGGGGTACAGGTCGCCGCGCAGCCGGGTGTGCCACAGCCGCCGCCACGGACCCTCGTAATAGTCGGGGTCGAACATGAGGCCGCGCAGGTCGTGGTTGTACGCGCCCGCGCCGTGCAGCAGATCGCCGAACTTACCGGCGTGGGCCATCCGCAGGACGCGCATCTCGTTCTTGCCGTAACAGCAGTTCTCCAGCTGCATGCAGTGCCTGCGGGTGCGCTCGGACAGGTTCACGAGTTCCCACAGCTCGTCCAGGCGCAGGGCGATGGGGCACTCCACGCCGACATGCTTGCCGTTCAGCAGCGCCGACTTGGCCATCTCGAAGTGGAAGTCCCAGGGCGAGGCCACGTAGACGAAGTCGATGTCGCCGCGCTTGCACAGGTTCTCGTAGTCGTGCTCGTCTTTGGTGTACGTCGCCGGGGCGGGCTGGCCCGCTGCCGTGACCTTCTTCGCGGCGGCGGCGGTCTTCTCCTTGACCGGGTCGCAGAGCGCGACGACGCGGACGCCGGGTATCGCGAGGAAGAGGTCGATCATGCTGCCGCCGCGGTTGCCGAGTCCGATGATCCCCACCCGGACCGTGGAACGCCGCTGGAACGGCACGCCGATCATGGTCTTGCCCTGGCGGGCCGGGGCTTCGGCCGTGTCCTGCGCAGTCGTGTCCGTCGTGGCCGTGGCGGCGGGAGCGTCGGCGTGCGCCGTGCCGCCCGCGAAGGCGCCGACCCCTAGCCCCGCGCCCGCGAGGCCCGCCGTCCGGAGCACCGTACGGCGCGAGTGGCCGTCTCCCTTCGTGCCATCGGCGCCGGGGCCATCGACGCCGTCGTAGGGGTTGGTGCCGTCGGGAGTCGGTGTCGCGTTCTCGTCGTGCATCGGACCTCCGTAGCTGAAGGGCGGCTGGTCTCTACCACTGGGGCGGAAGCCACCCTTACGGGGGTGCGGGCGAGGCGCAAGGGACCGAAGTGGTCAGGCAGTTGGACTTCTCGGAGCGAGGCTGGGAGCGGTCTAGGTGCCGGTGCCCCCTCCCGTACCCGGCGCCGGAGCGCGGGTCGCGCGTTCCAGCTCCAGGAGCACGGAGTAGTAGCCGCGGCCCGTCGCATGGTCCATGCCGACCTCGCACATGCGGTTCGCAGAGAGGTGCGCGTCGAAGGAGCGGGACAGGACCTCGGCGGCCTCTTTGCGCGTGGCCGATTCCGTGAGCTCCTTGTGGAGCATGCCGCGGTCACCGGCGAAGGCGCAGCAGCCCGCGTCGTCAGGGACCACCACCTCGTCCGCGCACGCCTCGGCGACGGCGCGCAGCTGTGCCTCGTCGCCGAGGTGCTGCATGGAGCAGGTGGGGTGGAGCACGGCGGAGCCGACCGTGCGGTGCACGGTCAGGCGCGGTAGCAGTTCGTCGGCGGCCCAGACGATCGAGTCGAGGACGGTCAGCTCCCGGTGCAGCTCGCGGTTGTCCGGGGTCAGGTAGGGCACGACCTCGTGCGCGATGCCGAGCGTGCAGGACGAGGCGTCGACGATCAACGGCAGTCGGCCGCCCGCGGTCCAGCCCCAGGCCGCCTCGACGATGCGGTTGGCCATGATCCTGTTCCCGGCGTCGTACCCCTTGGAGTGCCAGATCGTCGCGCAGCACGTCCCCGCGACGTCCTGCGGGATCCAGACCGGCCGCCCCGCGCGCGTGGAGACGGCGACCAGGGCCTCGGCCAGGGAGAGGTCGCCCGGGCCGCCGAAGATGCGGTTGACGCATGCCGGGTAGTAGACGGCGGCGGCGTCCACGCGCCGGGTGCGCGGGAGCCTGCGCGCGGCGGCGCCAGGGATCCCGGGCAGCCACTCCGGGACGAGGTCGGGGCGTACGGCCCTGCGGGCGGCGCGGGTCGCCGCGGTGAGGAACCGGTCGCTGATCCTGTCGGCGGCGGCCACCGCGAGCCGCGCCGAGGCCTCGACCACCTTGAAGTTCTTCGCGGCGAACGCGGCCGCTCTCTCCTCCCGGGGCGAATGCCGCGCGTGGCGGAAGTCCTTCATCAAGGCGCCCGTGTCGATGCCGACCGGGCAGGCGATGCCGCACGTCGAGTCGCCCGCGCAGGTGTCCACCGCGTCATAGCCGTACGCCTCGACGAGGCCGTCCTCGACCGGAGAGCCGTCGGGCTGGCGCATCATCTCGCGACGGAGCACGATCCGCTGGCGCGGAGTGGTGGTCAAGTCCTGGCTGGGGCACGTCGGTTCGCAGAAGCCGCACTCGATGCACGGGTCGGCGATCGGCTCCACCCTGGGGATGGTCTTGAGGCCGCGCAGATGGGCCTTCGGGTCGCGGTCGAGGACGATGCGCGGCGCGAGGACGCCGCCCGGGTCGATCAGCTGCTTCGTGCGCCACATCAACTCCGTGGCCTGCGGGCCCCATTCCAGTTCCAGGAAGGGCGCGATGTTGCGGCCTGTGGCGTGCTCTGCCTTGAGCGAGCCGTCGAAGCGCTCCACGGTCAGGCGGCAGAAGTCGTCCATGAAGGCGGCGTAGCGCTCCACGTCGGAGGGGATCGCCGCGTCGAAGGCGAGCAGGAAGTGGAGGTTGCCGTGGGCCGCGTGGCCCGCGACGGCGGCGTCGAAGCCGTGCCGGATCTGGAGGTCGAGGAGCGCCTGGCAGGCCTCGGCGAGCCGCCCGGGCGGGACCGCGAAGTCCTCGGTGATGAGCGTCGTCCCCGACGGGCGGGCGCCGCCGACGGCGGTGACGAACGCCTTGCGCGCCTTCCAGTAGCCCCCGATCGTCTTCGCGTCACGCGTGAAGGCGTTGGTCACCGACGCTACGGGCGCGACCAGTTCGAGCCCTTCGAGGGCCGTGGCGGCGGCCGCCTCGTACCTCTCCTGGGCGCTCTCGTCCGGAGCGCGGAACTCCACGAGGAGCGCGGTGGTCGACTTCGGGAGGCTCGCCCAGTCGGCGGGCACCCCTTGGACGCTCACCGAAGCGCGCAGTGTGTTGCCGTCCATCAGCTCGACGGCGAGCGCGCCGGCCGCGTTGAACAGCGGCACCGCGGCGGCGGCAGCGGGCAGCGAGGGGAAGAACAGCAGGGCGGTGCTCGTGTGCCGGTCCAGGGGCAGCGTCTCGAAGACGATCTCGGAGATGAAGCCGAACGTGCCCTCGGAACCGACCATCAGGCCGCGCAGGATCCGCACCGGCGTCGCGCCGTCGAGGAAGGCGTCGAGGCGGTAACCGTTGGTGTTCTTGATCTCGTACTTGGCGCGGATGCGGGCGACCAGATCGGGGTCCGCCTCGATCTCCCGCTTGAGTGCCAGCAGGCCCTCGCACAGGACCGGTTCCGCGTGTGCCAGCTGCTCGTCGGCGTCCTGCGCCGCCGTGTCGACGACCGTCCCGGAGGGGAGGACAAAGGTCAGGGAGGCCACCGTGCGGTAGGAGTTGCGGGTGGTGCCCGCGGTCATGCCCGACGCGTTGTTCGCGACGACGCCGCCGACGGTGCAGGAGATCGCGCTGGCGGGGTCGGGGCCGAGCACCCGGCCGAACCGGGCGAGGGTGGCGTTGGCCCGCACGACCGTGGTGCCGGGGCCGATACGGGCCCGCTCGCCGTCGCCGAGCACCTCGACGCCGGACCAGTGCTTGCGCACGTCGACCAGGATGTCCTCGCCCTGGGCCTGGCCGTTCAGCGACGTGCCCGCCGCGCGGAACACGACCTCGCGGCCCTTGCCCTGCGCGTACGAGAGGACGGCGGACACGTCGTCGATGTCCTCGGCGACGACCACCACCTGCGGCACGAAGCGGTAGGGACTGGCGTCCGAGGCATACCGCACGAGGTCCGAGACCTTCGTCAGGACCTTGTCCGCGCCGAGCAGTGCGGTCAGTTCCGAGCGCAGCGGCTCGGGTGTGCCGGTGGCCCGCCGGTCCGGTACGCGGTCGTGGGAAGGGCCGTCCGTGCGCGACGCGGCACCGGGACGCAGGGCGTCCGGCTCGGGCTCCAGCAGTGGCATGAGCTCTCCTCGGCGGTTGCGGCGGCCTGCCCGTCGGTGCCGGTGGCGGTGTCCGGCGGGCCGGTGGTGTCAGCAGCGGCGGACGTCCGGCACATCGAACAGCGCGTTCAGCAGGGTGCCCAGCTGCGCGCGCTGTTCGGCGTCCAGTGGAGCCAGGATGTCCTCCGCTGCGGCCCGGCGCGCGCCGCGGAGCTCACCGAGGGCCTTGAGGCCCGCGTCGGTGAGTTCGATGCGGATCACGCGGCGGTTGGTCGGGTCGGGCGCGCGGCGCACGAGATCGGCGGCCTCCAGGCCGTCGACCAGGGTGGTCACGGCGCGGGGCACGACTTCGAGGCGCTCGGCGAGGTCGGCCATGCGCGGCGGGGTCTCGTAGTGCGCGAGGGTGCGCAGGAGACGGGACTGGGCGGGCGTGATGCCGGTCGGCACCAGGTGGCGCTTCTGGATCCGCTGCAGCCTGCGGGTGAGCCGCAGCAACTGTTCGGCGAGCAGGCCGTCTGGGTCCGGGGTGTTCATGCGGGAACATTATCAGGACCTTGTGCATTGTGAGTGTAGGTAACAGTGAGCTATGCTCCCCGAGTCATCGTCGTCCGAGATCCCGAAGGAGCCCATGCGCCACGACGAACCCACCTGGACGCCGCAGCCCTCCGCCCCCGGCGAGGAGCCGCAGCCACGCCAGATGCGCCGCATCCTCCGCCTCTTCCGTCCTTACCGGGGCCGCCTCGCGATCGTGGGCCTGCTGGTCTGCGCCGCCTCGCTCGTCTCGGTCGCGACCCCGTTCCTGCTCAAGGAGATCCTCGACACCGCCCTGCCCCAGGGGCGCACGGGCCTACTGAGCCTGCTCGCGCTCGGCATGGTCCTCAGCGCGGTCGTCACGAGCGTCTTCGGCGTCCTGCAGACCCTGATCAGCACGTCCGTGGGCCAGCGCGTCATGCATGACCTGCGCACCGCGGTCTACGGCCGGTTGCAGAGCATGTCCCTGGCCTTCTTCACGCGCACGCGCACGGGCGAGGTCCAGTCCAGGATCGCCAACGACATCGGGGGCATGCAGGCGACGGTCACCTCCACCGCCACATCGCTGGTCTCCAACCTCACGAGCGTGATCGCGACGGTCGTCGCCATGCTCGCCCTGGACTGGCGGCTCACGGTCGTCTCGCTGCTCCTCCTCCCGGTCTTCGTGTGGATCAGCCGCCGTGTCGGCCGCGAGCGCAAGAAGATCGCCACGCAGCGCCAGAAGCAGATGGCCGTGATGGCCGCGACGGTCACCGAATCGCTCTCCGTGAGCGGCATCGTCCTCGGCCGCACCATGGGGCGTGCCGACTCCCTCACCAAGTCCTTCGCCGACGAGTCCGAGCAGCTGGTCGACCTGGAGATCCGCTCCAGCATGGCGGGCCGCTGGCGCATGGCCGTCATCTCGATCGTCATGGCCGCCATGCCCGCCGTCATCTACTGGACGGCCGGTCTCGCCTTCCAGATGGGCGGCCCGACCGTCTCGATCGGCACGCTCGTGGCCTTCGTCTCGCTCCAGCAGGGCCTGTTCCGGCCGACCGTGAGCCTGCTCTCCACCGGCGTGCAGATCCAGACCTCGCTCGCGCTCTTCCAGCGCATCTTCGAGTACCTGGACCTGCCCGTAGACATCACCGAGCCCGAGAAGCCGGTGCATCTCGACCAGATCAAGGGCGAGGTCCGGTTCGAGGACGTCGAGTTCCGGTACGACGAGAAGTCGGGCCCCACGCTCCAGGGCATCGACATCGCGATACCCGCGGGTGGCAGCCTCGCTGTGGTCGGCCCCACCGGCTCCGGCAAGTCGACCCTGAGCCACCTCGTCCCCCGGCTCTACGACGTCACGGGCGGCCGCGTCACGCTCGACGGGGTCGACGTGCGCGACCTCGACTTCGACACCCTCGCGCGCGCGGTCGGCGTGGTGTCTCAGGAGACGTACCTCTTCCACGCCTCGGTCGCCGACAATCTCCGCTTCGCCAAGCCGGACGCCACCGACGAAGAACTGGTCACCGCGGCGCGCACCGCACAGATCCACGACCACATCGCGTCGCTCCCGGACGGGTACGACACGGTCGTCGGCGAGCGCGGCCACCGCTTCTCCGGCGGCGAGAAGCAGCGCCTGGCCATCGCCCGCACGATCCTGCGCGACCCGCCGGTCCTCATCCTCGACGAGGCGACCAGCGCCCTGGACAACCGCACGGAGCGGGCGGTGCAGGAGGCCATCGACGCCCTGTCCGCCGACCGGACCACCCTCACGATCGCCCACCGGCTCTCCACCGTGCGCGGCGCCGATCAGATCGTGGTCCTGGACGCCGGCCGCACCGCCGAGCGCGGCACCCACGAGGAGCTTCTGGAGCGCGACGGCCGTTACGCCGCCCTCCTCCGCAGAGACGCCCAACTGGAGCCCGCGACATGAATATATGTCTGGAATGTCGGCATTTGCGGGTTACCGTGCCTCCATGCAGACCAAGACTCCGCGACGGGGCACGATTCGACTGACGCGGCGGGGCCGGATCGCCCTGATCGCGACCGGAGCCGCCGCTGCGGCCGCCGCCGTGGCGGTGCCGCTGCTGCTTCCTGACGACGACGCACGGCCCGAATCCCTGACCATCCCCGAGGGGTGGCGCTCGGGCCAGGTGTACGCGGCCGTGGACAAGGCCCTCGGGGTGCCCGCCGGGACCACGAAGAAGGCCCTCCCGAAGGCCGGGCTCAAACTTCCCGGCGACGCGCACGGAAACCCCGAGGGCTATCTCTTCCCGGCCACGTATCCGATCGGCTCCGGGTCGACCCCGGCGTCCGTCCTCTCGTACATGGTGAACACGGCGAACAAGAAGTTCGGCGGCGGCCAGGTGACGGCGGGAGCCGGTCACAATGCGGTGAACCTCTACCAGACGGTCACCATCGCGAGCATGATCGAGGCCGAGGCGGGCTCCAAGGGGGAGATGGGCAAGGTCGCCCGGGTCATCTACAACCGCCTCGACCAGGGCATGCCGCTACAGATGGACTCCACCATCAACTACGCGCTCAACCGCTCCACCCTGGCCACCAGCGAACGCGACACGAAGATCAGCAGCCCGTACAACACCTACGCACGCATGGGCCTGCCACCCACGCCGATCAACAACCCCGGCGAGGAGGCGATGCGGGCGGCGGTCAACCCGACGCCGGGGAACTGGCTGTACTTCGTGACGGTCAAGCCGGGCGACACACGTTTCACAGCCAGCTTCGAGGAACACCAGAAGAACGTGGGGGAGTTCAACAAGGCCAAGTAGCAGGAGGTCAGGCCATGGGGAGTGGCCGAAGGCCAGGGGGGAAGTCCGCACGCTCACGGGTCGGCTTCGCCTTGACCTCAACCGTGGTTCAGGTAGAACGCTTCGCACTGTTCGTACCGCTCAGTAGCCGAGAAGGAGCCGACCATGCCCGCACCGATATCAAGCGCCTTTCCCGACGTCCGGCGCGCGGACGCCGGGACGATCCTCGTCAGTTCCTGGCCACTGCCGGCAGCCGGAGTCCAGAAGCAGGCCGCAGACCTCGTGCTGGAGGAGTGGGAACACTTGGAACGACCGGCCGGCATGCTCTCGTTCACGACGTTCCTCAGCGAGAACGGCCGCGAGGTCCTGAACTACACGCAATGGACGGACGACGACGCCTACCGTGAGTGGGCGCACGCGGCCCGGCGCTCCGAGGACATCAGCAAGGTCGACCGCATGCTCCTGGGCATCGAGCGCCCCGGCGAGGTGCGGTACTCGCTCTACCGCAGCTACACCCCCGAGGACAGCACGGACCGGACCCCCGGCGCGCTGGTGACCCCCGTCTTCGAGACCGAGGGGCCGGACAACCAGCGTGCTTTCGTCGACGGTGTCATCGACATCCTGGAGCGCACCCGTCCGCCGGGGCTGCTCGCCGTCCACTTCCACACGAGCAAGGACGGCCGCCGGGTCCACAACCACGCGGAGTGGCGGGACATGTCGGCCTGGCGACGCTTCTCCGAGGGCGGTGGCACCGTGGAACTGGCCATGATGATCGAGTCCTTGGAAGGCGTCACTCCGGCTCCCACCCGGCCGAGCGTGCCGCGCTACCTCCCGTACAAGAGCCTGGTGAACGTCGCCGCGCCCTGAGCCGCGCGCTCACCCCCGTGGTCCGGCCTCTTGTACCGCGCCGTGCGGCGCGAGAGGCTGGCATGCGCTCCGCGTCGCACCACGGGCAACGACCGTGCCCCGCACCGAACATGCCCCGCCCCCGCCCTGGCCGGCCAGCCGTCCAGGTGACCGGCCGACCGGCCTCGGCCGACTGGCCAACCGGCCAACCGGCCAACCGGCCAACGAAAGGTTCAGGTGCACCGGGAATGAGAACGCGTTCGCGTCGGCGGCAGACAGCGGTACTGCTCTGCGGCGCGCTGACGGCCACCGCCCTGCTGGGCATCGCTCCCGCCGGCCGGGCCGCTTCCGACGGTCCCGCCGGGAAGTTGCGGATGGCGAGCGGTTCCGAAACCGCCGTGCCGAACGGCTGGATCGCCGTGCTGAACGCACCCGGTGCGGGAGATACGGGCGATGCGGCCGAACAGGTCGCCTCCGAAGCCGTGCCCGCCGTGGCGCGCGAACTCGTCGGCAGGGCCGAAGGCGCGCGGCTGGGGCAGGTGTACCGGGCCGCGCTGCGCGGCTTCTCCGCCCGGATGAGCCGGGCGCAGGCGGCCCGTCTCGCCGCCGACCCCCGCGTCGCGTATGTCCGCCAGGACACCCGGGTACGGATCGGGACCCCGCGGGGCGCGTCGACAGGGGGTGGCGCCACCGCGCCGGAGGTCGCGAGGGACCAGACCCAGCCGAACGCGCCCTGGGGCCTCGACCGCATCGACCAGCGGCGCCTCCCGCTGGCCACCACGTACACCTACCGCACCACCGCTCCCCGCGTCAGCGTGTACGTCATCGACACCGGACTGCGGACCACCCACGCGGAGTTCGGCGGCCGCGCCTCGGTCGGTACCGACACCGTGGGCGATGGCCGCAAGGGCGATGACTGCAACGGCCACGGCACCCACGTGGGAGGCATCGCCGCGGGCACGACGTACGGGGTCGCCAAGCAGGCCCGCCTGGTGGCGGTGCGCGTCCTGGACTGTCAGGGGTCGGGCACCACGTCCGGGGTCGTGGCGGGCGTCGACTGGGTGACGGCGAACGCGTCGGGTCCGGCGGTGGCGAACATGAGCCTCGGCGGCGCGGCCAGCGACGTCCTCGACGGCGCGGTCCGCGGATCCATCCGTTCCGGGGTCACGTACACCGTGGCGGCGGGTGGCTCGGGCCAGGCGGGCGGCGCCTGCGGAACCTCGCCGTCCAGGGTGGCCGAGGCGATCAGCGCGGGCGCGAGCGACCGAGGCGACCGCCGGGCCTCCTCGTCCAACCACGGAGACTGCGTGTCCCTGTTCGCGCCCGGCGTGCAGATCCCCTCGGCCTGGAAGGACGGCGACACCGCCACGGCCACCCTCAGCGGCACGTCGATGGCCGCGGCGCACACGGCGGGCGCGGCGGCGCTGCACCTTGGGTTCCGGCCCACGGACACCCCGGCCCAGGTGAAGCGGGGCCTCGTCGATCACGCCACCACCGGTGTGCTGCAGGGCGACCCGCCCGTCGTCCCCGACCGGCTGCTCCACACCCTGTACCTGCCGTAGTCACGCGCCGAACTCGCCACGGGGCAGCCGCCTCACACGGTGACCGGCGCCCCCGCGAGCAGCCGCTGGATGTCGCGGACGGCCGCACGCCCCGCGCGATTGGCGCCGATCGTGCTGGCCGAAGGACCGTAACCGACCAGATGGACGCGGGGGTCCGCGGCGGCGCGGGTGCCCTCCAGGCGGATGCCGCCGCCCTGCTCGCGCAGCCGCAGGGGGGCGAGGTGTTCGACCGCCGGACGGAAGCCCGTGGCCCAGAGGATGATGTCCGCGTCGACGCGGCGTCCGTCGTCCCACTCGACGCCGGTCGGGGTGATCCGGTCGAACATCGGCAGCCGGTCGAGGACGCCGTCCGCCCGGGCCCGGCGGATCGCGTCGTTCACCGGCAGTCCCGTGACGGAGACCACGCTCTGCGGCGGCAGCCCCCGACGCACGCGCTCCTCGACCATGGCCACGGCCGCACGCCCCCAGTTCTCGTCGAAGGGGCCCTCGCGGAAGACCGGGGGCCGCCGGGTGACCCAGGTGGTGGAGGCCGCGTACGGTGCGATCTCCATGAGGTGCTGCGTGCCGGACGCGCCGCCGCCCACGACCACGACCCGCTGACCCCTGAAGGCCTCGGGCCCCGGGTAGATCGCCGTGTGCAACTGCCGCCCCAGGAAAGTCTCCTGGCCCGGGTAGCGCGGCCAGAACGGCCGGTCCCAGGTGCCCGTCGCGTTGATCAAGGCGCGCGTCGACCACAGGCCCGCCGAGGTCTCGACGAGGAGCCTTCCGCCGTCGCCCTCGCGGACCTTGTGCACGTCGACGGGGCGCCGTACGCGCAGGTCGAAGCGGCGCTCGTACTCCTCGAAGTACTCCCCGATGACCTCCGACGACGGGCGTGCGGGGTCGGCGCCCGTCAGCTCCATGCCGGGGAGCGCGTGCATGCCGTGTACCTTCCCGTACGTCAGGGAAGGCCACCGGAACTGCCAGGCGCCGCCGGGCCGGGGCGCGTGGTCGAGGACCACGAAGTCCCGGCCCGGCTCGAAGCCGACCCGCCGCAGGTGGTGGGCGCTGGACAGACCCGCCTGCCCGGCGCCGATGACGACCACGTCCACGTCCTGTGCCGCCGCCGAGGCGGCCGCGTCTCGTACCCCGATGTTGTTCACATTTCTACTAACTTCGCCGGGGTCCAGGATCTTCCCGTAGGGAGCGGACGTTTCAGCGGCCCCCCGCCACCAGCAGCGGCGCGCCGCCCGGAGCGGAGGCGGGCCGGCCGTTCGACGCGGGGACGCCCGAGAGCGGCGACGCCGGAATCCGTGGCAGCAGGCCGCGCGCGGCCAGCTCGGGGATGACGCCCTCGCCGAACCAGTAGGCCTCCTCCAGGTGCGGATAGCCGGAGAGCACGAAGTGTTCGACACCGAGCGCGTGGTACTCCTCGATCCGGTCGGCGACATCGGCATGGGCGCCGACCAGGGCCGTACCCGCTCCACCGCGCACCAGGCCGACGCCGGCCCACAGGTTCGGCGAGATCTCCAGCTTGTCGCGGGAACCGCCGTGCAGCGCGAGCATCCGCTGCTGGCCCACGGACTCGCTGCGTCCGAGCGCCTCCTGGGCGGCCGCCACGGTGTCCGGATCGAGATCGTCGAGGAGCCGGTTCGCGGTCGCCCACGCGTCGGCGGCCGAGTCGCGGGAGATGGTGTGCAGCCGGATGCCGAAACGGACCGTACGCCCTTCCTTCTCGGCGAGACCGCGAATCCAGTCGATCTTCTGCTTGACCTGCTCCGGCGGCTCCCCCCACGTCAGGTACACGTCCGAGTGCCGCGCCGCGACCGGGCCCGCGGCCGCCGACGAGCCACCGAAGAAGATCTCCGGCAGCGGGTCGGGAGGCAGCGCGGTCAGCCCGCCCTCGATCTGGAAGTGCTCGCCGTCGAAGTCGTACGGCCTGCCGCTCCACACTCCCCGTACGACCGAGAGGAACTCGTCCGTGCGGGCATAGCGGCGGTCGTGGTCCAGGTGATCGCCGAACCGCCGCTGCTCGGTGGAGTCGCCGCCGGTCACCACGTTCAGCAGCAGCCGGCCGCGGGTGATGCGCTGATACGTCGCCGCCATCTGCGCGGCGAGCACCGGGGAGAGCACGCCGGGGCGGAAGGCGACGAGGAACTTCAGCCGCTCGGTGTGCTGGGCGAGCGCGACCGTCGTCAGCCAGGCGTCCTCGCACCATGTACCCGTCGGCGTGAGCACCGCCTCGAAGCCCAACTGCTCGGCGGCCTTGGCAATCTGGGACAGGTACTCGATGTCGGGCGCGCGCACGCCGCTCACCGGCGTGACCCGGGAGCGCGTGATGCCGCCGTCCGTGTAGGCGTGCCGGTCGACGAGGGTGCGCCCGTCGCCGCCGGTCGGCAGGAACCAGTGCAGATGGACGTTCATGGTCAGGACTCCTTGCGGTACGTGCGGGGCTCGGTGGTGGAGGGCGGCAGGCCGTCGTTGAAGCGGGTGTCGACGAAGTCGCCGAAGTCGATGCGGCGCGGAATCAGCTTGAGCTCGGTGAAGGTGTCCGCGATCTTCTGCTCGGACCTGACGACGTTCTTGTCCACGGCGACCGATACCCGGGTGCCGTTGGTGCGCTTGACCGCGTCGAGCGCGACGTCGTAGGGCAGGCCGGTGTCCTTCGCCCAGACCTTCGCCCACGCCTCCGGGTGCTTGTAGACCCAGTTCTGCGCCCGCCGGAGCCGCTTCAGGTAGTCGGAGATCGCCGCGGCCTTCTTCTTGTCCGCGAGGGCGCCGGGCGCCGCCGCCTGGAAGGCGAGCCCGTTCACCACGCCGTCGCCGTCGGTCAGGACTCGGCCCTTGTCGCTGCGCAGGACCTGCGAGGTGTACGGGTCCCAGACGGCCCAGGCGTCCACCTTCCCGCTGGTGAAGGCGGCCAGCGCGTCGGCGGGCTGCAGGTACTTGACCTTGACGTCCTTGAAGTCGAGTCCGGCCTTGCGCAGGGACGCGATCAGCTGGAAGTGCGCAGACGAACCCTGCGCCACCGCCACGGATCTGCCCTTCAGGTCCTGCGGCTTCTTCAGCGGAGAGTCGTCCGGCACGAGGATCGTGTCCCCGGCCGCGCCGCCGTGGCTCGCGGCCACCACGGTGATCTTCGAGCCCGCGCCCGCCGCGAAGACCGGGGGAGTGTTGCCGATCGCGCCGAGATCGACGGCCTTGGCGTTGATCGCCTCCAGGAGCGGTGGTCCGGACGTGAAGGTCGACCAGCGGATCTTGTAGTGGAGGTCGTCGAGCTCCCCGGCCGCGCGCAGCACGGCTTCCGAACCGCCCCTCTGGTCGCCGACGTTGAGTGTGAGCGACCCCTTGCCGTCGGTCCCGCCGCCCGCACCGCCGACCGAGGTGCCGGCGGACGACGTGCCGGCGCAGGCGGAGAGCAACAGGGCCGAGGGGAGCAGGAGGAGCGTGGTGGTGGGGCGTGGTCGTGGCATGGCGGTTCCGTTCGGTCGGATCGGTGGGTCGGGCGGGGTGGGGCGCCCGGCCGGCAGGGGAGTGCTCAGGAGACTTCGGCGGGCGATTCGACGCCGAGCCGTCGCAGCAGCTCCGCGCGGAGCTCACCGAAGCGGGGGTCGGAGATGCCGCGCGGCCGCGCCAGATCGATCTCCGTCTCGTACGCGATGACACCGTCGTCCATGACGAGCACGCGGTCGGCCAGGAGCACCGCCTCCTCGACGTCGTGCGTGACGAGGAGCACCGCGCAGCCGCGGCGCTGCCACAGCTCGTCGACGAGCCGCTGCGCCTTGATGCGGGTGAGGGCGTCGAGCGCGCCGAACGGCTCGTCGAGCAGCAGCAGGTCGGGCTCGCGCACCAGGGCGCGGGCGAGCGAGGCGCGTTGGGCCTCGCCGCCGGAGAGCGTCTTGGGCCAGGCGTCGACGCGGTGCTTCAGGCCCACCTCGGCGAGCGCCTGCTCGGCGACGCCCCGGTCGGGCCTGCCCGGCAGGCCGAGCAGCACATTGCGCCACACCCGTTTCCAGGGCATGAGCCGGGGAGCCTGGAACGCGACGGCCTTGCGGCGCGGCACGAGCACGGTGCCCTCGATGTCGCGGTCGAGGCCGGCCAGGATGCGCAGCAGCGTCGACTTGCCGCAGCCGCTGCGTCCCAGCAGCGCCACGAACTCGCCGGGCCGGACGTCGAGGCGCAGGTCGTCGATGACGGCGCGCCCGTCGAAGGTGCGGGTCAGCCCGTCGACGCGGACGGCCGAGGGCGTGGTCGTCACCGGCCGGTGAATGTCGGTCGCCATTGCAGCAACAGCCTTTCGAGAGTACGGACGACGAAGTCGGCCGTCAGGCCGAGGAAGGCGTAGACGACCAGGCAGACGACGATCACGTCGGTACGCAGGAAGTCGCGGGCCTGGACCATGAGGAAGCCGATGCCGGAATCGGCGTTCACCTGCTCGGCGAAGACGAGGGCGAGCCAGGAGATGCCCAGGGAGTAGCGCAGTCCCGTCATGGCCCCGGGTAGCGCGCCGGGCAGGATGACGTGGCGTACCAGCCCCCACCGCGACAGCCCGAGGGACTCCCCGGCCTCGATCAACTGGGCGTCGACACCGCGGATTCCGGCGTACACGTTCAGGTAGAGCGGGAAGGAGACGCCGAGCGTGATGATGGCGATCTTGGGGGCCTCGCCGATGCCGAACCAGATGATGAACAGCGGGATCAGCCCGACGAACGGCACGGTGCGCAGCATCTGCACGCTGGCGTCCACGAGGTCCTCACCGATGCGGAAGAGACCGGAGACCAGCGCCAGGGCCGTGCCGATGACGGTGCCGAACAGCAGCCCGAGGGCGACGCGTTGCAGCGAGACGCCCATGGCGTTCTGCAGGGAGCCGTCGCCGATGAGATCGCCCGCGACCTGCGCGATGGTCCCTGGCGAGGCGAGCACGTCGCTGGTCAGGACGCCGGTGGCGCTGAGGAGCTGCCAGAGCGCGAGCAGGGTGAGGGGGCCCGAGGTACGGCGCAGCCAGCGGGGGACGCGTGCGCGGCGGCGGGAGGAGGGGACGAGGGCGACGAGGTCGGGGCCCGGCGCCGACTCGGGCTTCGGCTCGGCCTCTGCGGTGCGGGGGCCCGGTTCGTTGGTGTCGCCATTGCCCATAACGGACTTACCGGGTATATCGGGTGCCGATGTATGTGGCGGGGCATGGCTGGTGCGCATGGGTACTCCAGGGCGTGAGGAGGCGCGGGAGGGGCCGGAGAGGGGAACTCGGACCGGTGGGAGGGGTGTGACGCGCGGGGTGCTCGTGGCTGACGGCAGGCGCGAGTACGGGACTGGCGCGCGGTCCGGGGCGGGGGTCGGTGCCGCAGGTCAGGCGTCGATACCCGGACGGGTGCGCGAGAACAGCGGCAAGGCGACTACCGGCCGAACGGAACGGAGGCCGAACAGACCGCCGACCGAACCGGTCGGACGCGGAGCGAGAGCAGGTGAAAGGGCGTCAGCAGCCGCGACGACACGCGGAAGAGGCCACCCGCAGCAGGTCGATGTGACCGCGCGTGGTGAGCAGGGCTGAACGCAACATGCCGCAGAACGTAGCCAGATCGCGCACGCACGGTCAATGACGTCTCGAAGGGCGGACTCCCGGTATCAGCCAATGGAAGGGTGGCCGGGAGGCCGAGTGGGAGAGAATGGTGGTATGTCCGACGCATTCACCACCCGAGTCCTGCAGATCACCACCGGATCGGCCGAGACGGTCGTCGACCTCACCGCCGACTGCGAGGCCTTCCTGCGCGAAGCGGCAGCCGGCCGTGACGGCCTCCTCAACGTCTTCGTTCCGCATGCCACGGCGGGCATCGCCGTCCTGGAGACGGGGGCGGGCAGCGACGACGACCTGCTCGCCGCGCTGCACACCCTGCTCCCCGCCGAC
Source organism: Streptomyces sp. NPDC036815 (assembly GCF_055609205.1). Taxonomy (NCBI): domain Bacteria; kingdom Bacillati; phylum Actinomycetota; class Actinomycetes; order Kitasatosporales; family Streptomycetaceae; genus Streptomyces; species Streptomyces sp. NPDC036815. The sequence continues at coordinate 5,792 of NZ_JBVJPW010000013.1, read as the reverse complement.
GACCGCTGGCAGCACCGCCACGGCAGCCCGGGCCATGGCCGCGATCACGTCCTGCCCGCGCTGGTGGCGCCGCACGCGACCCTGCCGGTCGTCGCGGGGAGCCTGGAGCTGGGGACGTGGCAGTCGGTGTGCCTGGTCGACACCAACCGCGACAATCCTCAGCGCAAGGTCCGGTTGTCGTTCCTGGGGTGACGGGGCCGACGGGGGGAACGCCCGCTCAGTCGCGCACCGCGCCGCGCTTCGCGCCCCGTTTCCAGTTCCGGCGGACCTCCTCGCGCTGGCGCACGTCGATGCGCTCCGCGATCCACTCGTTCTCCTTGGTGAGCTTGCGGTAGCTCTCCAGGCGCCGCTGGGAGAGCTCGCCGTCCGCCACCGCCGCCAGGACGGCGCAGCGCGGTTCCGCGGTGTGCGAGCAGTCGTGGAAGCGGCAGGACTCCGCCAGGTCCTCGACGTCGGAGAAGAGCAGGGAGAGACCGTGCGCGGCGTCCCACAGGCCGACGCCGCGCAGGCCGGGGGTGTCGATCAGGGTGCCGCCCCCGGGGAGTACGAGCAGGTCGCGACGGGTCGTGGTGTGCCTGCCCTTCCCGTCGCTGTCCCGTGCGGCCTTGACCTCCTGGAGATCCTGGCCGACGAGCACGTTGGCGAGGGTGGATTTGCCCGCTCCGGACTGGCCGAGGAGCACCGAGGTGCCGTCGGACAGCCGGGCCGCCAGCTCGTCCAGGCCCGCGCCGGTCCGTGCGCTGACGGCGAGGACCGGCACGTCGGGAGCGGCGTCACGGATGTCCTCCGACAGGAAGCGCAGCGTCTCCGGTTCGTGGATCAGATCGGACTTGGTCATCACGACCATGGGCTGTGCCCCGCACTCCCATGCGAGGGCGAGGAAGCGTTCGACCCTCTCCAACTCCAGTTCCACGGCGAGCGAGATGGCGATCACCGCGTAGTCGATGTTGGTCGCGAGGACCTGGCCTTCGGAGCGCTTGGACGAGGTGGACCGCACGAACGCGGTACGGCGCGGCAGCAGGACCCGCACGGCGGCCGGGTCGGCCTCGGGGTCCAGGGCCACCCAGTCACCGGCGCAGACGGCCCACATGGGATCGCGTGAGGCGACGGGCCCCGGGTCGGCGTCCAGGGTCAGTACCGAGGAGCCGTCCGCGGCGAGCGTCACCACCTCGCAGCGGCCGCGGTCTACGCGGACGACGCGCCCGGGCAGCAGCCCCTTGGGCGCGTAGGGGGCGAAATCCGCTTCGACCCTGTCGTTCCAGCCGTACTCCGCGAGTGGATGGGAGTCGGCGAGTGGATGAGAAGCAGCAAGTTCTGTCAACGGTTTAGCCCTTCGAGAAGCCGCGTCGTTCGAGCCTACCGACGGGGCCGGTCGCTGCCAACAGAACAACTGCCCCACCACACCTGTAATCACTCTGCTTATGCCGGGCTAAGTCTGTGTGCTGAACGGGAGTTAAACGCTGAGCGGAAACAGGCAGCAACGCATCGCCCGCGAGGGGTCGCAGCCAATTACCCTTACGTTTCGGTGGCATGGACTTCCCTTCCGATTGCTCCCGATACGGAACATGCCGTCGTGCTGCGTAATGGAAACGTGACGTGGTTCCGGGTGGCCCAGAAGTCCTGATCCCTCCAATAGTTGGGCGCCAGGGTGGGATATCGAGGGAGGCAGGCAACTGCATGCGTGGTGTCGGGAGAATCAGATGGGCCGCGGGGGTCGCGGCCCTCGCCATGGCGGCGACGGCTTGTGGTGGAGAAACCCAGAGCCAGGGATCTGCCGATGGCGGAACCTTCCGATTCGGTCTGACCGAACCGGTCTCGATCGACCCGGGGCTCGCGTCGGAGACCACGGGGCTGATTGTCTCCGAGGTGCTGTTCACCGGTCTGTACCGCGTGAATCCCAAGGGCGAGATGGAGCCTCGGCTCGCCACGGCGGCCACGACCAACGACGATTGCACGCAGTGGAAGTTCTCGGTCAAGAGCGGCACGAAGTTCACCAATGGTGAGCCGGTGGACGCGGCGGCCTTCGTGCGTGGCTGGAACCGCTCGGTGAGCCCGGAGCTGGCCTCCGACGTGTCGTACCACCTCGACGGGATCGTCGGGTACGAGAAGGTGCGCAGCGGAAAGGCGAAGGAGCTCAGCGGGCTGTCCGCGCCCGATGCCACTTCGCTGCGGGTCAAACTCTCCGCGAGTGACTGCGAGTTCGACAAGAAGACCGCGCACACGGTGTTCAGCCCGATTCCCAAGGCGGCCGGAACCGGCGGGAACAAGAAGTTCGCCGATGAGCCGATCGGGAACGGCCCGTTCAAGATGGCGGGCAAGTGGGACCACAACAAGAAGATCTCGATGGTGCGGAACGACGGCTACGGCCTCAAGAAGGCCAAGATCGGCGGGGTGGACATCACCCTGCTCAACGATCAGAGCATGTTCGACCTCGAATACCAGGGATTCCAGACCGGTCTCTTCGACTACGCGCACGTTCCGCCGGGCCAGCTGAAGGCCGCCGAGGCCAAGTTCAAACCCGCGGGCAAGTGGCTGACGCAGGACGTCAACGGCATGAACTACCTGCTGCCGATCACCGATCAGGGGCCGCTCAAGAGCCGTGACGCCCGCCTCGCGATCTCGTACGCCATCGACCGCGAAGCCATCACCAAGGGGCTCTACAAGGGCTACCAGCGGCCGGCGTCCTCGATCATCCCGCCCGCGCTGCCCAAGTCGTACCAGGACGGGCTCTGCGCCTCCTGCCTGAAGCCCGACGCCAAGAAGGCCAAGGAGCACGCGAAGGCGGCGGGTCTCAAGCCGGGTACCGAGCTGTCCATCGTGTTCAACACGGGGGTCGGGCACGACCAGTGGATCCAGGCCGTGGGCAAGCAGCTCGAGGACACGCTCGGGCTCAAGGTGAAGCTCCGGGGCAAGTCCTTCAAGGAAGGGCTGCAGGCCGAACAGAGCGCGGACGCCACGGGACTGTTCCGGTACTCGTGGGGCGCCGACTACCCCACGCCCGACAACTACCTGTACCCGCTCCTGCACTCCGGTTCGATCGCCAAGGACAAGAGCGGTGAGGTCATGGGCGACAACCGCAGCCGCTACAGCAATCCGAAATTCGACAAGCTCGTCGACAAGGCGCGCGCCACGAAGGACGAGAAGAAGCGGATAGGACTCTACAAGCAGGCCGAGAAGGTGGCCATGGACGACATGGCCCTCATCCCCACCTTCCACCGGTCCGAGTACCGGCTGGCGGCGAAGGACAAGTTCAACGGGCTCGATGTCCTTTCCTTCGGAGAGTCGCCGGTACTGGAGGGACTCTCGCTGAAGTAGCACACGGGGGAGCACGAGAGGTGAAGTGAAGAAGCGGCACAGGGGAGAGGACACTTTATGGGGCGCTTTGTTGCCCGTCGTTTCGGGCAGATGGTGATCGTCCTCATAGGAGCGACCGTCGTTCTCTTCATTTGCCTCTTCGTGCTCCCGGGCGACCCGGTCGGGTCGCTGGCCGGCGGTGGCGAGAACGCCCACGATCCGGTGGTCGTGGCCCAGTTGCAGGAGCGCTACGGCCTCGGCAAGCCGTATTACGAGCAGTACTTCAACTACGTCGGCAGGCTGCTCTCCGGTGACCTCGGCGAGGACTACGTGCAGCGGCGCGAAGTCAGCGAGATCCTCGCGCCCAAGCTCCTGAACACCGCACAGCTCGCGCTGGCCGCCATCGTCATCAACATCGCCGTCGGAGTTCCCGTCGGTGTGCTGGCGGCCCTGCGCAAGTACAGCATCTGGGACGTCTCGGCGACCTTCGTCTCCACGCTGACCATCGGCTTCCCCACCTTCGTGGTCGGATTCCTGCTGCAGAAGTTCTTCGTCGTCGAGCTGGGCTGGTTCCCGCTCCTGAGCGACGGCACCATCAAGTCCCTGGTGCTGCCCGCGGTGACGCTGGCCATCGTCGACGCGGCGCTCGTGGCCCGGCTGATGCGCGGGACGATGCTGGAAGTGCTCCAGGCGGACTACATCAAGACGGCCGTCGCCAAGGGCCTGCCGCGCAGAACGGTGCTGTTCAAGCACGTCCTGCGGAACAGCATCATCCCCGTCGTCACCTATCTGGGCATCTCCCTCGGTCTGCTGATGGGCGGCGCCCTGATCGCCGAGGCGATCTTCAACTGGGACGGGGTCGGACTCGCGCTGGTCAACGCGGTCCGTCAGCAGAACAACCCCATCGTCCTGGGCGTGGTGACGTACGGGGTTGCCGTCTTCGTCTTCCTGAGCCTGCTGGTGGACCTGTTGTGCGCGGCCCTGGACCCACGCATCCGGGAAAGCTGACCGCCTGAACTTCCGCCGGTCCGACCGTGACTCCGGCCCCGACGAAGGAACCTCCATGAGTGAAGTGACCAAGGGCCCGGCGGTCCTGACCGAGGGGCCGTCAACAGCGGCTCCGGCGACCGAGGAGACCTCGCCGCGGGCGGGCGCCGGAGCGGGGGAGCGGAACGACGCCGACGCCGGGGGGCTCTCACAGACCACCTACTGGCGGGTCGTGCGTGCCCGGTTCCTGCAGAACCGGCTCGCCGTGGTCGGCCTCGTCATCGTGGTCGGTCTGGTGCTGACCGCCGCCCTGGGCCCCCTGCTCGCGCCCCACGACCCGTCCACGCAGGACCTCGGCCACACGATGGAGGGCCCGTCCGGCGAACACTGGTTCGGCACGGACGGCCTGGGCCGCGACCTGCTCTCCCGGCTGATCGCGGGCACCCGCCTCGCTCTGCTGATCGGGCTGGCGTCCATCGTGCTGACCTGCGCGATCGGCGTCACGCTCGGTGCGCTCGCGGGCTATGCGGGCAAGTGGGTCGACGCGGTGATCATGCGGACCGCGGATGTGTTCCTGGCCTTCCCGCTGCTCGTCGGCGCCATCGCGATCATCCTGGTGACGGGGCAGGGCGTCTGGCCGGTCATCGCCGCGCTGGCCCTGTTCTCGTGGGCGACGGTGGCCCGCCTGCTGCGCAGTTCGATGCTCTCCGTACGAGAGGCGGACTACGTCGCCGCGGCCCGGGCCCTCGGCGCCGGGCACACCCGGATCGTGCTGCGGCACATCCTTCCCAACTCGATGACACCGGTCCTGGTCTACGCCGCCTTCAACACCGGCACGGCGATCGTCAGCGTCGCCTCGCTCTCCTTCCTGGGGATCGGCGTCGCCCCGGGCGTCCCGGAGTGGGGGAACATCCTCGCCGAGGGCCGGCAGTTCATCGGCGTCAGCGATCACCTCTGGGCGTTCCCCAGCCTCGCGATCGTGCTGACCGTGCTCGCCTTCGTCTTCGTCGGTGACGGCCTGCGCGACGCCCTCGACCCGAAGTTGCACTGAGGAAGGCGTACGTGACGACCATCGACAAGGCCATGAGCGTTCCGGAACCGCGAGCCGGGGGCGGGGACGGCGCCCCGCTGCTCGAACTGCGTGATCTGCACGTCGAGTTCCACATGCGTGATGGTGTGGTCAAGGCGGTGAACGGGGTCAACTACAGCGTGGACGCGGGTGAGACGCTCGCGGTGCTGGGGGAGTCGGGTTCGGGCAAGTCCGTGACCGCGCAGGCGATCATGGGCATTCTCGACATGCCGCCCGGCAGGATCCCGCAGGGCGAGATCCTCTTCCGCGGCCAGGACATGCTGAAGATGTCCGGGGAGCAGCGGCGGAAGATCCGTGGCCGGAAGATCGCGATGATTTTCCAGGATGCGCTCTCCTCGTTGAATCCGGTGCTCTCGGTGGGCTATCAGCTCGGTGAGATGTTCCGGGTGCATGAGGGGCTGTCCCGCAAGGCGGCCAGGGC
>NZ_JBVJPW010000012.1:0-274094 GCF_055609205.1 Streptomyces sp. NPDC036815 | reverse complement strand
CCGCAGACCTGCGAGGCAAGAACAACGCCTCGTACTGATCAAGCCCAAACGCCGTCAGGGCGGGCCACGGAGTGACTCTCGGCCCGCCCTCTCGGTACGTGAGCCTCAGTGCGACGTCCAGGAAGTCACCGCCGTCCGGCCAGTGCCGCTCGTCCGGTGCGGTCACGGCCCATGGGGAAGCATTCCGTGGCTGCCAGGACGTCCTTCGCGTTCTGCGCCAGGGCCGGGGCCGTGTCCGACTCCGGCCTCCTGCGGGGTGGGTGAGGCGGACTGATGGAGGTGGGCGGCCAGCACGGCGCTGGAGGCGGCGCGCCTGCGCTGGGCGGTGTCGCCTGGGCACAGCGGCGGCGAGCCGACGGGCTACGCCTCGCGCCCCGGCGGGGCCCAGGCCGAACTGTTGGACGAGGTCAACAAGCACGAGAGCGAGCGCAATCTCCAACTGGCACTGGAGGAGTTCCGAAACTACCAGGAAGGCGTTCTGCCCGCCGGTCCCGGCGCCCGCGGCCTCACCGAGTTCTTCGCCGGCATCGACGCCCAACTCGATGCCGCCTCGGCCACGGCCCCCAGAACCCAGCGCAACGACCGCGACGTCCTCAACCTCCTGACCAAACGCGCCAACGTCCTGCACCTCGGACCGGCGAACTACTGCTGGTTCACCGACCCTTCCCGGGCACTCTGCCTCAAACTCGCGGGCACCCTCACCGCGGACCGCCCGCTGATCGGGATGTGTGACTCCGCCCGCTGCCCGCAGGCCACCCACCACCCCGGCCACCGCCCCCTCTGGGCCGAACACGCCGACAGAACAAAGATCTTCATCGGCCAACTCGACACCACCCACAAGACCGAACGAACCCGACTCCAGGCCGACTACGACCGAGCCCTCAGGGTCGTCGCCGAGATCGACGCAGCCAGCGCCACCACGGACGAGGAGTCTGCACGAGAATCTCCGCAACCCAGCGCACCGAGAACGAGAACCGCATCCGAGCCGCCATGGACCGGCTCCTCCAAGGCGAAATCCCGCCCGGCGGAAAATGCGACATCAAGACCCTCGCCCGCGAAGCGGGCGTCGACCGCACCGCGGTCTACGGCACCCGCCCCTACGCTCACCTCCGCACCGAGTTCGAACGACGCCTGCGGGCCCTCCAAGATGCCGACGAAATCCCCGACCCCCGCGAAGCCCAGATCGCCCGCCTCAAAACGGAGAACGCCAAGCTCAAGGAACGGCTCGCCCAGTCGGAGAGCACCGCCGACAAACTCCCAGCAGCTTCGCCCGCGGGCCGCCGGGCAGCGCCGCAGCGGCCGCCACGATCTCCGGAAACGCTGCCGCCATGAGGATGCCGCGGAGCGAGCGCAGCACCACCCGCCCATCGGCTACCGGGCCTGCAACCCCCGATAGCCGTCCGATGTGGGCTCTGCCGCCCACCCCGATGGCAGAGCCAGGTCTGGCACAGCGACAGCGAACATGGGCTCCCGGCAGAGTGCAGGACATGACCGAGCTCTTCCCTGCACAGGCGGAAGGCGGGCCGGTGCCGCCCGAACAGCCGTCGTCGACCGTGCGCCGGGCGGCACTCCAAGTGGCCATGTGTGGCTCGAAAGCGAGTCGCGCCTTCGAGCCACACGGTCAACTCCGAGGAGTCAGAAGGAAGCTCCTGTTGCCCCTGCCATGACTCCGAAGCCGAGTGGAACGACGAGCAGCACGTGTGGTGCGCGGGTGTGTCCGGTCCGTCGTGCCGCTGTCATGCATCCGGCCGTGGCGATGGCGAACACTGCGGCGAACACGAGCGTGTCGGACCAGCTCACGTCGTCCCATGTGGACGCCAGCCACTGGAGAACGGTCGTTGCCGCACCGAATAGCGCAGCGCCGGTGAGGACGTCGAGTCCTTGCAGTGCGGTGGGCTCGGGCCCCTTGTGCTTCAGGAAGCGCCAGAGCTGGCCGAGAAGCACGCAGACGATGACGCTCTGTACGACGACGGCGAGAACGAACGCGCCCATGAACAGGTTCTGCATGATGTGACCTCCTTCGCGGACAGATCAGCCGCCGCAGCCCTTCACCAGGGCAGTGATGCCGGTGACGTTGCCGAAGATGGCAACGGCCAGCTTCAGGCGCTCCTCGCGGTTGCCGGCCTGCGCGATCAGCTTGGCGCCCTTGACGACCCCGCCGTACTTCGAGGCCTTGGAGATGAGCAGGGCATTGCCTGCGACGAAGCCCCCGACGGCCCCGATGCACGCGGCAATCCGCTTCGTCTTGCTCCACCAGCCATACAGGCGGACACCCTCGGGGTTCGGCGAGGCGAAGTTCTGGCCGGAGTCCGTCAGGAGCGGGAGAGCCTCCCGCTGGGCATCGGTGTTGCCCGGGTACATGGCTTCGACGATCTGCCGCGGAGAGGGGTTCGACGGCAGGGCCAGCAGCCGGTCCTCAAAACCGTCCTCATCGATGGCCGCGAGCAGGTCGATCTGGTCCTGCGCACTCTTGACCTGCTGGGTCTGCAGCGCATGGCGGGCCTCGACAGCGTGGTGGCCCTCGGCAGCAGTCGCCAGAGGCGCGGCTGCGGCCACCGTGGCGGCGGTGAGGGCAGCCGCGGTGGACAGACGGATAGTGTTGCGGTTCACGTAGAATTCCTTTGCGGTAACGATGCGGGCACGGTCGCGCACTTATGGCCTAGGAACCATGCGCACGTGCCCGCATCCCGGCGGTCATCCCGGGACAGGAAGACCTTCTATGGTCCAGACCTGTTTACGCAACCTTTAACCACCCATTTGTGATCCACGTCGCTTTCTTATCGAAGAAGCAACCCCCTGCACGCCGATGGAATCACTACTCGAACACCTTGATGACCATGGTTTCCATGGTGGAGCTTCTGGGGGTGGTCCGACACGGGCGTGGCTGCCGGTTCGGCCTGCGCCACTCCTTTCGCAGAGCGCGGCGCACGCACACATGGATGGCACGCGGGGCCGGGCCGGGGAAATTCATCGCGCCGCAGTCGAGGTCGGGGCGGGCAGCAGTACCCGACCTGACGCGCGGACGGTAACTCCCTGGACAACGGCGTCGTGCCTCAAGGGCCACGCGCCGGGTCCCGACGTATACCTCGATGGGCTGCTCGACGGCAGCGATGGGTACCGGACTTGGTCGAACTAAACCCGCCCACCCGCGCAACACAGCGGGCCGGTTACACCACGAGCCGCCCCCTGCCCCTAATGTCACCTCGGCCAGAAGGGCGGCCCGCTCTCACGGGTGATAACGGGGATCAGGACGGATCGCCGTACTGGAGGCCACGGCCGTTGGTGCCGATGTAGACACGGCCGTAGGTGTCGGGGTCGCCGGTGACGACGCCCTGGCTGCCGATGGCGCCCCACTGGTGGGCCTTGTCGTTGACGCGGGTCCAGGTGGCGCCCTTGTCGGTGGAGCGGAAGACGCCGGTGACGTTCTTGACCGTGCCGATCAGGTACAGCGTCCGGTACGAGGCGCGCGGCGCCGCCTTGCCGAAGCCGACCGCGGATGCGGACGTCACCGAGGTGAGCCGGGTGAACGTGCCGCCGCCGTCCGTGGAGTGGAGCAGGCCCTTGCCGCCGCCCGCGATCCACAGGTCACCTGCCCGGCCCGGCACGGCCTTGAGGCGGCCGTCGGCGGGCAGGCCGGTCGCGCGGGCGGTGAAGGTCACGCCACCGTCGGTGCTGGCGTAGAGGGTGCCGCCGGTCAGGGAGTAGAAGGTGCGGGCGGAGGAGCGGTCGGCGACGACCTCTGCCCCCGTGCCGAGCCCCCGCACCTTCGTCCAGGTCGCTCCCTTGTCCGTCGAGCGGTACGGGGGCTGCCCGGCCTGGGTCCACACCAGCGTGGAGCCGTCCGCCGCGAGGGCGATACGGCCGCTGTGGGCGCCGGCCACCGGTTCGGCGGCGAAGCCCCGCCACGTGACGCCGCCGTCGGTGGAGTAGGCGCCGTCCTGCTTGCCGCCCGTACCGACCCGCGCCATCACCGACGGCTTCTTCTCGGCGTAGTCGATGTCGGTGCTGTTGCTCATCAGCGGGTTCGTCATCCGCCCGGACGGCACCCGCGTCAGGTCGGTGTGGCGGAATCCGCCCTGGTCACCCATGGCGGTCAGGACGGTCGCGCCGCCGGGCGGGGCGATGGCGTCGAGGATCGCCGTCTCCTCGAGTCCCTCGGCCCCCACGGTCCAATGGCTCGTCGGGGCGTCGGCGTCCTCGCTCCGCCAGATCCCGTTGCCGGTGCCGTACAGCACGTGCCCGGAGTCGAACGGGTCGATCGCGAGGGCCGTCATCCAGTGACCGGTGTGGGTGCCGACGTACGGCGCGCCGGAGGCGTCCCGTACGGACTTGTCCGCGAGGGCCTTCCAGGTCGAACCGCCGTCCGTGGTGCGGTAGATCTCGTCCTCGGGGGACCAGCGGTCCAGCGTCGTGACCATCACTGTGGACGGTTTGCGCGGGTCGACCGCGAGCCCCGAGAAGCCGTACGAGCCCTTCGAGGGGGACACGTCCCTCCAACTCCCGCTGTTCGGCGTGTACTTCCACACCGAACCACCGGTGACGCCGTTGGGTCCGAGGTTGTCGGTGTACGTCACATACAGCGTGCCGTCGCCCGTGACGACACCGTGTTGGGGCAGCTGTCCGGTCGGCTGCCCGGCGACCGCCTGCCAGGTGGCACCGCCGTCGGTCGACCGGTAGAGGGGCTTGGACTTGTCGGCGACAGCGGCGTACACGATGCCGCTGCCCTTCGGCCCGTACGTCACGAACGAGATGCCCCCGCTGCTGCCCGCCCCGTCCTTGACCGGGAAGGACTCGACCTGACGCCAGGTCGCCCCGTAATCCGTGGACCGCCACAGGCCGTTCTTGCGGGAGCCGAGGAGCAGGTTCGAGTGGTCCGACGGGTCGACGACGAGGCGTTCACCGGCGCCGCGGCCGTCCTCGTTGCCGCCGATCTTGAAGGGCAGCTCGGTGCGCTGGAAGGTGCGGCCCCGGTCGGTGGAGCGCAGGATCGCGCCGTTGCCCGCCCAGTCGTTGGTGTACGTACCCGCGCCGAGGTAGAGCCGGTCGGGGTCGACGGGGTCGGTGGCGAGGGAGTCGACGCCGAGCAGGTTCCAGTCCTTCTCGCCGAGCCAGTCGGTCAGCGGGATCCACTTCCGGGCGCGGGCGTCCCAGCGGTACGCGCCGCCCATGTCGGTGCGGGCGTACAGCAGACCCCGCTCACGCTGGTTGAAGACGAGGCCAGGGACGTAACCGCCGCCGACGGTCCGCGCGTTCCTCCACTTGTACGGTGCTGCGGCTGATGTCCGGGCCTTCGCGGCCTGGGAGTCGTCCTGCGTGAGGAGCAGGTACGGCACGGCCGCGGCGGGCACCGCGAGCAGCAGGGCGATGGCGCCCCGGCGGCGACGGTGCAGACCGCGCCGCCGGGAGCCCGTGCGGGTGGGGGGTGAGAGGTTCATGGGGAAGGTGTGCTCCTTGCGGATGACTGTCTGTGGAACGGCTCAGCGCTGCAGGGTCAGAACACCGGGCCGGTACGGCAACGCGTCGTAAGGGCCGTCCGCGTTCGGGGACTTGCCCTGGTAGAGCAGTTGCAGATTGCACGGGTCGACGGTCATCGTCTGGTCCGGGTTGGAGCGGATCAGGTCACCGTGGCTGATGTCGTTGGTCCAGGTCGCACCGCTGTTGGCCTTGCCCGCGAAGGGGTTGGACTCGGTGGCGGCCTGCGGGGTCCACGTGCCGTTCAGGCTGGTGGCCGTGAAGGAGCGGAAGTAGCGGTTCTCGTTGGCACCCCGCGCTTCGACGATCATCAGGTACTGGTTCTGGCCCTGGACCTTGTAGACCTGCGGAGCCTCGAAGAGGTTCTTGACCGTGTCGCTCATGACCGTCGTGTACGAGGAGCCGAAGTTGCCGGGGAAGTTCCCGATCGGCATGGACGCCCGGTAGATCTTGCCGTTGTCACCGGCGAAGAAGAGGTACATGTTCTGGTCGTCGCCGATCAGCGTCTGGTCGATCGGGCCGGTCCCGGGGTCGGGCAGCTTGCCGGTGAACAGGGCCTGCGGCGCGGACCAGCCGTTGGGGTTGGTCGGGTCGGCCGAGGTGCGGTAGCTGAAGGGCGAGGCCCCCCACTGGTACGTGAGGACCCAGATCTTCTTCGGCGCGAAGTAGAAGAGGGTGGGCGCGACCGCGTTCTGGCTCATCCTCGTCTGCGTGGCCGTCCCCATGCCGGACCAGTCGGTGAACGGGGCGAACGCCATCGAGCCGTACGAGGTGCCCGTCGACATCGACCCGTAGACGAGGTGCTTGCCGTTGTACGTGACGTGAGTGAAGTCCTTCAGCGCGGCCCAGCCGTTCGCGGGCTGCGCGAGGGTGCCGGTCGACCTCCACTTGTACGTGGACGGCAGCGCGCACGTACCACCGGCCGCCCCGGAGGGGGCGGTCCACTTCTGGTTGTCGACGTCGGCGCAGGTGTGCAGCTGGATCCTGGTCCCGTTGGAGGTGCCCGCGCCGATCGCGTCGAGGCACTTACCGGACTGCACGCCGCTGATCGAGCCGTTGGTGTTGATGTTCCACTGCTGGTTCGTGCCGGTGTTGCAGTCCCAGATGACCACCTCGGTGCCGTTCGTCGTGCCCTTCGCCTTCGCGTCCAGACACTTGTCGCCGAACACCTTCAGCTGCTTGGCGGCGGTGTACGTCCAGCTCTGGTGGGACTGCCCGTCGCAGTCCCTCAGCTGTACCTGAGTGCCGTTGGCCGTCGAGGAGCCCGGGACTTCGATGCAGCGGCCGGAGGCCACGCCCTTGATCCGGCCGGTGCCGTCGCCCCGGTCGGCCGGGGTCGTACCCATGCCGTCGCCGAACGCCTTCTTGACCGCGTCGTACGCGGGCTTCGGCTTGCCCGCCGCGTCGAAGAGCAGCGGTTTCTCGTCCGCGCGCCACGAGTCGCTGTCGCGTACGCCCCACACCGTGATGCCGGTGCAACGCTGCACGGCGAGGCAGGCGTTGACCGCACTCGCGTAGTGCGTGGGGGACGCCTGGGCGATGTCCAGCTCGGTGATCTGCACGTCGACGCCGAGGGCGGCGAAGCTGTCGAGGGTCTTCTTGAAGCTTGCCGGGGGGCCGCCCGCCCCGAAGTGGCTCTGGAAGCCGACGCAGTCGATGGGGACGCCGCGCGCCTTGAAGTCCTTGACCAAGCGGTACGCGCCCTGGGTCTTGGCGGCCGACCAGTCCTCGATGTTGTAGTCGTTGTAGCAGAGCTTCGCGGCCGGGTCGGCCGCTCGGGAGGTGCGGAACGCCTCCTCGATGAAGCCGCTGCCGAGCACCCGCTTGAACACCGAGTCGCGCAGCGCGCCGCTGGGGCCGTCCTGGAAGGCCTCGTTGACGACGTCCCAGGCGTAGATCTTGCCCTTGTAGCGGCCCATCGTGGTCTTGATGTGGTTGTTCATGACGCTGCGCAGCGTGCTCGGGTCGTTGATCGCCTTCACCCAGTCCGGCAGCTGCGAGTGCCACACCGTGGTGTGGCCGCGCAGCCGCTTGCCGTGCTCCAGGGCCCGGTTGACGATTTTGTCGGCGGCCGTGAACCGGAAGTTGCCTCGGGACGGCTCGACCGCGTCCCACTTCATCTCGTTCTCCGGGGTGATCATGTTGAACTCCCGGTCGGCGATCGACGTGTACGTCGAGTCACTCAGCCGCCCTGCGGCCAGCGCGGTGCCGAAGTACCGGCCCGACGAGGACGCCTCGGCCTCCAGGCTCGCGGCCCCTGCGGAGCTCGGAAGCAGCGTGAGAGCACCGGCCACCAGCGCGGAGCCGGTCAGCCCGATCGCCAGTGCCCTGCGGGGCCGGCGGAGCCGGTGCAGGCCCTTGCGGGGTTCGGCGGTGTGTCTGGTCATGGAGAGTCGCCTTCTTCAGGGGACGGGTCAGCGGGGGACGCCGGTGAAGGGCACCCCTGAAGAGGAGGCTGTGCAAGGCGGGACGGCGTAACGAAAAAAGTGCGCGCCCGCGCAGTGAGGGATCTCGCAGCAGAAAAGCGTAATGCGGGGCGCGGTTCCGAAGTCGGCGGCCCCCGCACTCACCTCATCGGCGCGCGGACGACGAAGGAGGCCTGGCCGGTGAAGGTGCGTGTGCCGTTGGAGCCGTCGAGGCGGATCGATCCGTCGCGGGGGCGCAGGGCGGAACCCGGGTAGTTGTGCGCGTGCAGTGTCACCGATCCGTCGACCGTCCCGTGGCGCGGGCAGAAGGTGGCGTCCTCCCGGAACAGCCGGCTGCCGTCGTCGGCGCTCAGACGCAGCCGCAGATAGTAGTGGCGCAGATACCGGCCGTCGGCTGCCCGGAATGTGACGCACTGGTTGTCGGCGAGCCCCTTGCTGACGGTAAAAGTGGCCGCCGCGCTGCCGAGCGTCGCGAAGTCCCCGTCGTACGTGAGGAATTGGCCGGGCCGGTCCACGGACTCGAGGGACCGTACGCCCAGCGGAACCACGGCAGGACCCGACGGCGTCGGCGGCGACGGGGACGAGGGCGGGGGCGGCGTGATCGACGGATCCGGCGTGGCCGACGGAGCCGTGGTGGTCGTACCGGCCGTCGGCGCGGTGACGGCACGGGGCACCCGGTGCTCGGGTTCCGGCCAGGCGACGTACGCGGCGGTCCCGGTGACGAGCACCGCGCCCGTGGCGAGAGCCGCGATCGGATGGGCGGTCACCGCCTGGAGCTTGCCGAGCAGGACGCCGCCCCCTGCCGTCGTACCCGCAGCGCTCGCGGTCGCTGCCGCCGTCACCGTCGTACCCGACAGCAGGCCCTTCGCGATCAGCGCCCCGACGAGCGCCGCCGGCACGGCCAGCGGCGCGAGGTCGGCCAGGAGCAACTCGGCCGGAACCCGCTCGGCCGCCGTCCCCGTACACGTCGCGCAGTCTCGTATGTGCCGGGCAATCCGCTTGCGCCACACGGATGTTCGCGTTCCGTCCCATCCGGAGACGGTCACATCGAGCCCCGGACAGCGCGGTTCGGCCGCGAGCGCGGCGACGATCGTCCGGCTCAGTTCCAACTGCTCGCGCATGCGGTGCAGGCGGACCCCGGTGTGGGCGACGCTGTTCCCCGTCGCGTCGGCGATGTCCTGGCGGCTGAGCAGCCCGGCGCACTCCTGCCACCACAGTGAAAGGAGGACCTGGTGTTCCGCGTCGAGCCAACGACCGGCTTCGACCGCCTGACCGCGCTCGCCCGACATGCGCAGCCGCAGGATCGTCGCGTCCTCCAGCGGGGCGGCGGCGTCGGGTACCGGGAGCGCCTCGTCGAGGAGCGTGGTCCGGTCGGCGAGGGTGCGCTGCCGCTGCCAGTACGTGTTGACCTGCCGGAGCGCGATCGACACCAGCCACGACCGGAAACTCTCCGGAGCCCGCAGCGCGGGCAGGTCGCGTACCGCGCGCAGCAGGGTCTCCTGGACCACGTCGTCCACGTCGGCATGGCCGCTCAACGCCCGTCCGACGATGTTGTACAACAACGGCAGATATGCGGAGACGAGCTCCTCGCGCGCCCGCTGGTCACCGCGCTGCGCCGCGACGACCAGCCGCACGTGATCCGCGTCCATGAGCACCGGTCCCCTCTCTTCCAGGGAAGTCATCCGCCGAGTAGAGCGCCACACCCTAACCGTGTGGACCACGGCGTCATCTCCCAGGGGCGACGCTCAGGAGGGCCGACGCTCACGAGGGGCGACGCTCACGAGGGGCGCGGGTCAGTCGCCCTTTTCGGCCGGCTCCGCACACAAAGATCGGGGGATTCTCGCGAGCAAATTTGGCCTGCTGGCGGCGGGACTTCTGGCTGGATACGGCACATTGCCCGCTCCGGCCCGGCGGAAGGGAAACCCTATCGCCGTCTCGCGAACGAGTTGCCGACCTGGGAGGCAACCTGGATAAGCTCCTCTGGACGTGGCGGGTAACAGCTGACCAGTGGCGCCCGCACCGCCCAATTACCGCGAGGAGGTGACGTGTTGATGAAGAGGACCGAACGGCTCACTCAAAGGCGTCATGTGGACCTCGTACGCGTCTCCAGCGCCCTGTGTCGGCGCGTCGGCCGGTAGCGAAGTCGCCGACCCTCTTCTTCCGAGCAGCCTGGATTCTTCCTTTCCTTTCCTGGCTCGCCCGTTCCCTGCCGCAATTCCTCTGCCTCACCTTCGGAGCGGTTGCCTCAAGGCTTGGCCCGTCCACTGTTTTCGTGCGTCGATTCTCCGATCATGGAGGCGTGCGGAACGTTCGTGGACCGGTGCCGTATTCGCCTGCTCTTTCCGCGGAAGCTGCCGTGTGCCCGTACCCGTAGAGGCACCGGCTCCGCTCTCACAGACCCACTGGGAGTACCCCATGCCTGTCCCCTCCCCCTCTGATCCGCTGCGCTTCGCCTATTGGGTGCCCAACGTCAGTGGCGGCCTGGTCACCAGCACCATCGAGCAGCGCACCGACTGGAGTTACGACTACAACCGCGAACTCGCTGTCCTGGCCGAGAACAACGGTTTCGACTATGCGCTCACCCAGGTCCGATACATGGCCAGTTACGGCGCCGAGTACCAGCACGAATCGACCTCTTTCAGCCTGGCGCTGTTGCTTGCCACCGAGCGGCTGAAGGTCATCGCCGCCGTCCTCCCCGGCCTCTGGAACCCCGGCGTGCTGGCCAAGTTCGGGGCCACCGCGGACCAGCTGTCCGACGGCCGGTTCGCGGTCAACGTCGTGAGCGGCTGGTTCAAGGGCGAGTTCACCGCGCTCGGTGAGCCCTGGCTGGAGCACGACGAACGCTACCGGCGGGCCGAGGAGTTCATCACCGCGCTGCGCAGCATATGGACCGAGGACCACGCCCAGTTGGCCGGTGACTTCTACCGGATTCGCGACTTCTCGCTCAAGCCCAAGCCGGTCACCTCTCCACTGCGCCCGCACCCGGAGATCTTCCAGGGCGGCAACTCCACCGCCGCCCGCGCCATGGCCGGACGCGTCTCCGACTGGTACTTCAGCAACGGCAAGGACTTCGACGGGGTCACCGAACAGCTCACTGACGTGCGGGCCTCGGCCGCGGCGGCCGGGCGACCCGCGCCCCGCTTCGGGTTGAACGGCTTCCTGATCGCGCGGGACACCGAAGCAGAGGCACGCGAGGTACTGCGGGAGATCGTCGCCAAGGCGGACACCGAGGCCGTGGGCGGCTTCGGGGAAGCCGTGAAGCAGGCGGGCCGGTCCACCGCCGATGGCAAGGGCATGTGGCAGGACTCCTCGTTCGAGGACCTCATCCAGTACAACGACGGGTTCCGTACGGGGCTGATCGGCACCCCGGAGCAGATCGCCGAACGGATCGTCGCCTACAAGCGTCTCGGCGTGGACCTCTTCCTCCTCGGGTTCCTGCACTACCTGGAAGAGGTCGAGTACTTCGGCAAGCGCGTCCTGCCGCTCGTACGCGAGTTGGAGGCCCAAGTGCCCAACGAGCAGGCGCCGCCCTCAGCTCCGGCCGTGGCCTGACCGAGCGGCCTGCCCCGCCGGCCAATCCACCTCGCACCGCCGCCCCTTACAACCGAGGTCCCCGCCATGTCCACCATCCTGTCCGTCTCCGGAAGCCCCTCCGCCACCTCCCGGACCGCCCGCTTGCTGCGGCACCTGGACACCAGGCTCATCGCGGACGGCCACCGCGTCGTGGAACTCGACGTCCGCACGTTGTCCGCCCAGGCGCTGCTCGGCGCCGACTTCCAGCACCCCGACATCGTCACCGTCACCGAGCTGTTCGCGCAGGCCGACGGCGTGATCATCGGAACGCCCATCTACAAGGCCGCCTACTCGGGCCTCCTGAAGTCGTTGCTCGACCTGCTGCCTCAGCACGCGTTGGCGGGCAAGACCGTGCTGCCACTGGCCACCGGCGGCAGCACGGCTCATGTCCTGGCCATCGACTACGCGCTGCGGCCGGTGCTCTCCTCCATGGGCGCCGCGCACATCGTCCAGGGCTGGTTCGTCCTTGACCGCCATCTCGGCCTGCGGGAGGACGGCACGCTCGCCATCGAGTCGGGTACCGCCGAAGCACTCCACCGGGTCCTCGACCAGTTCTCCGGCGCCCTCGACCGGGCTCCACTGCTCGCCTCCGCGAGCTGAGGCCACCACCCTGCTGAGGCCACCACCGTAAGGAATCCCCGTGACCCCCTCCTCCCCCACAGCAACGCAACCGGACCACCCCGCGCCCGACCACGTCCATGTCATCGCCGACGACGCCGAAGCACTCGCAGTGGCGGCCGCGCTGGCGGACGCCTTCCGCCCCGGTGCGGCGGAACGGGACGCCCGGCGACAGCTGCCGCGCGCCGAAATCGACCAGCTCTCGTCGAGTGGCCTTCTCGGCATCACCGTGCCGCGCGCATACGGTGGCGCCGACGTCACCGCCGGGACGGCGGCCGAAGTCTTCCGACTGCTGGCCACCGCCGACCCCAGCATCGCCCAAATTCCGCAGAGCCATTTCGTCTACGTCAACGTCCTGCGCGCCCAGGGGAGCGCAGGCCAGCAGGAGTTCTTCTTCCGCGAAGTGCTGGCCGGGCGCCGCTTCGGCAACGCGCAGGCGGAGGCGGGCACCCAGCACGCCCAGGACATTCGCACCCGCCTGGAGCCGGGCGTCGACGGCCACGGCCACGGCCACGGCCACGGCGGATACATACTCAACGGAACCAAGCACTACTGCACCGGCGCCCTGTTCGCCCACTGGATCCCGGTGCTGGCCCGTGGCGCCGAGGACAAGCTGCACGTCGCGTACGTACGGCACGGCGCGCCCGGCGTGACGGTCGTCGACGACTGGGACGGCATGGGGCAGCGCACCACCGCCAGCGGCACGGTGCGTCTGGAGGGCGTTGCCGTACCCGCCGACCGCGTCGTGCCGCACCACCTCACCTTCGAGGGCCCCCAACTGCACGGCGCCTTCGCCCAGTTGCTACACGCGGCCATCGACAGTGGTGTGGCCCGGGCAGCGCTGAACGAAGCGGCCGACTTCGTCCGTACGAAGAGTCGCCCCTGGTTCGAAAGCGGCTACGCGACGGCCGCCGAGGACCCTCTGCTCGTCCAGCGCTTCGGCGCGCTCGAACTGCGCGTCCGGGCGGCACAGGCACTCCTGGAGGCCGCGGCCCGCGCCGTGGACACCGCCACCGCCCACCTCACCGACGACACGGCCGCCGAAGCGTCGATCGCGGTCGCCGCGGCGAAGGCGTACGCGGCGGAGACAGCCGTAGAAACGGGGAGCGCCTTGTTCGAAGTGGCGGGTACCCGGGCCGCCTTGGACGGCCTCAACCTGCACCGGCACTGGCGCGACGCGCGCACCCACACGCTGCACGACCCGGTGCGCTGGAAGGTGCAGCACCTCGGCCGGTACGTGCTCAACGGCACCAGGCCACCCCGGCACGGCCTTCTGTGACCCCCGCTTCTCCTTCCTCCCCCACTTCTCCTTCCTCTCCCGCTGCACCCTCCTTCCCTGCTTCTTCCTTGTTTCCGGAGATTCCGTGAGCCTCACCTTCCACTGGTTCCTGCCGACCTACGGCGACAGCCGGCACATCGTCGGCGGCGGCCACGGCCTGCCCGCCGGCGCCGCGGGCGGGCAGCGCCCCGCCACGCTCGGCTATCTCACCCAGATCGCCCGTGCCGCCGAACAACTCGGCTTCGAAGGCGCCCTGACCCCTACCGGGGCCTGGTGCGAGGACGCCTGGCTCACCACGGCGATGCTCGCCCGGGAGACCGAGCACCTGAAATTCCTCATCGCTCTCCGGCCCGGCATCATCGCGCCCACCCTCGCCGCCCAGATGGCGGCCACCTTTCAGCGGCACGCACCCGGACGGCTGCTCCTCAACATCGTCACCGGCGGCGAGAGCCACGAGCAGCGCGCGTACGGCGACTTCCTGGGCAAGGACGCACGTTACGCCCGCACCGGCGAGTTCCTGAGCGTCGTGCGGGACCTGTGGCAAGGGCGGACGGTCGACTTCGACGGGGAGCACCTGCGGGTCGAGCAGGCGCGGCTGGCCCGCGTGCCCGACCCCGTACCGCCCGTCTACTTCGGCGGGTCCTCGGCAGCGGCGGGGGAGGTCGCCGCCCGGTTCAGCGATGTTTACCTGACCTGGGGCGAACCACCCGAGCAGGTGGCCGAGAAGATCGCCTGGATCCAGCGGCTGGCCGCCGAAGCGGGGCGCTCGGTGCGCTTCGGCATCCGGCTGCACGTGATCACACGGGACACCGCCGACCAGGCTTGGGCCGAGGCCCGTCGCCTCCTGGACGGCTTCGCGCCAGAGGCGATCCGTGCCGTACAGGAAGGGCTGGCCCGCAGTGAATCCGAGGGCCAGCGGCGGATGCTGGCGCTGCACGGCGGCAGCACGAACGGGCTGGAGGTCGCGCCCAACCTCTGGGCCGGCATCGGCCTGGTCCGCGGCGGCGCGGGCACCGCCCTGGTGGGCAGCCACGCCGAGGTGGCAGCGCGGATCGTCGAATACCAGCAGCTCGGCATCGAAGAGTTCGTCCTGTCCGGCCACCCGCACATCGAGGAAGCGTATTGGTTCGGAGAGGGCGTGCTCCCGCTCCTGGCGGAGGCGAAGTTGTGGCGGCGGCCGGGGGTGACGGAGTCGGCGATAGAGCTTGAGGAGCCTGAGGCGCAAGTCCCGTTTGCGGGGCGGAGCTGAGCGGCTCCACGGAAGCCGGGACGGGGCGGGGCGGGGCGGGGCGGGGCTTGCAGGCGGGTCGGCGCCAGCGAGTCGTTCATCGGCTGCGCGGCAGTGTTCGTCGCAGCCAGGGGTCAGGCGGCGCGCGAACCCGGCTGTGCTGTGGACGCACTGCGGCTGGCCGCGGCTCGCGGCCTGCCGAACACGCGCCCTTCCCCAGCGTCTTGGGCCTAGGCCTCAGCCTGCCCGACACACGTCCTGGGCCTGGCCGGACGAAAGGGTGAACCAGACGCCCTTGCCGCCTTCGCTGAGGCTGCACCCAGCTGATGAGCTGAGCTCGCGGACAAGAAGGAGGCCTCGTCCGCTCTCACTCCGTGGGTCGGGCCCGTGGTGGGGCATCCCCTCAGTCATCAGCTCTTCCACGGCGCCCGCATCATGGTCCCGGACTTCAACACGAAATCCCGAATGCTGAACTTCCAGAAGCAGTTCCAGTGGAGCTCGTGCCGTGGTGTGCTCCACCGCATTCGTGACCAATTCAGAAGTGAGCAATTCAGCCACGTCATGGTCCACAGCAGCTGGTGTACAGGCCGGAGATTGACGGGCTTGGGTCGAATGTGCAGTGGGGTGCATTAGGGCCGCGCGAACCAGCCTTCGGGCTATCGAGACGGCGGCAGGTGCGTGAGGCAGAGGTACACGCCATGAAGTCGACGCCTGTGCCGTGTTGGGCATTGCTTTTTCCGTTTCGCAGGAAAGTTGTCTATCTCACCCCAACATCACAAAGCTTGATGTTTCAACGGTAGGGGCCAAGGTTTGGCAATTTACGGGACTTCTGGACAGGCGCTTAAGGACCTTCGCCCCTTCCGCGCAACCATCTGGCGTTGGCCAGGAAGGACAAGGTGCTGCTGATCAGTGTGCCGATGAATAGCGCCCACTGCGGTGACAAAAGCGCCTATGAGCAAAGGCCTGGCCAGCCACCGATGAGGGGGATCAGGGAGGGCAGCCAGGCCTTCGCAACCCGAGCCTAAACAGCGTTTCCGATTGCGGTCCAGCGCGAATTTCGGATATGGGGACAGGGAAGACCTCTCACCTCGCCCCCCAAGTGGACGGATTACTATGCGGGTCGGAGGTATCTCGCCATGCGTGTAGAACAGTTGGAATATCTGGTGGCAGTCACGCGGCTCGGGTCACTGCGCCGTGCCGCCGAGGCACTGCACATGTCTCAGCCGGCGTTGGGCGAGACGTTGCGCAAACTGGAGCGCGAACTGGGAGTGGAACTCATGGAGCGCAAACGCTCCGGAGCCAAGATCAGTCACGAGGGGCGAGAACTGCTGCCGCACATCGCCGCAGTCCTTGACGCAGTCGACCGTCTGCGCCAAGCAGCCGACGAACAGCACCACACCAACCGCGCGCTACGGCTGGGCACGGTCAATGCCGCCACCGTCACCCTCCTGACACCGGCCATCCGCGAGTTCCGCACCACCCACCCGTCGACCCAGGTGGAAGTGATCGCTGACCGGCACGACGGCATCCAACAACACCTCACCGAGGGCGGATTCGACCTGGGAATCGTCAGCTACCTACGCGACGACGACCTCCCGCCCGGCCTGCACACCACTGAACTACTGCGTGGACGACCCGTCGTGTGCATCCGTCAGGACAGTCCCCTGGCCGCACTCGGAGCGATCACCGTCGCCGACCTGCTGACCCACCCGCTGATCACGATGCGGGCCGGTTACGTCATGCACCGCTACATCCACCGCCTCCTCAGCGGCAGCACACCCCTCTTCTCCTACTCGGCCGACGGCGCCGAAATGGGAAAACTCATGGTTGCGGAAGGGCTCGGCGCCGCCGTCCTGCCTGACTACAGCGTGCACGGCGACCCACTGGAACGAAGCGGCACCATCACCTACCGCCCTCTCGCCGATGACAACACCGAATTCCGCGTCATGCTCCAGCAACGCCACGCACACACGGCACGCACAGCCGCGCACGCCCTGCACAGCATCCTGGTACGCCAAGCCGAAAGACGCCGCGCGAACCGGCCTGCACGAAAGAAGGAGCGGCTGTAGACACGCCACGCGGCCGCGTCGCTGGAACAAGGCCTGCGCACATGACTCGGCCGTGGCGTGCAGCACGCATCTACAACGCTCCGGCGATTGCGGACGCCCGCGAGCCCTCGTAGGACCACTGACCGGCCGACGCGCTGCCCATCGCGTCGACCGGCTCGTGGTCAGGCGACCAGGAGTACCTCCCGGAACTATGGAAGGTCGCCGAGGAGGTCCTGGCGGCCGCGGTGCCCGGCTACGGCGCCGGCCATACCGACAACGGCCGGTAGCACTCGCAGTGCCGAGTCATCGTGCGTGTCAGACCTCACCGCGCCACGCACCGGTCTCCACGCCACCGCGCTCCTCGATGAACTCCTTGAACCGACCCAGGTCGCCCGTGACCTGCCGCTTCACGAAACCGAGCTTGTCGCCGACGGTCTCGGCCAGGCCGTCGGGGTCGTAATGCATCTGCAGCATGACCTTGGTACGGCTGTCGTCCAGGCGGTGGAAGGTGACGACGCCGGCCTGCTTGGCCTGGCCCTCGACGGTGGTCCAGGCCACGCGCTCGTCGGGGATCTGCTCGGTGATCGCCGCGTCGAACTCGCGCTCCACGCCGTCGATCTTCGTCACCCAGTGGGTGAGCTTGTCGGTGCGCTGCTCGATCCGCTGCACGCCCTCCATGAACCGGGGGAACGACTCGAACTGGGTCCACTGGTTGTACGCCGTGCGGACCGGCACGTTGACTTCGATGGACTCTTCGACCTGCGACACGGATGACACCTTTCTTCGTGGACGTGCGCCTTCGTTCTTCACCTCCGCGAGTGCCCCGGGCCTCTGTTTTCACTCACGTCCCGCCCAGTGGGTAGGGAAACCCCATGAACGCACCGACCCCCGCACCGGCCCCGACCCCCGCCACGCCGTACCTCGACGCCGAGACCGTGGAACGGCTCGTCCCCATGTCCGCCGCGATCGGCGCGCTGGAGGCCGTCCTCGCCGACGGGCTCGACCCGGCGGCACAAGCACCCCGCTCGGTCGTCGAGGTGCCCGGCGGTCAGCTGCTCCTGATGCCGTCCGCCACCGCCTCGTACGCCGGAGTGAAGGTCGCCACCGTCACGCCGGGCAACGCGGAGCGCGGTCTGCCGCGCGTTCAGGGGCTTTACCTGCTCCTGGACGGACTGACCCACACGCCGGTGGCCCTCCTGGACGGGATCGCGCTGACGTCGTTGCGCACTCCTGCCGTGTCCGGGGTGGCGATCGGGCGGCTCGCGGTCCCCGGAGCCGAGCGGCTGCTCGTCTTCGGGACGGGCCCGCAGGCGTGGGGCCACGTCGAGGCGGTACGGGCGGTGCGTCCGGCCCTGCGCCACGTCGACGTGGTCGCGCGCGACGCCCGCCGGGTCGCCGCGTTCGTCGACCGCTGTCGCGCCGCGGGGCTTTCCGCGACCGCGGCGACGGCGGACGCGGTGGCCCGTGCCGACGTGGTCTGCTGCTGCACCACGGCCCGCGAGCCCCTCTTCGACAGCTCCCTGCTGCCCGGCCACGCGACGGTCGCGGCGGTCGGCTCGCACGAGCCGGACGCCCGTGAGGTGGACGCCCGGCTCGTGGGCCGCGCCACGGTGGTGGCGGAGTCCCGCGAGGTCGCGGAGCGGGAGTGCGGCGACCTGGTCCTCGCGGCCGCCGAAGGGGCCTTCGCCATGGAGCGGCTCCACACGCTGGACGCCCTGGTCCGGGGTGAGGTGCGGCCGGCGGAGGGCATGCCCCGGCTGTTCAAGTCGGCGGGGATGGCCTGGGAGGACCTGGCGGTGGCGGCCGCCGTGTACGAGGGGTGGGCGGCCGCCGGGTGAGAGCGTCAGGCTCCGACCGTCACCGCGTGCCGGATCACCGCGTCGAACAGGTATCCCTGCGTGTTGGGCACCGTCGTCTCCGGCTGGGTCCGGCCCGTGGAGTCGGTGGCGCGGGAGAGGAGTTCGACGGGGCCGGGCTTGCCGGGGGTCCACGGCGTCGACCAGCGGGTCCACGAGCCGGGGTGCGAGGCATCGTGCAGGCGGGCCCGGCGCCAGGAGGCGCCGCCGTCCGTGCTGACCTCGACCCGGGTGATCGCGCCCGACGCGGACCAGGCGCGGCCGGTGAGCCGGTGCTCGGTGTGCGCGGACAGGGTCGCGTTCCAGGGCAGCTCGAAGGCCGACTTGAGGGTCTGGCGGGTGAGCGGGGCGCTGCCCTCGGGCGGGTAGGCGTCGCCGTACAGCCGGTAGAAGTCGGTGTTCCAGGGCGAGTAGAGGGGCACGGTCGAGACCTCGATGTCGCCGAGCCACTTGATCGAGGAGATGCCCACCCAGGACGGGGCGAGGACCCGGACCGGGTATCCGTGGTCGGGGGGAAGGGGCTCGCCGTTCATCTCGTACGCGAGGAGGACGTCGTCCAGGGCCTTGGAGACCGGCATGGGGCGGCGCACGCGGCCGTAGTTGGTGCCGTTCGAGGTGACGTAGTCGTCGTCGAGGCCGCGCGGCATCACGTCCACCGCCCGGCGGGAGAGGCCCGCCCTGCGCAGGACGTCGGAGAGGCGTGCGCCGCGCCAGCGGGCCGTGCCGATCGCGCCCGTGGTCCAGGGCGTGCCGAAGGCGGGCTGGTCCTGCTGGGTCTTGAAGAAGTTCCTGGCGTTGCCCGCGCATTCGACGAACGCCGTGCGCGTCACCGGGGGGAGGTTCCGCAGGTCGGCGAGGCTGAAGTGGTGCGCGCCGCCCTTCAGACCGTCGCCCCAGACGTTCAGCCGCCAGGTCGCGGCGTCGATCCGCGGCGTCGTCGTGTGGTTGCGGACGAAGAAGTGGGAGGCGGGGGTGAGGTGGCCGGTGTCCGCGAGGGCCTCGAAGCGGGTCTCCGCGTTCGTGCCGTGCACGATGAACCGCTCCGGGGGCAGCGGCTTGACGACGCCCTCCCCCGCGGTGCCCGAGGCACCCGCCGCGCTCGCCGTGTTCGCCGACAGGCCGACCGGCGCCGCGGAGACGAGGCCCGCGGCCGCCAGGAGCCGCAGGAGGTCACGGCGCGCCACCCCGTCGGCGCGGGCCCCGCCGTCCAGCCACTGGTGCAGCCTGCGCCGGTCGTACGCGGCTTCTGATTCCGGGATTCTGGTCATGGCCACACGCTAGGAGGGCCGTACTGAGGCGCACCGGAGAACGCCCTGATCTTCACCGGCGCGAAAGAATCGCGCGAGGGCTCAGGGCGTCGTCGACGACACCACGTACACCATCGGGTGCTGCGCGTTCGAGCGGTCCACGACCACGTCCTGGGTGGGCGCCGGGTTCTTCCGGTCGTGGGTCAGACCGGACCAGGGGCCGGGGCCCGTGAACTCCCAGCCGACCACCTTGCGGTCGCGCTTGCTGATGGTGATCTCGTTCGGTTCGAGCTCGTCCTCGGTGGTGCCGATCTGCTTGAGGAACCTCCGCAGGCCCTCGTTGCTGGTGAGGAACTGGACGTAGAGCCGGCTGGTGCGCCAGTTGTTCGTCTCGTAGTAGGCGACCTCCGCCGAGTACGGCTGGACCGGCACGTCGTACAGACGGCGCTGCACCTTGGAGGGCCAGCCCGCGGTGAGGCCGGTCGCGGAGTACTTGTCCTCCTTGTCCCGGCCGCTGTTGCGGCTCTGGTTCGCGGAGATCACCAGGTAGCCGGCGGGCACGCCGATGAGCAGCACGATGATGATCGCCGTCAGCCAGCGGCGGCGGATCATGTGGCGGCGGTCCTCGGGCTTGCTGGCCTTGCCTCCGTCGCGGTCCGGCTCGGGCGAGCCGGGGAGGTCCGGGGACGAGGGCTGGCGGGGCACGGTCATCTACTGGGTTCCCTGGGAGGTGCGGTCGTTGGTGCGGCGCGCCTCGGCGTAGCGCTCGTACCGTTCGTAGCGTTCCACGCGGCGCCGGTTGGCGCGGCGGAAGCGGCGGGCGACCAGGCGGGAGAGGTCCGCGGCGCCCACCATGCCGGCCTCGGGACCGAGCTGGGCACGGGCGACGCGGGCCTCGGGGCGGTAGCCGCGGCCGGTGAGGTGGCGGCGGAAGGCGTCGCGGGCCGGGCCGATCAGGAGGTCGTCGGCGGCCGAGACGCCGCCGCCGATCACGAAGCAGGAGGGGTCCAGGGCGGCGGCGAGGTTGGCGATGCCGACGCCCAGCCACTGGCCGATGTCCTGGAGGAGCTCGACGCACATGGCGTCGCCCTCGCGGGCCAGCTCGGTGATGAGGGGGCCGGTGATGTCGGGGACGTTGCCCTTGACCCGCTCGATGATGCCGTACGCGACCGGGGAGTCGGCGGCGGCGAGCTCGCGGGCCTCGCGGACCAGGGCGTTGCCGGAGCTGTACTGCTCCCAGCAGCCGCGGTTGCCGCAGGGGCAGCGGTGGCCGCCCGGGACGACCTGCATGTGGCCGAACTCGCCCGCGACGCCGAACTTGCCGCGCTTGACCTGGCCGTCCTCCAGGATCGCGCCGCCGATGCCGGTGCCGAGCGTGATCATGACCAGGTGGTCCTCGCCGCGGCCCGCGCCGAAGCGCCACTCCGCCCAGGCGGCGGTGTTCGCGTCGTTGTCCACCATGACGGGGACGGCCAGGCGGCCTGAGATCCGGTCGCGCAGGGGCTCGTTGCGCCAGGAGAGGTGGGGCGCGAAGAGCACGCGGTTGCGGTCCGCGTCGACCCATCCTGCGGCGCCGATGCCGACGGCGTGCACGTCGTGCCGGTCCGAGAGGTCGAGGACGAGCTCGACGATGGTGTCCTCGACGACCTTGGGGCTCTTCGACTTGTCCGGGGTCTCCGTGCGGAGGGTCTCCAGGATGTTGCCGTCGGGGTCGACGACGCCCGCCATCACCTTGGTGCCGCCGATGTCGATGCCGACGGTGTTGACGCGTGGCGCCGTGAGGTGCGATCGGCGTTCGCGGGTGCCCACGGTCCGCAGGACGGTGGCTCGTGCGGAGCCGCGGTGCGCGAGGTCGCGGTAGGTGCTCATTGCGGCGATTCTGCCTCACGGTCGCGGGGGCGCGCACAACGGGACCCCGGGGCCGGGGGCCCGGTTCGGTGGCCCTGGGCCGGAGGGTGTCGGGGGTGGGGAGCGGTGCGCTCGGCCACGCCGGGGGCCCGGGGAGCTGGGCGCTCGGCCCGCGGGGGGGCTGTGCGCTCGGCCCGCGGGGAGCCGCAGTCGCGTCTGCTGGGTGACTGGGTAGATGCGGGTGCGGGTGGTTCGTGGTTGCTCGCGCAGTTCCCCGCGCCCCTGACAGGGCCTTGCGGCCCTCCCCCCCCAGGGGCGCGGGGAACTGCGCGCCCCGCCCACGAAAAGCCGCAGGCGCCACTGCACGGGCGCCCGGCAGACGCGGCCGCGGGCCGTGCGTGGTCGCTCGCGCAGTTCCCCGCGCCCCTTACAGGGCCTCTCGGCCCTCCAGTTCGTGACGGAGGTCATCCAGTTCCGAGCCGCCCGCCATCTGGCGGGTCAGCTCGTCGAGGCTGGTTTCGTCGCGGGCGTAGCTGCCGAACATCGTGCCGCGCTTGAGGAGTACGAAACGGTCGCCGACCAGGTAGGCATGGTGCGGGTTGTGGGTGATCAGGACCACACCCAGGCCCGCGTCCCGCGCCGCGGCCACGTACTTCAGGACGACGCCCGACTGCTTGACGCCGAGCGCCGCGGTCGGCTCGTCGAGGACGAGGACCTTCGCGCCGAAGTACACGGCGCGGGCGATCGCCACGCACTGGCGCTCGCCGCCCGAGAGCGTGCCGATGGGCTGGTCGACGTCGCGCAGGTCGATGCCCATGCGCAGGAGCTCCGCGCGGGTCGTCCTGCGCATGAGGTCGACGTCCATGCGGCGGAAGGGACCCGTGCCCTTCGTCGGCTCGGAGCCGAGGAAGAAGTTCCGCCAGACCGGCATCAGGGGGACCACCGCGAGGTCCTGGTAGACCGTGGCGATGCCGAGGTCCAGGGCCGCGCGCGGCGAGCCGAGCCGCATGTCCTCGCCCTCGATGCGCAGGGCACCCGCATCGTGCCGGTGCAGCCCTGCGATGATCTTGATGAGGGTGGACTTGCCCGCGCCGTTGTCGCCGAGCACGCAGGAGATCTCCCCCGCGTGCACTTCGAGCGAGACGCCTTCGAGCGCGCGGATGTTTCCGTAGTACTTGCTGACGTCGTCGAGCTCGACGAGCGGCGTGCGTCCGCTGCCGTCCTCGGGGGCCGCGTCGGTCTTCGTCATGTCCGTGGTCACTTCGTCGCCTCCGCGCGCTTGCGGACCCAGTGGTTGAGCAGGGTCGCCAGGAGCAGCATCACGCCGAGGAAGAACTTGAACCAGTCCGAGTTCCACTCGGCGAAGACGATGCCCTTGCTGACCATGCCGAAGATCAGCGCGCCGACGGCCGCGCCGACCGCGGAGCCGTAGCCGCCGGTGATGAGGCAGCCGCCGATGACGGCCGCGACGATGTAGATCAGTTCGTTGCCGACGCCCTCGCCGGACTGCACGGTGTCGTACGAGAACAGCAGGTGCTGGCCGGAGATCCAGGCGCCGAACGCGACGCCCATGTAGAGGCCGATCTTGGTCTTGGCGACCGGGACGCCGACCGCGCGGGCCGCGTCCTCGCCGCCGCCGACCGCGAAGATCCAGTTGCCGACGCGGGTGCGCAGCAGGATCCAGGTGGCGACCGCGATCAGGGCGAGCCACCAGAGGATCGTGACCTTGAAGTCGACGCCGCCGATCGTGATCGTCTCGGCGAAGATCTTCTTGGCGGAGGAGAAGCCCTCCATGTCGGCGATCGACTTGGTGGAGACCGTGCCGCTGATCATCTTGGTGAAGCCGAGGTTCATACCGGTCAGCATCAGGAACGTGCCGAGCGTGATGATGAAGCTCGGCGGGTCCGTGCGGGTCAGCATCACGCCGTTGAAGACGCCGATGGCGAGCGTGACCAGGAGCGAGACGCCGACGCCCACCCAGACGTTCGCCGTCATCTGGTAGCTGAACATCGACGAGACGAGGGCCGACGTCGTCACGAGCACGCCCGCCGACAGGTCGAACTCGCCGCCGATCATCAGCAGCGCCACCGGCACCGCCATGATGCCGAGCGTCGAGGCGGCGTACAGGACCGTCGCCAGGCTGGTGGCCTGCAGGAAGCTGTCCGCGACGAACGAGAAGAAGAGGAACACGGCGATGGCGCCGACGACGGAGCCGAGCTCGGGTCGGCCCATCAGCTTCTTCAGCGGTGAGGCCTTGACCAGGCGCTCGTCGGCCTTGGCGTCGGGGGCGGGCGCGGGTGCTGTCGCGGTCATCGGGTCCCTCGCTTCGCGTAGTCCTCCAGCTCGGCGGCCTGGTCCTTGGTGACGATCTGCGGGCCGGTGAGGACGGGCTTGCCGCCGCCGAGGACGTCGGCGTTGTACTTGTACAGCCAGAGCAGGTCGACGGCCTCGTAGCCCTGGAGGTAGGGCTGCTGGTCGACGGCGAAGCCGAGGTCGCCGGACTTCAGACCGGCCGCGACCTTCTCGTTGAGGTCGAAGGTGTCGACCTCGGCCTTGCTGCCCGCGCTGTCCGCGGCCTGCACCGCGGTGTCCGCGAACGGCGCGCCGAGCGTGACGACGGCGTCGACCGACTTGTCGGACTGCAGCTTGGCCTCGATGGAGGACTGCACGTCGGGCATGTTGGTGCCGGTCACGTACAGGTTCTGCATCGTGCCGTCGAAGGTCTTCTTGGCGCCCGCGCAGCGCTGTTCGTGGCCGACGTTGCCCTGCTCGTGCAGGATGCAGAGCGCCTTCTTCCTGCCGCGCTTGTTGAGCTCCTCGCCGACGGCCTCGCCCGCGATCGTCTCGTCCTGGCCGATGTGGGTGAGCGCGCCGAACTCCTTGGACTCCGCAGAGCCGGAGTTCACGGTGATCACCGGGATGCCGGCCTTCTTCGCGCGGGCGAGGGCACCCTTCATCGCCGCGGGCTTGGCGAGGGTGACGATGATCCCGTCGACCTTCTTGTCGATGTAGGAGTCCACGAGCTGGGCCTGCTGCTGCGCCTCGTCGTCGTGGGCGTACAGGAACTTGATGTTGTCCTTGACCGCGGCCTGCTTGGCGCCGCTCTGGACGATGTCCCAGAAGGTGTCGCCGTCGCCCGAGTGGGTGACCATGCCGAAGGTCCAGCGCGGCGTGTCCACCGCGGCCTTCCCGCCCGCCGCTGCCGCCTTGCGGGCGTCCTCGGCGCGCTTTCCGCCGGTACTGCTGCATCCGGTCAGCCCGGCGGTCACACCGAGCACCGCCACCAGCACGGCGCCTACCGCTCGTACCCCTGTCTTCACCCTTGCCACGACGCCGTGCCCTTCTTGCTCTGCTGCTCTGTGCGGCCGGTCCGGATCCCCGGCCCCAGCCGCCCAAGTATCGACCACGCGGATCACGCGTGTGTTCATCGGGTACCGCGAGCGGTGTACTTCTCCAGCTCGGGCACGTCCTTCTCGGTGACGATGGCGGGGCCGGTGAGGACGGGTTTGCCGCCTCCCAGGACGTTGGCGTTGGTCTTGTACAGCCAGAGTTCGTCGAGGGCGAGGTAGCCCTGGAGGTAGGGCTGCTGGTCGACGGCGAACCCGACCTCCTCGGCCTTCAGGCGCTTGACGACCTCGGCGTTCAGGTCGAACGTGTCGACCTCCGCCTTGCTCCCCGTCTCGTCCTTGGCCTTCACCGAGTACGCGGCGATCGGCGCGCCGAGCGTGACGACGGCGTCGATGTCCTTGGTGGCCTGGAGCTTCGCGCTGATGGAGGACTGGGCGCCCGGCGCGTTGGTGCCCTCGACGTTCAGGTTCTCGACCGATCCCTCGAAGGTCTTCCTGACGCCGGCGCAGCGCTGTTCGAGGGAGACGTTGCCCTGTTCGTGGATGACGCAGAGCGCCTTCTTCTTCCCGCGCGTGTTGAGCTCGTCGCCGACGGCCTCGCCCGCGACGGACTCGTCCTGGCCGATGTGGCCGAGCGCGCCGAACCGCGCGGAGAACTCGCCGCCGGAGTTGATCGTGACGACCGGGATGCCCGCCGCCCCGGCCTTGGCGAGCACGGCCCGCATCGCCTCGGGCTTCGCGAGCGTCACGACGATCCCGTCGACCTTCTTGTCGACGAAGGACTGGACGAGCTCGGCCTGGCCCTTGGCCTCCTTGTCGTTGGCGTAGAGGAACTGGATGTTGTCCTTGCGGGCCGCCTGCCGCGCGCCGCTGCGCACGATGTCCCAGAAGGTGTCGCCCTCGCCGGAGTGCGTGATCATCGCGATCTTGAGGCGGGGGGTGCCGACGCCGTTGCCGCTCCCGCCGCCGTCCCCCGACCCGTCCTCGTCGTCCTTGCCGCCGGAGCTGCTGCAGCCGGCGGCGAGCGCGATCACCGCCAGACAGGCCGTGACGCCCCTCGCCGTACGGGATGTGCGCATGGTGGACCACCCCTCTTCTTCCGGCCGCCTCGGTGCGGCTGGAGGAGTTCTAGCGGGGTGCGCGCGGAAGCGTCAATGGCTTTGTCAGAACATTCTGACGGCTGGCGCGGCGCCGGGTCGCTACGGCCGTACGAGGAGCTGGAACTCGAAGGAGTAGCGCGAGGCCCGGTAGACGTGCGCGCCGTACTCGACGGCCCGGCCCGTGTCGTCGAAGGTCGTGCGCCGCATCGTGAGCAGCGGCGCCCCGGCGGGCTCGGCGAGCAGTTCGCCCTCGTCGGCGGTGGCGGCGCGGGCGCCGACGGACTGGCGCGCGCTGTGCAGGGTGTGTCCCGCGGCGCGCATCAGGCGGTAGAGGCCGGTGGCCTCCAGGCGTGCGGTGTCGAGGTCGAGGAGTCCGGTGGGCAGGTGGTTGCGCAGGTGCGCCATGGGTTCGCCGTGGGCGAGCCGGAGCCGCTCGACGAGGTGCACGTCGTCGCCCTCGGCGACGCCGAGGGCCGCCGCGACCTCGGCGGAGGCGGCCTCGACGGTGTTGCGCAGGACGCGCGTCTGCGGGCGCTGGCCGGCGGCTTCCAGGTCGTCGAAGAGGCTGCTGAGCTCCAGGGGCCGCTTGACCTGGCTGTGCACGACCTGGGTGCCGACGCCGCGGCGGCGCACGAGCAGGCCCTTGTCGACGAGGGACTGGATCGCCTGGCGGACGGTGGGCCGGGAGAGCCCGAGCCGCCCGGCGAGCTCGATCTCGTTGCCGAGGAGACTGCCCGGGGTGAGGGCGCCGCGCTCGATCGCCGCCTCCAGCTGCTGGGCCAGCTGGAAGTAGAGCGGGACGGGGCTGCTGCGGTCGACGCCGAGCCGGAGGTCCACGGTGGGGTCCTGGACCGGCTTGTCCTGGGCTGCTTTGGCGACTGGTTTGGACACGGGGCGAGCGTAGTCCCAGGAGAGGATGACGGGAAGTTCTTAAGTTCTGTTGTCCGGACAAACCATTGACAGCGCGGGCGGGCGTCGCGAGGGTGGGGCCATGCGCATCGGACTGATCGGAACCGGCCGGATCGGCACCTTTCACTCGGCGGCCCTGCTCCGCCATCCGGCGGTGACGTCCCTCGTGGTCGCCGACGTGGACGCCGCGAGAGCGGCCGACCTCGCGGCGCGGACGGGCGCGACGGCCGTGCCCTCGGTCGACGCGGTCTTCGCCGCAGGGGCGGACGCCGTGGTGATCACGGCGGCGACCTCGGCGCACGCCGCGCTCATCGGCAGGGCGGCGCGGGCCGGGCTCCCGGTGTTCTGCGAGAAGCCCATCGCCCTCGACCTGCCGGGCACGCTGGCCGCGCTCGCCGAGGTCGAGGCGGCGGGCACCGTGCTGCAGCTCGGTTTCCAGCGGCGCTTCGACGCGGGGTACGCGGCGGCGCGCGAGGCGGTGCGCTCGGGCCGCCTCGGACGGCTTCACACGGTACGGGCGATCACCTCGGACCCGGCGCCGCCGCCCGCCGCGTACCTGCCGCTCTCCGGCGGTCTCTACCGGGACTGCCTGGTCCACGACTTCGACATCCTGCGGTGGGTCACGGGACGCGAGGTGGCGGTGGTCTACGCGACCGGTTCCGACAGGGGTCCCGCGATGTTCCGCGAGGCCGGTGACGTCGACACGGCGGCCGCCGTCCTCACCCTGGACGACGGCACGCTGGTCACGGCGACCGCGACCCGCACCAACGGCGCGGGCTACGACGTCCGCATGGAACTGTCCGGGGAACGCGACCAGTTGGCGGTCGGCATGGACGAGCGCACGCCCCTCACCTCGGCGGAACCGGCGGGCCCGCCCGCCCCCGTCAAGCCCTGGCCCGGCTTCCTGGAGCGCTTCGCCCCCGCGTACGAGGCGGAGCTCGCCGCCTTCGTCGACGTCGTGCGCGGAGAGCGGGCGAATCCCTGCGACGGCCGCGAGGCGCTGCACGCGCTGCGGATCGCGGAGGCCTGCGAACTGTCGCGGCGGGAGCGGCGGCCGGTGCGGATGTCCGAGATCCCGCGGGACCCGGAGGGCTACGAGGGCTGAGCGCCCGCAGGGGACGGGAGGCCCGGAGGCTGGCAGGTCGGGAGGCCGGGAGGGCTGGGAGGTCGGGAGGGCTGGGAGGCCGGGAGGGCCAAGGACGAGCTCTCAGCCCGTGGAGAGCACCGTGCCCTGCGCGATCGCGCACAGCGTCTCCGCACCCTCGTCGCCCACCGCGGACAGCTCGCAGCGGACCACCGCCTGGCGGCGGCCCGAGTGGACGACGACGGCGCGGGCGGCCAGTCTGACGCCCGTCGCGGGACGTACGTACTGGATGGAGAAGCCCGAGGTCAGCACGGCGGGCCCGAGGGTCGTACCGGCCGCGAACGTGATGCTGTTGTCCGCGGCGTACGCGAGCACGCCGCCGTGCACGAAGCCGTTCTGCTGGTGGAGTTCCTCGCGGACGTCGATCTCCAGCGTGGCCGCCCCCTCGCCGAACCGCGTGAGGCGGGCCCGCACCAGAGCGCTGAACGGCTGGGCGTCCAGGACCTTCTGGGCCCTGGCGAGGTCGAGGGGGTCGGTCGGCTGCGCGGGCGGTGGTTCGCTCATGACCGAACTACTACCACCGGACGGGAAGTCGGCGCACCCCCCTGATCAGCGTCCCCGGCAGCCACTCGCCCGGCGGCCCGTCCGGGGCGAGGCCGGGGCAGCGGGACAGGAGCGAGCCGAGCGCGATCCGCGCCTCCAGCCGGGCCAGCGGCGCGCCCAGGCAGTGGTGCAGGCCGTGCCCGAAGGCGACGTGGCCGCGCGGGGCGCGGCGGATGTCGAAGCGGTCCGGGTCGGGGAAGCGGGCGGGGTCCCGGTCGGCCGCGGCGAGGGAGATCCGGACGACGGAGCCGCGCGGGACGACGAGGCCGCCCAGCTCCGTGTCCTCGGTGGCGAAGCGGTACGTGGCGCCCTCCACCGGGCCCTCGAAGCGGAGGCCTTCCTCGATCGCGCCGTCGAGGAGGCTCATGTCGGCGCGCAGCGCGGCCAGTTGGCCGGGGTGGGTGAAGAGGGCGTGCACGGTGTTGGAGATCAGGTTGACCGTCGTCTCGTGCCCGGCGATCAGCAGCACGAAGGCCATGGCGCGCAGCTCGGCGGGCGAGAGGCGGTCGCCGTCCTCGTCGCCGGTGGCGCGGATCAGGGCGCTCAGGAGGTCGTCGCCGGGCGCCGAGCGCTTGTCCTCGACCAGGTCGGCGAGGTAGCCGGCCAGGGCCACGAAGGCGGCGCGCTCCTCCTCCTGGTTCGGCGAGGCCACCACGCCGTTCGACATGCGGCGGAAGGCCTCGCGGTCGATGTCGGGGACGCCGAGCAGCTCGCAGATGACCGTGATCGGCAGCGGGAAGGCGAGGACTTCGAGCAGGTCGCCGCGGCGGTCGCGCGCCGTGGCGCCCTCGGTGAGCATCGCGTCGAGGAGGCCGTCGGTGATGTCCTGGATGCGGGGGCGCAGGGCCTCGACCCGGCGGGCGGTGAACTCGCGGGAGATGAGCCCCCGCAGGCGCGTGTGGTGGGGGGGGTCGGCGATCAGCAGGTGCGTGCCGATCAGCTCCTCCTCGTGGAAGGCGAAGCCGGCCGCCGCCGACGAACTGGCGAAGCGGGGGTCGGTCAGCGCGGCCCTGCACTCCTCGTACCCGACGACCAGGTAGGCGTCGCCCATGTCCTCCGGGGGTGGCAGGCGCACGCGGTGGACGGGCCCGAGGGCGCGCAGTTCCGCGTAGACGGAGTGCGGGTCCTGTCTGAACCGCGGGCCGTACGTCGCCAGGTCGATCGTGTCCGCCATGCAGGTCTCCTCCAGAGGCTCAGGTGGTCAACGCGCCGGGCGAGGCGTTCTGTTCCCCTCACCCGCCTCGTTCCCGCACTCTCAGCCGTCCTGGTCGAGAAGTCCCGCGTCGTGCGCCAACAGGGCGATCTGGACGCGGTTGTTGAGGTCCAGTTTCGTCAGGATCCGGGAGACGTGCGCCTTGACCGTGGCGACGCTCAGGAACAGCTCCGCCGCGATGTCCGCGTTGGATCCGCCGCGGCCGACCGCGACGGCCACCTCGCGCTCGCGCTCCCCCAGCGAGTCGAGGCGCTCCAGCGCCCGCCGCCTGCGGTCCAGTTGGGGGTCCACGCCGGTCACCCGCGTGATCAGCTGCTGGGTCACCGTCGGCGAGAGCACCGGCTCCCCGGCGGCCACCGCGCGCACCGCCGCGACGATCTCGGCCGGTGCCGTGTCCTTGAGGACGAACCCCGCCGCGCCCGCGCGCAGGGCGCGCAGGACCTGCTCGTCGGCGTGGAAGGTGGTGAGGACGATGACCTCGGGGGCGCCCGGTCGCCTGCGCAGCGCCTCCGTCGCGGCGAGGCCGTCCATCGTGGGCATGCGGATGTCCATCAGGACGACGTCGGGGCGCACTTCACCGACCAGCGCGGCGACCTCGGTGCCGTCGCCCGCCTCGCCGACGATCTCGATGTCGGCCGCGCCGCCGAGCATGAAGGAGAGTCCGGCGCGCACCAGCGGATCGTCGTCGACGAGCAGCAGCTTGATCGGTTTCATGGCGCCCACGGTAGCCAGGCCTCCAGGTGGAATCCGCCGTCGGGGCCCGGCGCGTGGTCCAGCCGGCCGCCCGCGAGCGAGGCGCGTTCGGCGAGTCCGATCAGGCCCTGTCCGGAGCCGGGCACGTGGGGCACCTCGCCGGGCGGTGCGGGGTTGCGCACGGACAGGGTCAGGCCCTCGTCGGGCGTGCCCGTGACGGTCACCGTCACCTCGGCGCCGGGGGCGTGCTTACGGGCGTTGGTCAGGCCCTCCTGCGCGATGCGGTAGGCGGTGCGGCCGAGGGCGGCGGGGACGGCGGCGGGGTCGGGGACGCGGTTGTCGAGGACGACCTTCATGCCCGCCTCGCGGGACTCGGCGGCCAGGGTGTCCAGGGCGGCGAGCGTGGGCTGCGGGCGGCCCGAGGCGTCCGCGTCGCCGCCGCGCAGGACGCCGATCACCTGGCGCAGGTCCTGCAGGGCCTCGTGGGCGCTCTCCCGGATGACGCCGGCCGCCCTGGCGATCTCCGCGCGGGGTGCGTCGGGGCGGAATTCGAGGGCGCCCGCGTGCACGCTGAGCAGGGTGAGGCGGTGCGCGAGCACGTCGTGCATCTCGCGGGCGATGTCCTCGCGGGCGAGCCGCTGGGCCTGTTCGGCGCGGAGCGCGGCCTCGTTCTCCGCGCGGACGGCGCGGTCCCGCAGGCTGATGAGGAGTTCGCGCCGGGAGCGTACGAACATGCCCCAGCCGATGACCGCCGCGCTCAGCACGACGCCGAAGCCGATGGCGACCCCGTACGGCATGTCCGCGTCGGGCCGCAGCCGGAAGACGAGGGGAACGGTGGCGATCGAGGCGCCGCCGACCCACGCGACGTACCGGAACGGCCGGTGCACGGCGAGGGTGAAGAGCGCCACCGCCGAGGCGCCGCCCGCCGTGTCGGAGATCAGCGAGACCGGCACCATCGCGAGGGCGAGGCCGAGCGGCCAGCGCCTGCGCAGCCAGACCGCGGCGCAGGCGAGCGCGCCGACCACCTGGTCGAGCTCGGCGGCTCCCTCGGAGACGTGCGGGTTGGCGCCGACCGCGTCGGCGGCGAGCATTCCGATCAGGACGGCGGCCAGGAAGCAGCCGAAGTCGGTGACCCAGTCGCGTGCGGTCCGCCGTGATCTGCGCCCCGCGCGGCCCGGGTCGAACTCCCGGGCGACGGCGGAGGGCAGCGCCCACGGGCTCGCGGCCAGGGGCGTGCGACCGGGTTCGGGCCCCGGCCCGGCCCTTCGCGTGGGGTCAGTGCCGCTCATGGTCGACAAATCTACGCACCGGTGGCCGCGCGCGGCCCGCTCCGCGCGTGATCGTCTACCAAAGTCGCGCAGGTCATCGACTTTCGGACCGCTGACAGGGGAGATCCTCGCCCCGCGGCGGATGTCCGCGCGAAGGGTGCGGGACGACGATCTCCCCATGAAGCAGCTACTGGAGTTTCTCGGCGTGTTCCTGCTGTTCCAGGGCGCGGTCGGGCTGGTCAACCAGCTCACCGGCGGACTGCGCGGCTGGGGCCTCGTGCAGCGCCTCGGCTTCCTCGACGGCCACGAGATCTACGCGAGCGTGGCCCTGACCGTACTGGCCTTCGCGCTGTTCGCCGTGGTGGGGAGCCGGGGCAGGCACTGAGAGCCTGTGCCCCACGAGGGGTCAGCAGCCGTGGTCGACCCGGTCGAACGAGGCGTAGTGGTCGGCGGTGTAGTAGTCCTCCTGGCTCTGCTCGCCGGTGACGATGCGGCGGGCACCGCGGTCGTCCGAGCCCGGCGTGATGACCGTGTACTCGTGGTAGTAGCCGGAGCTCTGCCGCGGCAGCTCGTTCTCGCGGTTCTGGAAGACCGTGCCGTCCTGCGGGAACGGGTAGGGGCCGCCCGCCTTGATCAGGTCGAAGGTGTCGTGTGCCTGGGAGGGCAGCGCGGAGTAGCAGATCTTGCCGACGGCGGTGACGGAGTGCGCGACCGGGGCGACCGGCGCGGCGCTCGCGGTGGCGGCGACGGGGCCGCCGACGAGGAGGGCGGCGGCGAGGGCGGTGGCGCCGAGGAACCGGCTTCGTGGGGGGATTCGCATGGGTCCAGTGTGACGCGCGTAGAGGTTGGCGTGTCAACGTCAAGTCTGTGAAGTTTTCCGGGAGTTCACCCGCACCGCCGACCGTCCCTCTCAGGCCGTGCCCGATCAGGGAGTCGTGGGGCGCGGCCCGGAACGGGATGGAGAGCCGTGTCCGATTGCCGCCAGCCGATGTCCGCCTCGACGACTTTCATTGAACCCGCAAGCACTTCTCGCCCGGAGCGGCGCGGAACCATCGATACACATGCGGAAGAGGTACGGACATGTCTTCTCTCAACGGCAGGACCGCCCTGGTCACCGGCGGCAGCCGCGGCATGGGCGCGGCGATCGCGCTGCGCCTGGCCGAGGAGGGCGCGGACGTGGCGATCACCTACGTCCACAGCGAGGACGCGGCCCGCGAGATCGTCGCGAAGATCGAGTCCATAGGGCGGCGCGGCATCGCGCTGAAGGCCGACGCGGCGCACGCCGGGGACGCGGCCGGGGCCGTGGACCGGGCGTGCGACGACCTGGGCGGCCTGGACATCCTGGTGAACAACGCGGGCATCGGGGTCCTCGGCCCGGTGGGCGATCTGACGCTCGCCGATATCGACCGGGTCCTCGCCGTCAACGTCCGCGGGGTGTTCCTCGCCTCGCAGACCGCGGCCGCCCGGCTCCGTGACGGTGGCCGGATCATCACCATCGGCAGCTGCATCGCCCAGCGCGTCCCCGGTCCAGGCGGCACGTTGTACGCGACCAGCAAAGCCGCGCTGATCGGCCTCAACAAGGCGCTGGCCCGGGAGTTGGGCGGCCGCGGGATCACCGCGAACCTGGTGCAGCCGGGCCCGATCGCCACCGACATGAACCCGGCGGACGGCCCCTTCGCCGACGGCCAGAGCGCCATGACCGCCCTCGGCCGCTTCGGCTCCGCCGACGAGGTGGCGTCCCTGGTCGGCTATCTCGCCGGGGCCGACGCGGCGTACGTCACCGGCACCGAGCTGTCGGTGGACGGCGGTCACGCCGCCTGAGACGCCTGGGCATGGGTGTGGGGCGCACCGGGGCTGTCCACCCGGTGCGCCCCACGTTCAAGGGGGGCGGATCAGCCGCCCAGCTCCTGGTGACGGGCGGCCAGCTTGGCCGCGCCGTGCTCGGTGAGCGAACCGAACAGGCGCAGACGGGAGATGCCGCCGTCCGGGAAGATGTCGACGCGTACGTGCGTGCCGACGACCGGCGCGTCGAGGACGAAGCGGTGGTTGGTGTCGGGCTGCAGGCGGGTGCGGGGCAGCGCCTCGGTCCACTCGCCCGACTCGCCGTCGCGCACCGAAAGGGCGGCCCAGCCGGCCGAGTTGCCCTTGAGGTAGGCGGTGTCGATCTCGACGACGCGGATCTCGGACTGCTGGACCAGCCGGTAGCGGATCCAGTCGTTGCCGTTGTCGCGGCGCCTGCGGGTCTCCCAGCCGTCGTCCATCTTGCGGGAGCGGCCCGGCTGGATGGTGTTGGTGGCCGGGGAGTAGAAGCGGTCGGAGGCGTCCTCGACCTGGCCGCCGTTCTCCAGGGCGACGACGTCGAACGAGCCGAGCGCCTCCAGCCACTTGGGGTCGGCGACGACCTCGCCGTACACCCGCAGGCGGGCGATGCCGCCGTCGGGGTGCTGGTTGACGCGCAGGTGCGTGAAGCGCTGCTCGACGTCGACGGCGAAACCGTTGGCGGCGTGGCCGCCGACCGGCGTGCGCGGCACGAGGGTCGTCCACTTCACGTCGTCGCCGCGGAGCTCCTCGGGCGTCGGCGAACCGTCGACGCTGGTGCCCTCCACGGAGACGGCCTGCGGGTAGTTGCCGCGGAAGTGGGCGGTGTCGATGACGATGCCGCGCACGACGCCCGGGGCACCGAGCCGGACGAGCGCCCAGTCGTGGTCGTCCGCGGTGGGCCAGGGGTGCTCGCCGGAGACGCCGCGCCGACGACGGGTCTCCCAGCCGTCCATGACCTTGCCCTTGTGCCCGAAGTGCTCGGGGTCGAACACGGCGGGGTGCGCGAGCAGCAGGTTCTCGCGCATCGCGAAGAACTCGTCGTTGGCGGCGATCACACCGGCGCCGAGCTGCCGGTCGGCGAGGTTGGCGTACTGGGTGAAGGGGAAGTCGGCCGTGCGGTAGTCGGCGTAGGGCTCGCCGCCGCCGTAGGGGCTGGCGTCGCCGGTGAAGTGAGGTATCGCCGTCACGTTCAGTTGTTCCTTTCCAGAAGTCGGCCTGCGGGTTCGCTGAACTCGCCGCCGTGCAGGATGCGTTCGCCGCGCAGCCAGGTGGACTTCACGACGCCGCTGAGCGTCTTGCCCGCGTACGCCGTGACCCGGTTCCGGTGCTGCAGCGCCGCGGGGTCCACGGTGAAGGTCTCGTCGGGCGCGAGGACCGCGAAGTCGGCGTCGCGGCCGGCCTCGATGGCGCCCTTCCGGTCGAGTCCGACCAGTTCCGCGGTGCGTGCGGACATCCACCGCACCACGTCGTCGAGGCTGTGGCCGCGCTTGCGGGCCTCGGTCCAGGTCGCGGGGAGGCTGAGCTGGAGCCCGGAGATGCCGCCCCACGCGGTCGCGAAGTCGTCGGTCTTGAGGTCCGCGGTGGACGGCGAGTGGTCCGTCACGATGCAGTCGATGGTGCCGTCGGCGAGCGCGTCCCAGAGCAGGTCCTGGTTGGCGGCCTCGCGGATGGGCGGGCAGCACTTGAACTCGCTGGCGCCGTCGGGGACTTCCTCGGCGGTCAGGGTCAGGTAGTGCGGGCACGTCTCGACGGTCAGCTCGACGCCTTCGCGCTTGGCGGCGGCGATGAGCGGGAGCGCGTCGGAGGAGGACAGGTGCAGGACGTGGACCCGCGCGCCGATCCGCTTGGCGAGGGCGACGAGCCCCTCGATCGCGGTGTCCTCCGAGATGCGGGGCCGGGTCTCCAGGTAGTCCGCGTACTTGGGCCCGCTCCTGTGCGGGGCGGCGTCCAGCTCGTGGGCGTCCTCGGCGTGCACGATGAGGAGCCCGCCGAACCCGGCGATCTCGGCCATGGAGGAGGCGAGCTCGTCCTGGTTCAGCGAGGGGAACTCGTCGACGCCCGAGGGCGAGAGGAAGCACTTGAAGCCGTAGACACCGGCGTCGTGCAGCGGCTTGAGGTCGGCCACGTTGTCGGGCAGCGCGCCGCCCCAGAACCCCACGTCGACATGGGCCTTGGCGCGGGCGACCTCCTGCTTGGTGCGCAGGTTGTCCACCGTCGTCGTGGGCGGCAGGGAGTTGAGGGGCATGTCGACCAGGGTGGTGATGCCACCGGCGGCCGCGGCGCGGGTGGCGGTCCAGAAGCCCTCCCACTCGGTGCGGCCCGGGTCGTTCACGTGGACGTGCGTGTCGACCAGGCCGGGCAGCAGGGCGTCGTCACCGAGGTCCTCCAGGCGCGCGCCGTCCGGCACTTCGGCGTCGTACGGGGCGACCGCCACGATCCGGCCGCCGGAGACGGCGACCGACGCGGCCCGAGTCCCCTGCGGAGTGACGACGCGGGTCGAGCGGAGCACCAGCTCCACCCCAGCGCCCGCCGTCGCGTCCACGTCCACGTCCTGTCCGGACACCCGCGTCCCCTCTCTTCTGTTCCGCTACACAGACCTTTTGCTTCCGCTTAACGGAATTCAACGTTCTGTTGAAGGAGTTTTCACGCTTGTGCCCACGGCGTCAAGGGTGGGCTTCGGCACCTCGCCGCCGGGACACCCCGATTCCGCCCCGCACTGGACGTTTCCACAAAGTGGAATTAGAATTCCGCCTACCAGAACGTGGCTACGCACAACGCGAGCGTCGAGGGGCGCCGGGACAACCCTGCGAAGACGCGGACAAAGGCCCCCTGACCGGCGACGACGGCAGGCCGGGCAACAGCGCTCGGGAAGAACCGACCGGTAGGCTGCTTCCTTGCCCGCCAGCACCGAAAGGAACGCGCCGTGCCGACGTCAAGCGCCAGCGACGCCCCTGCTGAACTCGCCGCCACCAAGACCCCCGCCGCGAGCGGCGGCGTCCAGTCCCTCGAGCGCGCCTTCGATCTGCTCGAGCGGATGGCGGACGCGGGGGGCGAGGTCGGTCTCAGCGAACTCTCCGCCAGCAGCGGCCTGCCGCTCCCCACCATCCACCGCCTCATGCGCACCCTCGTCGCCTGCGGGTACGTACGCCAGCAGACCAACCGCCGCTACTCCCTCGGCCCCCGCCTGATCCGCCTCGGCGAATCCGCGTCGCGCCTGCTCGGCACGTGGGCCCGGCCCTACCTCGCCCGGCTCGTCGAGGAGACCGGCGAGACGGCGAACATGGCCCTGCTGGACGGCGACGAGATCGTGTACGTCGCGCAGGTGCCGTCCAAGCACTCCATGCGGATGTTCACCGAGGTCGGCCGGCGGGTCCTGCCGCACTCCACGGGAGTCGGCAAGGCGCTGCTCGCCCACACGTCGCCCGACGAGGTACGGGCGCTGCTCGCCCGCACCGGGATGCCGGCCGCCACCGAGAAGACGATCACCACGCCCGAGGGCTTCCTCGCGGCCCTGGAGGACGTCCGCCGCACCGGGTACGCGGTCGACGACAACGAACAGGAGATCGGCGTCCGGTGCCTGGCCGTGCCGGTCCCCGACTCCCCCACGGCCGCGGCGATCTCCATCTCGGGCCCCGCGGGCCGGGTCACCGAGGCGGCCACGGACAAGATCGTGCCGGTGCTGCAGCAGGTGGCGGTGGAACTGTCCGCGGCGCTGGCCAGCGCGGGGTCCGGCTCCTGAGCCCCTGCTCTCCCCGGGCCTGCTCCCTCGGGCCTGCTCTCGGCTGAGCCCTGCCTTCAGCGACTCACCAGGGCGAAGTCCTGCGGGGTCATCCTCCGCAGGGTCCGGCGGAACCCGCGCGGCTTGCGGGGGGCCGGGACCGTGAGGACCGCGCAGGGCGCGTGGGCGCGGAGGTAGCGGTGGGTGCCGGTCGTGCCGTGCCGGGCCGGACGCGTGCCGAGGACCAGGAGGTCGTCCGGTTCCGTGGCGAGGCCGCACAGGGCGGGACCCGGACGGGACCTGATCACCCGGCGCTCGACCACGACGCCGGGCGGCGTGCCGCCGAAGGCCTCGTCGAAGGCGCGGTCGAGGCGGGCCCGCGCCTCCGTCCACCAATGCCTCGCCCACTCCGGATCGGGACGGCGCAGATACCGCCCCTCCCCCTCCGGCGGCTCCCAGGCCAGCACCGCGACCAGCACCCGGCCCCCGCGCCGGGCCTGCTCCGCGCCCGCCCGCAGCGCAGCGAGGCTCGCGAGCGACCCGCTGACCCCGACCACGACGCGCCCCGCGCGCCGCTCCTCCCCCGAGCCGCTTCCCGACCCGGCCTCTGCTCCGGTCCCCGCTCCCGCTCCGTGCCGCGCCATCAGTGGTACCCCTTCCCAGGCCAAAGCAGCCTTCCGGCTCGTCCGAAGATCTCCGAGCGGGAGTCTGTACGCTGATTGGCCTGGAAGGCAGGGCCAATCAGCGGGAGTTGGCATGGAAGACAGACGCGTGGTCCACCCCGTGGACAGGGTGGACCGGAGGCTCGGCAGCCGTCAGCTCGCCGTACTCCTGACCGGCACCTGCGGCGAGCGCCCCGGCTACCGCGCCCTCGCGCACGGCGTACGCGCCCTCCTGCTCGACGGCCGCATCCCGCTGCACACCCGGCTGCCCGCCGAGCGCGAGCTCGCCTCGGCCCTGGCCGTCAGCCGCGCCACCGTCACGGCGGCGTACGACGTGCTGCGCGAGGGCGGCTACGCGCGCAGCCGCCGCGGCGCGGGCACCTGGACCGAGCTGCCGCAGGGGCGCCGGCCGTCCAGCGTGGCGGCGTTCCCCGCGGGCGACGACGTCCTGGACCTGGCGGTGGCGGCGCCCGGCGCACCGGAGGCGGAGCTCGCGGCGGCACTGGCCTCGGCGGGCGCGCTGCTGGCCCGGCACGCGCCGACGCCGGGCTACCACCCGTACGGGATACCGGAGTTGCGGGCCGCCGTCGCCGACCGCTTCACCCGGCGCGGGCTGCCCACGCTGCCTGACCAGATCCTCATCACCACCGGCGCCCAGCACGCGGTGTCCCTGATCCTGTCCCTCCTCGGCAGGCAGGGCGACCGGGTCCTCGTCGAGAACCCGTCGTACCCGAACGCCCTCGACGCGATCCGCGACGCGCAGCTGCGCGCGGTGCCGGTCCCGGTCACGGAGGACGGCTGGGACAGCGATCTCGTCGAGTCGTCGCTGCGGCAGGCGGCGCCCCGCATCGCGTACCTCGTGCCGGACTTCCAGAATCCGACGGGCGGGCTGATGCCGCGCGAGCAGCGGCTGCGCATCCTGGAGACGGCCCGCGCCACGGGCACCTGGCTCCTG
Source organism: Streptomyces sp. NPDC036815 (assembly GCF_055609205.1). NCBI lineage: Bacteria > Bacillati > Actinomycetota > Actinomycetes > Kitasatosporales > Streptomycetaceae > Streptomyces > Streptomyces sp. NPDC036815. The sequence goes on along the minus strand of NZ_JBVJPW010000012.1, from coordinate 235,126 downwards.
ATCGACGAGACCATCGCGGACATCGCCCTCGACGTGCCGCAGCCCGCCCCGTTCGCCTCGCTGGCACCGCACGGGATGGGCGAACGGGTGCTCACCGTAGGGTCGTTGAGCAAGACGCACTGGGGCGGACTGCGGATCGGCTGGGTGCGGGCCGGGTCGGGGCTGATCACCGAACTGGCGACGAAGCGCGTGGCGAGCGACATGGCCACCCCCGTCATCGAGCAGCTGGTGGCGCTCCAGTTGCTGCGCGGGATGGACGACGTGCTGCGCGAGCGGCTGCCCCGGCTGCGGGCGCAGCGGGACGCCCTCGCCGCGTCGCTCGCGCGGCATCTGCCGGAGTGGCGCTGGCAGGTGCCGCCGGGCGGGCTCTCCCTCTGGGTGGACCTGGGCCGGCCGGTCGCGTCGTCACTGGCCCGCGCGGCGCTCGCGCACGGCGTACGGATCGAGGGCGGTTCGCGCTTCGGCGCGGACCCGGGGACGCACGAGCACCGGCTGCGCATTCCGTACACGCTGTCGCCGGAGCGCTCGGAGCAGGCCGTGCTGCGTCTCGCGGCCGCGCTCTCCGGCGACCTGCGGACCACGGGCACCCAGGGGACGGACGCGAACCGCCGCCACTGGGTGGCCTGAACCGGGCTCTCGGAGAGAGGCTCTCAGCCCTGCCCGGGCTCCCCGAACATCTCGATCGCGCCCCGCACCCCCGCGAGACCCGCGGCGAGGGCGCTGACCGAGCCGATCGCGCCCGCCACGAGCAGCAGGGACCGGCGCATCCTGGGGATCTCGGGGGCGCCGCCGTACGCCATCTCGGCGAGCGCGGCCAGTTCGTCCTCGGCTATCCCGCGGTCCGTGAACTCCGCCGGGTGCGCGGCGAGTTCACGGCGCAGCCGGGCCACGGCGGCGCGCAGTTCCGCCGCCCGCGGGTCCTCGTCGCCGCCGCTCACTCGCATCTGCTCCACACTCGGCAACACCGTTCTCCCCCTCGCGCACGTTCTCGTGCCTGTCGTGCTTGTCGTGCTGGTTCCGGTGGTCCTCGCGGTGCTGGTCGGGCACGTGAGGACCGCGGGTCAGTAAACCTTCCCCGATAGTGATGCGCCACTTTGCGAAGGCTGTGAGGGACGTGACCACTGCCACGCACGCGCGGACCCCGTGGGGTGTATCCAGGAGGCATGACGACTGAAGCGACGAACGCGCGGGCCGACGGGGTGGGGGAGGTCGTCGGGCTGCTGCTCGCCGCGGGGGGCGGGCGGCGCCTCGGCGGGCGCCCGAAGGCCCTCCTGGAGCACCGGGGCCGCCCGCTGGTGGAGCACGCCGTACGGGTGCTGCGCGAGGCCGGGTGCGCGCGGGTGCACGTGGTCCTCGGGGCGGCCGCCGACGCCGTGCGCGCACGGGCCTCGCTGCCCGGCTGCGTACTGATCGACAACCCGGAGTGGGAGGAGGGGATGGGCTCCTCGCTCCGGGCGGGCCTCGACTCGCTGCGGGGCACCGGCGCGGCCGCCGCGCTGGTCTCGCTCGTCGACCAGCCGGGGATCGGCGCCGCGGCCACCGCCCGCGTGCGCGCCGCGTACCGCTCGCCCTCGACACTCGCGGCGGCCGCGTACGACGGGCGCCGGGGCCATCCGGTCCTGTTCGGGTCCGCCCACTGGGCGGGGATCGGGGCGGCTGCCGTGGGCGACCGCGGGGCACGCGACTACGTGCGGGAGCACGCGAGTGAGATCTCTCTCGTCGAGTGCGGGGACGTGGCGCAGGCGTACGACATCGACACGGCCGAGGATCTCCATCGGCTGGAGCCCGCGCCCGGAACGACGGCCTCCGGGACGCCCGGCGCCCCGGCCCACCTGGAGTGACCGGCGTGGCACTCAGCGACACGTTCTGTCGACGAGAAGAATCTCGACATCAACAAACCATTGAACTTCCACCATGAGGAAACTAGTATCCACTGACCAGAAGGCCCGTTACCTCGGACGGGGCCCTCAGCCGTACCTCGGCTCCTGTGGCACCCAGTGCCACCGTGTCTGCCCGGCGGCTCGGCGGGCACCGTCCGTGCAGCTCTCTGAAGGAAGTGACAGCTCATGTCCGCACTAGCGCCGTCGCCGCTGGCCATCGTCGACGCAGAGCCCCTGCCCCGGCAGGAAGAGGTGCTCACCGACGCGGCCCTCGCCTTTGTGGCCGAGCTGCACCGGCTGTTCACGCCCCGGCGTGACGAGCTCCTCGTCCGCCGCGGTGAGCGCCGTGCCGAGATCGCCCGCACCTCCACCCTGGACTTCCTCCCGGAGACCGCCGCGATCCGCGAGGACGACTCCTGGAAGGTCGCGCCGGCCCCGGCCGCGCTGAACGACCGCCGCGTGGAGATCACGGGCCCGACCGACCGCAAGATGACCATCAACGCCCTGAACTCGGGCGCCAAGGTCTGGCTCGCCGACTTCGAGGACGCGTCCGCCCCCACGTGGGAGAACGTGATCCTCGGCCAGCTCAACCTCACCGACGCCTACGAGCGCCGCATCGACTTCACGGACGAGCGCAGCGGCAAGTCGTACGCCCTCAAGGGCGCCGACGAGCTCGCCACGGTCGTCATGCGGCCGCGCGGCTGGCACCTGGACGAGCGGCACCTCCAGGTCGACGGCAAGCCGGTGCCCGGCGCGCTCGTCGACTTCGGTCTGTACTTCTTCCACAACGCCAAGCGCCTCATCGAGCTCGGCAAGGGCCCGTACTTCTACCTCCCGAAGACGGAGTCGTACCTGGAGGCCCGCCTCTGGAACGACATCTTCGTCTTCGCGCAGGACTACGTCGGCATCCCGCAGGGCACCGTCCGCGCGACCGTCCTGATCGAGACGATCACCGCCGCGTACCAGATGGAGGAGATCCTCTACGAGCTGCGCGACCACGCCTCCGGGCTGAACGCCGGCCGCTGGGACTACCTCTTCTCCATCGTCAAGAACTTCCGTGACGGCGGCTCGAAGTTCGTCCTGCCGGACCGCAACCTGGTGACGATGACCGCCCCGTTCATGCGGGCGTACACCGAACTCCTCGTCCGCACCTGCCACAAGCGCGGCGCGCACGCGATCGGCGGCATGGCCGCGTTCATCCCGTCCCGCAAGGACGCGGAGGTCAACAAGGTCGCGTTCGAGAAGGTCCAGAACGACAAGGACCGCGAGGCGGGCGACGGCTTCGACGGCTCCTGGGTCGCGCACCCGGACCTGGTCCCGATCGCGATGAAGTCCTTCGACGCCGTCCTCGGCGACAAGCCGAACCAGAAGGACCGCCTGCGCGAGGACGTGAACGTCGCCCCCGGCGACCTGATCGCCATCGACTCCCTCGACGCGAAGCCCACCTACGACGGCCTGGTCAACGCCGTCCAGGTCGGCATCCGTTACATCGAGGCCTGGCTGCGGGGCCTCGGCGCCGTCGCCATCTTCAACCTCATGGAGGACGCGGCCACCGCCGAGATCTCGCGCTCGCAGATCTGGCAGTGGATCAACGCGGGCGTCGTCTTCGAGAACGGCAGGACCGCCACCGCCGACCTCGCCCGCGAGGTCGCCGCCGCCGAACTGGCCGCCATCCGCGCCGAGATCGGCGAGGAGGCCTTCGCGGCCGGCAAGTGGCAGCAGGCCCACGACCTCCTCCTCCAGGTCTCCCTGGACGCGGACTACGCGGACTTCCTGACCCTCCCCGCGTACGAGCGGCTGCGCTGATCCGAGCAGGCAGCGCAGGACGAAGCCCCCGGCACCGCACAGCGCCGGGGGCTTCGGCGTGCTCAGCCGACGTGCCGCGACCAGTCCTGCTCCGCGGGGGGCTTGCCGTGCAGGTCGGGGACCCGCTTCAGCCAGGCGGGCCGGCCCTTCTCGGTGGCCTCGGCACGACGCGCGTCGGCGGCCGCCAGCTCACCCCTGCTGGGGAAGTCGGTCGGCAGCCACGCGGCGGAGGAGCGGGCGCGGGCCAGCAGATGGCCGACGTACGCCTCGCGCACCTCGTCAGGCGAGGTGAAACCGGGCTCGTCGGCCAGCCAGGCGTCCGGCACGAGAGCGACGATCTCGCGGAGCACCGACTCCGTGACGAGCGGCGCCAGTTCGGCGTCGGCCGCCACCGTGTCCGGCCCGTACACCCCGAGGGCGTGGTGGCGGAAGTCGTACGTCTTCTCGGGCGCGGAGGCACCCCAGCGGTGGTGGAAGACCAGCGCGGCCCCGTGATCGATGAGCCACAGCTTCGGCGGCCGGACGCCGAAGGTGGGCCAGACCATCAGGTTCGAGCTGTGCACCGTGCGGTCGACGTTGGCCGTGAGGGCGTCGAGCCAGACGACCTTGCCGGCCTCCAGCGGGCCGACGTCGACGGCGTCCGGGGTGAAGTCCTTCGCCCCCGGCAGCAGATCCATGCCGAGGTTGAGACCGGCGCTGGCGCGCAGCAGGTCCTGGACCTCCTGGTGCGGTTCGTCGGCGGCGACGGCCGGATCGAAGTGCACGAGGACCAGCTCGGGGAAGCGCAGCCCGAGACGGCGCGCCAGTTCCCCGACGACGATCTCGGCGACGAGCGCCTTGCGCCCCTGGGCGGACCCGGTGAACTTCACGACATACGTACCGAGGTCGTCGGCCTCGACGACACCGGGGACGGAGCCGCCGGTGCGCAGGGGCTCGACGTAGCGGGTTGCGGTGACCTCTCTCAGCATGAACTCCGGCCATCCCCTTCTTCAGCCCTGCCGTCCACGGTCGATCTTAGGCTCGCCGGCCACGGGGTGCTGCCGGGTGGTCCTCGGGCGTCAGCCCTTGACGTTGACGGCGGTCCAGGCGGCCTTCACCGCCGCGACCTCGGCGCTGTTCGCGCCGTGGAGGTCGGAGGCGGCCCGCACCGTGCCCGTACGGGCGTCCTTGTAGTCGGTCGTGGAGGTGAAATAGGCGCTGAGCGCCTTGTACCAGATCTTGACGGCCTTCTCCCGCCCTATGCCCCTGAGCGTGGAGCCGTCCTTGGTGGCGCTTTCGTGCCGTACGCCGTTGATGGTCTTGCTCCCGCTGCCCTCGGCGAGCAGGTAGAAGAAGTGGTTGGCCACTCCGGAGGAGTAGTGGGGGTCCTTGGTCTTGGTGGTGGCGTCCCAGAAGTCCTGGGAGTGCCCGTCGCGGCTGGGGGTGTCCTGGTAACGGAGCGGCTTGCCGTCGCCGCGGGAGTTGGCCTTCTCTGCCAGGAAGTAGTCGCCGGGGTCGGCAGGGTTGGCGGCGTTGAACTCGACCGCGGTGCCGAAGATGTCCGAGGTGGCCTCGTTCAGGCCGCCCGACTCGTCCGCGTACACCAGACGGGCGGTGGCGGCGGTGACGCCGTGGGAGAACTCGTGCCCGGCGATGTCGAGTTCGGTCCAGGGGTTGTTGCCCGCGGCGCCGTCTCCGTACTGGATGGAGTAGGTGTCGTCGTCGTAGTAGGCGTTGTCCAGCTTGTCGCCGTAATGGACGTACGAGGTCGGGGCCGAGCCGTCGTCGCGGATGCCGTCGCGCCCGAGGACGTTCTTGTAGAAGTCGTGGGTCTGGGCGAAGCCGTGGGCGGCGTCGACCGCGGCGGTCTGGCGGTTGGCCGGGGTGCCGTCTCCCCAGATGTCGTCGGCATCGGTGAAGAGGGTGCCGTCGGTCTTCTCGGTGTTGCGCGCGTCGATGACCCGGTGGTTGCCGCGCGACGTGTCGATGAGCCGGTAGCCGGTGCCCGCACGCGTGGTGGCGAGGTCGACCTTGCCGCTGTACTGGCTGGTGTCGTCGGCGATGTTGTCGATCGCCTGGTACTCGTGGAGCGTTGCCCCGGTGGTCGCGTCCGTGATGACGTGGAGGCGGCTCGGTATGCCGCCCTTCTGGGTGCCGTCGACCACGGTCTCGTAGGCGAGGACGGGGGTGCCGTCGGCGGCCCAGACGACCTTGCGCGGCTCCTGGCCTGCGCCGTCGGTGGTCGGCCGGTCCACGTGAGCGGCGGCAGCCGCCTTCACCGCGGCCTTGTCGGCGGCGGTCGGCGTCACCCTCGCGGACAGCGAGCCGACGCGTATGGGCCGGGCGGAGGCGCGGGTGACGCTCTTGATCGTGCCGTTGCCGTCGCGGTGGACGATGAGATCGCCGCCGAGCACGGGGAGTCCGGCGTAGGTGCGGTCGTAGCGGGTGTGCGTCGTGCCGTCCGCGTCCTTGACGACGTCGCGGACGATCAGCTTCTCCTTGCCGTCGAGGCCGAGCGCGGCGGCTGTGCCGGCAGGGGAGGCGGCCGACGGCGAGGCCGAGGGGACGGTGTCGGCGGAGGCAACTCCCGTGGCCGTCAGCAGGGTCGCCGCGACGGCGGCGGCAACGGAGACAGCGGTGGTGCGCCGCGATATGGAGGAAGACACAGAGTTCTCCTGTGTGGAGGGGAATGTTTGATGGCGTCAAAAGCGCCTGCATTCGGGCCGGTTCGCCCGAGCAATGGCGAACATAGCCGGATGCGCATCGCCATGTCACCCCTCTCCCGCCGGAATTCATGGGGGCAGCGGTAAAAGTGACGGGCATTCTTCACGCGCACGCAATGGACCGCAATAAAGAACTGGAGGTGCATGGCCGCGGATTACTCGAGGCCAGGAAAGAGAACTGGTAAGGATTTTCCTGTCACCCCATAGGGAAATCCTTACGGGTGCGTGTCCGTGATCGCGATGACCTCGTCGAGGTGGTCCAGGGCGGCCTGCAGGTCGTCGATCCTGGCCTGGATGCGCTCGCGTTCGGCGCGCAGCATGGCCCGCTGCTCGGCGTCGGTGTGGCCGGAGTCCCAGCACGGCAGGAGTTCGCTGATCCTCCGGCTGGTGAGGCCCGCGGCGAACATCTGCTGGAAGAAGCGGACCAGGGGGATGGCGTCCTGCCGGTACAGGCGCCGGCCGGACGGGCTGCGCTCCGCTACGAGCAGCCCTTGCTGCTCGTAGTAGCGCACGGCGCGCACGGAGACACCGGCGCCTCGGGCCACCTCGCCGATACGGATCAACCGCCCGGCCACGGCCTCCGCGACGGTCATGGTGACCGGTTCGCTCGACGCGGTGCGCCACGAGCTGGAGACCAACATGTTCGGCCACCCGGGAATGATCCGGGAGTTCGCGCCCGCGCTCGCCGACAACGGCGGGGGCGCGATCGTCAACGTCCTCTCCGCCATGTCGTGGTTCGGGGGCAAGGGCGCCAATGCCTACCACCTGGCCAAGGCCGCCGCCTGGGCCATGACCAACGGCGTCCGCCTGGAGCTCGCCGAGCAGGGCACGCTCGTCACAGCGGTCCACCTCGGCCTGGCCGACACCGACATGGCGGCGGGCCGGCCCGTGGCCAAGATCGCACCGTCGGACCTGGCCGACGCGGCGCTCGACGGCGTCGAGGCGGGCTCCGCCGAGGTCCTCGCCGACCGGTGGAGCCGGGACGTCAAGTCCCGACTGCCGCTGACGCCCGAAGAGTTCAACGCCGCGATGGACCGCGCCCTGGCGGCGCTGACGGCCGTCTGAGGGGGCCTGGGGGCCTGGCGCAAGGGCTGTGAAACAGGGGGTTACGGGTTGGGGAAGAGGGTTACCCACCCTGCGGCGCCCCCGACAGCAGATGCTGCTGGCCGGGAGGCAGTTGGCCCTTCGCCGTGGACCCGGAGCGGCTCGTCCCCGAGGAACAGGAAGAGAGTGGTTGCGGCATGGCGGCGGACGCTCAGGAGCGGGCCGGGTGGCTCGTGCGGGTGCGGCGGTGGTGGGGCCGGGCCTTTCACGACGACGGTTCCGAACGCCACGTACTGCTCCTGACCGGCAAGAGCACCCTGGCCGCCACGCTCGCCTGGGTGGTCTCCTACTACGCCCTCGACGCGCTGTCGCCGGCGTTCGCGCCGTTCTCCGCGGTGACCATCATGTACGTCACGGTCTATCGATCGGTGACGCAGTCCTTGCGCTACGTCGGCGCGGTCGCCGCGGGAGTGGCGGTTCAGGCCGCTCTCGGCTTCCTCGCCGGGCCCGATCTGCTGACCTTCGTGCTGGTGGCGGTGATCGCGCTGACCATCGGGCGCTCGCACGTGCTCGGGGTGCAGGGGCCGCAGGTGGCCACGGCCGCGTTCTTCGCGTTCTCCACGTACAGCAGCGCCAGTGACGACTCGACCCGGATCACGCGGCTGGGAGAGATCGTGCTGCTTGTCCTCATCGGCTGTGCCATCGGCATCGCCGTCAACGTCACGATCGCCCCACCGATGCGCTACCGCAGCGCCGAACACGGTGTCCAGATCCTCGCCCGCGCCCTCTACGACCTGAGCGCCGACATGCCCCCTGCCCTGCGTCGAGGGGCGCCCGACGCGGACACCATCGCTCGGTGGCGCGAGCGGGTCACCCGGACCGACCAGCTGATAGCTCAGGCCAGGGCGAGCGTGGTCACCGCCAAGGAGAGCGTTCACTACAACCCGCGTCGGCTGCTCCGCCGCCATCGCGGGCCCATCACCTTCCAGGGCTACGACACGGTGCTGAACGCACTGGAGCGGACACTGCACCAACTCGCCTCTCTGACGCGGAGCCTCGACCAGTGGCAGGAGGCGGAGAACGACTATCTCTACCGCCACTTCCTGGACCGGTACGCGGCCTTCCTGGAGGCCGTTTCGGAGTTCGCGCGGGCGCTCAGCACGCTGGACGAGAAGACTCTGCCCGAGCAGTCGCGCCGACTGGCCGGACTCGCCCGCGATGCCCGGACACGGCGCCGAGAGGTCACCGACGAGGCCGAGGCCCAGCGGTTGCCGTTGGCCGACCCCACCCGTCCGTACGGTGTCCTGGTCGTCGAGGCCACCCGCCTGATGGAAGAGGTCCAGCACACGAGCGACACCCTCCGCACCTGGGTCGAGGCGTAGGTCCTCGGCGGGTGCCCCGCTCGCGCGGTCCGGACCGGCGTGGTGGATTGGTGCTGACCGTCGCTGGGCACCCGAGCCTGCCGAGGCGACACCCTTCCCGGACGGAAAGCAGGCACACCCATGACGCACCGCGACGACGCACTCCCGGGCCGGGACCGGTCCTTCTGGATGGACACCTGTCCGGCCACGGCCCACCCCCCGTTGGACGCCGCGACCGAGGTGGACGTCGCCGTCGTCGGGGGCGGCATCGCGGGGTTGAGCACCGCATGGGAGCTGGCGAGGGCGGGGCACAGCGTCGCCGTACTGGAGGCGGACCGGATCGCGGCCGGGGTCACCGGTCACACCACGGCCAAGGTCTCCGTGCTGCACACGCTCATCTACGACCGGTTGCGCCGCACGCGTGGCCCCGCCGCCGCCCGCGGTTACGCCCGGTCCCAGCAGGGCGCGCTCGACCGGCTGCGCGAGATCGTGGCGGAGCTGGGCATCGACTGCGATCTGGAGCAGCTGAGTTCGTTCACCTATGCGGCCGAACCGGGGGACGCGGAGGGCGCGAAGACCCTGCGGGCGGAGGCGAAGGCCGCCGCGGAGGCGGGGCTGCGGGCCACGTACGTCGAGGAGACCGGGCTGCCGTTCGCGGCCGGCGGTGCCGTGTGCGTCGTCGACCAGGCACAGTTCCACCCCCGCAAGTACCTTGTGGCACTCGCGGAGGACTTCCGCCGACTCGGCGGTGTGATCCACGAACGGACCCGGGTCACCGGCCTCTCAGAGGGCAGCCCCTGCAAGGTCACCACGGAGTCCGGGCACGCCGTCACCGCCCGGCACGTCGTGGTCGCCACCCACTACCCGGTCTTCGACCGGGCCCTGCTCTTCTCCCGGCTCACCCCCTCCCGCGAATTGGTGGTGGCGGCCCCCCTGCCCGTGGCCGACGATCCCGGCGGCATGTACATCACCGAGGACGAGGGCAAGCGGTCGGTACGGACGGCACCGTACGGCGAGGACGGCTCGCGACGGCTGCTCATCGTGACCGGGGAGGGCTTCACGCCCGGCACCGGAGACCCCGCACGGAGCTTCGCCCGCCTGGACGCCTGGCTGCACGAGCGGTTCCCGACCGCCGAACCGACCGCGTACCGCTGGGCCGCCCAGGACAACTCCTCCACCGACACCGTTCCGCTGATCGGCCCCCTCCACAAGGGATCCCGGCACACCTACGTGGCCACCGGCTTCGGCGGCTGGGGCATGACCAACGGCATCCTGGCCGGGCAGCTCCTCACCGCTCTCATCGCCGGATCACCCCCGCCCTGGGCGGAGTTGTACGACCCCCGGCGGTTGAAGAGCGTGGTCCGGGAGGCGTCGGGCTTCCTCTCGGCGCAGGCGAAGGTGGCCAAGCACCTCGTCGGGGACCGGTTGGCCACCGGGCACGTCGACTCGGTGGCGGAGGTCGCGCCCGGCTGCGGAGCGGTGGTACGGGTCGAGGGCAAGCGGTGCGCGGTGTACCGCGACCCGGACGGCACCGCGCACGCGGTCTCCGCGCGCTGCACCCACCTGGGCTGTCTGGTGTCGTTCAACGCGGCGGAGACGTCGTGGGAGTGCCCGTGCCACGGGTCGAGGTTCGACGTCGAGGGTGCGGTGCTCCAGGGGCCCGCGGTCCGGCCACTGGAACGCGTGCGCCTGCACACCGACAAGAACAAGGACACGGACACGGACGCGGACACGGGCGGAGATGCGGGCGGAGGCGTCGAGCGGAGCTGAGGCCACGAAGGCGGTCAGACCTGCGTCGGGAAGCGCTCCCAGACCCGGTGCGCGCCCATCAGGTCGGTCAGACCCGCCAGCGCGCCGGTACCGGTGTCGCCGCTGACCACACCCGGCGCGTCCGCGGGGATGCCCGCTGCGGCCAGCGTGGTCTCCGCGCCGTTCCAGCCGCCGATCGCCTTGCCGTGCCGGAACGCCTCGGACAGCAGCAGGAGGACCCGCGGGTCGGTGGTGGCCCCGGTCGTCCTGCGGGCGCTCTTGCGGCCCTTGCCCGCCTTCGCGTCCCTGGCGCCGAAGGCGTCCGCGCCCGGGCCGGGCGCCCCGGCAAGGAGCAGGGCGTCGTACTCGATGGACCGGGCGGTGGTGTAGGTGCGCTGCACGGTGACCGGGTCGCCCGAGGCGTCCAGTTCGCCACCGGCCGGGGCGATGACGAGCGGGACCATTCCGGCGTCCAGGATCTCCTGACGCACCGCGCGGACCCCGGCGAGGTCGCAGCCCGCGTCGGCGACGACGCCGATGATCCGGCCGTCCAGCGGCCAGCCGCCTCCGACCTGGGACAGCGCGGGACTTGGTGCGGAGTCCACCAGCTTCACCGTCGCGGACGGGGCGGGCAGGCCGAGACCGGTCGCCACGTGCTCGCACAGGACGGGATCGACGTTGGCGAGGACCTGGAGCGCGCGTTCCTTGACCGACTTTTCGTAGCACTTGTTCAGCTCGAACGTGTACGCCGCGATGATGTGCTCGCGCTCCACCGGCGTCATGCTCAGCCAGAACAGCCGGGGCTGGCTGAAGTGGTCGTCGAAGGAGGCGGGAGCCTCGCGGACCTTGCGGTCCTCCGGGACCACCACCGGCCGCTCGACATAGGCCCCCACGTCCTCCCCGGCCAGGAAGGGGCAGCCCCCGTCGAGGGAGTTGGGCCTGTACGGAGCCGCGCCGCTGTGCACCGCCGTCTGGTGCATGCCGTCGCGCAGCATGTCGTTGACGGGCGCGTGCGGGCGATTGATGGGCAGCTGGCCGAAGTTGGGCCCGCCGAGCCGGGTGAGCTGGGTGTCGAGGTACGAGAACAGACGACCGGCGAGCAGCGGGTCGTCGGTGACGTCGATGCCGGGCACCAGGTGTCCGACGTGGAAGGCGACCTGCTCGGTCTCGGCGAAGTAGTTGGTCGGGTTGGCGTTGAGGGTGAGCAGGCCCACCGGCTGGACCGGGGCCAGCTCCTCGGGAACGAGCTTCGTCGGGTCGAGCAGGTCGATGCCCTCGAAGGTCTGCTCGGCGGTGTCCGGGAACACCTGGATGCCCAGCTCCCACTGGGGATGCGCGCCCGCCTCGATGGCGTCGGCGAGGTCGCGCCGGTGGAAGTCCGGGTCCACGCCGCCCGCGATCTGAGCCTCCTCCCAGACGAGGGAGTGCACACCCAGCTTCGGCTTCCAGTGGAACTTCACCAGGGAGGTCGCCCCGTCGGCGGCGACCAGCCGGAAGGTGTGGACGCCGAAGCCCTCCATCATCCGGTAGGAGCGCGGGATGCCCCGGTCGGACATGTTCCACAGCGTGTGGTGGGTGGCTTCGGTGTGCAGGGTGACGAAGTCCCAGAAGGTGTCGTGCGCGCTCTGGGCCTGGGGGATCTCGCGGTCGGGGTGCGGTTTGCCCGCGTGGATGATGTCGGGGAACTTGATGCCGTCCTGGATGAAGAACACCGGGATGTTGTTGCCGACCAGGTCGAAGGTGCCCTCGGCGGTGTAGAACTTCGTCGCGAACCCGCGGGTGTCGCGCACCGTGTCGGCGGAGCCGCGCGAGCCGAGCACGGTGGAGAACCGCACGAAGACCGGGGTCTCGACGCCCTCGCCGAGGAAGGCCGCCTTGGTGACGGAGGCGGCGGTTCCGTAGCCTTGGAACACGCCGTGGGCCGCGGCGCCCCGGGCGTGCACGACGCGCTCGGGGATGCGTTCGTGGTCGAAGTGGGTGATCTTCTCCCGCAGGTGGTGGTCTTGGAGCAGCACCGGGCCGCGCGGGCCCGCCTTGAGGGAGTGGTCGGTCTCGTACAGCCGCGCACCCTGAGCGGTGGTCAGGTACATGTCTCCCTGAGCCAGCTCATCGGGGGACCCGGCAGTGACCATTCCGGTCGGGCCGACCGCGGCGGGGCCGCTCTGGTCGGGCTTGGGCGGCAGCGGGGGGCGCGGGGAGGTGGGCTCGGCGACCGGGGGCGACTCCGCGCCGGGCTTGCCGGGAACGCCGTCGGCGGGGCCGACGTGGCTCGGAGCGAGCGCGGCAACGGCCTTGGCGGCCACGGACTTCAGGGGGTTTCTGGTGCGTCCGCCCTTGGTCTTCTTTGCCGCGGTCTTCTTTGCCGCGGTCTTCTTGGTCGTGGCCGTCTTCGACGGCGGGGCGGTCTTCTTGGCCGCCGCTGCCGTCTTCTTTGATCCCGTCGTCTTCTTCGCGGCAGCTGGCGACTTCGTGGTCGCGGTCTTCTTGGTCGCGGTCTTCTTGGTCCCGGTGGTCCTGGCCGTCGGCGCTGCCTTCTCGGCTGCCTCCTTGGCGGTCCTCTTCGACGACTTCCTGGCAGGCTTCTGGCTCGGCATGCGTTCTCCAACCGTTGAGGTGTACGTGGGTTCTGCCGTGCACGTGGTGTCCGCTACGGCACGGGGTCGCCCACCGGCTCGCGCAGTGCCGTAGGGATCACAGGTCCTCCGTGCCGGTCGGGGTGCTCAGGAATCGCGTCACGCGACAGCCAGTTCGGATCAAGACTCCCCCGCCTCGGGTCGGCCCACCACTCGGGAGACGCCGTGCACCGGCGCGTCCGCGGCGCGCCTCGGACGACGGCGCCGGAAGAGGCGCTCAAGGGCAGCGACCTGAGAACCCCGGCCTACTCGGCGTTCTTCTGCACCAGACAGTCGTATCCCAGCTGCATGGTGTCGGCGAGCGCCAGGCAGGTCAGGGCGCCTGTGACGGTGTGCGTGGTGGCGGGCCACAGGCGGCGGGCGCCGGCGAACGTCGTCGTCAGCCACACGCTCAGGCAGAACGGGCACGTGACCAGCTCTCCCACGGTCGCCCTGACGCCCCCTCCGCGGGGACTCTCGTTGACTTCGGCCGGGCCCGTCGCCGACTCGAAACGTGTGAAAGGGGCCCGCAGCGGACTGGTGACAGAGCCCTTGCTGAGCAGGCGGCTCAACCGGAACACCGATGCGGCCGTGCACAGCACCTCCCAGGGCTCGTAGCGGTCCGGGGCCCTCCTCGTGCCCCGCGCGGCCGCCACGCCCCAGGCTGCGGTGTACACGCTGAAGGCGACAACGGCCGCGGCATGGCCCTTGAGTCCGTTCTGCTCCTGTGACGCGTAGGCAGCGCCGGCTCGCCGGGCCGCCGCCTTGATTCTGTCGAAACCGGTCCTGCCGTGGTGTGCCTCGTGGTGCACGGCATCCTCCCTGCGGTGGTCGTGGTGGGGCGTGGCTGGGGGCCTGCAAGGACGGTGCGCGTGCTGCTCGTCCGGTGCGGTCAGCTGTCGAAACTCGCGAGCCGCCGGAGTACCCCGGTACGCACGACTTGCACGCAAACGCTTGCCCCAGTCTTCCGGCGGGGATGAACACCGGCCGCCTCGCGCCCGCGCCACACCCGCCTTTGGCCCCCTATGGACGAACAGGCGCCGCCGAGCCCGGCGCCCTCCCTGCGCCTCCCCGGCCCTCACGTACCAGAGGCCACCCCCGGGCGCGCCGCCCCAGCTGCCCCGCATCCGAGGGAGGGAGCCGTCTGCCGGCCACCGGGGCGGGTATACGAGATCACGTGAAAACACCCGCCGACCAGTCAGCGACGTCCCAGCCCTCGACGTCCCCGTCCTCCACGCCGCTCAAGAAGGCGCTCACCACGCCGCTGCTCTACTTCTTCATCCTCGGAGACGTCCTGGGGGCGGGCGTGTACGTCCTGGTCGGGCAGGTCGCCGCCGACTCCGGCGGTGCGGTGTGGGCCCCCCTGGTCGCCGCGCTGTGCCTGGCGCTCCTGACCGCCGCCTCCTACGCCGAGCTGGTCACCAAGTACCCGCGCGCCGGTGGTTCGTCCCACTACGCGACCCGGGCGTTCGGACCGTTCACCGGGTTCCTTGCCGGATTCTGCATGCTGGCCGCCGGCATCGTCTCGGTGGCGGCCCTGGCCCGGGGGTTCGGCGGGGACTATCTGGCCGAGTTCGTCACCCTTCCCCTCGTGCTCGTGCTGATCGTGTTCCTGGCCGCGCTGGCGCTGCTGAACGCGCGCGGCATCAGCGAGTCGACGCGCGCCAACGTCGTCGCCACGGTCATCGAAGTCAGCGGGCTGCTGCTCGTGATCGGGCTCGGCTGCTGGATCGTCCTGCGCGGCGACGGGGACCTGGGGAGGCTGACGGACCTGGGCACCGCGAGCGAGGGCCCCGCGGCGGCTCTGTTCAGCGGGGCGGTGCTCGCCTACTACTCCTTCGTCGGTTTCGAGACGTCCGTCAACGTGGCCGAGGAGACCCGGGACCCTCGCCGTTCCTACCCCCGAGCCCTCTTCGGCGCCCTGATCACCGCGGGTGCGGTGTACGCCCTGGTCGGGGCCGCCGCGGCGGCAGCCGTACCGACCACGAAGCTGGCCGGATCGAGCGGGCCGCTGCTCGAGGTCGTCCGGGTGGCCGGCGGGGTCCCCACGGAGCTCTTCAGCGCGATCGCCCTCGTGGCCGTCGCCAACGGCGCCCTGCTCACCGGCATCATGTCCTCCCGCCTGGCCTACGGAATGGCACAGGACGGCCTCCTGCCCGCCTTCCTGACGAAGGTGCTGCCCGACCGACGCACGCCCTGGGCGGCGATCGCCGCGACGACGGCGCTCTCGCTGCTCCTCGCGCTGACCGGGGACGTGGACACCCTCGCCTCCACCCTGGTCCTGCTCCTCCTCGTGGTCTTCTTCCTCGTCAACACCTCGCTCCTCGTCCTGCGGCGCGACAGCGTCTCGCACGACCACTACCGGGCGCCGACCGCCGTTCCGGTGCTGGGCGCCGCCTCCTGCGTCCTGCTCGCGACGCAGATCGAACGGGACGTATGGATCAGGGGGCTCATCGTCCTGGCCGTCGGCGCCGCACTGGGGGCGGTCGCCGCGGTGCGCCTGCGCCGCACCGGCTGAACGACGGCTCGGACGGCGTGCCACAGGCCGCTGACCGGTCAGTCGGCGTCCACGTCGTGCACGGAGACACGGATGGTGGCGGCACTGCTGTCGGCGGCATCGGGAATGAGCATCCCCGCCTCGGCGCCGGTCCGCAGGTAGTCCACCACTGCCTGGTCGAGCAGTTCGCCGGGGAGGGCCGCCGGAATCCCCGGGGGGTAGGGCGTGAGCATCTCGGCGCAGGTCCTGCCGACCGCTTGGTCCGCGGGGATCTGCTCGACCGCGCCGAAGAAGGCGTCGCGCGGGAGGGTCACCTGCTGGAGGCGGAGGTCGCCCGGCGCCGGGATGCGGATGTCCGGGGCAGGTGGCAGCTCGTCCGCGTGGGCGACGAGGTCGCGCAGGCCGTCGAGGAGTGGCGCGGTCGTCGTCTCGTCGTCGGCGTGGGTGAGCTGGGCGTTGATGCGCCGGTGATCGGAGGTGTGCAGGTTGATGCGGTGGTTCCGGCGCATCCAGTCGGCGGCGTCGTACCCGTTGAACTTGACCTCGCTCAGATCGATGAAGATCTGGAAGGGGTCCATGTCGAAGGCGCGCGCTTCGCCGCAGAAGTCGTCGCGGTCGTTGACGTGCAGACCCTCGATCTCCTCGATGGCCGCTCGTACCCGCCGCGCCCTCGCAAGGCCCTCGCCCAGAAGCTCCCGGCCCTGCTCCACCATTTGGCGGCGCCATCCGTCGAGACCGGCGTAGATGAGAACCGAAGGGCTTGTGGTGTCCAGAAGGTCGGCGCGGGCAGCGAGGGTCCGCGCGCTGACCAGGTCACCTTGCAGGTGGAAGACAGATCCCTGTTCCAGCCCGCTGCCCATTTTGTGGACCGACGTCACACACACGTCGGCGCCCGCGTCCATGGCCCAGGTGGGCAGGTCGGGGTGGAAGGGCAGGTGGGCTCCCCACGCCTCGTCCACGATCAGCGGCACGCCCCGCTCGTGGCAGAGCGTCGCGATGGCTCCGATGTCGGCGCAGGTCCCGTAGGGCGTGGGGCTGGTGACCAGGGCCCCCCGCGCATCCGGATGCTCCTCGAACGCGGCCCGGAAAGCCTCGGGGGCCGGCGGGTGGGCAAGGTGGAGGCCGGGGTCCCACTGGGGGTCGACCCACACCGGACGGATGCCCGCGAGGATCAGCCCCGAGACGACGGATTTGTGGGCGTCACGGCCGACCAGCAGCTTCTCGTGCGGCCCGGCGACGGAAAGCATGGCGGCCTTCACCGACAGCGAACTGCCGCAGGTGGAGAAGAAGGTGTGCTCGGCGCCGACCGCGTCGGCCATCAACTCCTGCGCCCGCTCCAGGACCCCCTGGGACGTGGTCCGGTCGTCAAGACCGGAGACGGCCAGCACGTCCGCGGCGAAGACGGCGTCCCCCAGAGCGGCCCGAACCCTCGGGTCGGCTCCCCGGCCCTGTTTGTGACCCGGTGGGGTGAAGGGCAGCTGCTCCTGCGCCTGATACGCCGTCAGTGCGTCGAGTACAGGGGCTTCGGAATGATCCATGGTGTGCGGATTTCCCTTTCAGAGGGGCGAAAACACTGCGCACCGCAGTCGCCTTCACGTGGCCGGATCAAGGCAGCGGCGTGCCTCCGGTGGCGTTCATGATTTCCGCGGTGATGAAGCTCGCGTGCTCCGAGGCCAGGAACACGTACGCGGGCGCCATCTCGGCGGGCTGCGCCGGGCGCCCCATCGGCGCCTGCTTGCCGAACTCCACGGTGTCCGGCAGCGTGGCCGGGATCAAGGGCGTCCACACCGGCCCCGGAGCCACGGCGTTGACCCGGATGCCGTTCTCGACCAGCATCTGCGCGAGACCTTGGGTGAACGTGACGATGGCGCCCTTGGTCATGGCGTAGTCGAGCAGGTGCGGGCTCGGCTTGTACGCCTGCACCGAGGTGGTGTTGATGATGGACCCGCCTGCGGGGATGTGCGGCACGGCCATCTTGCACAGCCAGAACATGCCGTACAGATTCGTGTGCACGACGCGGTCGAACTGCTCCGTGGAGATCTCCCCGATGCCCTCGGGCTGCGACATCTGATACGCCGCGTTGTTGACGAGTACGTCGATGCGCCCGAACTCCGCGACGGCCCGCTCGACGAGGCGGCGGCACTGCTCCTCTTCACGGATGTCGCACGGCACCGCCAGACCGCGAACCCCTGCCTCCTCGACGAGACGTACCGTCTCTCTGGCATCGCCCGCCTCCTCGGGCAGGTAGGTGAACAGCACGTCCGCGCCCTCGCGTGCGTAGGCGAGAGCGACCGCCCGCCCGATGCCGGAGTCCCCGCCGGTCACCACCGCGGCCCGGTTCGCCAGCAGCCCGCTCCCCCGGTAGGAGTCCTCGCCGTGGTCGGGGGGCGGGTCCATCGGGCCCGTCCAGCCCGGCGGCTCCTGATCCTGCTGAGCGAACTCCGGCTGCGGATGCTTGGTCGTGGGATCCTGCGGGGCCTCGCCCATGAGTGCGGTCCCTTCCTCGCGTCCCCTGTTTCCAGCTCGTGTTCCCAGCTTGCGCCGTACCTGACGGAGGCGCGAACGCCCGCAGCCCACGGCGGCCGGACGGCGTGCACGCACGTCTTGGCAGCATCGGGTGTCCCGCCGCGTCAGCAGATCGACCGGTAGGGGACGTCCGGGACGTACGCCTTCCACTCCCCCGGCGACAGCGAGCCGCCGCGTCCGCACGCGGCGTCGGTCATCCGGTCCGGTGCGACGGTGTACCGCTGTACGGGAGCGAGCTCACCGGAGACGCGCAGCACGTCTCCCCGGCGGCTGAAGGAGAGCGCGAGCACGGCGCCTCCGGGGGTCAGCACCCGGGTGCCCAGCTGTGTGCGGGAGGGGATGTCCCACAGGTGGACGGCCCCCGCCCCGTCCCCCACGGCGAGCGTGCGCTCGTCGGGCGAGAACACCAGGGCGCGGAGGGGCAGCGAGTCGTTGCGCCGGTCGGGGGCGGGCGGCCCGGCCAGAACTCCCTGGCGCCTCCTGACGTCCCCGTCCCACAGGGTCACGCGGCCCGCCACGTCACCCACCGCCAGGTACCTGCCGCCGGGGCTGAAGGCCAGGGAGCGCGGCGCTTCATCGCTGAGCGTGCGGTCCGCGAACTGCTGGATGCCGGTCCTCGCGACCCTGTTCCGCGTGGTGGCCAGGACTCTGCCGTCGGGCCGCAGGGCCACTCCACCGCCGCCCGTGACGACCAGCGCGGAGCCCTGGTACGCCATTCTGCTCGTACGCCTGTCCTTCTCGGTGTCCCACTCCTCGACACGTCGGCCGTCGGACCGCAGGACCCGGAGACGGCCCGCGCCCGCACCGAGTACGACCGCGCCGGCGCCGTCGACGACGGGAATGCCCCCGAAGCTCGTCGAACGGCTCTCGTAGTTCTTCCCGACGTCCCACGTGGTGAAGGCCGTGGGGTGCCGGGCGTCGGGCAAGGCTGCCGCGTATCCGAAGGTGCCGCCGTCCGGGCTGAACGTCATGGAGGCGGGGGCGGAGCGACGCGGCGGCTTGTGGTGGGGTGGCGCCGAGGGCACGAGCCCGTGACCGAGCGAAGGACCGCGCCGGTGTCCGGGTGCCGGAAACCCAGCGTGTCTTTTCCCGAGTTCCGGCGGACCGTGGCGAGGAGGCCGCCGTCGGGGCTGAACAGGGCGGCGTCGACCGGGTCCGCGCTCCACGTGGCATCGGCCACGTCGGCCACGTCGATCGACCGGACCTCTCGCCAGGAGCCCCCGGTCTGGAACCGCAGGGTCCTGCCGTCGGCACCCCACCGCAGCGCGCGGGCCGTGCTCCGGCCCCTCAGCGGACAACGGAGGGACGGCGTGGCCGGCCGGGTGGTGCGCCACATCCGGATCTCCCCGTCCAGCACGCCGGCGAGGAACCTGCCGTCGGGGCTGAAGGCGGCTTCCCGGAGGTCCGGCCCGTCGATGCTCCAGGACTTCTCTCCGCCCGGGAGCCGCCACGCCTCGACCCCGCCGTCGCCCATGCGTGCCAGTGTCGTCCCGTCGGGAGAGAACCCCAGGCCGCCGGGGAGGAGCCCCGGGCCGGACCGGGCGGATCCGCACCTTCCGCCGGAGTCGATGGTGGCGGTCCTCCTGCGTCGGGCGATGTCCCAGACCTGTATGACCCCGCCGGGTCCGCAGATCGCCGTCTGCCGGTCGTCCGCGCTGACGGCCCGCGACGACGGTCCTTCGGTCCTGACCTTCAGGAGCGTCCGGTGGTGGGCCAGGTCCCACAGCCGGACGGTCTGCCCGGGCCCGGCCCCGTCTCCGTCGGTTTCGGCGACGGTGAGGAGGTGGCCGCTCGGGCTGAAGTCCGCCACCCCACCGAGGGAGTTCGGCACCGGGTCGCCGTCCAGCCAGCCGGACTCCAGGTCCCAGAGGCTGATCCCCGTGGGACCGTCGAGCGCCGGCTTCTTCCCGTCCGGGCTCAGCCCCATCGCGAGGGCAGCCTCTCCCCCGCCGCCGCCCGGGACAGCGCGGTCACCGAGTAACCGGCCCGCTGGGCCATCGTCCGGTACGAGAGGCCCTCCGCCTCCTGCCGCAACTTGCGCAGGTCGTAGGCGAGACGGGACACCGGGCCGGCCGCCGGATCCACTGGTTTCTCTCGTCGCCCCATGCCCGGCCCCCCTGATCCGTTCGTGGCGATCACAACCTACGGACGCGCGGAGAACGGTCACAAGGGCACTCTCGGCCTGCCCTGCCGCACGTCGGCAGGCGCACCCGCGGGCCCGTGCCGGGCGCGGCGGATTGTTCGCCGGCCGGAACCGGGCTGCTGAACAACCCCCGGCACGGTGCAATCGAAGGGAACCACCGCGCGGGACGGCTGCGCGGGACCCGCACGGTACGAGGTGCGGCACGAGCACGGGGGGGGATCCATGCGGCAGGGCATAGCGCGGCACACGGTCGAAGGGGTGCCGGACGCGCGCGTATCGACGTATCCGTTCACGACCGCCGACGGACTGACTCTGCACCTGACCCGTTTCCACCGGGGCGACTGCGACGACGTGGTGCTGCTGCTGCACGGTCTGACCGGGTCCAGCGACATGTTCATCATGCCCGAGCACCGCAACCTGGCGACCCACCTGCTGGACGACGGGTTCACCGATGTGTGGACCCTCGACTTCAGGATGAGCAATCGCTTTCCGTACAACACCGAGCCCGGGGACCACACGCTCGACGACGTCGTCCTGCACGACCACCCGGCCGCGCTGGCCGAACTGCGGCGGCACGTCGGACAGCGCAGGGTGCACGTCTTCGCGCACTGTCTCGGCTCCACGACCTTCGCCATGAGTCTGGCGGCGGGCACGGTCACTGGCGTCTCCAGCATGGTGTCGCAGAGCGTCGCCCTGGCCGTACGGGTGCCGAGCTGGTCCCGGTGGAAGCTGGCGCTCGCGCCGACGCTCCTCGAACACGTGCTGGGGATGTCGGCGGTGAACCCCCGCATGGCCGACGCCGCGCCGTTCACCCGCGCCTGGGCCCTGGCACGGCTGGTGTCCCTGGGGCACCCCGAGTGCGACAACCCCGCGTGCAACCTGGTGAGTTTCATGTGGGGGGCGGGGTGGCCCGCGCTGTACAGCCACGGGAACCTGGCGCCGGAGACGCACGAGCGCATCGCCGATCTCCTGGGGCCCACCGGAATGCACTACTACCGGCACATCCGGAAGATGGCACGCGCCGGGCGGGCCGTGCGCTACGACCCGGCGGAGCCGCGCCATGCCGCGCTGCCGGTCGACTACCTGGCACGAGCCGCCGCCGTCCGCACGCCGATCCTCTTCCTCACCGGGGAGCACAACCACGTCTTCGGTGACGCCAACGTCGTCTGCCACCGGGAGTTCGCACGCCACGACCCGGACCGGTACGAGCTGGCGGTGCTGCCCGGATACGGCTACATCGACCCGATCATCGGCAAGGACGCGCACCGGGACGTCTTTCCGCTCGTCTCCGACTTCATCAGGCGACGAACCGGTGAACCGGAGCGGCATGGTCCCTCGGAGCCGACGGCATGAGCGCGGAGCGTGCGACGGCCGAACACGTGGACGTCCTCGTCGTCGGGTCCGGATTCGGCGGCTCCGTCGCCGCGTACCGGCTCGCGCAGGCGGGGCTCGGCGTGCTGGTGATGGAGCGCGGCCGGGCCTATCCGCCCGGCAGTTTCGCCCGCACCCCCGCCCAGGCCTCCCGCGCCTTCTGGGCCCCCGAAGCCGGGTCCCACGGCCTGTTCGACGTACGGGGTTTCCGGCACTTCGACTCGGTGGTCTCCAGCGGGCTGGGCGGCGGCTCACTGATCTACGCCAACGTGCTGCTGCGGAAGGACGAACACTGGTTCGTCCAGCGGCAGTCGCTGCCGGGAGGCGGATACGAGACCTGGCCGCTCACGCGCGCGGACCTCGACCCGCACTACGACGCCGTCGAACGGATCTTGACCCCCACTCCCTACCCGCTGGACCGGCCCGGCCACGACGACGTGCCCAAAGCCCACGCCCTGCGCGCGGCCGCCGAGCGGCTCGGCCTGGAGCACTCCCTGCCCCCACTCGCCATCAGCTTCGCACCGGAACCGGGGGCGGAGCCGGGCATCGGGCTGCCCGTCGCCCCGGCCCCGTACGGGAACCTGCACGGGGTCACCCGCAGGACGTGCCGCCTCTGCGGCGAGTGCAACATCGGCTGTAACGAAGGGGCCAAGAACAGCCTCGACTTCACCTACCTCTCGGCGGCCCGGCATTACGGCGCGGAACTGCGGACCGGCCACGAGGTGCGCGCGATCCGGCCGTCGGCCCGGGGAGGCTACGAGGTCGACTACGTCCGGCACCGCACGGAGCACGCCCCACGCCGCGACGGCGCACCCGCCCGGCACCTGCCGGTCCGAACCGTCGGCTGCGACCGCCTCGTCCTCGCGGCGGGCACCTACGGCACCACCCACCTGTTGCTGCGCAGCAGGCGGAACCTGGCGTCGATCGGTCCGACGCTCGGCACCCGCTTCTCGGCCAACGGCGACATCCTGTCGTTCGCCGTCCGCACCAAGAGCGGTGACGGCACCGTCACCGCCGGGGTGGACCCGAGCCGCGGCCCGGTCATCACCAGCGCGATCCGGCTGCCGGACGACCTCGAAGGCGCGGGAAGCGACGGTGCCGTGCCGCCGGGACGAGGTGCCTACATCCAGGACGGCGGCTATCCGGGCTTCGTCGGCTGGCTGGTCGAGGCGGCCGGTCTGCCGCAGGACGCGGGGCGCGCGGGGCGCTTCCTGCTGCGGCAGGTGCTCCCCCACCTCGCGGGGACCGGCAATCGCCGGCTGTCCGGCGACCTCGCGCGGTTCCTCGGGGACGGCGCCCTGTCCGACACCTCCCTGCCCCTGCTCGGCATGGGCAGGGACACGCCCAATGGCGTCCTGCGCCTGCGCGGCGACACCCTCGACGCCCGGTGGTCCCCCGCGGACAGCCGCGAGCACTACGCCCGGATACGCACCGCGATGCGCGCGGTGTCCGAGGCGCTCGACGGGCGCTACGCCGACAGCCCGCACTGGCTGCTGGAGCGGATCATCACCGTGCACCCCTGCGGCGGCGCGCCCATGGGCCGTGGCCCCGCGGAGGGAGTGTGCGACGCGTACGGGGAGGTGTACGGCCATCCCGGCCTGTACGTCATGGACGCCGCGGCCTTGCCCGGCTCCGTGGGAACCAACCCGGCGCTGACGGTCGCCGCCCTCGCGGACCGCGCCTGCACCCGGCTCCTCGAGCGGCGCCGGGCACGTGACGGAGAGCGGAGCGAGGCGGTGTCCCGGCATCGGCAGGCCGGGCCGCTTCCCCGGACGCTCGACACGTACTCCCCGCGCGGCTCCGTGCAGTTCACCGAGACCATGAGGGGCCTCTGCGCACCGGGCCACGGCGATCCGGCGACCGCCCGGCGCGCCACGTCCAAGGAGCCGCTGGCGGCAAGGCTCACCGTCACCGTCGACGACATCGACGCGTTCCTGACGGACCCCGAGCACCCCGCGCGCGTCGACGGCTGGATCCGGGCGCACGGTCTCGGCGGCCGTCGCCCCGTGACGGGCGGAGAGGTCCAGGTGTTCGCCCCCGGCCGCACGCCACGCCACCGCGAGTTGCGCTACCGGCTGTTCGTCTCCGACGCCACGGGCGCGCCCCGCACCCTGGTCGGCGTGAAGGACCTCGCACCCGCGCCGCCCTCCCGGCTGTGGGCCGCCACCACCACCCTGCCCTTCGTGCTTCTGGACGGCCACGGGCTTCAGGACCGCGACGGCGAGGCCGGCATCGTCGCCGCGGGGACCCTGTCGATCTCCCCGGCCGCCCTTCTCCGGCAGCTCGGCACCTTCCGCGTCACGGGGCCGCGCGGGTCGGCCGCGCTCGCGCGCTTCCATGTCTTCTTCCTGGACCAGTTGCGGCGGCTCTACGGATGGCACGGAGGTCCCCGGGGCTAGGGCCTTCCGTCGGGATCAGGGAAAATCCTCCCGACGGTGTCGAAAGAGTCGCGCTGTCTCCGCAGTTGAAAGGCTTTCATGTCGCTTCCTTCGCTGGACCGGTCCGCGTCCGCGTCCGCCTCCGTGTCCGCCGCCCACGTCGTCGCCCGGCTCCGCGCCGCAGGGTGCGTGTTCGCCGAGGACGAGGCGGAGATGATCATGTCTGCGGCGCGGGACGACGCCGAGCTGGCGGAGATGGTCGAACGCCGGGCCGTCGGCCTGCCGCTGGAGCACGTCGTCGGGTACGCGGAGTTCTGCGGCCTGCACATCGAGGTGGACGCCGAGGTCTTCGTGCCCCGGCGGCGCACCGAGGCACTCGTGCAACGGGCCGCCGCGCTAGCGCCGTCGCGGGCAGTCGTCGTGGACCTGTGCTGCGGCTCCGGCGCGCTCGGCGTGGCGCTCGCGGAACGGCTCGACGAGGTCGAGCTGTACGCCTCGGACGTGGATCCCGCCGCCGTCCGCTGCGCCCGGCGCAACGTGGCGGCCGCGGGCGGCACGGCGTACGAGGGCGACCTCTTCGATCCGCTGCCCGCCGCGCTGAGGGGCCGCGTCGACGTGCTCCTGTCCAACGTCCCGTACGTGCCCACGGTGGAGATCGAGTTGCTGCCCGCCGAGGCCCGCGAGCACGAGGCGCGCGTGGCGCTCGACGGTGGCGCGGACGGCCTTCAGGTGCTGCGGCGCGTGGTCGCGGGTGCGGCCGAGTGGCTGGCCCCGCAGGGGGTCCTGCTGTTCGAGACCAGCGAGCGGCAGGCCGACGAGGCCGTCGCGGCGGTCACCGCCGCCGGGTTGCGGGCGCGGGTCACCACCGACGACGAGCTCGACGCCACCGTGATCGTCGCGTCCCTCTCCTGACGCCCCGCGCCGACGGGGGTGGCGCGGGGGGCACCGCAGGTGGGGCCGGTTCAACGGGTCGGACGCCGGGGGTGTTTCGTACGGTGCGGGGTGGGCAGGTGCGGTAGCTGAGCCGGATCCCGGGACCAGGGGTCCGGCGCGCCTCCTCCCGCGGTGCCGCCTCCTCGTGCTGCCGTGCCCGGGCGGGGCGCACAGGAACGGATGGAGAGACAACCGTGATACTTCGTGCCCGCACCCGCTCGACCGCCCGGGCCGCGACGCTGACCGCCGCGTGCGGTGCCCTGGTGGTGGGGCTCGCAGGCCCCTCCGCCCTCGCCGCCACCGCGCACGGGGCCACCGCGTCCGGTGCCCGGGAGAAGGACAAGCGGCCCGTCTGGGCCATCGCGCACCGGGTGCTGACCGTCGGCGGCGTCGACAAGGCGCTCGAGCACGGGGCCAACGCGCTGGAGATCGACGCCACCGCCTGGAAGAAGGGCTGGTGGGCGGATCACGACGGGCTGCCCACGAGCGGCGGGAACACCATGGCGGAGATGTTCGACCGGATCGCGGAGCAGCGCAGGGCGGGCAAGAACGTCGGGTTCGTCTGGCTGGACATCAAGAACCCCGACTACTGCGACAGCGGTGACGCGAAGTGGCGCCACTGCTCGGTCGCGGCCCTGCGCGACCTGGCCCGCACCAAGCTGGAGAGCGCCGGTGTCCGGGTCCTCTACGGGTTCTACGGCACCGCGGGCGGGGCGGGCTGGAAGGACGTCAGCGGCGGCCTCACGGACCGCGAGGGCGTCGACATCAGCGGGGACACCGAAGACGTGCTGCGCCAGTACGGGGAGTCCGGCGGCGCCATCGCCCACAACCAACGGGTCATGGACAAGGGCCTGTTCAACCTGAACCTGCCGACCGTCCTCGGGAAGGTGCGGGACCAGGTGCGCCTCGGCTCCCAGGCACGCGACCGCGGCGAACTGGCGCGCACCTTCGGCTGGACGACCGCGGCGGGCGACCGCGAGGCGACCGACCGCCTCCTGGAGGAGTCGGGCGGCGACGCCGACGGGCTGATCTACGGCCACCGGGCCTCCTGCTACCCCGACGGCGTCTCCGGCACCGGCGGCTGCGGCACGGACGAATCGTCCGCGCGGCAGGCGCTCGGCCACATCCAGGACTTCGTCCGGTCCCACGACGACACGCGCCGGATGGCCACGACGCAGGACGTTCCCTTCGGAAGCTGATCGAACGGCGCGGTCCTGCGCGACGATGGCGGGGTGCACCGATGACGGGGTTCACCCGATGACGGGGTTCACCACGGAGGGAGAGACATGACTGCACAGCTCGACATGCCCACCGGGCAGCCGCTGTACGGATGCATGGGGCTCGGCGGCACCTCGGACGGCGTGCCGAACACCGCGTCGCACATCGCCCACGCGGAGGCCGCCGTCGAGGCGGCCCTCGCCATCGGCATCACCGCGTTCGACCACGCCGACATCTACCGGCGCGGCCACGCCGAGGCGGTCTTCGGCGAGCTGCTCGCCAGGGCGCCCGACCTCCGGAGCCGCATCGTCCTGCAGACCAAGTGCGGCATCCGGCAGGCCGCCGACGGCCTGCCGGGCAGGTACGACCTGCGGGGGCCGAGCATCGTCCGGCGCGTCGAGGAGAGCCTGACCCGGCTCCGTACCGACGTGCTCGACGTGCTCCTCCTGCACCGGCCCGACCCGCTGGCCGCCCCCGCGGAGATCGCGGAGGCGCTCACGTCCCTGCACCGGCAGGGGCTCGTACGTCGCTTCGGCGTGTCGAACATGAGCGCCGCGCAGATCGAGGCGCTGCAGGCACATCTCGAACTCCCGCTGGCCGTGAACCAGTTGGAGATGAGCCTCGGCAGCCGGGACTGGGTGGAGGCGGGGGTCGTGCTGAACACGCGGGACGCGACCGCGAACGGTTTTCCGCACGGAACGGTCGAGTACTGCGTGGACCGGGGCATCCAGCTCCAGGCCTGGGGGCCCCTGGCCCAGGGCCGCTTCACCGGCGCCGCCGACTCACCGACGGCGCGGCTCGTCGCCGACCTCGCCGAGCGCAAGCGGACGACGCCCGAGACGATCCTGCTGTGGTGGCTCCAGCGCCACCCGGCCGGGATCGCGCCGGTCATCGGCACCAGCAGGCCCGAGCGCATCCTGGCCTGCCGCGACGCCGTCACGCGCGAGCCGGAGCTCACCCACGAGGAGTGGTACGACCTGTGGGTCACCGCCCGCGGCGTGCCCCTGCCGTAAGAGCCTGCCTCCCGGGCGCTTCCCGCGTCACGTCTCGCGCAGCGCCTTGGCGAGCACCGAATCGCCGGTGATCTCGATCCTGCCCTCCCGCGCACCCTGCCCGACGGTGAGTTCGCCGCGGCTCACCGCCAGGCAGGTGCCCGCGTCCAGGGTGACGTGGGCGTCGGCCCCGTCGGGCGCGGGCCCGTCGCCGTAGGTCCGGGCGCCGCCCGCGAGCCGTACGTGGAAGGGGCCCTCGGCGAGCCGCACCTCCACCACTCCCTCGGCCCCCGCCGCCGCGAGACGGCGCAGCAGTGGCAGCGCGAACCAGTGCGCGCGCACCGCGTCCGTCGGAGCGCGCTCGTCGAGGCCGGGCGCGCCCCAGGCGGCGAGGGCCTCCAGGACGGGCAACAACTCGCCTCCCCTGCCGGTGAGTTCGTAGACGTACGCCGCCGAGGGCGGGGGCAGCCTGCGGCGCGTCGCCAGGCCCCGCTGCTCCATGTCCTTCAGACGCGAGGCGAGCACGTCGGTGCTGACGCCCGGCAGATCGGCGTGGAGGTCGGTGTAGCGGCGGGGGCCGACCAGCAGTTCCCTGACGATCAGCAGGGTCCAGCGGTCGCCCACGGCGTCCAGCGCCCGGGCTGCCGCGCAGTACTGGTCGTAGCTTCGGCGAGGTGGCATGCGGCATAGTCTATGCAAGTTGTTGGACTTTCCAAGCGGTGACTTGGTAAAACCAAGCAACACACGTCACGGGAGGCGCACCGCATGGAGTTCCGGCAGTCGAGCAAGCTCAGCGAGGTCTGTTACGAGATCCGGGGCCCCGTCATCGAGCACGCCAACGCCCTGGAGGAGGCGGGCCACAGCGTCCTTCGCCTCAACACCGGCAACCCCGCGCTCTTCGGCTTCGAGGCGCCCGAGGAGATCGTCCAGGACATGATCCGGATGCTCCCCGACGCGCACGGTTACACGGACTCGCGCGGCGTCCTCTCCGCCCGCCGCGCCGTCGCCCAGCGCTACCAGGCGCTCGGCCTGACCGACGTCTCCGTGGACGACGTCTTCCTCGGCAACGGCGTCTCCGAGCTCGTCACCATGGCCGTACAGGCCCTCCTGGAGGACGGCGACGAAGTCCTCGTCCCGGCCCCCGACTTCCCGCTGTGGACGGCGGTGACGACCCTCTCCGGAGGCAAGGCCGTCCACTACGTGTGCGACGAGTCCGCCGACTGGTACCCCGACCTCGACGACATGGCCTCGAAGATCACCGACCGCACCAAGGCCGTCGTGATCATCAACCCCAACAACCCCACGGGCGCGGTCTATCCGAAGGAGATCCTGGAGGGCATCCTCGACCTGGCGCGCCGGCACGGCCTGATGGTCTTCGCCGACGAGATCTACGACCGGATCCTCTACGACGACGCGGTGCACCACAGCGTCGCCGCCCTCGCCCCCGACCTCGTCGTCCTCACCTTCTGCGGCCTGTCGAAGACGTACCGGGTGGCGGGCTTCCGGTCCGGCTGGCTGGTCGTCACCGGCCCCCGGCAGCACGCAAGGAACTACCTGGAGGGGCTGACGATGCTCGCCTCCATGCGGCTGTGCCCCAACGCGCCCGCGCAGTACGCCATCCAGGCCGCGCTCGGCGGGCGCCAGTCGATCCACGAACTGACCGCGCCGGGCGGGCGGTTGCACGAACAGCGCGACAGGGCCTGGGAGAAGCTGAACGAGATCCCCGGCGTCTCCTGCGTCAAGCCGAAGGGCGCCCTGTACGCGTTCCCGCGCCTGGACCCGAAGGTCCACCCGATCCACGACGACGAGAAGTTCGTGCTCGACCTCCTCCTCCAGGAGAAGATCCAGGTGGTCCAGGGCACCGGCTTCAACTGGCCCCGCCCCGACCACTTCCGCATCCTCACGCTCCCCCACGCGGACGACCTGGACGCGGCGATCAGCCGCATCGGCCGCTTCTTGAGCAGCTATCGTCAGTGATCCCACGCCCGTCGGCGCCGCTGACGCCGCTGACACCGACCCCCGGGAGCACCGTGCCGCCCTGCGCCGCCTGCGCCGCGCCCGTCCACACGCAGTTCGCCTCGCCCGAACTCGTCGCGCCCATCGTGTACGACGGCTTCGACCGCGCCGCCGACCCCGCGTGGCGCACGTCGGGCGCGGCCACCCTCGACGACTACGCACGCTGGTGCGGGCACCTGTGCGGGCTCACCTGCTTCCAGATGGCGCTCGGCGCCTCCGCCCCGCCCCTGTTCGCCCTGCGCGACGGCGCGCTCAAGTACGGGGCCTACACCGAGGAGGGCGGGGTCATCAAGGGCATGATCTACGCCCCGTTCGCCGCGTACGCCCGCGCCGAGTTCGGCCTCGGCGCCGAGGTCCACCGGCACCTGGCCGTCGAGGAGATCGGCACGCTCCTGGACGAGGGGTGGCAGGTCATCGCCTCCGTGCACTTCGAGATCCGCCGCCCGCACCGGCCCGCGCCGGGCAGGGGCGGCCACCTGGTCCTGCTCACCCGGCGTACGCCCGAAGGGCTGCTGCACTTCCACAACCCGTCCGGCATCGACGCAGCCACCCGCACCGCCGAACTCCCCGCCGACGAGTTCGAGCCGTTCTTCGCGGGACGCGGGGTCTCGCTGCGCTGACAGGTGGTCACGAAGGCTGCCAGGATGGCGCCATGATGCGTGGAGGCAGGGTCGCCGTCGTGGGCGGCAGCATCGCCGGGTGCGCCGCGGCGCTGGCCGCGCACCGGGGCGGCGCGGACGAGATCACGGTGTACGAGCGTGCGGCGGGGGACCTGGCGGACCGGGGCGTGGGGCTCGCCGTGCACGACTCCCGTTACGTGGAGCTGGAGTCGGCCGGATATCTGGACGCGGGCATGCCGTGGGTGCAGCTCGTGCGGCGGCGCTGGTACGTGCGGGACGAGGCGACCGCAGCCCCCGTGGGGCGGGAGATCGCCGTGATGCCGTTCCCCTTCCGTACGTACAACTGGGGCCCGTTGTGGCGGGAGTTGCGCCGCCGCATCCCGAAGAGTGTGGACTTCCGCGCGGGCGCCACGGTGCGGACCGTGCTCCCGGGCTCCGACGGCGTCGAGGTGAGCACCGACGCGGGCAGCACCCACCACGACCTCGTCATCGGCGCCGACGGCTACCGCTCGGCGGTCCGCGCGGCCCGCTTCGGCGACGTCCGCCCGGAGTACGCGGGCTACCTCGCCTGGCGCGGCGCCTTCCCAGCGTCCCGGCTGAACGACCCGGAGCGGTGGGCCGAGGACGACTGCGTGTACGCGGTCTTCCCCGGCGGCCACGTCATCATCTACCGCATCCCGGACGGCGCGGGCGGCCACCGCGTCAACTGGGTCCTGTACACCGCCCCACCCCCGGACCTCGACCTCGGACTCGGCCGCGACCTGCGGCTCACCGGCCCCACGAGCCTGCCGCCCGGCGGCCTCACCCGGGCGCTCGCCGGACATCTCGCGTACGTCGCCGACGAACTGCTGCCGCCCTACTGGGGTGCGCTGCTGCGCGAGACGGCACCCGAGGAGCTCTTCCTCCAGCCGATGTACGACTTCACCGCACCCCGCTGCACCGCGGACGGCGTCCTGCTGACCGGCGACGCGGCGGCCGTGGCCCGGCCGCACACCGGCGCCGGCGCGGTCAAGGCGCTGCAGGACGCCACGGCCCTGGAGGCCGCCCTCACCGCCGCGGACACCTGGGCGGACGCCCTGGCCGCGTACGACGCCGACCGCACCGCGTCCGGCCGCTCGATGGTGGAGCTCGGGCGGCGCCTCGGCGGCGCGCTCGTCCAGGCGACCCCGGACTGGCGGACCATGGACCAGTCGGCGATGGAGTCGTGGTGGCGGCGGGCCGACGGGTCCGGGGCGTTCGGGGGCCGGGAGCTGAAGCGCTGAACCGCCCGCGCGGATCGGCGTGACGCGTGGTCAGGCGGTGGCTGTGCGTGCCGTTCCGGCCTCGTTTTGGGGATGCGCGCCCGAGATCAATAGTATCCGGCGATGATCACAAGACAACGGCCGGCGGCCTGGGCCATCGCCCTGCTCGCCGCCCTGACCGCCGGGCTCGTCACGGCAGGCCCCGCGGCGGCCGCCGACGACGACGAACCGGCACAGCCCTCCCCCAAGGTCGAGCTGGTCCTCGACGTCAGCGGCTCCATGCGGGCCCGCGACATCGACGGCAAGTCCCGGATGGCCGCCGCGAAGCAGGCCTTCAACGAGGTCCTGGACGCGACCCCCGACGAGGTCGCCCTCGGCATCCGCACCCTGGGCGCCAACTACCGCGGCGACGACCGCAGGACGGGCTGCAAGGACACCGAGCTGCTCTACCCCGTGGAGCAGCTCGACAAGGCGGGCCGCACCGACGCGAAGACCGCCGTGGCGACGCTCGCGCCGACCGGCTGGACCCCGATCGGCCCGACGCTGCTCAAGGCCGCCCACGACCTGACGGACGACACCGCCGAGCGCAGCCGCCGCATCGTGCTGATCTCCGACGGCGAGGACACCTGTCAGCCGCTCGACCCGTGCGTGGTCGCCCGCGACATCTCCGCCAAGGGCATCCACCTCACCATCGACACGCTGGGCCTGGTGCCCGACGCCAAGACCCGCGACCAGCTGAGCTGCATCGCGGAGGCCACCGGCGGCACGTACACGTCGGTGCGGCACACCGATGAACTCTCCGGCCGCGTCAAGCAGTTGGTGGACCGCGCGGCCGACCCGGTCGTCACGCCCGTCGAGGCGAAGGGCGCCGCGCAGTGCACCGACGCCCCCGAGCTGAAGTCCGGCCTCTACACCGACCGCGAGAAGTTCGGCGAGCACCGCTGGTACCGCGTGAACGTCCCGGCGGGCAAGGAGCTGCGCGCCTCGGTGAGCGTGTCCGCGGACCGGGCCGTCAACCAGGACTACGGCGTGCTGCTGCGCGCCGAGACACCGCGGGGCCGTGAACTCGTGCGCGGCCAGGAGTCCGGCGACGGGCGCACCGACGTGATCTCGACGGGCCTGCGCCATCCGACGCCGGAGGCGGACGACGAGGACGGCGAGGACGCTGACGATGCGGCCGAGACCGTCTGTCTGCGCGTCAGCAACTCCTTCTCGGCCCCCGCGTCCGTGAAGAGCGCGCCGGGCCTGCCGGTCGAGCTCGCCGTCGACCTGGTCGACTCCCCCGACGAGGCCTCGGACGTCGCCTTCTTCGGGCTCGGCCACGGCTGGTGGCTGCTCGGTCTGCTCGTCCTGGTCGGCTTCCTCGCCGGTCTGGTCTGGGGCTGGGTCTCGCGCTGGCGCTTCGCGGTCTGGAGGACCAACTGATGCGTACGACACGTGTGGTGCGGCGCTTCGCCGCGGTGACCGGTGCCGCCCTGCTGGCCCTGACGGGCGCCGCGGGAGTCGCGGCGGCCGATGACGACGAGCCCGCCGAGAAGGTCACGGAGGCGGGCACGTCGTTCCGTACCGCGACCGCGCTCCGCATCGGCCAGGAGGCCTCGGCGGAGGCGTCCACGGGCGACTACCTGTACTGGGCGTTCCCCGTGGACACCGGGCAGCGCGCCACCGTGCACGCGACGGTGAAGCTCCCCGACGCCGCCGCCCGGCACGCCGCGTCGACCTGGCGGGTCGACGTGTACGACGGGCTGCGGCGCCGCCAGGCCTGCCGGCTCGGCACCCCGGCGAGGACGGCCGCGCAGGACGCCGCGTCGGTGTCGCTCTCCTGCACGCTGCGCACCGTCAGGGCCTGGTCCGAGGAGTGGGCCAACGATCCGCTGCCGGGCACCTACTACGCGCGGCTCACGGTCACCGGCCTCAAGGCGGACGACCTGGGTCTGCCGGTGCGGGCCGAGGCGAAGGTCACCGCGACCGACGCGGGCGGCGCGCAGGCGGTGGACGGCTCGCTCGGCGAGCCGCTGGTGCCGGGCGCGGGCTCGGACGAGCGGCGCACCGCGGCCGCCGTGGAACCGGAGGACGGCTGGTCGGGCGGCTGGTGGTCGTCGCGCTGGCTCTGGACGGCGGCCGGTGGCGTCCTCGCGGCGCTCGCGGGCGTCGGCGGCTACGCCCTGACCCGCGGCTCGGGCCGTCCGGCACGGGTGCCGCAGGGCCTGTAGGACCCGCTTGCCGGGTCCCGCCGGGCGCGCCGCCCGGGGGGCGTGGCAGGCTCGGTGGTGGCGGTGCCGGACGGTTCCGCCACCACCGGAAGAACAGGATCGGCGCGACCATGGGTGATCTGCTCCTCGTCCGGCACGGCGAGACGGAGTGGTCCCTTACGGGGCAGCACACGGGCTCGACGGACATTCCCCTGACGGACAACGGCAGGGAACAGGCCCGCTCGCTCGCCCCGCTCATCAGCAGGTTCCGGATCGGGGCCGCGTTCACCAGCCCCCGGCAGCGCTCGCGGGAGACCGCGGAGCTGGCCGGGTTCGGGAACGCGCGGGTGGACCCCGACCTGAGCGAGTGGGACTACGGCGCGTACGAGGGCATCACGACCTTCGACATCCACCGCACCCGCCCCGACTGGTACCTGTTCACGGA
Source organism: Streptomyces sp. NPDC036815 (assembly GCF_055609205.1). Classification (NCBI taxonomy): domain Bacteria; kingdom Bacillati; phylum Actinomycetota; class Actinomycetes; order Kitasatosporales; family Streptomycetaceae; genus Streptomyces; species Streptomyces sp. NPDC036815. The sequence goes on along the minus strand of NZ_JBVJPW010000012.1, from coordinate 201,400 downwards.
CGGCGTCGCCCCCGGCCCGCCGGAGCACCCCGGCGAGAGCCCCGAGCAGGTGGGCGAGCGCGCCGACCGCATGCTCGCCAAGGTGGACGCGGCGCTCGCCGACAACGAGGGCAGTGTCGTCCTCTTCGCCCACAGCCACTTCCTGCGCGTCCTGACGGCCCGGCGCCTGGGCCTGCCCGCGTCGGGCGGATCGATGTTCCTGCTCGCCACCGGCACGGTGAGCCGGCTGTCCACGGAGCACCGGCGGCACGTGGTGGCGAGCTGGAACCTCCGTCCGCAGCTGGTGAGTTGAGGCACGACGCCCTCCGCATTCGACAGCCTCGATGATGATCATCAAGACTGCGCCCATGCGATACGGCGTGAATCTCCTCAACTTCGGCTCCGGCACCACCCCCGACTCCCTCGTGCGGCAGGCGACCGACGCCCGCGAGCTCGGCTGCGAGTTCGCGATGATCTCCGACCACATCGCGGTGACCCCCGACGTCCACGAGGTCTATCCGGCGCCGTTCTACGACCAGTTCGTGCTCGCCGCCCACCTCGCGGGGCGCGTGCCGGGGCTGCGGCTCGGCACCACCATCACCGTGATCCCCTACCGGCACCCCCTGCAGACCGCGCGCCTGGCGGCCAACATCGACCGGCTCAACGAGGCCGGGTTCATCCTCGGCGCCGGTGTGGGCTGGTCCGCCGCCGAGTACGAGGTGCTCGGCGTGCCGTTCCGCGAGCGGGGCGCGATCACCGACGAGTACCTCACCGCGATCCGTGCCGCCTGGCGCGAGGACCCGGCGTCCTTCCACGGCAGGTACGTCGCGTACGACGGTGTGCGCACCGCGCCCGCCCCCGCGACGAGCCCCTGCCTCCCCGTCTGGGTCGGCGGCAACTCCCCCGCGGCGCAGCGCCGCGCGGCCCGCCTCGGCGAGGGCTGGCACCCGTTCATGCCGAGCCGGGAACTGCTCGCCGCGGCGCTGCCCCGCATCGCGGCCGAGGCCGAGGCGGCGGGCCGCCCCGCGCCCGGCCTGGTGCCGCGCCTGCAGATCCGGCTGGGGCAGCGCCCCGACACCGCGGACCGGCCGCTCGGCCACGGCAACCTCGACCAGGTCCGCGGTGACCTGGAGACGCTGGCCGGTCTCGGCGCCACGGACGTGCTCCTGGACACCTACCCCGGCAGCCCCGGGGAGCGGGCGGGCGCGGACGAGGACCGCCGCGTCCTCGAACTCCTGATGTCGGTGGCCCCGGCCACCTGATGTCAGTGGCACGGGGCACCATCGGAGGCAGGTGAAGGAACCGGCCGGGGAAGGGGTGCGTGCGCGGTGAAGCCCTTGACAGCCGCACAGCGACGGATCATCGAGGCCGCGGAGCCGCGGACCGGGCGCCTGTCCGGCAGCGAGGCCCAGCTGACGGGCCTGGTGCGGGCGCGCCTGGCCTTCCGCCATCCCCGGCCGCCCCACGCGTATTTCCTGACGCCCGCGGGGCATCGCGTACGGGAGGAGGGCGACGCCGCCCCCGCCGCCCCGGAGCCGCCTCCCCCGGCGGCCTCCGGCGCCTTCGCCGCGCGCACCGGCACGGAGACGGCGCCGTCCGGCGCGGACGGCCCGGCCCGCGCGCGGGAGGTGCGCAGCGCCTGGGAGGGCCTGGTCGAACTGCGCCGCATGACGAACCCCGACGGCGCCCGGGACCGCCCCTGCGGCTGGGAGCGCACGCATCTGGTGCGGGCGGCCGCGCTGGCCCTGGAGGCGGCGGGGTGCCGGCCGGCGGGCCCCGGCCGTGCGGGTTACCGGGTCACGGAGACCCCGCAGCCGGAGGCCGTCGCCGTACGGGAACCGACGCCGGAAGGGCTGCGGGATTGCGGGGCGGCCCTGGACCGGGCGGGCTGGCAGGTCGGCGAACACGCCGGACCGCGCGGTGGCGAGCGCTATCTCCTCGCGTCGCCGCGGCGGAAGTGAGCGCGCCTCACGCCGCCCGCTCCGGGGTTCCGGGGTCGCGGTCCGTGGGCGCGGAGCCATCACCCTCGACCACGGGACCGTCGCCCTCGACCGCAGAGCCGCCGCCCGGGGCCACCGGCCGGGCCTCCGTGGCCGCGGGACCGCCCTCCGTGGCCGCGCGCCCGCCGCCCGACGCCAGCAGCCTCGCGAGTTCGAGGCGCTTGATCTTCGTGGTGGCGGTCTGCGGCAGGTCCGCCAGGCGCCACTGGACGGGGCGCGCCATGGGGGCGAGGGCCGCGGCGGCCGCGTCCCAGGCGGCCAGGTCGAGCGGCTCGTCGCCCTTGGTGCACACGACGGGTACGGCCGTGCCGTCCGCGCCCCGCACCACGATGACTTCGGCGAGCCGATCGAGCCTGCCGATCAGGTGGTCCTCGGCGGCCAGCGTGCTGCCGAACCCCTCGATCAGATCGACCTCGCGGTCGAGGAGATGGATGCAGCCCCACTTGGTGCGGTAGCCCACGTCGCCCATCCGCCACCAGCCGCCTTCGGAGACCTGCTGGTCGTAGCGTTGCCGCTCGCCGAGATAGGTCACGATCCGGCCGTCGCTGCGCACCTCGATGTAACCGGGGTTCTCCTCGGAGGGCGGATTCCCGTCGCGGCTGACGACGCGGGCGTCGGTCATGCCGGGGAACGGCATGCCGACACAGCGCCCGTCGTCGTTCAGGGTGCGTCGCCTCGTGAAGGCCCGTACGACGGCGGGGCCGATCTCGCTCTGCCCGTAGAGCTGCCCGAAGAGCGGGGCCCTGCGCCGCGACGCGTGCAGGAGCCGGTGCACGGTGCGCGGGTGGATCGCGTCGAACGTGCTGCTGAACAGCTTGACGTTCGCCAGCGGCCGCCGCGGGTCGTCCGCCAGCTCCTCCCACTCCATGAACGAGTTGGGATGGGCTTCCAGGATGCCGGGGCGCAACCGGGCGAAGAGGTCGGCGACTTGCTCCGGTCCGGAGTCGGCGAGCACGAGCACGGGGAAGCCGCGGAGCAGGGAGATGGCCAGGGCGGTGAAGAGCCGGGAGTGCACGAACGACACGTGCAGGGCCGTCATCTCCCGCTTGGGCACGATCGGCGCGAGGATCGACGCCTGGGGCCGGTAGCGGGCCTGCAGACTGCGCCCCGTGTGCACGGCGAGCTTCGGGGTGCCGGTCGTTCCCGACGTGTGGGTGATCAGCGTCGGGTGCTCGGGGGGCATGGTGACGGGAGCGACGCGCTCCGCCCCGGCGAACGAGGCCAGCGGCGTGGCGCCCTCGTGGGTGCCGGAGGTGAGCAGCACCCGGCGGGCCGCGTCGAGGACGGCGGCGGGCAGCTCCTCGCTGAGCTTGGCCTCGTCGGTGACCAGGAAGGGCCGGTCGGCCCTGGTGACCAGTTCGGTGACGGTCGCACCGTCCAGCGACGGCGAGAGCAGCACCGGCACCGCGCCGGTGCGCGCCACCGCGCAGGCCAGCAGGGTGATGTCGAAGCTGTTCGACTTGTGGACGACGACGCGCTCGCCGGGGCGGACCCCCGCGGCCCACAGCCGGGCGGCGAAGTCGTCGACGAGTTCCGCGACCTCGGCGATCGTGGCCCGGCGGCCGAGTCCGGGCGCGATGTCGAGGTCGTGGTCGAGGATCAGCACGTTCGCCGGGTGCCGGGAGGCCGCTCGCTCGAAGAGCGTGCCCAGTCGGATACCGCGGTTGGCAAGGCGTTGGAGCAGCATGGCGCCAGGAACTCCTCATCGGGGAAGAGGGTGGGTGGAGGCGTGCGGTGCAGGCGTGCGGTGGGTCCGTCGGCCGGATCAGGCCGGGGCCGCCTGGGGAACGGCGAGGAGCGCGCCGAGCAGCGCGCCCATGATGCGCGGCCCGTCCTTGGTGAGGACCGACTCGGGGTGGAACTGCAGCGAGGCGAAGTGCTCCCCGCGCAGTGCGTGGATCTCTCCGGTCGCCGGGTCCCTGCTCACCCGGACGGAACCGGTGCCGGGGTGCTCCACCTCGTCCGCGAGGCTCCGCGCGGCGAACGTGTTGTAGAACCCGACGCGCTCGGTGGCGCCGAAGAGGTCGATCTCCCGCTGCACGCCCTGGTTCGGGACGTCGCGGCGGACGAGGCCGAACCCCAGTTCCGCGGCGAGCACTTGGTGGCTGAGGCACACCGCGAGGAACGGCGTGCGCTGCGCGAGCAGGGCCCGCACCCCGGACCGCAGACGGTCGATCTTCGGGTGCGCGCTCGCGCGGGGATCGCCGGGCCCGGGCCCCATCACCACCAGGTCGTATCCGTCGAAGGCGTACGGCTCGTCGAAGCGACGGATCGTCACATCAGGTCCCAGCGAACGCAGTTGCTGCCCGATCATCGCCGTGAAGGTGTCCTCGGCGTCCACGACAAGGACCCGTCGCCCCGCCAGCAGCGGGTCCCGCCGCCCGCGTTCGTCCTCCCCGGCCAGCCAGAAGTCGGCGATGGACTCGTTGCGCCGCTCCAGTGCCGCGCGGACGGCGGGGTGGGCGCCGAGCTGTCCGGGACGGCTGCCGCTGAGCGCGCCGATGAGACCGGCCGCCTTGGCACGTGTCTCCGCGGCCTCCGACGCGGGGTCGGAGTGCCGTACGAGGGTGGCACCCACACCGATCCGCAGCCTGCCCGCGCTGTCGATGTCGGCCGTGCGGATCAGGATCGCCGAGTCGAGCGTGTGCTGCCCCCGCGCGTCCCGGCCGATGAGCGCCGCTACCCCGCTGTAGTAGCCGCGCCCCCCGGGCTCGTACCGCCCGATGACCCGGCAGGCGCTCTCCAGCGGGCTGCCCGTGACGGTGGGGGCGAACAGCGTCTCGCGCAGGATCTCGCGGGGGTCCCTGGTGGTCTCGCCCTCGATGAAGTACTCGGTGTGGGCGAGCCGCGTCATCTCCTTGAGGAACGGGCCGACCACCCGGCCTCCCCCGTCGCAGATCCGGGCCATCATCTTGAGCTCCTCGTCCACCACCATGTAGAGCTCGTCGGCCTCCTTGCGGTCGGCGAGGAAGTCCAGGGCGCCGGTCAGCGTGGGGCCGGACTGCGGGAAGCGGTAGGTGCCGCTGATGGGGTTCATCACCGCCGTGCCGCCCCGCAGGCTGACGTGGCGTTCGGGCGAGGCGCCGACGAAGGTGCGCTCCCCGGTGTGGACGAGGAACGTCCAGTACGCGCCGGACTCCCGCTCCAGGAGGCGTCGGAAGACCGTGGGGGCGCTGTGCGTGCCGTAGTCGGTGATGTCCGCGACGAAGGAGCGCTTGATGACGAAGTTCGCCCCCTCCCCCGTGCCGATCTCATCCGCGATGATCTTCCGTACGGTCTCGGCGTACGTCGCGTCGTCCACGTCGAAGTGCCCGTCGGACAGCTCGATCGCGACGTCGGGGATTCGGGCGAGCACCTCCGCGACGGACAGCGTGTGCTGGTCGGTGACGGACAGCGCGATGAGCGGGGAGCCGTCGTCGGTGCAGGTGAACCCGCGCTCGGCGAGCTGCCGGTAGGGAATGACGGCGAGGGTCTCGTGGCGCGGCCCGGCGGCCGATTCGCCTTCGGAGAGGGGCAGGTCGAGCAGCGAGGCGGGGTACGAGACGTCGCCGCGCAGCAGGTCGAAGACCTCCGTGCCCGTCCGCTCGGGGCGGTGCAGCAGGGCGAACGGGGGCGGGTGGGGCGCCAGGACGTGGGACAGCGGGTCCGGGTCCGTCATGCCAGGACCTCCTTGGCGGTGGTGACCACCGCGCAGTTCGCGGCCGCGTACTCGACGGCCTGCCGGTGGAACGCGGGCGAGAAGTCGGCGACGCCGTCGGCCACCAGGAACGTCTCGATGTCGTGGCTGTACGCCTCGACGGCGGTGACCAGCACCCCTACGTGCGCGTACACGCCGCACACCACGAGCTGGTCGCGCCCGGCGGCGCGCATCCGTGCCAGGAGGTCGGTGCGGAAGAAGGCGCTGTAGCGCCACTTGGTGAGGTGCCAGTCCCCGGCGGCCGGGGCGAGCGGTGCGACGACCTCGCGGTCGGCCGGGTCGACGCGCATGCCCGGGCCCCAGAAGTCCTTGAGCAGGCCCCGCTGTTCGTCGGTCATGCCGCCGGGCTGTGCCGTGTAGGCGACCTGGACGTTGTGCGCGCGTGCCCGTTCGCGCAGCAGCGTCACGTTGCGTACGAGTTCTTCGCGCAGCTCTTCGGGCAGCGGCCGCAGGAAGTAGCGCTGCATGTCGTGGATGAGCAGGACCGCGCGCTGCGGGTCGACGGTCCACGCCGGGACGGGGGCGGGCAGGTCGCCCGCCGTCGGCAGGGGGTAGGGCGCGATGGGCGGTATGCCGGACATGGCTCTCCTCGGCTCTTGTGGGGCGGTGGGCGGGGGTCTCGCGCGCGGCTCAGGCGCCGAGGGTCGCGCCGCCGTCGACGGTGAGTTCGTGCAGCGTGATGTGGGCAGCCCGCCCGGACAGCAGGAAGGCGACGGCGTCGGCGACGTCACGGGGGCCCGCGATCCTGCCGAGCGGGATGCCCAGGCGGTACGCCTCGGGCCGGCCCTCGATCGTCGCCCGGGGCCCCGAGTCGTCGTGCCACATCGAGCGGAGCATGGGGGTGTCGGTCGAGCCCGGCGCCACGACGTTGCTGCGGATTCCGTGCGCCGCGACCTCCAGGCCGAGGGACTTCGTGAGCATCGAGGCGGCGGCCTTCGACGCGGCGTAGGCGGCCATACCGGCGCGCGGCGTGGAGGCGGCGTTGGACGCCACGGTGACGATGGCGCCGCGGCGGCGGGGCACCATGCGGGCGACGACGGCCCGGGAGACCTGGAACACGCCGGTCACGTTGACGGCGAAGGTGGCGTGCCAGTCCTCGTCGCGGAAGTCGGCCACGGCACCCTCCCGGAGGATGCCCGCGGCGTTGACGAGGTGGTCGACGGGGCCGAGGTCCCGCTCGACCGCGTCGACCAGTTCGCGTACGGCGGCGCCGTCCGTGACGTCGGCGGGGAACGCCTCGACGGCGAGGCCGTCCGCCGTCAGCTTCTCCACGGTCTCGCCCAGCCGGCCCGCGTCCCGGTCGACGGCCGCGACGACCGTGCCGTCCTCTCCCAGCGCCCGTGCGACGGCGGCGCCGATACCGCCCGCGGCTCCGGTGACGAGGGCGATCTTGTGCTCCATGAGGGTCTCCTCGGTTCGCTGCGGTGTGGGGGTCAGTGCTGCCAGGCGGCGACCACCGTCATCGCCTGGGCGGGGTTGAGCCGGGGGTCGCAGAGGGTGGTGTACCGCTCGGCCGTCCGGTCGGTGGTGGCCCGGTCGTCGGCCAGGCACTCGTGCACGTCGTCCGGTGTGGTCTCCAGGTGCAGGCCGCCCGCGGCGCCGCCCGCTTCCCGCACCGCGTGCTGAAAGGCCGTCACCTCGCGTACGACCGTGTCCACGAAACGGGTCTTGCGGCCGTCGGGGGCCGTGACGGTGTTGCCGTGCATCGGGTCGCAGAGCCAGACGGCCGGGTGCCCGGCCGAACGGACGGCCGCCACGAGGGAGAGCAGCCGCTCGGCCGCGGCGTCGGCGCCCATGCGGGCGATGAGGGTGAGGCGGCCCGCCGCCCTCCCGGGGTCCAGGCGCTCGCAGAGGGCGAGCAGCGCGTCGGCCGTCATGGTCGGACCGACCTTGCAGGCCACGGGGTTGGTCACCCGGGCGAGCAGCGCGACGTGGGCGCCGTCCAACTGCCGGGTGCGCTCGCCGATCCACGGCCAGTGGGTCGAGGACAGGAGCAGCCCGCCCTCCTCGTCACGGCGCAGCATCGGCACCTCGTAGTCGAGGAGCAGCGCTTCGTGGCTGGTCCATACGACGGGGTCGATGCCGGTGCGCCCGGCCGTGTCCCCGCGCCAGCCGAGGTGGTCGGTGACGTCGCTCGCGGCCATGTAACTGGTGAGGATGCGCAGCGGGTCGGGGCGTCGGCTCTCGGCGTCCGGTTCGGGGCCGTTGACCATGTGCCCCCGGAATACGGGGAGTTCGTCGCCGCCGAGGGTTTCGGTCGGGCGTGAGCGGGGCTTGGCGAACTGACCGGCCATGCGGCCGACCCGCAGGACGGGCTTGTGGGTGGTCAGTTTCAGCGTGCCCGCGAGGAGGTCGAGGAGCGCCGCCTTGCGGGCCACGTGGGAGGGGGTGCACTCGTCCGGGTCCTCCGCGCAGTCACCCGCCTGCAGCACATGGGCCTCCCCGGCCGCGACGCGGGCGAGCCGGGCCCGCAGTGCACGCACGTCCGCCGCCCGCACCAGCGCGGGCCGGCCCGCCAGGTCCTGCCGCACCCGCAGCACCTGCGCGGCGTCCTCCCACGGCGGCTGCTGCGGTGCCGGTCCCGCACCTGTGACGTCGAGCAACATGTCGTTCAATGGACTCTCCTCTGACCGGTGGAGCCGGGATAAGGGGCAGTGATTCAAAGGGGGAGGGATTCATGGGGGGAGGGAAGGAAAAAGGCATGGGGGCAGTACGGCGGATCAGGCGAATTCACTCCCTGTCCGTCAGGAACGCGCGGATTCAGCGATGTGCTTGATGATCCAGCACATACAGAAAACGGCGGCGACAAGCACCAGATCGATCAGTGCGGAACCCGTCATCGCGCGGGCGTAGTCATCGGGCCCCGGCTTTTCCCCGAGCATTCCGAAGAAGGTCGCGCCGACGACGGCGACACCCGCCGAACTCGCGAACTGCTGGGTGGTGGTGAGCACTCCGGAGGCCGCCCCGGCCTTCTCCGGGCGCACCTTGACGAGGGCCGCGCCGATCAGCGCGGGCAGCACGAGGCCGTTGCCGAAGCCCACCAGGCAGAGGCAGCCGACGACCATGGGGACACCGATGTCCTGCCCGTACGCGTGGAGCAGCACCGCGAGGAGCAGCAGCCCGGACGCCGTCACCGCGCTCCCGGCGATGAGGACCCTCGTACCGAACCGGTCCCCGAGCCCGCGGCCGAGCAGCGAGCTCCCCGCGAAGAGGACGCCCATGGGCGCGAAGACGAGACCGGCGCCGAGCGGGCCGAGGTCGAGCCCGGACTGGAGCAGCAGCGTCAGCGTGAACATGAAGCTGCCGAAGTAGAGCTGGAACGCGATGCCCGCGATCATCCCGGAGCTGAAGGAGGAACTCCGGAACAGCGTCAGGTCCAGCACGGGGCTGCCCGACCCGCGGGTCAGCGCGCGTTCCCAGAGCAGCGTGGCGACCGCCACGGGCACGGCCGCGCCCATGCAGATCCACGACCAGAGGGGCCAACCCTCGGTCCTGCCCAGCGAGAGCGGCAGCAGGACGAGGACGAGGGCGAGGCTGACGCCGACCGCGCCGACGGGGTCGAGCCCGACATTCCGCTTCGGTACGGGGCCGGGCAGGTGGCGGGCGGCCAGGACGGCGGCGACCGCGCAGACCGGCACGTTGATCAGGAAGATCAACCGCCAGCCGGGCACGAACAGGTGGAGTTCCAGGAGCCCGCCGCCGAGTACCTGGCCCGCGATGGAGCCGAGTCCGCTGGCCATTCCGTAGCCCGCGATGGCCCGCGGCCTGGCGGCGGCCGAGAGGTGAGCGGTGATCACGGCGAGCACCTGCGGAACCATCAGGGCGCCCGCCGCGCCCTGCACGAGCCGGGCCGCCACGAGCTGTCCGGGGGTGGCCGTGATGCCGCACAGCAGGGAGGAGACGCCGAAGGCGGCCATTCCGATGACGAAGAGGCGGCGGTGTCCGTAGATGTCGCCGAGCCTGCCGCCCGTGATCATTCCGCTGGCGAAGGCGAAGGCGTAACCGCCCACGACGAGTTCGAGCATTCCCGCACTGGCGTGCAGGTCGCTTTCCAGCGAGGGCGCGGCCACATTGACGACGAAGAAGTCGAACTGGACGATGAACATCGCCGAAAGCAGCACTCCGACGACAAGTGCGCCGCCGGGCGCCGACGACTTCGACTTCCTGCCGCGTCCTGCGACGGAGAGATGGTCGATCAACGTGGCTCCTTAGAACAATTTCCCGTACGCGTTCCGTTCCGTTCGTACATCAAGTTGCCCGGTGCACCGGATCGGTTGACAGCGCCAGTCGATCTTCTTCCCGGCGGCTTGAAACTATCGGTCGTCGTCCGCCCGCGGAACTACTCGATGAGGTAGGCCGGGCACCGGAGCACCTACTCGACCGAGTAGTCCGGCACCCTCGTGGCGCAGGTCACACGACCCGGCCGCATCCGAGGTAAACCGCGCGGCCGGGCCGGGCAACCAATAGGGACTGCCGGAACCGACGGGAGGGACCCGCGGGCATCCGGCCTCGACCAGCCGACGCTGATGGGTACTTCATGTTCAAGAACGAAACATGCGGGACACGAGGGCGCACCGCGGAGCGGACGGCGGCCGCCGTACCGGCCTGGCCCCGCGAACTGTCCGAAGCCGCCCGGCAGTTCGTACGGGGCGCGGCCCTCGTCGGCGAGACCTTCGTGCTGCACGACGTGGCACGGGTGCTCTCGGTGACGACCCTGTCCCTGCTGCCCGCGCTCGACGAAGCCGTCGCCGCCTCCCTGATCCGGTTCGACGGGGACCGGCTCGCCTTCCGGTCCCCGGCCGTACGCCACAGGCTCAGCGCGGACATCCCCACGCCACTGCGGGAGATGCTGCGGCGCGTCGTGATGGCGCCCCCCGCCCCGGCCGCGCCCACCCCCGCGGCGCCCTCCCCGCCCGGCACCCCACCCCTCGTGGCCTCCCTCCTCCTGGCGCAGGAGAGCCTCTCCCGACCGCTGCCCGCACGGACGCGGGCCCAGCTGTGGGACGCGCTCGTCACGGCACTGCCGGGCCACGAGGACGAGGCGGCCCGGATCCTCGGGCTGTGCCTGGACGACGAGCGCGGGGAGCGGGAGCAGGCGCGGGCCGTCCTCGCCCACTACGACCGCGGGCCCGCGGCGGTGGTCGCGGCGACGGTCCTGTCGAACCTCGAATGGGCGGCGGGCCGGCTGGACGCGGGGCTGCTGTGGGGCCGCACGGCGCTGCGCATGACGGACGGATCGCTGCCGACCGCCTGGCGCCCGTACCCCCAACTCGCCCTGGCCGTCAAGCTGATCCAGGTCGGCCGCGTCGGTGAGGGGCGGGCGGAGCTGGCCCGGCTGCGGGTGGAGGCGGAGCGGCAGGGCAACCGGCAGGCGATCGCCGACTCGACGATCGAGCACGGCCGGCTGCTGCTCGGCACGGGCCGCATCACGGAGGCCGAGACCGACCTGGCCGTGGGGGTCGCCCTGGCCGACCGGCTCGGCACCGCCACGACGGTCTCGCAGGGGTTGTCGCTGCTCGCCGTGACGGCGCTGCGGCGCGGCGCGGTGGACGAGGCGGCGGGGCACGTGCGGCGCGCCCGGGCCGAACTCGCCGCGGAGCAGGCCGTGTTCCCCTCCCTCCGGCACGCCTGGGTCGACTTCCTGGTGACGACCGCGGGGACGGACCCCCGGAGCGCCGGAAGGCTCCTCGCGGGTCAGCAGGACGCGTTGATCAGACCCTCGCTGTTCCTGCGGGACCACGGCGCGGCCGCACAGCTGGTCCGCCTCGCCCGGGCCGCCGGTCACGCGTCCCTGGCCGCCGCCGTCGTACGAAAGGTGGAACGGCTCGCGGCACGGAACGCGGCGCAGCCGTCCCTCCTCGCCACGGTCGAGCACGCCCGGGGGCTGCTGCGCGGCGACGCGGCGGCGCTGGAGCACGCGGCCCGCACGCACGGCGATCCCTGGGCCGCCGCCATGGCCAGCGAGGATCTGGGGATGCTGCACCTGGCGGGCGGCCGGGCGGGGGACGGCGGCACGGGCAGGGACTGCCTGCGGGGCGCCTGGGAGCGGTACTCCGACATCGGCGCGCGAGCGGACGCCGAGCGGGTCGAGACGCGGCTGCGGGAGCTGGGCGGGGCGGCGGGAGCAGGGGCGGGGGCGTCATCGGCTCCGCCGGGTGCGACGGCGGGCGTACGGGCCGCTCCCCCGGTGGGAGTACCGGCTGCCGCCCCGGTGGGAGTACCGGCGGGAGTACCGGCTGCCGCCCCGGCGGAAGTACCCCCCGTCCCGGCGGCCGCGCTCACGGAGGCGGAGTCGCGCATCGCCCGGCTGGTGGCCACGGGGCTGACCAACCAGCAGGTGGCCAAGCAGGTGGGGCGCTCGCCGCACACCGTCAACTACCACCTGCGCCAGATCTTCCGGAAGCTCGGCGTGAGCTCGCGGGTGGAACTGGCCCGGACCTTCCCGGCACCGCGGCCGCGGTGAGAGCTACGGGCCGATGCCTCGCGTGCCGTGCGTCCGGTCGTCGAAGACCACGTGCTCGGCCGGGGAGGCCCCGGACAGGACCCAGATCCCCGCCGCGCAAGCGAGGACGACCAGGACGAGGACGAGCGAGACCATGACGGCCCGGCGCCTCAACTCCAGCCGCCGCCACTGGCGTTGGGCCCGCCGATAGGCATCGGGGGCTTCGGTCACGGTCTCCGCCGCGTCCGCGAGGGCGGAGCGCAGACGGTCCTCGGCGGACGTGTCCACGTTCACGTCTCGCCCCCTTTCATGACCCGGCTCAGCTTCGCCATCCCCCTGGAGGCGTGCGACTTCACCGCGCCGGTCGAGATGCCCATGGTGCGGGCGATCTCGGACTCCTTGAGGTCGAGCCAGTAGCGCAGGACGAGCACCTGGTGCTGGCGGACGGGCAGGGAGCGGAGCGCGCGGACCACCGACCGCTGTTCGTCGCGCAGGAGGGCGTGGTGCTCGGCGGAGAGTTCGAGGCCGCCGACGTGGCGCTGCGCGTGGCGCCGGACCACCCTGAGATGACGTAACCGCATCCGCGCCAGATTGCACACCGTCCCTCTGAGATAGCCGAGCGCGGCGTTCGGCGTGCTCAACCGCCCCCATTTGCGGTGCAGTTGATAGAACGCCTCGGCCACGACGTCCTCCGCTTCGCCGTCCGCCCCCAGGAGGAAGGCGAGGCGCAGGAGGCCCTGGTAGTGCGCGGCGAAGAGATGGGCGATGGCGGCGTCCCGGTCGGCGTGCTCCAGGTCCGAGCCGCCCCGCGCATCGGCACTCGCGGACACGTCCGCGCCGCGCCGCGGCCCGGCCACGGAACGCACGCCCTTCGTCTCCTCCACACACCCTCCCTCTGCTCGGGTCCCGGCCTCAGTCGACGCGCACGGAGAACGGGGAGCCTCTGCGCGGCACCGCGGTACGCCCGGCGAGGGCGTCCCCTCTCCTGCGCACCCCCGCCCGGTCGAGCAGCGGCGTGAGCGTCACGACCAGGAGGAGATTGACCACGAGCGCGGTGAGCGCGACGTAGACGGGGAGGTGGAGCGCCCCGGCCCCGACGTCGACCACGGAGGAGAATCCCCGGCTCACGGTCAGGGCCGTCCCCAGGGCCATGCCCGCGCCCCACCCCACGAGCAGCGCCCTGTGGTGGAACCACCGGGTGAAGGCCGAGAGCCCCACCGCGGGCAGCGTCTGGATGATCCAGACACCGCCGAGAAGATGGAGGTTGACCGCGTCCTGCGGGTGCAGGTCGAGCGCGAAGACGAGCGCGCCCACCGTGATCACGAGCGCGGCGAACCGGGCGACGCGCACCTCGTGCTTCGGGGTGGCCGTGGGGTTGAAGTACTCGCTGTAGATGTTGCGCGCCACCAGGGTCGCCGCCCCCAGGGCGATGACCGCCGTGGGCAGCAGCGCGGCGACCGCGAGCGCGCCGAGCAGGAGCCCCCCGAGCCAGGGCGCGCCGAGCCCCTGGAGCAGGAGGGGGACGGCCTGTTCCGCGTGGCCCGGCGGGGTCCTGATCCCGGCGGCGAGCGACACGAAGCCGAGGTAGCCGAAGAGGCCGAGCGCGAGCGTCCAGAGCGGCAGCGCGAGGACGGCGCGGCGCACGACGTCGGGGCTGCGGGCCGCCAGCACGGTGAGGAGCAGCTGCGGATACATCAGCTGCGCGAGGGCGGATCCGAGGGCGAGCGTGATGTACGCGGTGTACGTCCCGTGCGGCATCGGCAGGGAGAGCTGCTCGTCCGCCAGTGCGCGACCGGCGGCGGCGAAGACCTGCCGGGGCGAGCCCGCCCGTCGGCCGGAGAGGAGGAGGGCCGTGGCGAGCATGACGGCCAGCAACACCGCTTTGTGGCGCGCGAGTTCGGCGCAGGCACGCAGCCCGCCCGGCAGGAGGACCGCGGTGAGCACGACGAAGACCGCGACGAGGACGAGCACTCCGGCGAGGCCGCGCGGGCTGATGCCCATGGCCCGTACGGCCGCTTCGAGGCCCAGCGCCTGCAGCGCGAGGTAGGGCATGGCGGCGAGGACGCCGGTGAGGGCGACCGCGAGGGCCAGGGCGTGCGAACCGTGCCTGGCCAGCGCGAAGTCCGCGGTCGTCACGAGGTCCCCGCGGTCCGCGAGCTCCCGCATGCGGGGCAGGAGGACGAGCGCCATGGGGGCGAGCAGCAGGGTGTAGGTCAGGGCGTAGAGGCCGAACCCGCCGGTGGCGTGGGCCAGTCCGGGGGCGGCGGTGACCGTGTAGGCGGTGTAGACGGTGCCGCCGAGGAGCACGGCCGTCGCGCCCGTACCGAGCCCGCGTCCGGCCAGGGCCCAGCCGTTCGGGTGCGGGAGCTCGTGCGGGGCCGCTCGGCGCGCGAAGGCCCGAGCGGCGGTGGCCGCGACGGTCACGAGCGCGGCGAAGGCCAGGAAGGAAGCGTGGGAAGCGTTGTCGGACATCAGCCTTCCCACCGCCCCTCCCCGTCACGTGCGGACGGTCAGAACGGTAGACCGACTCCGTGGCCCACGCAACTATTTTATGGAATATTGTTTCCGCAATGCGGAATGGAGGGGAAAACCTCCGCGCGACGCAGACGACCGTGTCCATGACATCGTCACCCAACCACCCCATCTCGTTCACGCGGTCGTCCACTCATCCGTGCCACTCTCCCGATGGTTGATTAGTCAACTCGCGTAGACCCCCTGCGGATTGGCCGCCCGGCCCGGCGCACGGCGCGCGCGAGACCTCCGGGAAAGGACACACCCCCACATGCCCCTCCCGCGTGTACACCGCTGGAAACCACTGGCCCTGACCGCCGCCGCGGTACTCGTCGGCATCACCCTGCCGGCCACCGCCACGGCCACGCCCTCCACCGCACCCGCCCCTCACGTGACGTACGACGACACGTACTACAAGGACGCGCTCGGCAAGACGGGCCCCGAGCTCAAGTCCGCGCTGCACACGATCATCAGCGAGCAGACCAAGCTCACGTACGACCAGGTCTGGGACGCGCTCAAGACCACCGACCAGGACCCCGCCAACAGCTCGAACGTGATCCTGCTCTACAGCGGCACCTCACGGAGCAAGAGCGCGAGCGGCGGCGACCAGGGCGACTGGAACCGCGAGCACGTCTGGGCCAAGTCCCACGGCGACTTCGGCACGGCCACCGGGCCCGGCACCGACATCCACCACCTGCGCCCCGAGGACGTCACGGTCAACAGCATCCGTGGCAACAAGGACTTCGACAACGGCGGCGGCGCGGTCGACGGAGCCCCCGGCAACCTCACCGACGGCGACTCCTTCGAGCCGCGCGACGCGGTCAAGGGCGACGTGGCCCGCATGATCCTCTACATGGCCGTGCGGTACGACGGCGAGGGCGGCTTCCCCGACCTGGAGCCCAACGACAAGGTGGACAACGGCAGCGCGCCCGCCATCGGCCGCCTCTCCGTCCTGAAGCAGTGGAGCGACGAGGACCCGCCGGACGCGTTCGAGAAGAACCGGAACCAGGTCATATTCGACACGTTCCAGCACAACCGGAACCCGTTCATCGATCACCCGGAGTGGGTGGAAGAGGTCTGGTAGTCGCGGCGAGCTCGGCCAGATCGGCGGCGTCGAGCCGCAGCCCGGCCGCCGCCACGTTCTCCTCCAGGTGGTCCGGGGACGACGTCCCGGGGATCACCACCATCGCCGGGGAGATGCCGAGCAGCCACGCCAGCGTGAGCTGGGCCGGTGTGGCCCCGTGCCGGTCGGCGACGCGTCGGAGCGCCTCCAGGTCGGGTGCTCCGGCGCCGCCGAACGGAAAGTACGGGACGTACGCGATGCCCTGCCGCTCGCACAGCCCGACCAGCTCCCCGTGCTCGCGCGCCAGTGGGCTGAACCTGTTCTGCACGGCGGCGACCGGCGCGATCTCCTGGGCCTCGGCGAGCTGTTCCGGCGTGGCGTTGCTGACGCCGAGGTGCCGGATGAGTCCCTCCTCGCGCAGCGCGGCCAGCGTGGCGAAACGGTCACCGCCGGGGCCGTCGCTCCGCAGGAACCGGAGGTAGACCAGGTCGAGGTGGTCCCGTCCGAGCTCGCGCAGGTTCCGGTGCACGGCCGCGCGCAGCTCCGCCGGGTCCGCGGGATTCATCCAGCTGCCGTCCGGGTTGCGGCCGGGCCCGACCTTGGTGGCGATGACCAGGTCGTCGGAGTAGGGGTGCAGGGCCCTGCGGATCAGGTCGTTGGCCGCGATGTCCTCGAAGAAGTAGAAGGCCGCCGTGTCGATGTGGTTCACGCCGAGCTCGACGGCGCGGCGCAGCACCGCGATGCTCCGGTCCGGGTCGTGCGCGGGCCCGTCCCAGTGCGCGGCGGGCAGCCGCATCGCGCCGAATCCCATGCGGTGGACGGTGAGGTCGCCGCCGATGCGGAAGTGCCCGGCGGGGGCGGCGGTGCCGCCCGTGTTCCTGATGGTGCTGTCGGTGATCGCCATGGCCAGATCCTCCGGCGTACGCGTTTCGTACGCGAACACATGGCCAGTTGCTGCCAGCGTTGACCCCTTGCGCGGGGCAGCGCAGACTGTCGCCACCATGCCGAGCACATCGAACAACGATCAGATCGTGTCCCTGCGGGGCGAGCGGGAACTGGTGCGCCGGGCGGGCGACCTGTTCACCGGGGCCAGGGAGGAGTTCCTGTGCGCGGCGGCGGACCTGGTGACGTTCTCGCCCGGGGTGAACGCCGCGTTCGCCGGGGGCAGGCGGCCTCCGCTCACCCCCGGCGGCCTGACGATGCGCAAGCTGTACACGCCGCGGGCGCTCGCGGACGAGGAGTCCGAGGAGCGGCTGCTGCGGATCGCCGAGTCGGGCGCGCAGGTCCGCATCTCGGCGGCGCCGCTCGCCCACGAGGCGATCGTCATCGACCGGCGCGTGGCGATCCTCGCGGGGGCCCCGGTCCGGGGCGTACGGACCTTCACGGTGATCCAGTCCCCGATCGCGGTCGAGGGCGTCAGGGCCCTGGTGTACGCGGCCTGGGAAACGGCCACGGACCTCGCGGACTACCGCCGCACGCGGCCACCCGTACTGGACGAGGAGGCCCGCCGCATCCTCCGCGCGCTCGGCGCGGGCCACACGGACGAGGTGACGGCACGCGAACTGGGCATGTCCCTGCGCACGTACCGCAGGCGGGTGGCGGACCTGATGACGACGCTCGGGGCGACGTCGCGCTTCCAGGCGGGGTTGCGGGCGCGGGAGTTGGAGTACGGGGAGGGGGGCGGGGTGGCGGCGCGTTGAATGTGCGGCTCCCTATCGCCCGCGCACGGAGGCGTCGAGGTCGGCGAGGCCTTCACGGACCCGCGACCGGAGCTGCTCGTTCGTCAGATCGTCCGCGTCCCGCAGGTCCGGGTCGATGACGTAGTCATCGAGGGCGCGGCGAAGAGCCCGTACCCCTTGCCGCTGACGAGAAGTGCCCCGGTGCCGTCGGGGAGCACGATCAGGAACTCCCCGTCGGGTGAGTCCCGCCGGCCCGGCCAGGGCCTCAGCCGAAGGAAGCCGTCCTCGGCCACTCCCGCCGAAAACACCCTGGGCCGTGGCCGGAACCGGAGAGGATGCTCCGACTGTCGGCCTTGGCGAGACTCGTCTCAGTCATCCCCGGGAACCGCCGCGAGGAACGCCTCGATCTCCTGTTGGACGTAGCGCGACAGGCCGGTCAGGACGGCCACGGTGTCGCGGAGTTCCCGGGCGAGCTCGGGGGCGGCGGCCCAGACCTCCGGCTTGCTGGTGACGACCGCGTACAGCAGGTCGTCGTCGAACCAGTCGCCCTCAGCCTGCTTCGGCGCGGTGTCCCGCAGGATCTCCACGGCCGGCGGAAGCAGCCAGGGCAATCCGACGTCCTGCCGGATGAGCCGAGCCAGCTCGTGCGGCTCCAAGGACCCGACGGGGCGGCGCCGCAGCTCGTGCACGTTCCTGACCATGGAGGTCGCGGCCGCGGGCGGATCCGGCCAGGCCCGGCCCTCCAGTTCGTCGAGGGTTCTGCCGCGGTACGGCTCGTGCGGGTCCGAGTCCTCGGGAGCGGTGCGCACTCAGGAGCCCCCCGTCCCGGACCAGTCCACGACCCAGTTCCCCTCGCGGAAGAAGTCCTCCAGCGACGCGTAGTCCTCGACCCAGTAGTCGCCGCAGCCGCTCTCGAACTCTCGGTCATGGGCCAGCAGAATCAGGTAGCTGGGCGGGGAGTCGGGAAGTTCCTGGATTTTGACGTACTTTTCCGCGTCGTCCCCGGAACGGATCCACCCGACCTTCTCGAACTCGATCACCGATCCTCCGAAACATGCTCGCGACGCCTGAGCCCCATCACTCATTCCACCAAGGGAACGTGATTATTGACAACGGCCTTCTTTCCGCCCGGTGCGAAGATCTCGAAGTGTACGTGCGGAATGTCGGGCCAGTGGTTTCCCTGCATGGAGTCCGGGTCCATCCGGAACTGTCGCTGTCCGTCCGCACTTCGGAACACGCCACGGTTCTTGCCCAGTTCCCTGTAGCCGTCGCCCAGGAACTTCCCGGCCTCGTCCAACGCCTCGTCCCCATTCATCGGATGCCGGCTGACGATGCTCCCGTCGCCCATCCTGTCCCGCGTTTCCGTCACCGCGGCGTGCTCGGTCTCGCATTCCGGCGCAAGGCCCAGCGGATCGGTCCAGGTGCAGGGGTTGTGTACGTAGGTGACGGGGTCGGGAGCCGCGGCGAGCCCGAGCGGGTCGCGGGTTACGTAGCGTGCGGTCGCCGGGTCGTAATACCGGAAGTAGTTGTAATGAAGGCCGGTTTCCGGATCCGCGTACTGGCCCGGGAATCGCAGGGGCGTGGACGCCGTCGTGGAGTCCTCCCCCGACGCGAGCCCCCATAGCGTGGCACGGCTCCGCCACGCGACCTCGCCGAACTCGTCGACAAGACTGGCCGGGGTCCCGACCAGGTCGGTGACGATCGCGAAGAAGCGGGAGTCGATCTCTTCCCGCGACGCGTCCGCCACGGTGACCCGTTCGGTCTGTGCGATCGGGCGCGGCCCGTCGTAGTCCCACGTGAGGGTCGTCCGCCGCGGGAGGTCGGAAGCAGAGGTGGTCTGCTCGCAGAGCGTCGTGCCGTCCCAGGTGAAGTCGACTCGTTCCGCGACCGATCCGTCGGCCGTCATCCGCTCCTTGGCGATGCGCCTCCCGAGCCCGTCGTACCGGTAACGCCACTCCGTGCCGTCCGGGGTGATGGCCGACGTGAGACGGTCCTCGGCATCCCACGTGTACCGCCACGTATCGGGCTTGCGCGAGAGGCGGACCTTCTGGCGCAGCACAGTGCGCCCAGCGAGGTCGTACTCGTAACGGAAGCTCCCGGCCCGCAGGACTCTCGTGCCGTCGTACTCACGCCGTCCCCGCGCCTCCCCGCCGGGGTGCGTGGCGGGCCACGACGCCTCTGTCTGATTGCCGACCGCGTCGTAGGCGTACGTCTCGCGCCACTCCGCTGCCCGGACCTCCGTCACCCGGCCGACCGCGTCGAGCTCGAAGTCCCGTGTGTCACCCGCCGATTGCTCCAGACTCGTCAGGTACCCGTCCGCTCGGTAGCGATAGGAGCGCTGCTGGATCCGGCGGCCTTCGGAACCCGTGACAACCTGGTGCTCCAGGCGGCCGATCTCATCGAAGGCATGCGTGAGAGTGAGGTGCTCGCCGATGTGGCGCGTGACTTCCTGCCCCGCCGCGTCGTGCTCGAAGCGCAGGTTCCGTCCGCCGGTCAGCAACTCGCTCCCGTTGCCGACGGCGTCGTACGACCAGGTGCTCACCGCTCCGGACGGCGTGACACGACGGATGCGTCGGCCCAACTCGTCGTAGCCGTAGCGCAGTTCCCGTCCAGCGACGGTCTCCGCGTACAGCAGGCCGTCCTCGCCCCAGAGCAACTCGACGGCCGCGTCCTGCCCCGACACACGCCGCATGCGGCCCGCCGCGTCATACGTGAAGTCCGTGACCCGCCCCGCGGCGTCCTTCTGGGTCAGTCGTCCGAACGCGTCGCGCCGGTAGCTGATCACCTCGCCGAGGGGCGTCGTGCGTCGGGTCAGCCGGCCGGCCGCATCGTACGCGTAGCGCTGGACGCGGCCGTCGAAATCCGACTCCGCGACCAGTCGGCCCGCCGCGTCGTAGTCGTAATCCCACGTCAGGCCCAGGGGGTTGGTCACGGTGACGAGCCGGAGCTCGGTGTCGTACGTGAACGCGTAGCGCACGCCGTCGGCGCCGGTGCGTGCCGACATCAGGTCGAAGTGGGTGGATTCGAATCGGGACACGCCACCGTTGGCGTCCGTGTGGTGCGTCCGGTTCCCCTCCCCGTCGTACAGCCAGCGCTCCTCCGTGCCGTCGGCGGCGACGCGACGTGCGGGCTTGCCCTCGACGGTCCATTCCATGCGGGTCACCGCGCCCAACGGGTCCGTCAGAACGATGGGCCGTCCGAAGGCGTCGCGCTCGCACGAGCGCGTCGCGCCGAGCGCGTCCGTGACCCGGACGGGCAGGCCCGCCTTGTCCCTGCGGATGTCGGTGCTGTGCCCGAGGGCATCGGTGACGCGACTGAGCCCGCCGCGCCTGTCGTAGGAGAAGCAAGTGGTACGGCCCGCCGCATCGGTGACGGCCACCGGGTTACCCGCCCCGTCGTACTCCCGGGCCCAACGCGATCCGTCCGGAAACACAGCCAGCGTGGGCAGACCCAACTCATTGTGCGCGTAGCTGATCTCGCTTCCATCCGGACGCACCACCCGTGAGACGCGCCCCTCCCCGTCGTACGTGTAACGGGTTGCCCGGCCCAGCGGATCGACCACCGCGGTCAGCCGCAGCTCCTCGTCCCACTCCTGCTCCGTGACGTGCCCCAGCGGGTCCGTCTCCCGCACCAGCCGGTACGCCTGGTTGTGCTCGTACACCCGCACGTACCCCAGCGAATCCGTCACCCGTGTGATGCGCGTCGCGTCCTCGTAGGTGAGGGTGGAGGCCAGTGCGTCCCCGGTGCCGCCGGTGGCGGTGACGCGGCCGCGCTCGTCGTAGGCGTACCAGTACGTCGTGTCGTTGCGGTCGGTCCAGGAGGTGATGCGGCCGTCCGCGTCGTAGGTGTACCGCATGGGCAGGCCCGAGGAGTTGGTCTCCTCGCTGAGGTGGCCGGACGCGTCGTAGGCGAAGGTGAGCAGGGTCGTGCCGGGGCCCGAGGGAGCATCGGGGTCCAGCAGACGCAGGCCGGTGATGCGGGAGCCCGCGTCGTCGCGGTCCAGTGCGATGCGGTAGCCGCCGGTGTGGGTGACCGCCGTGGGGAGGTCGCCCTCGGCGTACTCGATGGTGATCCGGTTGCCGTTGCGGTCCTGAACGTACTGCAGCGGGAGGTCGACCGCCTCGCCCGCGGCGGCGGGGACGGGGCTGTGGAAGACCTGGGTCAGGCCGCTGTCGGGGTCGCTCACGCATATCGCGCCGTCGAAGCCGTCCACCCAGGACAGGGTCAGGCGGGAGCCGGGGGTGTCGGGGCGGGCCGCCACCCCGCTCTCCGGGTCCGGTATCGGAAAGCAGAGGCGGGCGCCGTCGGCGGCCGCGTAGACGAAACCGTCCTCGTCCGCCTGCACCCGCTGGTCCAGCGTCGAGGCCCAGGACGGGCCGAACCAGCCGCCGAAACGGTAGGAGGAGAGGTGGGTGCGCTCCAGGATGAGGGGGAGCACGCCGGGGAGTTGGACGTCCGTGCGCGACAGCGCCATGTCGCCGGTGGCCACGTCGATCGGGTCGCGGACGAACTTCTTGAGCGCGTTGCGCACCGAGGCGGGCAGCTTGTCGAAGCCGGGCCGCATCGAAAGGCGCTGGAAGGAGGCGCAGTTGAGCTTCATGGCGCCGCGCAGCCTGGCCAGGTCCTTGGGCTTGAGCTTGCCCAGGCCCTTGCCGAGCAGGGTGCCCAGACCGCCAAGACCGACGCCGAGGGCCGCGCCGAGCGCGAGGGTCTCGGCGAGCTTTTCGGGGTCCTTGAAGGTGGCTGGGTCCTTCAACAGGGTGTCCAGCGCGGCGAACTTGGCGCCCTCGCCCGCCATCTTCCCCACCCGCGCGATCGTCTTGATCTCCTTGAGCGCCTTCAGCGCCCGGCGCAGACCCCGGATGACCTCCAGAACCGCGCGGATGGTGCGGGCCATCGCCGTGCCCGCGTGCTCGATCCGGCCGATCAGGGCCATGACCTTGGCGAAGCGGGCGCCCGCGGCCAGGCTGCTGACCACGGCCGAGGCACCGCCGGTGAGGACGGACAGGGCCAGGCCCGCCATCTCCACCTCGATGATCTCCACGATGATGACGTTGAGCTCGGTGAGGAGCTCGTGCGCCTCGTCGGCGTACTTGTCCAGCGCGTCGGCGCCGTCACGCAGCGAGTCGGCCATCTGCGTGGCCTGCGTGCGGGTCTTCTTGGCCCGCTTGTTGAACGCCGTGGCGGTCTTGCCCTCCCAGGTGACGTCCCTCAGGGCGGACTCGGCGTCCTTGACCGAGGCGTCCACGGCCTTGGCCAGGCTGCGCCACTTCTTGGCGATCTCGCGCACGCCGTCCGGGTCGACGGCCGGGTCGGAGATGCCCAGGAACTCCATCATGGAGGCCATGTTGTCGCCGGCCATGTGGTTGAACTTGTTGATGTAGTGCAGGGGGTTGAGGTCGACCACGGGGCTCAGCCCTGCTTCTTGCCGCGCGCCGCGGCTTCGAGCAGCACGTCCAGGACGTCGAACGCCTCGGACAGGTCGGTCATCAGCTTCGCCTCGCCGTGCCACTCGTCCACGAGGTCGTCCGCGACCTCCGCGAGCGTCTCCATGCCCTCGCGCACGTCATCGGTCGCGCTCATCAACGCACCCAGCGCGCCCAGGGCGGACAGGTCGTGCGAGGCCGCCTTGAAGTCGTGCAGCGGCTTCGCGATGTGGTGCGGCGCCTTGCGCAACAACGGCGCCGCCTTCGCGATCGACTCCGAGTCCTTGCCCAGATCCCCCATGTCCGACGTCCCCCGATACCTCACGTTGCAATGTGCACAAGCCAACGCGTGACAGTAGCCGCTCCGCGTAACCGGAGCGACTCCGTACGGTCATGTACAAGCAAAGCCTACGGCTCCACCAGCCCCCTCTCCGCGTCGTACGCCGCCCGCGACTCCGCGATCGTCACGCGATGCTGTTCCGCCCATCCGGTGAGTTGCAGGAGCGTGCCGTGCAACGAGCGGGCGACGGGTGTCAGTTCGTACTCGACCTTCGGCGGGACCGTGGGGTGGACGGTGCGCTGCAGGAGCCCGTCGCGTTCCAGGTTGCGCAGGGTGAGCGTCAGCATGCGGCGGCTGATGCCCTCGATGGCGCGCTCCAGTTCGGTGAAGCGGATCGGGCCGTGCGCGGCCGCGATGATGATCGGGACGCTCCATTTGCCGACGACCCTGTCAATGACTTCGCGGACCGGGCACGCCTCCGCGTTCACCACCTGCGAGGTAACACCGGTGTTCCCCTGGGACATCAAAGTGCCTCCTTACGTCCCGCCCTCGCGGGCATCCACGATGAGCCCCGTTACAAGTCATGCACCTTTGCAGGTCAAAGGCGCCGCATACGGAGGTCGTCACCATGTCCCAGACCGTGTACGAGGTCAACACCCCGGCGCCGCCCCGGCCGTCGGCCCGCCGGCCCGCGTCGCCCTGGGCCTCGCTCGCGGTGCTGTCGTCCGGTGCGCTGATGACGATCATCGACGGCAACATCGTCACCGTCGCGATGCCGTCCATCCAGAGCGATCTGGGGTTCTCCGCGGCCGGGGTCGCCTGGGTGGTCAACGCCTACCTCATCGCCTTCGGCGGGCTGCTGCTGCTCGTCGGACGGCTCGGCGACCTCGTCGGGCGCAAGAGGATGTTCGTGTCGGGGCTCGCGGTCTTCACCGCCGCCTCCGTGCTGTGCGGGATCGCCACCGATCGGACGCTGCTGGTCGCGGCCCGTGCGCTGCAGGGCGTCGGCGGCGCGATGACGTCCGCGGTGGTGCTCGGCATGCTCGTCGCCCTCTTTCCCGAGGCGCGCGAGCGGGCCGGGGCCATCGCCGTGTTCAGCGCGGTCGGCGCGGCGGGCGGGGCGATCGGCACCTTCCTCGGCGGGGCGCTGACCGAGACCCTGAACTGGCACTGGATCTTCCTGATCAATCTGCCCATCGGGGTCGTCGCGCTCGTCGCCGCGGTGCGCGTGCTCGACGCCGATCGCGGTACGGGCCTCGGCGGCGGCGCGGACTATCCCGGCGCGGCCCTGATCACCGGCGCGCTGATGCTGACCGTCTACACCATCGTCACCGCCGCCGAGCACGGCGCGGCGACGACCGTCCTCCTCGCCGCCGCCTCCCTCCTCCTCCACGTCGCCTTCACCGTCCGCCAGGCCCGCGCGGCCCGGCCACTCCTGCGGCTCCGCCTCTTCCGCTCCCGCGTCCTGACCGGCGCCAACGCCGTGCAGATGGCGATGATCGCCGGGATGTACGGCTTCCAGTACATCGGGGCGCTCTACCTCCAACGCGTTCTGGGATTCGGCGAGTTGAAGACGGGTACGGCGTTCCTGCCCGCGCCCGTCGTCATCGGGGTCCTGATGCTGGGGCTCTCCGCGCGGGTCATCGGCCGCTTCGGCGCCCATCGCACGCTCCTCACGGGCCTCACCCTGATCACGGCGGGCCTCGCGCTCCTCGGGCGGCTGCCCGCCGACGGTTCGTACGCCGTCGACGTGCTGCCCGGGATGCTGCTGATCAGCGCCGGATTCGCGGCCGCGATGCCCGCGGTGACGGGGCTCGCCATGGGCGGCGCGTCCGATGAGGACGCCGGGCTCGCGTCCGGTCTCTTCAACACCACCCAGGTGGTGGGCGGTTCACTCGGCCTCGCGGTCCTGACGACCCTCGCGGCGAGCCGCACGGAGTCGCTCGCCGGGCGGGGCACGGACGCCGTCACCGCCGCCGCCGACGGCTACCGACTCGCCTTCTGGGTCGCCGCGGGCATCGCGGCGGCGGGCCTCGCCCTGGCGGCGACGGTCCTGCGGCCCGGCCCGCGACGCCCCTGACACGGTGCTGATCCGGTCAGTCGTCCAGCGCCTTCACGACCTTCCCCAGGTCCACGAACTTGAAGTTCGTCGCCGGGCGGTCACCGTCGCCGGGCGCGTCGTGACCGTCCTGGACGACCAGCAGGCCGTGCGGGTACCGCGGACCGAGCGGCTCGTTCAGGGCCGCCGCCCCGTCGCACTCCTCGGAGCCGTCGAGGGCGCCGCCCGCCGGGGTGACGCGGAAGCCGCCCTCGTACTCGTTGTGGTCGCTCAGCTCGCGGTCGTACGCGGCGAAGGTGTTGTCGCCCTGGCTGGAGGCGAGCAGGTAGCCGTCGCCGTCCGCCTCGGCGACCAGGGTCAGACCCTCCACGTCGGACGCGATCCGCTTGCCGCCGTAGCCGGGGTCGGCGCCCGGCGTGCACTCCTCCGTCTCCTCGTCGTAGACGCCGGGGACGCCGTACTCCCGCACCTTGTCGACGAGTTGGGGCGTGCCGGTCAGATCCGCGCGAAGACGCCAGATGCCGACGTCCTCCTGTCCGGCGTACAGCGTGCCGTTGGACGGATCGACGACCATGCCCTCGACCTGCGGGAGCTCACCCGGCTCGGCGCACGGGCTCCACGACGTGCCGTTCGGCAGCCGGAACGAGGACGGCAGGTCCAGCGTGCGGACCGTGCGGTACGAGACCTTGCCGCCACTCCCCGGGATCAGTTCGAGGAGCGCCACCCTGGTCCGCTCGCGGCGGCTGACCAGGGCGTACGAGCGGCCGCTCGCCTTGTCCTGCCAGGTCGCGAGGCCGTACGCCGTGCGCTGCTCGTTGATCTCGGCCTGGTCGGCGGAGAACACGGGCGGGGCCGCCGGGTCCGTGACGTCGGTGAGCGGGCCGCCCGGGCGGTCGCGGTCGATGCGGTAGAAGCGGAGCCGGTCGTTGCCCCGGTCGCTGGTGACGGCGAGGTCGGCGCGGCCCGACGACAGCTTCAGACCGTGCACGAGGTCGACGTTGTTGAAGCGGCCCGGCGCGTTGTCGGGGCCGGTGGCGGGCGGCGCCGCGACCGACTGCACGGGGCGCGCGTCCAGGTCGTACGCGCGCAGGCCGCCCTCCTTGGCGGTGGCGATCACCAGACTGCGCGCCGGGTCGGTGGCGTCACGCCAGATCGCCGGGTCGTCGGCATCGGCGTTGCCGCCGGCGTCGTCGTCGTGCAGGACGGGGGTCTCGGACCGAGGGGCTATCCCCGGCAGCGGGCCGGCGGCCGCCGCCGTGGTGGCGGAGGCCCCCGCGAGGACGGTCGTCAGGGCGAGGACGACCGAACCGATCGTTCGACGGGTCGGACAATGTCTGGTCACGCGGTGGCTCCTCGTTCCGGGAACGGATGGATCTTGCGTGAGACTGGGGCTCCTCCGTGTCGGCCAGGCATACGCCACACGTCCGGTAACACCCCACCCGAATGTACACACGGTGAACCAACCCCCGTGCGGCTCAGTCGTGTTGGGTTTCCGCGAGCCGCCTCTCCCCCTCCGCGACGGCCAGCCTCGCCCAGACCGTCTTGCCGACGCCCCGCCCCTCCACGCCCCACTCCGCGGCCAGCGCCGCCACGATCACGAGCCCCCGGCCCGACTCCCCTTCGGCCTCCGGGAGTTCGGGCACGTCCGGCGGCCTGCGTTCGGCACGGGTGTCGGCGACCTCGATACGGAGCGTGGCCGCGTGGAGCGTCACGCGCAGCTCGAAGTCGCGGCCCGGCACGCGGCCGTGGGTCACGGCGTTCGCGGCGAGCTCGGCGACGACCGCCTCCGCGGCGTCCGAGAGTTCGCTGTCGTACGGAATCCCCCAGCCGTCCAGGTGATACCTGGCCAGCCTGCGGGCGAGGCGGGCCCCTCGCGGGGTGGCGCTCAGGCGTTCGGTGGCCTCGCGGAGCGCGGCGGCGGGTTGGGCTTCGGTCGGCATGCACCCACGGTGGCCGCACGCACCGGGGGCCACCAGGTACAAAACTCGTACGCTCCGTAATTGTACGAGTGCGAACGGTGGACAGTACGGGTAACCGAACGTGACCATGGGCGAGTTGGCGGGGACCGGTAAGCGAGCGTCAGGGGATACCCGTGATGTCGTCAAGTACGTCGAGCAGTAACGAGCCAGAACCGACCGATGGGCTCAAGGCCTTCGGCGCGGTCCTGAAGAGCTTCCGCAAACACGCCGGGTACACGCAGGAGTCCCTGGCCCCGGAGATCGGCTACTCGGCCCATTTCCTCGCCTCGATCGAGCAGGGCAGACGCTTCCCGCCGCCCCGTTTCGTCGACCGGTGCGAGGCGTCGCTGGACGCGTTCGGGACGTTGCGGGTGACCGTGACGCAGTTGTCGCGGCAGCGGGGGTTGGCTTCTTGGTTTCGGCGGTGGGCCCAGCTGGAGCAGGAGGCGGTGGCTCTCTGCACGTACGAATGCCGGTTGATTCCGGGTTTGTTGCAGACGGCCGCCTACGCGCGGACGCTGTTCGTCAATCAGCTCCCCCCGATGGGCGACGAGCAGATCGAGGCGCAGCTGGAGGCACGAGTCACACGTCAACGGCTGCTTACCGAGCGGCCGAACACCGCATTCAGCTTCATCCTTGAGGAACATCTGTTCCTGCGTCGCATGGGCGGGCATGACGTCACCATGGAACTCATCGACCATGTTCTGGGGCTCGCCAAGCGCCGGAACATCGAGATTCAGATCATGCCGGTGGTGCGGGAGAGCCATGCGGGGCTGGACGGTCCCATCCGACTGCTGGAGACATCGGAGAACAAGTGGTTCGCGTACGCCGAGGGGCAGGAGAGCGGCCAGTTCATCTCCGACCCGAAAGTGGTCAGCATGCTCCAGATGCGGTATGTCAGGATGCGCGCACAGGCTCTCTCGTTCGAGGACTCGGTGAGCCTGCTGGAGCGGATGCGAGGAGCGTAATGGGCACCCCCGAACTGGCCTGGTTCAAGAGCAGCTTCAGCAGCAGTGGTGACGGTGACTGCGTCGAGGTCGCCCTCACCTGGCGCAAGTCCAGCTACAGCGGCGGCTCCGGCGACGACTGCCTAGAGATCGCCCCCTGCCCCACCACCATCCACATCCGCGACTCCAAACGCCCCGAAGGCCCCCAGCTCGCCTTGACGCCCGCCGCCTGGGCCGCGTTCGTCGTCGCCGCACCCAGACCGCGCTGACCCGCTGTTTCAGAGTTACCATTGGCGCATACCGGACAAAGGTGATGCGCTGTGGTCCGTGTGCTGGTGGTCGACGACGAGCTTCCGATGCGCGAAAGGCTCCGTTCCGCCCTCGGGCAGGCGGATGACCTCACGGTCGCCGGGGCCGTGCCGGTCGCGGATGCCGTTCACGCGGTTGGCGACGCCGGGCCGCGGGTGGTGCTCCTGGACGCGTGCACGGGTGACGCCGAGATCCTGGCCGCGGGCTTCGGGGCCGTGCCGGAGCCGCCGGTGGTGTGCGTCCTGTCCCGCTCGACGGCGCCGGAGCACGTGGAGCTCGCGCTGTCCGCGGGAGCGCGCGGCTTCGTGCCGAAAGAAGCGCCGTCCGAAGTGATCGTCCCCCTGGTCAGACTCCTCGACCAGGGCTGGTCGGCGGTCGGTCCCCACGCGCGCGGCCACCTGGTCGACGGCCTGCGGGCCGGGGGCGTCCGCAGGATGGCGGCCGTGTCGCTGGACGTCCTGACCGCGCGCGAGCGCGAGGTCCTCGCCCACCTGGCCACGGGGCGGTCCGACGCGGCCATCGCCGCACGCATGGATCTCAGCGTCCCGACGGTGAAGGACTACGTCAGCTCGGTACTGGCGAAACTCGGCGCGACCAGCCGCGTCCAGGCAGCCGTCCTGGCCGACCGCGCGGGCCTGCTCGCGCAGGGTGGGCCCAGCACGTGGCTGTCCCCGGGCCGGGGCCCTCAGAAGCACCCATAGCGGCCCCTGTCCACCCCGCCGGTCGGCGGGATGTGCATCGCACCGGCTCAGGGATTTGATGAGCGCCCTGATCAGGTGACGGGGCCGGGACGACGAGAGCCCGGTGAACCGGCCTGACGAGACCACAGGGTTCCAAGTGAAGATCAAGTCTGTTTCCGCCGCCGTGCTCGTTTCGCTCGCGCTGGGCGTGGGCGCACCCGCCGCCGCCCATGCGGTGGACCCCATACAGGAGCACCACATCGCCAACTGCTACTTCGACAAGTCGAAGTCGGCCAAGGCGAAGGAGAAGCACTGCAAGGCGCTCGAAGGCAAGCCGATGACCAAGGCCGCCAAGGACTGCCTGGTCCGTGCCGGGATCGGCGGCGCCACCGCCCTGGTCGTCGGCAAGGTGAACAAGAAGGCGGCCAAGGAGATCGCCGTGAACATCGCCGGGGCCGGGGCCGCCGGGTGTCTGACCAGCATGCTGAAGTGAGCGGCCTCGTGAACGCCAAGAAGGTCATGGTGCTGGCCACGTGGACGGCGGTGCTCGTCGGGTTCGACCGGCTGGTCTCCGCGCCGGGCTGGGCGCGGTTGTTGTTCACCGTCGTCACCGCCGTCGCGATGGCCGTCGCCCTGGACAGAGCGGGCTCGCGGGACGGCGACTGACCGTCGTCGGGCCTGATCCGAACGAAAGGCCCTACGCCAGCCGCTGGGACTCCACCAGCTCCCGCGCCTCCTCGTCCGAACCCACCGACGGCGGGGAGCCCTCCAGCGGCTGGCGGGCCGTCTCCTTCATCGCGGCGACGGCGATGATGCCGACGAGGCCCGCCAGCATCGTGTAGAACGCGGGCATCAGGTCGTTGCCGGTGGCGCTGATCAGGCCCGCCACGACCAGCGGCGTCGTACCGCCGAAGAGGGAGACGGAGATGTTGAAGCCGATGGACAGCGAGCCGTAGCGGACGTCCGTGGGGAAGAGGGCGGGCAGCGACGAGGACATGACGCCCAGGTAGCAGACCAGGGCGAGACCCAGGATGAGCAGGCCCGAGAAGACCGGGATCGTGCCGCCCTGCTTGATGAGGAGGAAGGCCGGAAGGGCGAGCACGAAGAAGCCGATCGAGCCCGCCATCAGGACCGGCTTGCGGCCGATGCGGTCGGAGAGGCGGCCGACGGAGTTGATGAGGGCCATCAGGATCAGCATCACGATGACGATGGACATCAGGCCGCCGGTCTCGCCGAAACCGAGCTGGGTGAGGTACGTCGGCATGTACGACAGCAGCATGTAGTCGGTGACGTTGAACGCCGCGACCAGGGCGATGCAGAGCAGCATCGCGCGCCACTGGCCGAAGAAGGAATCCCTGAAGGACTTCTTGTCGCGCTCGGCGGCCGGTCCGCTCTCCTCCATCTTCTGGAAGGCGGGCGACTCGTCGAGCTTCAGGCGCAGGTAGAGGCCGATGAGGCCGAGCGGCGCCGCCACCAGGAACGGGATGCGCCAGCCCCAGGACTGCATGGAGTCGTCGCTGAGCGCCATGGTCAGGGTGGTGACGAGGACGGCGGCGACGGTGTAGCCGATCAGCGTGCCGAACTCCAGGAAGGAGCCCCAGAAGCCGCGGCGCTTGTCGGGGGCGTACTCGGCGATGAACGTCGCCGCACCGCCGTACTCGCCCCCCGTGGAGAAGCCCTGCACCATGCGGCAGAGGACGAGGAGGACCGGCGCCCAGACGCCGATCGAGGTGTAGCTGGGGATCAGGCCGATGGCGAGCGTCGCCGTCGACATCATGATCATGGTGAGGGCGAGGATCTTCTTGCGGCCGACCTTGTCGCCGAGCGGGCCGAAGAACATGCCGCCGATGGGGCGCACCAGGAAGGCGGCGGCGAAGGTCGCCAAGGAGGAGAGGGTCTGCGCGGTGTCGTTCCCGGACGGGAAGAACTCCTTGCCGATGATGACGGCGAGGTAGGCGTAGACGCCGAAGTCGTACCACTCCATGGCGTTGCCCAGCGCGGTCGCCTTCACCGCGCGTTTGACCTGAGCTTCCTCGGTCACCGTGATGTCGGACTGGCGCAGCCGCGGGTTCTTGCGGCGGTGGATCGCGCGGAAGAGCGCACGGTGGCGGGCCACTGCTTCGGGAGCGGGCGGTGCCGGTGTTTCAGGGGCTTCGGGCGCGCTCACGTTGCAGTCACTCTCTCTGTCGGACACCTGGGACGGTCGTCGATCAACATTGCCAACCCCCGGAAGGGGAAGTGCCCGCCATTGGTCCCAAGGCCCATGGCCTCAAGTCCTTCGGACAAAGGACTTGAGGCCCGATTTTCAGGAAGTGGGTCCCGTCAGCGCATGTACAGCTGCGAACGGGGAACAATCTGCTGCTCCTGGCCGGGGCTCGACCACAGCAGCTTCAGATGGGCCTCGCCCGTCTGCTCCGCGTACTCGACCTTGATCGCGTGACGCCTGCCCGCGGTCAGGTTCACCCGGGCCTTGTCGAGCCTGGGCTCGTGCGGGGTCCAGGAGTCGATGACGAGCTTGCCGTCGATCCACACGCGGGCCATGTCGTCGGAGACCGTGGTCAGCGTGTACGTCTCCGAGCGGCGCGGCACGACCGATCCCGTCCAGCGGACGCTGAAGTGGTCCGGGGGGATGGCGGCGGCGGGTGAGCCGGTGTACTTCCACGCGTGGTTGAGCGTGGCGTCGGTACGGGTGATCCTCGGGGCGCCTTCGAGTTTCGCGTTGTCGAAGACCTCCTGCTTGAGGCCGGTGCCGCGGCCGGGGCGGGCGGTGGGTCCGGGGTCGACGGACAGCTCGACCACGGTCGCGGTCTCGTTGGTGGCGGCGCCCGACGGCCTGATGTCGAAGCCGTCGCCCGCCTCGGTGACCGTCACCTTCTGGTCGCTGCCGAGGACCCTGGCCGACGTCACCGTGAACCCGGTGCGCGCCGTGAGGTGCAGTGTCCCGCCCGCCGCCGGCCAGCGGGTGACCGCCGCGTACAGCTTGTCGCCCTTGCGGCTCACCGATCCCCAGGACGGCTCCTCGACGAGGCCGCCGTAGCGGGCGCCGAAGACGGCGTTGCCCTGGCCGTCCTCGCGCAGCCAGTCGCCCATCTGCTTCAGGCGGTCGACGGAGGGCTGCGGGACGCGGCCGCGTGCGTCGGGGCCGACGTTGAGGAGGTAGTTGCCGCTGCGCGATGTGGTGGCCAGGAGGTTGCGGGTCAGGGCCGGGCCCGACTTCCAGTTCTCGTCGTAACGGGCGTACCCCCAGTGGCCGTTGAGCGTCATGCACGACTCCCAGAGCTGGCCGTCGACCGGGGCGCCCGGGATCTCCTGCTCGGGGGTGCCGTAGTCGCCGTCGACGACGCGGCGCTTGCCGACGCGGTTGTTGATGACCAGCCCGGGGTCGAGGCCGCGGAGGTAGGACTCCAGGCGCTCGCCGTCCCTCGCCGTCCAGGGGTTGTGGGGGTTGTCGGTGTCCCACTCGCCGTCGAACCAGAGCAGCGCCGGGTCGTAGGTGTCGACCAGCTCCTTGAGCTGGGCGTACATGCGCCTCTCGTACGCGGGGAAGGTGGCCGGGTCCGCGAAGTCCTTGTCGTGCCAGTCCCAGATCGAGTAGTAGAAGCCGAGCTTGATGCCCGCGTCGTCGGTCGCCTTCTTGAGCTCGGCGAGGATGTCGCGGTTCTTGTCGAAGGAGGAGTGGTCGCGCAGGTTCCAGTCGTTCACCTTCGTCGGCCACATCGCGTAGCCCTCGTGGTGCTTGGACGTGATGACGATGTAGCGCATCCCGGCGCCCTTGGCCGCCTCGACGACGGCCTTCGCGTCGAAGTCCGCGGGGTTGAACGACTGTGCCCGCTTCTCGTACGCGGCCATGGGGATGTCGCACTGCCGCTTGATCCACTCGGCGTCGCGGCACACGCTCCCGTCGGGCCGCTCGTACTCGCCCTCCAGGTTCGAGTAGGCGCCGAAGTGGATGAACATGCCGAAGCGGTCCTGGCGGAACCAGTTGGTGCGGTCCGCGGTGAAGGGGTCGTCCGCGGCATGGTCGGTGCCGGGGTTGGCGGTCGCGGTGGGGTTGGCGGTCGCGGCGGGGACGGCGGTCGCGGCGGGGACGGCCGTGCCCGCGAGGGCGGCGGAGAGGAGCAGGGCGAGTGCGGGTCCAGTGGCTCTGCGGCGCATGGGGGCGGCTCCCGGGGGTCCCTGGGTTGGGGGTCGCACGGGAACGTAGGAGTGAATACGTCGGATGTCAATGGGCCGGTCATGGGTCGAATCGGCGCCATCTGGTGACCAGTTGCCTTATCGAGTCCCCATTGCTCCGATGACTGGAGTTCGCCGCCACCGTGGCGCGTGAAGACGCGCACGGCGGCGGCGTACGGTGGCGGCGCGCGACGGCGGCACCGACCGCTCCGGGACATCTCAGTTGAAGACGACGACGTCCGTACGCATCGGGATCGGGCTGCCCCAGCCGATGTTGATCTTGAATATCACCTGGCCCGTGCCGGGTGCGATGCTCGACACCTCGAACGGCGCGGAGCCGACGAACCTCATGCCGTTGCCGTCGGTCTCGGAAGCCGTGATGACGACGGTCGAGTTCGGGTTGATCACGCTCCAGTCGATCGGCAGATTCCACGTGCCGTTCCCCGGGCCCCACCACCACGCGGCCCGCCAGACCTCACCCACGTTGCCACCGGCCGCCTCGACCCTCCCGTCCCGCACGGCTTCCTGCGTGCTCCTGAGGATCTGGGGGGCGACGGCGTTGTCGGCCTTGGCTGTGGTCATAGCTGTTCTCCCATCCATTCTCGCGATGCGGGGCTCGCGCTGCGAGACCCGTCAACTCGCTTACACAGAAGGCGAGTTGACCCGCATCCACCCTTCCGGGATGCGACTCGTCCAGCGTTCCTCGCGAGCCACCGAACCCCCAAATTCCGGTCCATCCAGCGGAACACCGGCCGAAGCGTGCTTTTTCAGAGCCGTCGGGAGCACAGGCGTGCCCCCGGATCAAGCAGGGGAAGAGACACCTCGGAATGCACCGCGCACCCGCCCCGCACCGCACTGCCCCGCCCCGCACCGCACTGCACCGCACCACCCCGCACCGCATCCCTCCCGATTACGGAGCCCGTATGCCTCTCCCCCGCCGCACCCTCCTCACCGGCCTCGCCGGTACGGCCGGTGCCGCAGCCGTCGCCTGTACCGGCAGCACGGCCGACGGCGCGCCCGCCCCGCGCCGGACCGCCGCGACCGAGGCGGCCCGACGCCTGCTACCCCGCCACTGGGACCAGATCACGTTCAGGACCGTCCCCAAGGAGCCGGGCGCCGAGGACTCCTTCCGGGTCACCGGCGAGCGCGGCCGCATCACGGTCACGGCGACCGGACCCGCACCCCAACTCACGGGCTTGCGCCACTACTTGAAGCACACGGGGCACGCCAACATCACCTGGGCGGGCAGCCGGACGGACCTGCCGAAGCGGCTCCCCGCGCCCACGGCCCCGCTCACCGGCACGGCCAACGTCCCCCACCGCTTCGTACTCAACGACACCAACGACGGCTACACCGGCGCGTACCACGACTGGGCCTACTGGGAGCGCGAGATCGACGTGCTCGCGCTGCACGGCTACAACGAAGTGCTCGTGTACGTGGGCGCCGACGCCGTACAGCACCGCGCGTTCCAGGAGTTCGGCTACGCGGACGAGGAGCTGCGCGCCTGGATACCGGGCCCCGCCCACCAGCCGTGGTGGCTCCTGCAGAACATGTCGTCATTCCCGCACCCCGTGTCCCGGCAGCTGCTCGACGCCCGCGCCCGCCTGGGCCGCCGCATCTGCGACCGGCTCCGCGAGCTCGGCATGACACCGGTCCTGCCCGGCTACTACGGCACCGTGCCGGCCGGTTTCGCCGACAGGAACCCCGGCGCGAAGACGGTTCCGCAGGGCGACTGGGTGGGCTTCACGCGACCGGACTGGCTGGATCCGCGCACCGGCCATTTCGCGCGCGTGGCCGCCGCGTTCTACCGGGCGCAGGACGCCCTCTTCGGCCCGACCACGATGTACAAGATGGACCTCCTGCACGAGGGCGGGAAGCCCGGCGGCGTGCCGGTCGGCGAGGCCGCGAAGGGCGTCGAGAAGGCGCTGCGGACCGCGCACCCCGGCGCCACCTGGGTCATCCTCGGCTGGCAGCACAATCCCCCGAAGGCCATCACCGACGCCGTCGACAAGGAGCGCATGCTCGTCGTCGACGGCCTCTCCGACCGCTTCCCGCACGTCACCGACCGCGAGGCCGACTGGGGCGCCACCCCGTACACCTTCGGCTCCATCTGGAACTTCGGCGGACACACCGTCCTCGGCGCCAACACACCCGACTGGGCGGCCCTCTACGACAAGTGGCGCACCAGGGACGGCAGCACGATGCGCGGCATCTCCCTCATGCCGGAGGCCGCCGACGACAATCCGGCGGCCTTCGAGCTCTTCTCCGAACTGGCGTGGAGGAAGGGCGACTTGGACCTCAAGCGCTGGTTCGCCGAGTGGGCCCGTACCCGATACGGGGCCGAAGACCCGCACGCCACCGCCGCCTGGGACATCCTGCGCCGCACCGCCTACGGCACGACCCGGGCGGACTCATGGGCCGAGGGCGCCGACGGGCTGTTCGGTGCACGCCCCGACCTGGCCGCGACCTCGGCGGCGGCCTGGTCCCCCAAGAAGATGCGCTACGACCCGGCGGACTTCGAGCCCGCCCTGACCGAACTGCTCGCGGTGCGCCCCGAGTTGCGCACCTCGTCCGCATACCGCCGCGACCTGCTCGATGTCGCCCGGCAGGCGCTCTCCAACCGCAGCCGCGTCCTGCTCCCCCGGATCAGGGAGGCGTACGACGCGGGGGACGCGGCCCGCTTCGACCGGCTGACCCGCGACTGGCTCGCCCTCATGGACCTGCTCGACCGGCTCGTGGCCACCGACGCGCGCCACCTGCTCGGCCGCTGGGTCGCGGACGCCCGCGCCTGGGGCGCGACCGACGAGGAACGCGCCGAACTCGCCTACGACCAGCTCTCCTTGGTCACGGTCTGGGGCACGCGCGAGGGCGCGGACGCGGGCCTGCGGGATTACGCCAACCGTGAGTGGGCGGGCCTCGTCGGCGGCCTCTACCGGCACCGCTGGTCCCTCTACTTCAAGGAACTGCGCGCCGCCCTCAAGGAGGACCGCGCTCCCGCCGACCTCGACTGGTTCACGATCGAGAACGCCTGGGCCCGCGACCCGGGCCACCTGCCGACCCGCCCTTCGGGCCGCACGTACGCGGTGGCCGCCGTGGTGCGCAGGCGCCTCTCGGACGGGGCGGGCGCCCCGTAAGGGGCGCGGGGAACGGCGCGACGAGCCACGACACACCCGCGGCCAGAGACGCGAAGGACCCGCTCCCCACCCCGGCGCGCGGGGCAAGGGGGCGGGCCCCTGCGTCACCTCACGGACGGCGCGGGCACTCCTTCCAGGCCATGTGGTACACGGTACTGATGTCCCCATCGGTCGAGTCCATCGTCATGAAGCTCGACTTCGCGGGGTCGGACGTTCCCGCGTCGACACGCAACTCCGTGTTGATGTTGAAGTTCCGCTTCACCCCACACGGCGCCCACACGAGCTGCGCCCAGTCCGTACTGTCGGTGGCCTGCCAGTTGTCGCTGTAGGCCCCCTTGAACTCGTGGCTGATCGCCCCCGTCTGGGGCGACCCCTGGAAGTAGTACGAGGCCTTCTCCGTGCCCTTGGCGCCGGGCTGGAGCGAGGCGTAACCGCGGTAGTCCGCGCTGGCGATCGCATACGTGAAGCCCTGCGGGACGTGCACGACGAGGTTGAGTTGGCAGTTCCTGCGGAAGGCCGTGGGGTCGGCCCCCGCACCCGTACGGGCGAGATAGTCGCTGTAGGTGACCGTGAAGGCCGTGTTGTCCTCGGACACGGCGACGGCCGCGGTACCGGCGGGGCAGCCGGAGCCGTTGACCGTGGCGACCTCGATCACGATCTTGTCGGGCGGCGGGTCCAGGATCGAGGTCGTGTCCTGCGCGGGGAGCGTCGAGCCGAAGAGCGCCACGAGGGCGCCGCTCAGCAGCAGTGCACCGGCCATGGTTCTCCATTCCATTTCTGCGGAGGGGGGTTGGAGAAGTGCCTGTGGTGCGTGGAGCGCAGTGCGGGTGCCTGGAGCGGATTGCGTGAGCGAGGGGGAGCGTACGGACCCGTGGGGCGCGCTGCCAGAGCGAGGTCCGGCCATTTGGCGCCGCCGAGGTATCGCGGCTTGACGGGTATACGTCATCTCAAATCTCTGGTAGGAAACCTTCCTAACAGACGCGGAACCATGAACTCCCTCACCTGGAGGCCCTCGTGGAGACCCCCCACATACGCACGCGCACCACCACCCTCACCTCCCGCCGCACGCTGCTCGCCGTCATGGGCGCGGCGGCCGTCGCGGGGCCGCTGCTCGCCACGCAGGCGGCGAACGCGACCCAGACATCCGCCTCCTCCCCGCGCGCGGCCGGCGGGCTCGACGACCCGGCGAAGAAGGAGATCGCGATGCAGATCGTCTGCAGCGCGGAGAACTCCTCGCTCGACTGGAAGAAGCAGTATCGATACTGCGAGGACATCGACGACGGCCGCGGCTACACCGCGGGCATCATCGGCTTCTGCTCCGGCACCGGCGACATGCTCGACCTGGTCGAGCTCTACACGCAGCGCAAGCCGGGCAACGTCCTGGCCAAGTACCTCCCGGCGCTGCGCAGGGTCGACGGCACCGACTCGCACGAGGGCCTCGACCCGAACTTCAAGCGCGACTGGGAGCGGGCCGCCGACACCGACGCGGAGTTCCGCAAGGCGCAGAACGACGAGCGCGACCGCGTCTACTTCAACCCGTCGGTCAAGCAGGGCAAGGCGGACGGCATCGGCGTCCTCGGGCAGTTCTGTTACTACGACGCGATCGTCATGCACGGCGACGGCGGCGACTCCACCAGCTTCCGCAACATCCGCAAGCGCGCGCTGCGTTCGGCCAAGCCGCCGGCCCAGGGCGGCGACGAGGTGGCGTACCTGAACGCCTTCCTCGACGCGCGCGTCTGGGCGATGAAGCAGGAGGAGGCCCACGAGGACACCAGCCGGGTCGACACGGCGCAGCGGGTGTTCCTGAAGAAGCGGAACCTCAACCTGGACACGCCGCTGGAGTGGAAGGTCTACGGGGGCCCGTACCGCATCGGGTGACGGTCAGCGGTCCTCGGCCGCCTTCCCGAGGGTCCGCTCGCGCGGGGTGCTTCGGCGCCCCGCGCTTCCGTCCCCTCCCCCTCTCGCGCACCTCCAATGCCACGCGCCTCTTGCCTCACCAGGGCCCCAGTGGATACGGTCCCGGCCAACTCCCCATCTACGCGCGTCAACCTGCACCGAGGTGAGAGACCCCCATGTTCCTCCGTACGACCGTGCTGACCACCGCAGCCGTCGCCGTCGCCGCGCTCGCCGTCACGGGCGCCACCACCGACAGCCCGGCCACCACCGCCACCGCGGCCTCCGCGTCGGACGGCGGCTGGCAGCGGGCCGGTGACGACATCACCTCGGGCATCAGCGGCTCCGCGCTGACCGGCCGTGCCGACGGCGCGACGCACGCCGTCGTCGTACGCGACAACAAGAAGCCCGGCCAGAACCGCGTCGCCGATCTCACCTACCGCCCCGGCCGCTCCGCCACCGTCGAGCCGCTCACCTGGGCGGGCGGTGCCGAACCCATAGACCTGGAGGCGATCGAGGCGGTGCCGGGCACCTCCGCCGAGTACGTGGCGCTGGCCAGCCGCGGCCTCGTCTACCACCTCAAGGTGAAGGGCTCCGAAGCCGAGGTCCTGGACACCTCCCCGCTCCCCGCTATCGCCGAGGGCGACGACTACGAGAGCTTCGCGCTGACCTCGCGGCACGGCAGCCTTGCGGCGGTCTGGGCCGACCGGGGCGCGGGCAGGGGCCGCCCGGCGACGCTGCGCGCGGCGCCGTTCTCCTTCAACAAGTACGGCGAGGCGGAGTTCGGCCGGGTCACCACGGCCCGCTTCCGTGCCCCCTACCCGTCGGGCGACGTCCGGCACGCCTCGGACATCACGGTCACGGGCTCCGGCCGCCTCCTGATCAGCTCAGCCTCGGACGCCGGGGACGACGGCCCCTTCGACTCGGCCGTGAACGACGCGGGCAGCCTGTCGGTGAGCAGCTCCGGCGCGGTGCGCCTCTCGGTCGCCAAGTCCCCCGACGTACTGCGGAAGTTCAAGGGCCACAAGATCGAGGCGATGGAGTACGTCCCGGAGACGAGGTCACTGCTGCTCGGCACGGACGACGAGAACGCGGGAGGGGTCGTGACCACGGTGCGGCTGCCGCGCGGCGGCACGTCCCGCTGACCGCCGGCCCACCATCTCGCATCAGGCCTTCCCCTATCCGGCCTTCTCTCATCAGGTCCGGCGGGCCCAGGAAGCGATACGGTCCGCGAACTCGCGTACCAGTTCCCGGAGTTCGTCGGGCCGCTCGATGACGAAGGGCCGGTCGAGGGAGGCGAGCACCGGCGGCAGCCAGTCGAGCCGCTCGGCCCGCACCTCGACCCGCAGCCAGGGCTCGGCCCCCGCGTCCGCGCCCGCCCCGGACGCGGGGCCGAGCTCCTCCAGCGTCGCGACGGAGGCCGGGAGCCGGGCCCGGATCTGCTCGGCCGTGCCCTGAATCCGCAAGGTCACCTCGTACCGGTACGGGGCCGTGGCGAGCCCCGCCAGGACGCGCTCGGCCGGATCGACTCCGTCCGGCACCTCGAACGCGCCGAGCAGGTTCCGCGCCCCTTCGATGCGGTCGAGCCGGAAGGTCCGGTCCTCGCCGGTGCCGGTCCGGTCCTCGCCGGTGCCGGGGACCGCGCCCGTGACGTACCAGCGGCCCGCGTGGGCGACGATCCCGTACACGTGCAGGGGGCGTTCGCTGCGGCGGCCGCCCCGGTCGACGTATCTGATCGAGACCGGACGCCGGTGACGCGCCGCGTCGGCGAGGGTGAGCAGGACCTCGGCATCCGGGGTCGCGGACTCGCCGGGCGGCGCCGTGAAGGCGAGGGAGTCCAGGACCGCGTCGAGCCGGTGCGCGAGGCGCTCGGGCAACACCCTGCGGATCTTGGCCGCCGCCGTCTCGCTCGCCGAGTCCGCCGCCGTCATCAGCCCCGCCCTGCGCCCGGCGACCAGGCCGAGCAGCGCGGCGAGCGCCTCCTCGTCGCTGAGCATGAGCGGCGGCAGACGGTATCCGGGAGCGAGCCGGTACCCGCCGTAGCGGCCGCGCACCGCCTCGACCGGCACGTCGAGGTCGACCAGATGGTCCACGTACCGCCGCACGGTCCGCCCGTCGACGCCCAGTTTCCCGGCGAGTTCCGCCACGGTCCGGATGCCGCCCGACTGCAGCAGCTCCAAGAGGGTCAGCACACGCCCGGTAGGTCGAGACATGGTCGGAGCCTAGCGCCGATACCGGACCGATTCTGTCCTGTATCTGTCCTAGCCTGCGGATTGCCGCGACCTCACGGCACGGCGGCGCCTTAGGCGACCACATTCTTGACCTGGGAGAACACCATGGATTTCGTCTCGATCCGCATCATCACGCACGACGTCGCGCGCCTCGTCGCGTTCTACGAGAAGGCCACCGGCGTCCCGGCCGCCTGGGCCACCGAGGACTTCGCGGAGCTGGGCACCCCCACCGCGACCCTCGCGATCGCAGGCACCCGCACCGTCCCGCTGTTCGCCCCCGGCTCGGCCCGCCCCGCGGACAACCACAGCGTGATCATCGAGTTCCTCGTCGACGACGTCGACCGCGTCCACGAGAACCTGACCGCTCTGGTCACCGACTTCGTCGCACCCCCCACCACGATGCCCTGGGGCAACCGCTCCCTGCTCTTCCGCGACCCCGACGGCAACCTCGTCAACTTCTTCACCCCGGTGACCCCGGCGGCCGTCGCGAAGTTCGCCCGGTGAGCACCCGTAGCGCGGCGACGGACGGGCCGCCGGGCCGCGCCACGGAGTGGATCAGCGCTCGGCCGCGCCGTGCGCCCGCTCGGGCAGGCAGAACATCAGCGCCCACAGCAGGGCGAGGAGGCCGCCGACCCACCACAGCACGGTGGTGAACGCCTCACGGTTGAGTCCGGCGTCGGGCGAGCCGCCGGTGCTGGCGAAGAAGACCAGGGCGGTCAGCGCGGTGCCGAGGGCGATGCCCAGGTGCATGGCGGTGTTGAACAGGCCCGAGGCCGCACCGGCGTCCTCGTGCGGGACCCCGGCCAGCGACATGTCGGCGAGCGGACCGCTCACCATGCCGAGTCCGAACCCGATCAGTACCACCGCGGGAGTCATCGCCAGCAGGGTCAGGTCCGCCTGAACCGCGTCGGCCTGGAGTCCGTACGCGGCCATCGCGGCGAGCGCGATGAGGGCTCCGGTCTGGGGCAATCGTCGGGCGAAGCGTCCGGCGCTCTTCGCCGCGATCGTCGCTCCGGCCAGTTCTCCGAAGGAGAGCAGGACGAAGACGATGGCCGCGTGGAAAGGGCTCATGCCCAGGCCGCGTTGGAGGTAGAGGGTCCAGGTCATGAAGAACAGCCCGCACAG
Source organism: Streptomyces sp. NPDC036815 (assembly GCF_055609205.1). NCBI lineage: Bacteria > Bacillati > Actinomycetota > Actinomycetes > Kitasatosporales > Streptomycetaceae > Streptomyces > Streptomyces sp. NPDC036815. The sequence continues at coordinate 159,814 of NZ_JBVJPW010000012.1, read as the reverse complement.
CACGCCGTGCGTCAGCTGCGCGGCCGTACCGCCGGAGAACTGCCGGCCCCGGAAGAGGGGCAGCGGCACGAGGGGTGCGCTGCCCTGCTTGCGCCGCTGGTGGCGCAGGAAGGCGCCGAGCGCGAGCAGGCCGGTGGCGAGCATGACGAAGCACCACGGCGGCCAGCGGTGGAGGTGCCCCTCGGTGAGCGGGACGAGGATCAGGACGATGGCCAGTGCGGACAGCAGCATGCCGGTCAGGTCGGGCCGGTCGGCCTTCTGGACGGTCGATTCGGGGATGAACCGGCGTCCCAGGAGGAGCACGGCGAGGCCGACGGGCACGTTGATCAGGAAGATCGGCCGCCAGGACAGCCCGAACAGATCGGCCTCGGTGAGCAGCCCGCCGAGCACCGGGCCCAGCACGTTGGCGAGGGAGAGGACCGCCCCGTACAGGCCGAACGCCTTGCTGCGGTTCTGCCCCTCGAAGGTGACGTGGAGGGTCGCCAGGACCTGCGGAATCATCAGGGCCACTCCCACGCCCTGGAGCATGCGCGCGCCGATCAGTACACCGGGACCCGTGGCGAGGCCGCACAGCAGCGAGGCGGCGGTGAACACGACGGTGCCGGTGAGGAGCGTCCTGCGGCGGCCGTAGAGGTCGCCGAGGCGCCCGCCGGTGATCAGCCCGACGGCGACGGGCAGGGAATAGCCGGTGGTCAGCCACTGCACGGCGGCCGGTCCCGCACCGGTCGATTCCTGGATCGCGGGCAGAGCGGTCAGGACGACCGACTGGTCGAGGATGTCCATGAGCTCGGCGACCAGCAGCACCAGGAGGGCGATCCGGGCGGCCAGGGCCATTTTCGGGTGGTGGGGTGCGGGGTGGTCCGGGGGCTGGGTGGTGTGCTGTGGCTCGTTGCCGAGCGCGGCGGACGACACGACGGAACTCCTGATCCAAGGAATCGGGGAGCCCTGCCGACAACTGCACCGGCGCGGGAGAACGCGAAACCCGGGGCAGACGGCAGAGCTGCACCCGGGAGGAAGAAAGACAGAAAACTGCGGGGGGGTGACGCAACTCAGGCCAGCGCGACGTCCGCCCCCGGACACGTGCGACACGACAGCACGCGGGGAACGCGGACAACTACATGGCCTGGTTGATAGGACGTCACCTCAGCATCGACACAGCAGGAACAAGAGCTCCGGCCGAGACCTCGGCACGGAAGCCCAACCACGGTATGACATCTCGGGGCCCTTCGTACAACGGATTATGAAGTGCCCCGCTGGGACGTGAGCGCCACCGCCGCCACCGCGCACACCGCGACGACCCCGCCGAGGACCATCAGCACGGAGACGGAGGCCGCGTCCACGACCGTTCCGCCCGCCAGCGCGCCGAGCGACATCGTCGCCTGGAACGACGACGTGAACAGGACCGACGCCGCCTCGGGCGTCTCCGGCGCGGCGCGCGCGAACCACGTCTGGGAACAGACCGGCACCGCTCCGTAGGCGAGGCCCCACACCAGGAGCAGCGCGAGGGCGCCCGCCTTCCCCGCCCCCAGCAGGGGCAGCAGCAGCGTCACCGCGGCGAGCAGACCGGCCGCGGCGGCGAAGGCGGTACGGAGCCCTCGCGCCGCGTACGCGCCCGCGAGGAAGTTGCCCGCGACGCCCGCGGCACCGTAGGCCAGCAGGAACGCGGTGATCAGGGTCGGCCCCGCGTGCGTCACCTCCGCCAGGAACGGGGTGACGTACGTGTACGTGCCGAAGTGGGCCGCCACCACCAGGAACGTCACGGCGAGACCGGCCCGGACGCGGGCCGTGCCGAGCAAGTCGCGCAGCACGGTGAGCCGGGTCACGCGCTGCGGGGGCAGCGGTGGCAGCGTGCGCAGGAGCGCGGCCAGGACGATCAGCGTCAGGACGCCCATCGCGGCGAACGCCGCACGCCAGCCCATGAGCTGCCCCAGAAGGGTGCCGGCCGGGACCCCCAGCACCGAGCCGAGGGGTACGGCGGAGAAGATGACGGCGGTGGCGCGCCCCGCCTGCGCCGCGGGCACGAGGCGGGCCGCGAGTCCCGCGCCGATGGACCAGAACGCGCCGATGACGAGGCCGACGAGGACGCGGGAGACCATCATCATCCCGTACCCGGGCGCGCACGCGGCGAGGAAGTCGGCGAGGGCAAGGACCGCCATCAGCAGGCACAGCATGCGGCGGCGGTCGACGCGTCCGGTGGTGACCGTCACGGTGGGGGCGGCGACGGCCGCGAGCAGACCCGGCACCATCATCATCAGGCCGGACGTGCCGTCCGACGTGCCGAAGGTGTCACCGATCGGGGTGAGCAGGCCGACGGGGAGGATCTCGGTCGTGACGATGGAGAAGATCCCCGACGTGAGGGAGAGGACCGCGAGCCGGCCGGTCAGGGGCGAGCGGCCGGTGGCGGTGGCCGCGCCTGCGGGGGGCGTCGGCGGGGGCGAAGCGGTCGTCGGTGCGGTCATGGCTCCGAGTTCAGCAGTCGCCCCCTGCCCGGGTCTGGCATGAATTCGACGTCAACGTAGAGCAGGAGATGGCGGCGTGGATGTGGATGCGGTGGCCGTCGACGTCAGGGCCTGTCTTTCACGCCAGGATCGGCGTCGTCCTCCGCCGGGATCGACGACGTCGCCGCAGGCCGGCGCACCCCGAAAGCGGAAGCCCCCCGGGGCACCCCCGCACCGACCGCCCGCGCCCCGCACCTGCCCGTTCAGCCACGCGACCTTGCCCTTCGGTCTCTGGCCGCACCCGCCTGCTGTCAGGGAGACTTGGTGGCTCTGTAGATCGAGGAGTCCCGTTGCGCGAACACGACCACCCCCGTACGAACGCCGCCGGGAAGACGCGAGACACGGCCCGCAGACCCACAACCGGAACCGAAGACCCGCTCCAGCGGCTGCGCGCCCTGCAAGGAGCCGCCGGGAACGCCGCCGTGGTGCAGATGCTCCGTCAGAACGGCGGGCAGGGCGCCGGGGAGCAGGAGCAGCACCGGCACGGCGCCGGCTGCGGCCATCAGCAGGACGGGCAGCCCACGGTGCAGCGCGCGCCGGGCCAGGACCCGATGGCGATGGACATCGACAGGCTGGACTTCTCCGACGCCGAGGAGCTCTCGGACGGCGGCACCGACTCGGAGGCGGGCGAGTACGACTTCCCCGACTTCATGGCCGAGCGCGACAAGCACCCCCGTTCCACCACGCCTACTCCGCAGGCCGCGGCGGGCTTCGGGGACAGCACCTACGGCATCGACCCCGGCAAGGTGAAGTCGATGCGCGAGGACAGGAAGCAGGGCCGCGACGTACCGCCGCTGCGCTACCGCAAGGACAGCGAACCCCTGTACCGCTGGGACGGCAGGACGCCGGACCAGATACTCGGCAAGGGGTTCAAGCCCTGGAACGAGAAGCTGCCGGCGAGCCTGCGGCACTATCAGAAGCTTCTGCAGAGGACGGGTTTCGTCAGCACCACCCGCTCCCCCGGCGGGTACGTGCCCGACTGGGCGCGGCAGCCGGACGGCAGCGGCTGGCGCTACGTGATCCACGCGCCCGGCGGCATCGACCTGGTGGACACGCTGGGCACCACGTCCTTCGCCCAGCAGCAGGAAGTCATCTTCTGGAAGGGCATCCAGGCGAACTACGTCGTCCGCGCGGAGCTGTGCGACGCGAGCGGCAAGGTCATCAAGGTCGTCAAGGGCGGCGACCCGGACGCGATGGACGTCGACGGCTGAGGGACGGCGGGTGACGGGCCGTGGCCTCGCGCGGGACCTGACCGCGCGAGGGAACGGCGTACGCGAGCCGTGACCGCGGGCCGGGACCTCAGTGCGCCACCGCCCGCCCCTGCCCCGGCACCCGTGTCTCGGCGATCTCCCCGCCCGGCTCCATCGGAGCCGTCACGTCGTCCTCCTCGCGGCCCTTGCCGATGTGGTTGAAGACCAGGTTCAGGAGCACAGCGGCCACGCAGCCCGTCGAGATGCCCGAATCCAGGATGATCTTCGCCGTCTCCGGGAAGGCGTGGTAGAACTCCGGCGCCGCGATCGGGATCAGGCCGACGGCCAGCGAGACGGCCACGATCAGCACGTTGTTGTCGCGCTCCAGGTTCGCCTTGACCAGCGTCTGGATGCCGCTCGCCGCGACCGAGCCGAAGAGCACCACGCCCGCGCCGCCGAGCACGGGGCGCGGCACGACCGCGATGAGCGAGGCGGCCATCGGACAGAGGCCCATCAGGACGAGGAAGCCGCCGCCGACGGCGACCACGTACCTGCTGCGGATCTTCGTCATCGCGACCAGGCCGATGTTCTGCGCGAAGGCGCTGCACATGAAGCCGTTGAAGAGCGGGCTGAGCGCCGAGCCGAGGGTGTCGGCGCGCAGGCCCGCGGCGATGGTCTTCTCGTCGGCGGGGCGTTCCACGATCTCGCCGAGGGCGAGCATGTCGGCCGTGGACTCGGTCATCGAGACGACCATGACCACGCAGAGGGAGACGATCGCGGCGGCGGCGAACTGCGGCGCACCGAAGTGGAAGGGGGTCGGGAAGCCCACGACGTCCGCGTCGCCGACCGGGCCGAAGTCCGTGACGCCGAACGGGATGGCGACGAGCGTGCCGATGACGAGGCCGAGCAGGACCGCGATCTGCTTCACGAAGCCGGTGGTGAAGCGGCGAAGGAGCAGGACGATGACGAGCGTGATGCCCGCCAGGCCCAGGTTCTTCATCGAGCCGTAGTCGTCGGCGCCGGGGACGGGCCCCTGCGCCCAGCCGAAGGCGACCGGCATCAGCGAGATGCCGATGAGGGTGATGACCGTGCCGGTCACCACGGGCGGGAAGAAGCGGATCATCTTCGAGAAGAACGGGGCGGCGATGAAGCCGAGCACACCGGCGACGATCACCGCGCCGAAGATGACCGGCAGCGCGTCGTCCTTGTTGTCGGTCGATTCGACGACCGCGAGCATGGGGGCGACACCGGCGAAGGTGACGCCGTTGACGAAGGGCAGCCGGGCGCCGATCTTCCAGAAGCCGAGGGTCTGCAGGAAGGTCGCGAGGCCCGCGGTGAAGAGGCAGGCGCCCGTGAGGAACGTGAGCTCCTTGGCCGAGAGGCCGATGGCGGCGCCGACGATGAGCGGCGGGGCGACGACGCCCGCGTACATGGCGGCCACGTGCTGGAGGCCGGTGGTGGCCATCTTGAGGGCGGGGAGCTTCTCGTCGACGGGGTGTACGGCCCCGTCGGCGCGTATGGACCCGTCGTCGGTGTCCGGGTCGGGGGCGGCACCTGGGCCGGTGCCTGGGGTGGTGCCTTGCTTGGTGAACCTGGGCTGAGTGGCCACTGTGGCTCCTCCGGTTGTTTTCCAGTACCGGCTGGGCCGCCGGCACTTTTCGCTTCTGGGAGGTGGTGCGTGGTGCAAGGACTTGCTCGGTATGTGGTTGTGGAAATGCGCCCAGGTATTACTGACCGCCCCGGGAACGCGAAGCTTTGGGCCACGTTCCGGGGCGGCACTTGAGCAGCCCGCTCGGCTGCTCAAGTCCGGTCAAGGGCCGTCCCCCCCGACCGGAGTTCTTGGGTTCAGCTCCCGGCGGCGATCCGCGCGAGACGCTGCGCCTGGTCCCGCGTGGAGCGGGCGATGGCGTCCTCGTCGGCGTGCAGCAGGCGGCCGTTCTCGACGACCGGCTTGCCGTTGACGAGGGAGAGCGTGACCGGGGCCGCCGCGCCGAAGACGATGGCGGTCACCGGGTCGGCGATGGACGCGTGTCCGATGCCGTCGATCTTCCAGAGCACCAGGTCGGCGAGCTTGCCCGCCTCCAGGGACCCGATCTGCGTGCCCCGGCCGAGGACCTGCGCGCCGCCGTACGTGCCAAGGCGCAGGGCCTGACGGGCGTTCAGGGCGGCTTCCCGGTGGGCGCCGAGGCGGTTGATGAGGAGCGCGTTGCGCAGCTCGGTGTGCAGCTCGCCGGACTCGTTGGACGCGGTGCCGTCGACGCCGAGGCCGACCGGGACGCCGGCCTTCAGCATGTCGGGGACGCGGGCGATGCCGGCCGCGAGGCGGGCGTTGGAGGACGGGCAGTGCGCGACACCCGTACCGGTGCGGGCGAACGCGGCGATGTCGGAGTCGTTCATGTGGACGCAGTGCGCCATCCACACGTCCTCACCGAGCCATCCGGTGGACTCGAAGTAGTCGGTCGGGCCCATGCCGAAGAGCTCGTGGCAGAACTTCTCCTCCTCGACCGTCTCGCTGCCGTGGGTGTGCAGGCGCACGCCGAGGCGGCGGGCCAACTCGGCGCCCTGCTTCATGAGTTCGGTCGACACGGAGAACGGCGAGCAGGGCGCCACGGCGACCTGCGTCATCGCGTCGAAGGAGGCGTCGTGGTGCTTCTTGACGGTCTCCTCGGTCGCGGCGAGCGCGCCCTCCAGGGTCTCGACGGCGAAGTCCGGCGGCAGGCCGCCGTCCTTCTCGCTGCGGTCCATGGAACCGCGGGCCAGGGTGAAGCGGACGCCCATCTCGGAGGCGGCACGGATGATCGACCCGGAGAGGTCGCCGGAGCCCTGCGGGAACACGTAGTGGTGGTCCATGGCGGTGGTGACGCCGCCGCGGGCCATCATGCCGAGGGAACCCTGCGCGGCCGCGTACGTCATCTGCTCGTCGATGCGCGCCCACGTCGGGTAGAGCGCCACCAGCCAGTTGAACAGGTTGTGGTCGGTGGCCAGGCCCCGGGTGATCCACTGGTAGAAGTGGTGGTGGGTGTTGACCAGGCCGGGGGTGACGAGGTGGCCGGTGGCGTCGACACGGCGTACGACGTTCGCCAGGCCCTCGGGGGCCTTGCCCGCGCCGATGGACTCGATCTTGTTGCCCGCGACGACGATGTGGCCCGAGGCGTACTCGGTGTCCTGGGCGTCGACGGTCGCGATGGCGGCGTTCTCGATGACGATGCGCTCTACGGGTCCTGCGGGGTTTGCCGAGGTTGCCATGGTGCTTCCTTTTCGTGCTGGTGGCGATGTGGGCACGGCATGACCCTAGGAAGATTTGAGTGCCGCGGCGGTGGAGCCACGGGTGCCGAGATGGTGGAAGAACAGGTTGAGCGAGACGGCGACCAGGGCACCGGCGCTGATGCCGGAGCCGAGCACGGTCTGCGCCCAGGCGGGGAAGTCCGCGTAGAAGGTGGGGGCGGCGAGCGGGATGATGCCCGCGCCGAGCGCCACGGCCACCAGGATGATGTTGGAGCTGTCGTCCAGGCCCGCCTCGGAGAGCGTACGAATGCCGCTGACCGCGATGGAGCCGAAGAGGACGATGCCCGCGCCGCCGAGTACCGGCATCGGGACCACGTTGACGACCGCGCCGAGCACCGGGAAGGCGCCGAGGACGATGAGCGCGCCACCGGCGACGGCGACGACGTACCGGCTGCGGACCCGGGTCAGCGAGACCACGCCGACGTTCTGCGCGAAGGCCGAGGTCGGGAAGCCGCCGAAGACGGGGCCGACCAGCGTCGCGATGCCGTCGGTGCGCAGGCCGCGGGTGATGGTCCTCCCGTCGGTCTTGCGCTCGCAGATCTCGCCGAGGGCGAGCATGCCGGCCGCGGACTCGGTCATCAGGACCAGCATCACGATGCAGAGCGAGAGGATCGCGGCGGGCTGGAAGACGGGGGCGCCGGAGGCGAACGGCGTGGGCAGGGCGGCGAGCGGGGCCGTCTGCACCGACGTGAAGTCGGCCATGCCGAACGGGATCGCGGCGAGCGTACCGATGAACATGCCCGCGAGCAGGGCGACTTGCTTGAGGAAGCCGCGGCCGAAGCGCTGGAAGAGCAGGATCACGACGAGCGTGAAGGCGGCGAGCGCCAGGTACTTCATGTTGCCGAAGGTCGGGTCGGTCTCGTCGCCGCCCTGCGCCCACTTCACGGGCACGGGCATCAGCGTGACGCCGATGAGGGTGATGACGACGCCGGTGACCAGCGGCGGGAAGAAGCGGAGCAGCCTGCCGAAGAAGGGGCCGACCGCGAGGCAGAAGACGCCCGCGACCATCACCGCGCCGTAGATCGCGGGGAGTTGGTCGCCCTTGGCATTGGTCTCGGCGATGGCCAGGATGGGCGCGATGCCGGCCGAGGAGGCGGCGTTCACGAACGGCAGGCGGTTGCCGACGAAGCCCTTGACGCCGAGGGTCTGCAGGATGGTGGCGAGACCGGCGATGAGGAGCCCGGCGGCGATGAGCCGGGTCTGGGCGACGGTGTCCAGGCCGCAGGCCTGGCCGATGATGAGCGGAGGGGTGACCACACCCGCGTACATGGCGGCGATGTGCTGGAGCGCGGCGGGGACGAGCCGCGAGGGGTGGAGCTTCTCATCCACCGGGTGACAGTCGGCAGTTGATGCGCTGTCAGCTGTGTCCGATGGGGTGGAACACGGGCCTTCGGCTGCTGCCGGCCCCTTTGCAGGCTGTGCCATTGCGGATGTTCCCTCCGGTGTGGCGCGCCCCCGCCCACTGCGGTGGAGCGGGGGCGCGCATCCCGCGTCAGAGGTTGGTCATGTCGACCGGGATCTTCGGCTCGACGCCGTCCCGCAGGATCGTGGCCTCGATGAGGCCGTACGGGCGGTCGGCGGCGTAGTAGACGGCCCCGTCCTTGGCGGCGTTGTCGAGGCCGAAGGGCGAGAGGTCCTGACGGAAGTGGTGCTTGTTGGGCGCGGAGAAGCGGATCTCGTCGATCTCGCTGCGGTTGTTGATGACCCGCGAACCCATTTGGTACAGCGTCTGCTGGAGCGACAGCGAGTAGGTCTCCACGAAGGCGTGCAGGATGTGCTTCTTCGCCTGCTCGTACGACCGCTCCCAACTCGGCATGCGCTGCTCGTCGTTGGTCCAGTTGTGCCGCCACCAGGTGGACAGGGAGGTGGCGAGGATGCGGTCGTAGTCTTCCTGGAGGGTCGTGTACTTGTCCTTGATGTAGCCCCAGAACTCGGAGTTCGTGGAGTTCATCACGGTCAGGTCCTTCAGACCCGAGAGGACCTCGAAGTTCTCGCCGTCGTACGTGATCTGGGCGAGCCGCGTCTCCTGGCCCTTGCGGACGAAGGAGTGCTTGACCTCATCGGCGCCGATGAACTTGGAGTTGCTGTCGGAGCCGCCGATGCGCTCCCAGCTGTACTCCTCGATGCGGATGCGCGCGCGGTGGATCGAGGGCTGGCTGTCCACGAAGTGCCGGGCGAGGTGGATGCCGTACTGCTCGGCCGACTCGATGCCGTATTCCTTGGCGAACGCGAAGCAGGTGTTCTTCGTGGTGTCCGTCGGCAGGCAGTTGGCGTTCGAGCCGTTGTAGTGGACGTCGTCCAGGTCGCCGGAGAGCGCGACGGAGACGTTCAGGTCCTTGATGTGATGGGTGTCGCCGTCCCGCGTGATCTTTACGACCCGGTTCTCAGCCTTGCCGTACTGGTTCTGTCCCAGAATGGTGGGCATGTCTGCTAGCTCCCTCGGTAAACGGAGTAGCCGAACGGGTTGAGCAGCAGCGGTACGTGGTAGTGCTCGCCCGGCGTGACGGCGAACGTGATCGCCACCTCCGGGAAGAACGCACCGGTCGCACCGCTGTCCCGATTCGCGGGGGCGTCCTGCTGCGCCTCGGCTTGCTTGTTCTGCTGGTCGTGCTCGGTCAGGAAGTACGACTCGGTCTCGAAGTCGAGCCGTACGTGGGTGGTGCCCTCCGGCAGGGCCGGCAGGTCCTTGCAGCGCCCGTCCGCGTCGGTCGCGCTGCCGCCGAGCGGCTGCCACTCCGCGTCCGGCCCGCTGCGGGCCGTCAGGGAGATGGCGACGCCCTCGGCGGGGCGCCCGACACTGGTGTCCAGGATGTGCGTGGACACCGAAGCGGTCGTTTCCGTGCTCATGCGTCGCTTCCTTCTTCTACGAGGCGGGTCAGGCGGATGCGGTTGATCTTGCCCAGTTCGCTGCGGACGATCTCGCGCTCTCCCTCCGCCTCGTTCTCGATCCGGGCCTTGAGCTGACCGAGCATGAACTCGGCGGTCGCGCCGGTCGCGCAGATCAGGAAGACGTGACCGAACTTCTCCTGGTAGGCCAGGTTCAGTTCGAGCAGTTCGGTCTTGAGCTCCTCGGAGGCACCGGCCATCCCGCGCTGTTCGCGGGCGGAGGTCGGGTCCCCCGGCTTCGGGCGGCCGATCGGCGGGTGCCCCGCCATCGCCTCGGCCAGATCCTCGGCGGTGAGCTCGGCCATGGCGGCGTCGCTCGCGGCGAAGAGGGCTTCGACGGTGGCGTACGGGCGCTGGGCAAGCAGTTTGCTTCCCCACGCCGAAGAGGCGCAGGCCTCGTGGAGGGCGGCGGTGGCCGCGGCCTCCTCCAAGGCGTTGAACCGGGTGAGACCCGGTGTCGTACTCGAAGTCACGGGGAGCCTCCGTGGCCTTGTGCTGGACGGGCTGCGGAACAGCTAAGACCTTCAACAACACCGCGTCAACAGTTTGTTGAAATAACTTGAACAAAGAAGCCGCCACCCGGTGGTACGGGTGACGGCTCAGCGCCACAGAGTGACGGGGAAGACCGGTGCGACCGGTGCGGCCCGTCGGAAATCACTCGCTTTTCGCGGCGTTCTCCCTGTTCAGGTAGTTGTACACCGTGAAGCGGCTGACGCCCAGGGCTCCGGCCACCGTCTCGACGCCGTGCCGGACGGAGAACGCGCCGCGCGCCTCCAGGATGCGTACGACCTCCTGCTTCGCCTTGCGGTCGAGCTCGGAGAGCGGCCGCCCCTGCTTGCGCTCCAGGGCCAGCAGGATGTGGTCGAGGGAGTCGGCGAGCTGCGGCAGCCGCACGGCCACCACGTCCTGGCCCTCCCAGGCCAGGACCACGTCGTCGATCCCCGCCTCGTCGGGCGGCATCATCTCGCCGCCCATGGCGTCCACCAGCGGTTTCACCGCGGTGACGAAGGGGTCGTCCCCGAAACCGGTCACTTATCCGCCTCCCCCGGGTCCGCCGGCTCCCCCGGCTCGCCGATCACGTTGACCTGGAGCGAGACGCGGGTGGCGCCCGCACCCAGGGACCGGCGCAGCATCGCGTCGACCGCGGTCAGCACCGCGTCGACGTCCCCCTCCGCCGTATTGCCGAAGGGACCTACGTCCACGGCGTCCAGCGGGGCCCCCTGAATGACCTCACGGGCCACCAGCGCATGCGCGGGGGCCTCGTCGAGATCGAAGGGTTCGGTCGTGAACTCCACTCTCAATCGCACGCTCCACAACCTAACGCCGCGGCTCGATTTTTCGGCAGCCCCCTCTTGACAGCTTCCGCAGACCACAGGCAGTCTTCCATCAAGCAGAAATGAACTTCCGCAATACGGAAGGAGCGCGGAAGCCCCATGGGATACTCCGACCAGCGCTTCAATGTGAACCTGTCGATCCTCTTCACCGAGCTCCCGCTCCTGGAGCGCCCCGCGGCCGCCGCGAAGGCCGGCTTCGGCGCGGTCGAGCTGTGGTGGCCCTGGGTCGACGCCCCCACCCCCGAGCAGTCCGAGCTCGACGCCCTGAAGAAGGCGATCGAGGACGCGGGCGTGCGGCTGGTGGGGCTGAACTTCTACGCCGGGCAGCTGCCCGGTCCCGACCGCGGCGCCCTGTCGATCCCCGGCGAGGAGAGCGAGAAGTTCCGCGCGAACCTCGCGGTGGCGGCGGACTTCGCCAAGTCCCTCGGCTGCACGGCGCTCAACGCGCTGTACGGCAACCGCGTGGAGGGCGTGGACCCGGCCGTCCAGGACGAACTCGCCCTGGAGAACCTGGTGCTCGCGGCCCGCGAGGCCGACCGCGTCGGCGCGATCCTGCTGATCGAGGCGCTGAACGCCCCCGAGTCGCCGAAGTGCCCGATCGTGAGCGCGCCCAAGGCGACCGAGATCGTGGACAAGGTGAACGCGGCCACCGGCCTCGGCAACGCCAAGTTCCTCATGGACCTGTACCACCTGTCCATGAACGGCGAGGACCTGCCGTCGGTCATCGAGCAGTACGTGTCCAGGACCGGCCACGTGCAGATCGCCGACAACCCCGGCCGCGGCGCCCCCGGCACCGGATCGCTGCCCCTAGAGGGTCTCCTCGACCAGCTCAGGAAGGCGGGTTACGAGGGGTGGGTCGGCCTGGAGTACAAGCCGGGCGACGCCCCGAGCGCCGAGGCCTTCGACTGGCTGCCCGCCGAGGCCCGCGCCGCACGCTGAGCGGCCACTCATCGACGTACGACACGCTTGAGAGCAGTAGGAGAGACACCCTCATGAGCAACCTTCCCAAGATCGCGTGGATCGGCCTCGGCATCATGGGCTCCCCCATGTCCGAGAACCTGATCAAGGCGGGTTACTCCGTCACCGGCTTCACCCTGGAGCAGGACAAGCTGGACCGCCTCGCCGCGGCCGGCGGCACCGCCGCGAAGTCCATCGCGGAGGCTGTCCGGGACGCCGATGTCGTGGTCACGATGGTGCCCGCGTCGCCGCAGGTCGAGGCCATCGCGTACGGTGCCGACGGCATCCTGGAGAACGCGAAGTCCGGCGCGCTGATCGTCGACATGTCCTCGATCACGCCGCAGACCTCCGTGGACCTGGCCAAGGCCGCCAAGGAGAAGGGCCTGCGCGTCCTGGACGCCCCGGTGTCCGGTGGCGAGGCCGGTGCCATCGAGGCCGTGCTCTCCATCATGGTCGGCGGTGAGCAGGCCGACTTCGACGAGGCCAAGCCGCTCCTGGAGGCCCTGGGCAAGACCATCGTGCTGTGCGGTCCGCACGGCTCGGGTCAGACCGTCAAGGCCGCCAACCAGCTCATCGTCGCCGTCAACATCCAGGCGTGCGCCGAGGCCGTGGTCTTCCTGGAGAAGTCCGGCGTGGACCTGAAGGCCGCGCTCGACGTCCTGAACGGCGGTCTCGCGGGCTCCACCGTGCTGACCCGCAAGAAGGACAACTTCCTGAACCGCGACTTCAAGCCCGGCTTCCGGATCGACCTGCACCACAAGGACATGGGCATCGTCACCGACGCCGCCCGCAACGTCGGTGCCGCCCTGCCGGTCGGCGCGGTCGTCGCCCAGCTCGTCGCCTCGCTGCGCACGCAGGGTGACGGCGGCCTGGACCACTCCGCCCTGCTGCGCTCCGTCGAGCGCCTCTCGGGCGCCGAGCTCTAGTCCGGAGCTCCCCCTGAACTTCCGGGCCGCGGCGGCGCTGACACCTGTCCTGTCGCGCCCAGGCGTCGCCGCGGTCCGGAACCCTCTGCCGTACCCCATGCCGTACTCCATGTCGTGGACACGGCCCACCCAAAAACTTCAACAAACTGTTGACGTAGCTGCTCAGGGGTCCATACGCTCCCGAACACCGTCTGCAGTTGAAGCAGTTCCGTACGGAAGGTCAACCTCGCCACCATGTCGAAGCGTGTGCTCACGACCGAGTCCGGCGCCCCCGTCGCCGACAATCAGAACTCCGCCACCGCCGGCGTCGGTGGCCCGATCCTCCTCCAGGACCAGCACCTCCTGGAGAAGCTGGCCCGCTTCAACCGTGAGCGCATCCCGGAGCGCGTCGTGCACGCCCGGGGCTCCGGCGCGTACGGCTACTTCGAGGTGACCGACGACGTCACGGGCTTCACCCACGCCGACTTCCTCGGCGAGATCGGCAAGCGCACCGAGGTCTTCCTGCGCTTCTCGACCGTGGCCGACAGCCTCGGCGGCGCGGACGCCGTCCGTGACCCGCGCGGCTTCGCGCTGAAGTTCTACACCGAAGAGGGCAACTACGACCTCGTCGGCAACAACACCCCGGTCTTCTTCATCAAGGACCCCATCAAGTTCCCCGACTTCATCCACTCGCAGAAGCGCGACCCCTTCACGGGCAAGCAGGAGCCGGACAACGTCTGGGACTTCTGGGCGCACGCCCCCGAGGCCACGCACCAGGTGACCTGGCTGATGGGCGACCGCGGCATCCCCGCCTCGTACCGTCACATGAACGGCTACGGCTCGCACACCTACCAGTGGACGAACGCCAAGGGCGAGGCCTTCTTCGTCAAGTACCACTTCAAGACCAACCAGGGCGTCCGCAGCCTCTCCGCCGACCAGGCCGCCGAGATCGCGGGCAAGGACGCCAACTCGCACCAGACGGACCTGCTCCAGGCCATCGAGCGGGGCGTGAACCCGTCCTGGACGCTGCACGTGCAGATCATGCCGGCGGCCGAGGCGGCGGACTACCGCTTCAACCCGTTCGACCTCACCAAGGTGTGGCCGCACGCGGACTACCCGCTGCAGCGCGTGGGCCGTCTGGTCCTGGACCGCAACCCCGACAACGTGTTCGCGGAGGTGGAGCAGGCCGCCTTCTCCCCGAACAACTTCGTTCCGGGCATTGGTCCCTCCCCCGACAAGATGCTCCAGGGCCGCCTGTTCGCCTACGCGGACGCGCACCGCTACCGCCTGGGCGTCAACCACACCCAGCTCGCCGTGAACGCCCCCAAGGCGACCAAGGCCGACAACTACGGCCGCGACGGCCTGATGGCGTCCAACGCCTACGGCCGCGACCGCAAGAACTACGAGCCCAACTCGTACGACGGCCCGGCCGAGACCGGCCAGCCGCTGTCCGCGCCGCTCGCCGTCGCCGGGTACACCGGCACGCACGCGGCCGCGACCCACACCAAGGACGACGACTTCTTCCAGGCGGGCGAGCTCTACCGCCTGATGTCCGAGGAGGAGAAGTCCCGTCTGGTGGCGAACATCGCCGGTGGCCTGTCCCAGGTCTCCCGCGACGACGTCATCGAGAAGAACCTCGCCCACTTCCACGCCGCCGACGCCGACTACGGCAAGCGCGTCGAGGCGGCCGTCCGCGCCCTGCGCGAGGACTGAGCGAGCAACTCCCAGGCTGCGCCGGTGAGTTGACGGGAGGTCGACCCACCGGCGCTGAGCCCGCGCCGTCGTCACGGACCCGGATGAGGGGTGGTACGTGACGATCGCGGGCAGGCAAGGTCCGCGGCGGCTCTGCGAGCCAGTGCGGTGGTGAAGGTCCGACGGCTTTCCTTCTCGACCTGAGGGAGGGAAACCCCCGGTCCATCGCAGCCGCCGCGGTCCCAGCCGATGCCCCCAGAGGGCTCACACAGACTCCGCCCGGCAGCACGTATGCATGTTCCGCCAGTCGCGCGCGGTCGGGCGGTCACCACGTAGAACCTCATGGCCAGAGCGCCGAGTACGGACGGTCCCGTACTCGGCGCTCTTCCGTGTCCGCGGGACCCGCGAGGGAAAGGCGGGCATTGTCGACGAGCTCCTTGTAGGTGAGGACCTCGACGCGGCTGACATGTGAATTGAACGTCCGCAGCGCCTCGTTGATCTCCTTCTCCGGCACGCCGGACTGCACGTCGGGGTGGCCGACCAGGACCAGGGCGCTCGCCCTGCGCGTCTCGATGCCGAACTCCTCGCGGATGCGGTCACGGTTCTCGTCGAGGCCCACCAGGTAGTTGACCGCTTGGCCCACGGCGTCGTGCACCTGGGCCGTCGGCACCCAGGCCCCCCGATGCTTCTTCACCAACGCGCCCTTCAGGCCCGTCGCGCGCTTCAGCTCCACGATGTGCAGGGAGCCGTCGCCGCGGAGCAGCGGGATGTCCAGCTCGTCGCCGGGCACGAGGCGGCGCTGGGTGAACTCGGCGACATAGCGGCCCCCGAAGATCCAGGGCTGGCCGTGGAGCACACGCTGCAGGTCGTGCTCGGACGCGCCGGGGTCCTCGACGACCTGTCGCAACTCCTCCAGGCCGGCCGAGCGGCGTCTCAACTCGGCGGCTTGCAGCACGAGTTGCCCCTCGCCATCGGCGGCGAGCAGAGCCACCGCCTCCGGGGAGGTGGTGATCCGCCGGGCCGCCTCGGCGGGGTCCTCGACGTCGATGCGGCCGTCGCGCAGGATGCGCTCCAGCCAGAGCGCCAGCTCCGCGCTGCCGCGCGGGACGACGTAGCGCCCCGGGCGGTCCGCCGGTGCCTCCAGGAACCGGGCGTCCCGCTCCAGGTCCCGCAGCCGGTCCGACAACTCCCGCGCCGACGCCCGCGGATGCGTGGCGAGATAGCTCTCGCAGGCATCCGCCGCCTGGGCGTAACCCGCCGCGACGACGCGCCCGATGCCCCCGTTGCCGGAGCGGCGCTCGCCGTCCCGGAACAGCCGCAGACGGTCGTCCAGCTCCGGCTTGAGGATGCGCCCTTCGGCGTAGTCCAGGGCGTCCTGCACGAGGCGTACGACCTGCCACTCCCCGGCCGCGGCCGCCTTGCTCCGGGCCTCCTCGAGCAGCCCGAGGAGCTTCTTGCCGCCCCGGATGTTCCCCCTCGGGTCCGAGCGCAGGTGCCTCGCCACGGCCGCCAGGCACTCCCCCGCGCCCGCGTCCGCTGCCGCCTCCGCGGCGATCTGTACCTGCTTCTCCAGCGTCGCGTCGGCTCTTGGTCGCATGCCCGCCAGTGTGCCGCCCGGCACTGACAACACCCCGGGTACGCCAAAGGGGCGGCCCACCCCCCACGGGTGGACCGCCCCTGTCTGTGGGGAGCCGTGTGTCAGACCTTCAGCGGGCGGATCGCCGTGGGCGCGTGGCCCGGCTCCGTGGCGATCTCCTCGAACTCCTTGACCGCGCTGATGTCGGCCGTAGGGCTCATGGAGATGTTCGTGATGCGCTCCAGGATCGCCTCGACGACGACCGGCACCCGGTGCTCCTGCGCGAGCTTCCTGGCCTGCTCGAAGGCCGTGCCGAGCTCCGCCGGGTCGGTCACGCGAATCGCCTTGCAGCCCAGGCCCTCGGCGACCTTGACGTGGTCGACGCCGTAGACGCCGAGCTCGGGGCTGTTCTGGTTCTCGAACTCC
Organism: Streptomyces sp. NPDC036815; assembly: GCF_055609205.1. Lineage (NCBI taxonomy): Bacteria > Bacillati > Actinomycetota > Actinomycetes > Kitasatosporales > Streptomycetaceae > Streptomyces > Streptomyces sp. NPDC036815. The sequence goes on along the minus strand of NZ_JBVJPW010000012.1, from coordinate 143,065 downwards.
AGGTTGACCTGGAAGTTGATGTCCAGGCCGATCTGCGCCTGCCGGATCAGGCCGAGGTAGGCGTTGTTCACCAGGACGTGGACGTACGGGATGCGGTGCTGCGCACCGACCGCCAGCTCCTCGATCATGAACTGGAAGTCGTAGTCACCGGAGAGGGCGACGACCTGCGTGTCCGGGTCGGCCTTCGCGACGCCGAGCGCGGCGGGGATGGTCCAGCCGAGCGGGCCCGCCTGGCCGCAGTTGATCCAGTGGCGCGGCTTGTAGACGTGCAGCATCTGCGCGCCGGCGATCTGCGAGAGGCCGATCGTCGTGACGTAGCGCGTGTCCTTGCCGAACGCCTTGTTCATCTCCTCGTAGACGCGCTGCGGCTTCATGGGGATGTTGTCGAAGTGCGTGCGGCGCTGGAGGGTTTCCTTGCGCTCCAGATGCGAGGCGACCCACGCGGAGCGGTCGGGCAGCTTGCCGGCCGCCTTCAGCTCCTTGGCGACCTCGACGAAGAGTTCGAGGGCGACCTTGGCGTCGGAGGCGATCCCGTAGTCCGGGGCGAAGATCTTGCCGATCTGGGTCGGCTCGATGTCGACGTGCACGAACGTGCGGCCCTCGGTGTACACGTCCAGCGCGTAGCCGGTGTGACGGTTGGCCCAGCGGTTGCCGATGCCGAGGACGAAGTCCGACTCCAGGAACGTCGCGTTGCCGTACCGGTGGCCGGTCTGCTGGCCGACCATGCCCGCGTTGAGGTCGTGGTCGTCGGGGATGGTGCCCCAGCCCATCAGGGTCGGCACGACCGGGGTGTTGGTGAGCTCGGCGAACTCGACCAGGAGGTCGGACGCGTCGGCGTTGATGATGCCGCCGCCCGCGACGATCAGCGGACGCTCGGACTCGACGAGGAAGGTGATCGCCTTCTCGATCTGCGCGCGGGTCGCGGCGGGCTTGTAGACCGGCAGCGGCTCGTACGTCTCCGGGTCGAACTCGATCTCGGTCTGCTGGACGTCGATGGGCAGGTCGATGAGGACCGGGCCGGGACGGCCGGAGCGCATCAGGTGGAACGCCTGCTGGAAGACGCCGGGGACCTGCGCGGCCTCCAGGACCGTGACGGCCATCTTCGTGACCGACTTGGCGATCGTCGCGATGTCGACGGCCTGGAAGTCCTCCTTGTGCAGGAGGTGTGTCGGCGCCTGGCCGGTGATGCAGAGGATCGGGATCGAGTCGCCGATCGCGGAGTACAGACCGGTGATCATGTCGGTGCCCGCAGGGCCCGACGTACCGATGCAGACGCCGATGTTGCCCGGGTTGGCCCGGGTGTAGCCCTCGGCCATGTGCGAGGCGCCCTCGACGTGGCGGGCGAGGGTGTGGTCGATGCCACCGCCCTCCTTGAGCGCCTTGTAGAAGGGGTTGATCGCGGCGCCCGGCACACCGAACGCGTTGCCGACGCCTTCGCGCTTGAGGATCTCAACTGCCGCGCGGGCAGCGGTCATACGAGCCATGGGGTTCTCCTGCTTCGACAGCTTCGACAGCTCTTCGGCTGCCGGATTCGGCTGGCGGATCCGGCTCCCGTCGCGCCCCGCGGTGAGCTTCTGTTTCCGCATTGTGGAAATTTTGTTCTGCTATATGGAAGCAATGTAAGCGGGCACGCCGGAGACCGTCAAGAGAGACCGGGCGAACACCTCGTCGGAGCCCGGTTCACCCGTTGACCCAACTTGCCGCCGCCGGGCACCCCTTGGGTGGAGGATGAGGGGAGAGGCCAGGCGGAGGACCCGAGGACCCGAGGACCCGAGGGGTGGCGGGGTGGCGGGGTGTCCGCCCGGACGGACGGCACACGGTGGGCGGCCCACGGCAGGCGGTGGTGACGGTGACGGACGGTGGCACGCCGATACGGTGCCCGGACTGCCGGCGCGAGCATCTGTACGCTCCCCCGGCCTACCCCTGCGCGTGCGGCGCCCGGGTGACCCCGCCGGTGGCCAGGGACGCGGCGCCGGTCCCGGTCACGGACCGGACGTGGGCGGACGAGTGGGTCACGGTGCGCTGCGGGGCCTGCGGGCGCGGGGGTCAGTGGCCGCAGCCGGAGCTGGGCTGCGCGTGTGGGGCGATTCTTCGCATTCCCGTCATTCCGTCGAATGCGGGGGGTGATGGGTCCGAGCTGTCGGCTGGGGCTGCATCGCCGGGCGGGGCTGCATCGCCGGGCGGGGCTGCATCGCCGGGCGGGGCTGAGCTGTCGGGTGGGCCCGCGCCGTCGGGTGGGCCTGCATCGCCGGGTGGGCTCGCATCGCCGGGTGCGTCCGCGCCGTCGGGTGGGCCCGCGTCGCCGGGTGGGCCCGCATCGCCGGGTGCGTCCGCATCGCCGGGTCGGGCGGAGCCTCCGGGTCCGGCAGAGTCGCCGGGGCGGGCCGAGCCTCCGGGTAGGGCAGAGCCACCCGGTCGGGCGGAGTCTCCGCGCCCGCGCCCCGCCTTCCGCCCCGTCACGATCCGCGACGCCCACGACGCCGTGACCGTGGCCGCGCTCTACCTGCGGTGGCTCGGCTACCTCCATACACGCAGCGCCACCCGGCGCCCGCCCTCGGGGTCCCGGATCACCGCGCGCGGCGTGCTGGCGCAGGTGGAGCCCGGGCTGCGGCCCACCACTCTGCGGGACATCGAGTGTCTGTGGCTCACTGCCATGACGGAGGCGGGCGACACCCCCGTCACCTGCGTCTGCTTCTCCCTCGCCGGGTACACGGCCGGCGCCCGCGCCCGCGCGGACACCCTCGACGTGCCGCTGTTCACCATGGACCTGACCGGCACGCCTCAGCCGGTCAACGGCGCGGCGGACGACCTGGTCGCCGCCGGGGCGTGACGGCCGCCCGGCCCGCACCGCCCCGCAGATGCGCCAGGTGCGCCAGGTGCCGGGCGAGCGCCAGGACGGTCAGCAGTGCCACGAGCCCGCACACCCCCGGCCAGCCGAAGGCGCCGTAGGCCCGTACCGCGAGCCAGGAGCCGACGCTTCCGCCCAGGTAGGCGCAGGTCATGTACGCCGTGTTGAGGCGGGCGCGCGCCTCGTCGCTCAGCCCGAAGATCCGTACCTGGTTGGCGACCGTGCCCGACTGCATCGCCACGTCGAGCAGCAGCGATCCCACCCCGAGGGCGACGAGCCCCACCACCCCGCCGGAGCCACCGACGAAGAGGACGGCGGAGGCCACCAGGACAGCGAGCATGCAGACCAGATTGACCGCGTCGGAGCCCCGCCGGTCCACCTGCCGCCCCGCCACCGGCGTACAGATCATGGTCGCCGCGTTGACCAGGGCGAGCAGGCCGACCGCCGACGCGCCCATCCCGTACTCCGGGCCCGTGAGCAGCAGGGCGACACCCGTCCACAGGGCCGAGAAGCCGCCGAAGATCATCGCCTGGTAGAAGCCGGAACGCCGCAGGTCCGGCTCGGTGCGCAGGAGGCGGAACGACTCGGCGAGCAGCGCGGGGTAGCGCTGCCGGGACGGCGCCGTCGACCTCGGCAGCGCGCGGGCCAGGACGCACGCGAGGAGCAGGGCGACGGCCGACGTCATCAGGTACGGGGCGCGCCAGCCCAGCCACTCCCCCACCGCGCCGCCGAAGACGCGGGACAGCAGCATGCCGCCGATCGAGCCGCTCAGCAGGGTGCCCGCGACGGCTCCGCGGCGCTCCTCGGGCACGAGGCCCGCCGCCGTGGGCGCGATGACCTGGGCGATCACGGTGGTGACACCGACGAGGACGCTCGCCACGAGCAGCGGCGAGAGCCCGGGCGCGAGGCCCGCCCCGAGCAGGCTGAGCCCGGCGAGGGAGAGGAGCGTGACGATGAGCGGGCGGTACGGTATGCGGTCGCCGAGCGGCACCAGGAGGAAGATGCCGCCCGCGTATCCGAACTGGGTGGCCGTCACGACGAGCGCCGCGGTGTCGGCCGACACGCCCAGGCCGTCGGCGACCAACGGGCTGACGGCCTGGGGGAAGTAGACATTGCCGACGGCCACGCCACAGGTGACGGCGAGCAACAGCACCATGCCGCGGCTGAGGCCGGACGGTCCCGCGCCGCCGCCGACGTCGACCCCTCCGCCCCCTCCGCGCCCTTTGCCCGCCGATTCGGCCGCGGCCCCCGCCGAGCCATCCCCGGCCCCCGCCGACTCAGCCCCGGCTCCCGCCGATTCGGCCCCGGCCCCCGCCGATTCGGCCACCGCTCCTGCCGGGTCGGCCCCCACCGGATCGGCCCCCACCCCCACCGAGTCGATACCGGCCCTTTCCGGGTCACCGGCCTTGGACAGGTGCACACTCACCTCGCGTGATCGGCTGACGGACCGGCCCACGATCGCCGGTCGGCACCCCGCCGCACAAGCGGTTTTGGTCACGGCATACTCGGCCCATGCCCAACCCCGTGCTGCCCGGACCGACGACGCCCGGAACCCCGCTCATCCGTCCCGCCACCGCCGCCGACCTGCCCGCGCTCCAGGACATCGAGCGCGCCGCCGGTGAGCCCTTCCGTGCCCTCGGCATGGCCGCGATCGCGGACGACGAGCCGTTCGGCATCGAGGAGTTGGACCGTTTCCGTCGCGCGGGCCGGGCGTGGGTCGCCGCCGACGCGGACGGCCGCCCGGTCGCGTACCTGATCGGCGAGCCCTTGGCCGATTCCGTCGACGGGGAGCCCACCGACCCCGTGTTCCACATCGAGCAGGTCTCCGTGCACCCGCGCGCCGCCCGCCGCGGCGTCGGCCGCGCCCTGATCGAGCACGTCGCGCGGTGGGCCCGCGCGCGGGGAGCCGCCGCGCTGACGCTGACCACGTTCACCGATGTCCCGTGGAACGCCCCGTACTACGCCCGCATCGGCTTCCGCCCGCTCCCGGACGCCCGCCTCACCCCGGCGCTGCGCGGCATCCGCGCGCACGAGACGGAGCTCGGCCTCGACCGGTGGCCCCGCCTCTGCATGCGCCGCGACCTCGCCGAGGACGAGAATGAGGACAAGGACAAGGACAAGGACGAGGACGAGGACGAGGTCCGCGTCACTCCCCGTACCGCTCCCTGAGCTCGATCTTGCGCACCTTCCCCGAGACCGTCATGGGGAAGGAGTCCAGGATCCGCAGTCCGGTCGGGATCTTGTAGTGGGCCAACTGCCCCTCGCAGTACGCCCTGAGCTCGTCGAGCGTCAGTCCCGCGCCGGGGTCCCGCAGGATCACGCAGGCCAGCGGCGTCTCGCCGTAGCGCTCGTCGGGGACGCCCACCACCTGGACGTCGGCGATCCTCGGGTGGCCGTACAGGAACTCCTCGACCTCCCGGGGATAGATGTTCTCGCCGCCCCTGATGATCATGTCCTTGATGCGGCCGACGATCCGGACGTAGCCGTCCTCACGCATGACCGCGAGGTCGCCGGTGTGCATCCAGCGCCCGGCGTCGATGACCTCGCGGGTCCGTTCGGGCTCGTCCCAGTAGCCGAGCATCACGCCGTAGCCGCGGGTGCACAGCTCGCCGGACGTGCCGCGCGGCAGCGTCACGCCGGTCGCCGGGTCGACGACCTTCACCTCGACGTGCGGCAGGACGCGGCCGACCGTGCCCGTGCGGCGCTCCAGGTCGTCGGTGCGGCGCGTCTGGGTGGAGACGGGCGAGGTCTCCGTCATGCCGTAGCAGATGGACACCTCCTCCATGTGCATCTCGGCGACGACGCGCTTCATCACCTCGACGGGGCAGGGGGAGCCCGCCATGATGCCGGTGCGCAGCGAACTCAGGTCGTACGTCGCGAAGTCGGCGAGGTTCAGCTCCGCGATGAACATCGTCGGCACCCCGTACAGCGAGGTGCAGCGCTCCCGCTCGACGGCGTGCAGCGTGGCGACGGGGTCGAAGGACGGCGCCGGGATGACGATGCACGCGCCGTGCGAGGTGGCGCCGAGGTTGCCCATCACCATGCCGAAGCAGTGGTAGAAGGGCACGGGCAGACAGATCCGGTCCTGTTCGGTGTAGCCGACCGTACGGCCCACCCAGTAGCCGTTGTTGAGGATGTTGTGGTGGGAGAGCGTGGCTCCCTTGGGAAATCCGGTGGTGCCGGAGGTGTACTGGATGTTCACCGGCTCGTCGCAGCTCAACTCGGCCTCGCGTGCAGCAAGTTGCTCGTCCGTGACACCCCCCGCGGCGTCGAGGAGCACGTCCCAGGAACCGTCCCCGATGTAGTGCACGGCGCGCAGCCCGGGACAGCGGGGCCGCACCTCGTCGACGAGCGCGCGGTAGTCGCTGCTCTTGTGCACCTGCGTGGCGACCAGGACGGAGACGCCCGCCTGGTTGAGGACGAACTCCAACTCGTGGGCGCGGTAGGCCGGGTTGATGTTCACCATGACGGCGCCGATGCGCGCGGTCGCGTACTGCACGAGCACCCACTCGGCGCAGTTGACCGCCCAGATCCCGACGCGGTCCCCCTTGGCCACGCCGGAGCCGAGGAGCCCGCGCGCCACCCGCGCGACGGCGGCGCCGAACTCGGCGTACGTCCAGCGGGTGCCCGCGGCTACGTCGACGAGCGCGTCGCGGTCCGGCCAGGACCGGACGGCCCGGTCGAGGTTCTGCCCGATGGTGTCGCCGAGCAGGGGCGTGCGGCTCGTCCCGTGCGCGTAGGAGAGTTCGCTCACCGGAAGTCCTCCTCGCGGTACTCCGCGCCCGACCCGGCGGCGGTCGCCTCACGGAGCTCGACGCGCCGGATCTTGCCGGACACGGTCTTGGGCAGCGCGCCGAACTCCAGGCGGCGCAGCCGCTTGTACGGGGCGAGCACCGCACGGGAGTGCTCGAAGAGCGACCTGGCGGTGTCCGGGCCCGGTGCGAAACCCTCGGCGAGCACGACGTACGCCTTGGGGACGGCGAGCCGCACCGGGTCCGGCGCGGGCACCACGGCCGCCTCGGCCACCGCCTCGTGCTCCAGGAGCGCGCTCTCCAGCTCGAAGGGCGAGATCTTGTAGTCGGAGGCCTTGAAGACGTCGTCGGACCGCCCGACGTAGGTGATGTAGCCGTCGGCGTCGCGGGAGCCGATGTCGCCGGTGCGGTAGTAGCCGCCCGCCATGGCCTCCGCGGTGCGCTCGGGGTCGCCGTGGTAGCCGGCCATCAGGCCGACGGGGTCAGGGCCCAGGTCCAGGGAGATCTCCCCCTCCGCCGCACCCGGTTCGCCGGTCACCGGGTCGAGGAGCTCGACGGCGAAGCCGGGGGTGGGGCGGCCCATGGAGCCCGGCTTCAGCGGCTGTCCCGGCGAGTTGGCGACCTGGACGGCGGTCTCGGTCTGCCCGAACCCGTCGCGGATGGTGACGCCCCAGTCGCGCCGCACCTGCTCGATGACCTCGGGATTGAGCGGCTCACCGGCGGCGACGACTTCGCGCGGCGGGGTGCGCAGCTGGGTCAGGTCGGCCTGGATGAGCATGCGCCACACGGTGGGCGGCGCGCAGAAGGAGGTGACGCCCGCCCGGTCCATCTCCGCCATCAGCCGCCCGGCGTCGAAGCGGGAGTAGTTGTGGATGAAGACGGTGGCCTCGGCGTTCCACGGGGCGAAGAGGTTCGACCAGGCGTGCTTGGCCCAGCCGGGCGAGGAGATGTTCAGATGGACGTCGCCGGGCTTGAGGCCGATCCAGTACATCGTCGCCAAGTGGCCGACGGGGTACGACACATGGGTGTGCTCGACGAGCTTCGGGCGTGCGGTGGTGCCCGAGGTGAAGTAGAGCATCAGCGGGTCGTCGGCGAGGGTGACGCCGTCGGGCTCGAAGGCCTCGGGGGCGTCGTCGGCCCCGCCGTAGGAGAGCCAGCCCTCGCCGGAGGCTTCACCTCCGACGACGACCCGCGTGTAGTCGCCGGGCACGTCGTCGAACTTCGCGGTGTCCTCGGGGCGCACGACCACGTGCCGGGCGCGGCCCCGCTCGATGCGGTCGCGCAGGTCGGCGGGGCCGAGCAGCGGCGTCGCCGGGATGACGACGGCGCGCAGCTTCATCGCCGCGAGGGCGATCTCCCACAGCTCGACCTGATTGCCGAGCATCACCACGATGCGGTCACCGGCCCGGACGCCGTGCCCGCGCAGCCAGTTGGCGACCCGGTTCGAGCGGGCCGAGAGCCGCGCGAAGGAGTAGCGGTCCTCCCGGCCGTCCTCCTCCACGATGTGCAGCGCGGTCCGCCCGTTGCCGTCGGCGATGACGTCGAACCAGTCGAGGGCCCAGTTGAACCGTTCGGGCCGCGGCCAGGCGAAGCCTTCGTACGCGGCCGCGTAATCCTCTCTGTGCCGCAGGAGGAAGTCCCGTGCGGTACGGAACTGCTCCGTGGCGCTCGCCCCGGTCATCGTCATATGCACCCCTACTCGATCACGCGGACCCGCTCCGGCCGATCCGGCCGCCTCTGCCGCCGCACTCATTGCCGGACGCTACGTAACATCGTGTAATTCGTGATGCGGGTCTCACTACCCCCGGACGGGGGTGTCGCGGAAGGAAGGGGCGAACGGGTGGCGGACGACGGCGGCGAAGCCGTGGAGATACGGGCCGCTCTGCTGCGGCTGCGCCGCGGCACGGGGCTCCCGGTGGCGTTCGGCGGCCTGCTCGACACCGCGCGCCACGTGCGGATCGGCGAGCTGAGCGGCACGGGGACGCGCGCGCTGCACGGGCTCGCCATCTCGTCGGGCAACGGCCTGGGCGGCAAGGCGGTCGCCCTGTCCCGGCCGTGCGCGGTCACCGACTACCACGTGTCGCGGCACATCAGCCACGAGTACGACGCGGCGGTCGCCGCCGAGGGCCTGCGGTCCGTCCTCGCGGTGCCCGTCGTGGTGCGCCGCCAGGTGCGCGGTGTGCTGTACGGGGCGCTGCGCACGGCCCAGCCGCTCGGCGACCGGACGCTGTCGGCGGCGGTGGCGGCGGCCCGCGACGTGGAGCAGGCCCTCGTCGTGCGCGACGAGGTGTGTTCCCTCCTCGTGGCGGCCCGGGAGCCGGTGGCGGGCCACGGCGCGTGGGAAGAGGTCCGTGAGGCGCACGGTGCGCTCCGCGCCCTGGCGCCCCGCATCGTCGACCCGGCGCTGCGCGCCGAACTCCTGTCGGTCTGCGGCCGCCTGGAGTCGGCGACGACCGTCCCGGACCACGGCCGGAGCCGCCCCGTCTCGCTGGCCCCCCGTGAGCTGGACGTCCTGTCCTGCGTGGCCGCGGGCGTCACGAACGCGACGGCGGGCGAACGCCTCGGGCTGCGCCCGGAGACGGTGAAGGGCTATCTGCGCTCGGCCATGCGCAAGCTGGGCGTGCACACGCGCCTGGAGGCGGTGGTGGCGGCGCGCCGGGCGGGGCTGCTGCCGTAGCCCCGCCCGGCGGGTGCGTCGCCGCGGTCCGCCTACTTGTCGGCCGTCAGCGTGCCCGCCACGCCCCAGCTGTCCGCGGGCGTCTCGTGGATCCAGACGTGCACGCTGTCGGCCGGGATCCTGTACGCGTCCACGAACGCGTCGGTGATCTGCTTGACCAGCTCCCGCTTGAGCTCGATGTCGCGGGGACCCTGCTGGACGGTGACGATGGGCATGGCTGAACTCCCTTGCGTAGGGCCGGATACACCGGCGTCCCGCCCCGGAGCCAACCGGGGCGTTCGGTACGGCCCCAGTCCATCGCCGACGGGGGCCGCGACCAAGGGCCAGCCCGCGACCGCAGCGATCAGCGTTCGTGATCGCCGCAGGTCACCGGCGTCGCGGCCGTGCAGGCGGCGAGGAAGTGCGCGAGCTCGGGCGAGGGCTCGGCGGTCCGTACGGCGAGTCCCGTGGCGAGCGCGAGTCCCGGCGCGCGGAACGGCAGGAACGCCACCCGTGGACTGTGCAGCACGCGCGCGTGCGACGCGTACACGACCGTCCACTGCCGGGCGACCCCCGACCCGATCGTGGCGAGCCGGTCCTGCAGCGAACCGTCGGCAGGACCGGGCACCGGTGCGAACCCGGCGTCCCTGCAGGCCCCGACGACGAGGTCCACGAGGGCGGGGTTGTCGCGCCGCGCGGTGATGGCCAGCGGCAGCTCCGCGAGGTCGCCGAGCGCCACGTCGGACTCCGCGGCCAGCGGGTGCCCGGCCGGGACCACGGCGACCAGCGGGTCCTCCCACAACGGCACGATCCGCACGCCGGGCACGGCTTCCGTGGACCGTACGAAGGCGGCGTCGACCCGCCCGTCGACGACCTGCTCGACCCGCTCGCGCGCCCCGCCCGCCACCAGCTCCACCGGCACCCCCGGCGCCCGTACGGCGAACTCCGCGAGCACCCGGTCCAGGTGCTCCCCGAGTCCTGTGCTGGTGGCCAGCCGCAGTCCGGCGGGCGGGGCGACCGCGGCCCGCGCCCGCTCGGCGGCGGCGAGCACCGCCCGCGCCTCGGGCAGCAGCCGCTCCCCCGCACCGGTGAGCCGCACGTGGCGGGGCGAACGGTCGAAGAGCTCGGCGCCCAACTCCCGCTCCAGGCGCCGTATCTGCTGGCTGACCGCGGACTGGACGATGTGCAGCCGCTCGGCCGCACGCCCGAAGTGCAGCTCGTCGGCGACGGTCACGAAGTAGCTGAGCTGCCGCAGTTCCATGGCGGGAAGCCTAAGCGGAACCCTCAAGCGAGGCTGAGCGATGCCCGCGGGCGCTTCTTGTCCGGCTTGCCCACGTCCATCAGCGGAAGACGGTCCACGACGTGCACGGCCGCGGGGGCGTACAGGGCGCCCTCGTGGCTGGTGACGAACTCCCGAACGGTGCCCTCGACGAGCCGCGCGGCCCGCCCGGGCCCCGGCGCCCCGGCGGGTTCACCGGGTGCGGTGCCCCGGGGGCGCGGGGTGGATCGGGTGCGCCCCGTACGGGCCGGGACCCGTACGGGGCGCTCACGCTCACGCGGTTGCCTGCCGTCACCGCGTGCGGCCGGTGTCAGCTCCAAGGATCGCTGAAGGACCGCCCGGGCACCGGCTTGGCGACGAGCGCCACGGCGATGAAGAAGTTGACCTGCCCGATCGCGAACATCAGGGTGGCCAGCGCCTTGGCGTCGTAGTGCTCCGCGACCTCGGCGTACAGCGCGTCGGAGACCCGCTCACCGTCCGCCGACGGCTGGAGCACGGCTTCCACGAGCGCGAGCGCGGCCCGCTCCGCACCGGTGAAGTACGGCGAGTCCTGCCAGGACGCCACCGACGTGATCCGCTCCTCCGACGCCCCGCCGCTGCGCAGGAATCCGGTGTGCAGAACGGTCAGGTAGGTGCTGCCGACGATCTGGCCGGCGCGCAGCTGCACGAGACCGATCGTGGAACGGGGAACCGAACCGTTGCCGGTGACTTTGAACAGTGCGGCCGATACGTCCGCCAACTCGGGAACGAGCTGGGCGGGGTCTTCGGTCATCCGCGGAACCATCGGTACTTCAGCGGTAAGAGCACGTGTATCCATGGTCAACAACTCCTCAAGGTTTCAACGCTGTTGTCACTGCCCTGACGGAGCCCGGCGGGGAGATGTGACAGGCATACGAGAAATTGTTTCTCCGGGCCTGGGGCCGGTGGCTGGGGCCGGTGCCTGGGGCCGGTGGCTGGGGCCACCGTCGGACCGGAAGCCTCCCGTGGAAACGGGTCGGCCGATATTGGTCGGCCGATTCCTGTCACAGTTCCGCCGGGCCGCGCGTCATGGCAGTGAGCCGACAGCGCGCGCCGTCCCGAGGGGGCGCCTGTGGTCGAACGTCAGGGAGACAACGATGAAGACAACTGCCCCCATCCTGGTCACCGGAGGCACCGGCACGCTCGGCAGCCACGTCGTGCCGCTCCTGCGCGCGGCGGGCCACCCCGTCCGCGTCCTGACCCGGCACAGCCGCGAGCCCGCACCCGGGATCGAGTACCACGCCTGTGACCTGCTGCAAGGTGACAGCGACGCGCTCGACGCCGCGCTGGCGGGCGTCGAGACGGTGTTGCATCTCGCGGGCGGCCCCAAGGGCGACGACGAGGCGACCGCACACCTGGTGCGTGCCGCACGCGCGGCCGGTGTACGGCACCTCGTGTACATCTCCGTGATCGGCGCGGACCGCATCCCGCTGGCGTACTTCCGCGCGAAGCTGGGCGCGGAGCGCGCGGTGGCCGAATCGGGGATTCCGTGGACGACGCTGCGGGCGGCCCAGTTCCACGACCTGGCGCTGACGGTGGCACAGAAGATGGGGAAGCTGCCGGTCGTCCCGGCGCCGGGCGGGATGCGCTGGGAGCCGGTGGACGCCCGTGACGTGGCCGCCCGCCTGGTGGAGCTGACGCTGGGCGACCCGGCGGGCCTGGTCGCCGACCTCTCGGGCCCGGAGGTGTACGGCCTGGGCGAACTGGTGCGCCAGTACCTGGAGTCGACCGGCAAGCGCCGCCCCCTGATGCCGGTCCGCATGCCGGGAAAGGTCGGCCGCGCGTACCGGACCGGGGAGAACCTGGCCACGGCGGGCGCGACGGTGGGGACGCGTACGTGGGGGGCGTTCCTGGCGGAGCGGAAGGCGAGCTGAGGGGGGGCGGAACGCGGGGCCGGGCCTGAGCCTCGTTGATTGGCTGGCCCTGCCCTCCAGCCCGTCTCAGAGCAGGTGCTGATTCGGGGCCTTGGCGGCGTCGGCGTACTCGGACAGCTCGATGACGGTGACGCCGCTTGACGTGCCCTCGGCGTGGGGGCCCCGGTACGCGGTGACCAATCGCCGGATCCCGGCCTCGCGGATCAACTCGGCGCACGGCCGGACCCCCTGGCCACGCTCGGCGCACGGCCCGGCCGAGCTGTAGACCGTGGCCGTGGACAGTCGCGGGTCGCCGGGGGTGATCCGGGCGAGGGCGCTTTGGGCGGCATGCTCGTGGGGCTCGTTCTGCCGGGAGTAACCGCGGGCGAGTTCGGTGCCGTCGTCGGCGAGGACGACCACACCGGCGGAGAACTCCGTGCGCGAGGGCGGGCACTCGGTCGCGAGCCGGCAGGCCACCGCGAGCCAGGCGCGGTCGGCGGTGGTCGGCTCGGCCCCGGGGCCAGGACGTCCGCACGCGTTGGCGGGAGTGCTGGCGGGGGTAGCTTCGGGGTTGCTCTCGGGGGTGGTCTCGGGGGTGTTGGTCACCGGCTGTCCTTCCTGAAGGCGTACGGGGGCCGGGCATACCGCTGACTGCGTACCGCAGGAGTACCACGCTGCGACGCCTACTCCCCCGGGACGTCGTCGGCGTTGTCGCCTCCGTTGTCGTCTCCGTGGTTGTCTCCGTGGTTGTCTCCGTGGTCGACAACTGCCCCGAAGCGGATGTCGTACGACGACGAGGTCTCGGCGACGGTCGCCAGCATCCGCTCCGCCTCCCGCGTCAACTCGTCCCGCTGGGCCCGGCTCGGCCTCCCGAACGGCTCGATGGTGAGCACGGCGACCCCGCTCCTCGCGTCCTCCACAAGCCGCCACACTCCGGCCAGGAACCCGTCGAGGAGGAAGACGCGGTGCGCGAGGTTCCCCGTCCAGGTGCGGCCCTTGTACGCGGCGGGGACGACGCGGGTGCGGTCGGCGTGCGAGAGGAGGAGGTTGTCGTACTCGGGCAGGAAGCGGGGCGGGGCCGGGGTGTCCGGGTCGGGGCGGGGCGCGTCGGGCAGGTCGAAGAGTTCGACGCCGTTCTCGTCCCGGAACGTACGCAGCCGGGGCCGAAGCCGCTCGAAGACCTCCCGCATCCGGGTGAGGCGCGCCCAGGTCTGCATGTCCTTGACGGAGGCGGGCCCGAAGGCGGCGAGGTAGCGCAGGACGATGGTGTCGGGCGTGGGCGTGCCGTCTGCCTCAGCACGAGCGCGACGACTGTCATCGCCAGCGTCATGATGGCGCTCACCCTGCTCAGGATGCTCAGGATGCCCAGGATCGTCGAGCCACCGTCCGACGGTGGTGAGGGCGACCTGCCCGCCGCGCCGCCACAGCCCGCGCGGGGTGACCTGCACGAGCGGGAGGGAGCACCGGGCGGCGACGGCGAGGGACTGCGGGTCGGCGTCGGGCCACCGGACGAGCAGCACCTCGCGGAGCTGCCTCATCGTGCGGGGCTCCGCCTCGACGGCCTCGCGGGCGATCTCCGCGAGCTCGGCGAGGTCGACGCCGACGAGGCCTTTGCGGAACGCCGAGAGCTCGCGTTCGGGGGCGACCTGCACGAGCGGTCGCAGGGTGCGGGCATCCTCGGCGGTGTGCAGATGGATGGTGGAGCGCAGGGTGACCATGCGGACCAGCTGACGCGACTCCAGGAGCGCGGAGAGCCCGGCGGGGTCGAACTCCGCGAGGCGCGCGGCGAGGGCGTAGTACGGCGGCTTGACGTTCTGCGCCTGCAGACCGACGAGGTGGGCGACGGCGTCCTTGACGGACAGGTCACGGGACCGACGCAGGAGGAGCTGCCGGTCGAGGGTGGCTCGATTGAGGGCACGCGCGCCCAGTACGGGGGCGGTGCGCGCCGGGGACCGGGTCGTCGTCTTGGTCATGGACGGCACGCTAGCGGGACTTGCGGACAGAAACGGTCCGCGACCTGGACACTCGGGAGAGGGCGAGCGGATCTCTCTCCCCCTCTCCCCCCGGAGACGACTCAGCCGACAGCCCCGACACCCCGTGGACGTACCAGCCACCCCCGAGGCACCACACCCCACCTATCCTGCTCGGTGACTGCTCCGCACTGCGGACCGCCCGGGCAACCGGACGACCAATCGAAACTCTCGACTTTCGACACTCTCGACATCTCGACATCTCGAACAGAGGAGGCGGCGAGCATGGCGGAGCGCCGAGCCCGCCCGACACAGCCACCCGCGAAGAAGCACGGGTGGCGGCGGATGACACGTCCCCCGGCGACCCCGTCCGCCAAGACGCCCGAGGACTCCGACGGCTCCCGGAACGCGGAGCCGATCCCGGGAGCCCCGGAAACCACCGCCCGCACGAACGCGGACACCGTCGTCCAGGCGGCGCTGTACCGCGACGGCGTCCGCGTGGCGACGCCCACCTCTCTGGCGGACACCTTCCGTGAGCTGCGCGACCAGCCGGACGACGGCATGGCGTGGATCGGCCTGGCCCGCCCGACGGAGGCCGAACTCATCTCCCTGGCCGCCGAGTTCGACCTGCACGAGCTGGCCGTCGAGGACGCCATGGAGGCCCACCAGCGCCCGAAACTGGAACGCTACGGCGAAACACTCTTCGTCGTCCTGCGCGCCGCCCGCTACCTCGACGCCCCCGAGGAGGTCGACTTCGGCGAACTGCACGTCTTCGTCGGCCCCGACTTCGTCATCACGGTCCGGCACGGCGCGGCCCCCGACCTCTCGGCGGTCCGCCGCCGCATGGAGGACTCCCCCGACCTCCTCAAACTCGGCCCCGAAGCGGTGCTCTACGCGATCCTCGACGCGGTGGTCGACGGCTACGCCCCGGTCGTCTCCGGCGTCCAGAACGACATCGACGAGATCGAGACCGAGGTCTTCAGGGGCGACCCCGAGGTGTCCCGCCGCATCTACGAACTCTCCCGGGAAATGGTCGAGTTCCAACGTGCCACCCGCCCCCTGGTCGGCATGCTGCACGCCCTGATGGCAGGCTTCGCGAAGTACGGCACGGACGAGGAACTCCAGCGCTACCTGCGCGACGTGGCCGACCACGTCACCCACACCAGCGAACGAGTGGACGGCTTCCGCCAGGCCCTGACCGACATCCTCACGGTCAACGCGACCCTGGTTACGCAGCAACAGAACGCGGAGATGCGAGCGCTGGCGGAGGCAGGCTTCGAACAGAACGAGGAAATCAAGAAGATCTCGTCGTGGGCGGCGATCCTCTTCGCCCCCACACTGGTCGGCACGATCTACGGCATGAACTTCGAGAGGATGCCCGAGCTGAGCTGGAGCCTCGGATATCCCTTCGCGGTGGGCTTGATGGGGGTTGTCTGTACGGGTTTGTTCGTGATTTTCAAGCGGCGGGACTGGCTGTAGAGGCGAACCGACCCCACTTGTACCGTGTACGCGGTTTGCTACTGCACCTCATCACAAACCCCCGATGGCCTGGGGCGGACCGACGCCGTGACCGAGTGTGGTCGTTTCTCCTTCCTGCCGGAACAGCGCGTCACCCCCCCCAATGCAGGTGAATCGCCTTATCCACACCGCCATTTCGCGCGGCCGGCACGACCACGGCCTGCAGGAACGTGTCGTAGCCCCACGCCGAGCGGCTCTCGCTCGCCGCCCGGCACCTGACACGATGCCCCGGAGGAGCCACCCGGGGCCGTCACACCCCAGCATTCCGGTGGTCGCCCGGGAGATCTCGAAGACCCCTTTGCCGCTGCCAAGGACCACGCGCACCAAACCGGCCCGCACCGCCCCGTTCAGCGTCGCCTGCGGCTCCGCGATGATCGTGTCGGTCACGCCGTCTCGGTTGAAATCGAAAGAACAGGATCACCTCCTGCTGGTCAAATTGTGAGCAAGGCGGACAAATTGCAAAATTACGCTTGACGGACCATCAGCCCGAAGCACATAGTTTCTTCACCGCGAACTCGCAGGCTGTTCGCGTTTTCGGCACTCCAGAGGATGCCGAAAAGGTTCGCAAGGGGGCGAACCGGCGAATTTTGCAGGTCGCCTGCTCGGGGGCCGAGGGGACGCAAAGCCTGTGGAACGCCTGTGGGTGCGCCTAGTTGCGTATGCGGCAATTGTCGCGGCTTTGCTAGTTCTTGACGTGTACCCCAGCGCCGCCGCAGAGCGCAGCGAAGCGACCGATTCGTACGGGTCACGCGCCCGGCAAGAACTCGACGTCTATCGGAGTACCTCGAACTCGAGCCAGCCGGGAATTGCCATCCTGCACGGCGGCTACTGGTACGAGAACTCCGGCTGGGCCACTTGGTCGCGCTACTTCGCCGACCAGGGATGCGCCGTCTCGTCCATCGACAATCGGCTGAATTTCGACGCCGCCTGGCCCACTCCGAGGACCGACGCCATCTCCGCCATCGACTGGATCAGGGGCAACGCCCCGCAGTTCGACCTCGACCCGGACCGGCTCGTCGTCCTCGGCTCCTCGGCCGGTGGCCGGATCGCAAGTCGCTCGCCACCTACGGGGTCGGCGGCGGTCGCGTCAGTGAAGGCGTCGCCCTGTCGCCGGTCGCCTCGCCCTACCGGGCGTGTAACGACGGCAATCACGACACCGGCACGGCCAAGCAGCGCAAGGTCCGCGACAGCGCCACCATCCTCGTCCGCTGCTTCCCCGACTCCACCGACACCAGGACCTCGCTGCGTGCGGCCTACGGCGCCGCCATGTACCTGATCCACTCCGAAGGCGACTTCGTGCCCATGCAGCACTCCCTCGACCTGGAGGAAGCCGAGGAAGTCGGCCACTACATGCCCACCGACGGCGTCACGGACGAGACGGTCGCCGACAGCCGTGCCCACGGCGGCGCCCTCCTCGGCATCCCCGGCATGCCGGACAAGATCCTCGCGTGGATCGAGGCCGACCTCTGACCTCCCGGAGGACAAGACCGCAACACCGGCGACCAATCTGACCCAGCAGGTGCCGTCACGCCGACGGCTCGACGGGGTGGCACCCGCACCGGCCACCACCCCAGGCAGGAAACCCTTATGCCCCCCCGCATCCATCGACTCGCCGACCGTCTGATGCCCGGGCGCGCCCGCGCCCGCGAGGAACAGGCCGCACGAGCCAAAGCTACACAGGCCGCCGAAGCGGCCCGAAGACAACAGCAGAAGATCGCGGATCGGCGACACACCCTGCTGGAGTCGGACACCACGGTGCGCACCATCCTCTTCGAGGGCCGCACCTACTACGGCCGTACCGTCGACCGGTTCACCGCAGCCGGCGCCAGCGCCCACAACCTCGCCCTCATCGCCGACGCCCTGGAGCAGACCGGAATCGACTTCTTCCTCGTCCCCGGCCGCTCTCGCACCCGCCACGTGGTCGCCGTGCGCCGCGCCGACCGCAAGAAGCTCCTCGACGCCCTGCGGGCCGCCTACGGGACCAGCCCGCTGTACGCGCTCAGGCCCACCCGTCACCCCCTACCGGACGATGCGGTTCTGTACGCCGACGGCTCCCTGCCCACCACGCTCAAGCGGCAGGACATCATCCGCTTCGGCGAAATCCTGCTCGGTCCGCACGGGCAAGTGCTCGCGGACCTCACCTACGGCTGCGACGTCGAGTTCTGGCAGGACGGCCAGCGGCTGCTGGACGACGACCGCGGCGCCACTCGCATCGAGGCTCTGCGCACCCAGGCACCGCCCGCGGTGCTCGCCGACGCTCTGGTCGCACCGCGCTCCAACGCGGTCACCGACGTACTGCCCTCGGTCGCTCGCACCACGGCCGTCCGCACCATCGAGCGCCGCGACTACCCGACATACGAGAGCCTCACCCAGCTCCGCATCGACGCCGCCAACTTCCCCATCGACCTCGTCTACACCTGGGTCGACGGCTCCGACCCCGACCTCACGGCCCGACGCGAATCCTTCCGCACCGGGCCCGACGCCCCACGCATCCACGCGCGCGAGACCGGCACCTCCCGCTACACCAGCCGGAACGAGCTCAAGTACTCCCTGCGCTCGGTGGAGATGTACGCCCCATTCATTCGGAACATCTACCTGGTCACCGACGGCCAGAGGCCCGACTGGCTCGCCCCGCACGCACCCGGCATCCAGGTCATCGACCACAAGGACATCTTCGCTGATCCGACCGCGCTTCCCGTCTTCAACTCCCACGCCATCGAAACCCAGCTGCACCACATACCGGGCCTGTCAGAGCACTACCTCTACCTCAACGACGACGTCTTCTTCACCCGCCCGGCCACCGCCGGACAGTTCTTCCACGGCAACGGCATCGCCAAGCTCCCCTTCTCTCCCTTCCAGCTCGGCGTCGACGCCCCTCACCCCGACGAACCCGCACCGAACTCGGCGGGAAAGAACGTCCGCCAGCTGATGCAGAAGACCCACAGCCGCTTCACCGTCTCCAAGTTCAAACACACCCCGCATCCTCAACTTCGCAGTGTGTTAACCGAGTTGGAAGAACTCTTCACAGAGGACGTGCAGCGGACAAGCCGGTCCCGGTTCCGTGCCACGACGGACATCGCCATGGCAAACTCGTTGCACCACCACCACGCCTACCTCACAGGACGCGCCGTACCCGGCACGTTCAAACTGCGCTACATCGACGTAGGCAAGCCGGGCCTAGCTGCGGCTCTCGACGAGTTCCAGCCGGGGCACCCACACGATTTTCTGTGCCTCAACGACGTCAACACCGCCGCCCCTGAGCTGGAGCGCGTAGCGGGCGCCCTCCGCGACTTCTTGGAGAGTCAATTCCCATTCGCCAGTCGCTGGGAAACGCCCAACACGCAGGGCTCTCCGCTGGTTCCAGGCTCACTTATCCGAGGGCGTGTTCAACCGGACGGTGACTAGGCAGCCCGCCACACCAACCAGGGTTAACAGGCCGGTACCGCTAGGTCCTCCACCTGGCGACCTCTGAGTACCACTCACTGCTCGATCAACACAGCAACACCCCTGTTTTGTCACCGTCAACAGCCCAGCAGGAGGCCCATCCATGAAGCGAACACTCACGTTGATCACCGCGCTTGCCATGACCGCGCTGTCGCCGACTACGGCGCACGCGGCAGTCAAACGGGCCAAACCTCCAATCAGCTGCGAGTCGCGGACGTTCACCTCAAAACCGGGACCGAGCTTCAGCGATCCGGAGGATGCCAATGCCCGGATGAACGTCATGGGTCCGATCATCGAATCGATAAACAGCGCCGGTTGCGGGCAGACCATACGCGTCGCCATGTATTCGATAGGAAGCACGAACCCGGGCCCGGAATTCGCGAGTGCCCTGATCGCCGCACACCAGCGTGGCGTCATCGTCAAGGCGCTGATGGACTCCCACAGCGACAACGCGACCTGGCAGTCGATGGTCAGCGAGCTGGGCAACGACCCACAAGCCGAAAGCTTCGCCGCGCTGTGCCCGGGCGGCTGTCTGACCCACTTCTCCGGCTCCGCCCTGCACGCGAAGTACTACATGCTCAGTGGCGGCAGCGACGCAAACAGAACGGTGACCGTCAGCAGCGCCAACCCCACCTCCGCCCAGGCCAACACCGCGTGGAACAGTGCCGCCACCGTCAAGGGCAACGTCGACCTGTACAACTCCTATCTCCGCTACTTCACAGCCATGTCCAAGGGGGCACTCAACGGCCCGGGCCCGCTGGCGCCCGACTATTACAACTCCGACAGCGGTCTGGCGGCCCGAAAGCTGTATCCAGCCTCCTATCAGTGGCCCAAGGCGCGCGACAGAAGCGACACCTGGGTCGACTTCCTGAACAACGTCAAGGCGCCGGCCACGATCAACATCGCCATGTTCGAGTGGACCTCTCACGGCGAACCTGGCGACCGGAACTATCTGGAGCTGCCGAAGAAGCTGGTCAGCCTGGCAAAAACTGGCGTAAAAATCCACATACTCGTCACCGCCGGCATGGTTGATGACAGCGTGCAGGACTACCTGAAGGACCGGCCGAATATCAAGGTGCACGACACCACCCGCGGCACCGACGCGAACGGCAACGCCCTGCATTACACCCACGACAAATACATGCTGGTCAGCGGCGGTTACGCGAGTGCGTCCGACACCAGAATCGTGTTCGTCGGCTCCTCGAACTGGACGAGCAACGGCATCTGGCACAACGACGAGTCGGACCTGCAATTCATCGGCCAGTCCGACTACGACGCGTTCATGACGGACTGGCAGAGTCAGTTCAACCGCTGCTGTGGAACCAGGGCGCGGCAGTTGGGTGCCGAGGAGCGCGCCGAGAGTACGGCACGCGAGATTCCCATCGATCCTCGGCAGGCCCAGGAGTAGGCAGAGTGGGCTGTGACGCAGCTAGCTGTTCGACTGGTTCTCTGACCTGAGGCCGAGCGTCCAATGGCTACACGCCCCACCCTAGGATGCGGCATCCAAGAGGTCGAGCCCCCACCCCTGCGTGGGGGCCTTGGTCTTTGGGCTATCCAGGAGCAGCAGGCCCGGGACCGCTGCTCCGTCGTCGAGGTCAGCGGCCAGGGACAGGTCAGCGGTAACCCAGATTGTGTCAATTGCGGCGGCTCTTGGTGCCTGGCCAAGGGGGACGTGGTGACGAGGCCACGGTCGCGCGCCCGAAGCCGGGCCGTCCTGCGTGCCCTCGATCTAATTCTCCATCGGGCAGAACGGACGGCTCGGCCTGCCCGGGGAGGCCGACGTGGGAACCGGCAGGCTACGCGACGCTGGAACGGGTCCTGTCGACGGCCCGGTAGCGTTCACCGCGCGTCAATGACCGTGCAGGGCCGATACCCAAGCCCTCCCGCCGCGTCGAACTCCGATGCGTGTGGACGTTCTACGGACGCGACCACACACGGCGCACGCGCGTCCAGCAACCGCACCTCGTTACGGGCGACTGCGGCATTCGGCCAACATCCGGATGATGAAGCGTGAAGCCATCCGGTAGACGCTTGGCCACTGACCAACTGCCCTAAGGTCTCGCACTCTGCGACTACCCATCGTGATTGCCTCGCCTCATCAGACGGCCCCAGATACGCTGCAGCCCCGCATCTCCCAGGTGACCGCCTGTGGGGAGAATCTGGGGAGAACGACGGCCGCTGGGGAGCGCGTGGGGAGAACGAACCACGTAGCCACAGATGCAGCCGAAAGCCCCTGAAAGATCGGTTCAGGCAGCTCAGAGAGCAACCTGACTCCATCACTGCAGTTCAGAGCGGCGGGGCAGACAACTTCAAGAAGATCTCGTCGTGGGCAGCCATCCTCTTCGCCCCCACCCTGGTCGGCACGATCTACGGCATGAATTTCGAGACGATGCCCGAGCTGAAGTGGGCAGCGGGGTACCCCTTCGCGATCCTGCTGATGGCAGCGGTCTGCGTGAGCCTGTACTTCATCTTCAAGCGGCGGGACTGGCTGTAGCAGGGAGCCGCGCCGCGTAGCTCGATCCGTGCGTCGCGCGTGCACCGCGCGAGCCAGCGCCCCCCACCCCTGTTACCCGCCTATGACAAAGCGATCTTGAAATGGCCGTCATCGTCCAAGTAGGTTCACTACGCACCGATTTTCCCCCATCAGCCGGCGTCCGCGCCGGGAGAAGAGATGCCTCATGGGTTCCCACGCCCGCCCCAACCGGCTGCACCGGACCGGGGCCCGGATCGCGACCGTCGCGCTGTTCGGGGCCGTGCTGCCGATCACCGCTGGTGGTCTCGCCGAAGCGGCCACCCCCAGTGCCACGCACTCCGTCGACGAAAGTGAGCGGACAAGTGGCGAGGCCACCGGATCCGCTGGGTCCGCCACCAGGTCCGCCGGGTCCGCCGAGCAGAGGCAAGGGCAGGGGCAGGAGCAGGGGCAGGAGCAGGGCGCGCCCCGCGCCGCGACCCAGGACGCCCCCGTCATCAAGGCCGATCACGCCTTCCTGCTGGACGCCCGCGACGGCAGTCAGGAGCGGGAGATGTGGGCCGGGGCCAAGGCCGACGAGAGCGTGTCGATGGCCAGTACGACCAAGATCATGACCGCTCTGATCGCGCTCCAGCACCCGGAGGATCTGGACCGGCAGGTCACGGTGAAGCAGGAGTACCGGGACTACGTCGCGAAGACCGGTTCCAGTACGGCCGACCTCCAGACCGGGGACAAGCTGACCGTCAGGCAGTTGCTGCACGCCATGCTGCTGCCGTCGGGGGCGGACGCCGCGATGGCGCTGGCCGACACCTTCGGGGCCGGGGACACCACGGACGCGCGGATCGCCGATTTCGAGAACCGGATGAACGCCGAGGCGCAGCAACTCGGCCTGACCGGCACGCACTTCGACTCCTTCGACGGCATCTCGAACGGCGACAACCGCAGCACCGCCCGCGATCTGGCCAAGCTCGGCCAACGCGCCATGCTGAAGCCGGTGTTCGCCGACGTCGTGAAGAAGAAGCAGTTCAAGACCGAGGCTCCCGCCGCCAACGGCCGCACCCGGTACTACACCTGGAACAACACCAACGTGCTCCTGAGCACCTATGACGGCGCCCTCGGCATCAAGACCGGCAGCGGCGCCGAGGCCGGGTACGCCGTCGTCTTCGCCGCCCGGCGGGACAACCGCACCCTGGTCGGCGCGATCGTCGGGGCCGACAAGGGCCGCTTCGACGACGCCACCAAGATGCTCGACTGGGGCTTCGCCCACTGACCTGACGGGTTCGGGCAAGGCGCAGCCGCCGCTGGTGTTCCGGCATGAACGCGGTCGCTGCGCCACCGGACATTGTCCGGAATTTGACGAAAACGCCCTTCGGATAGCACCCTTCCCTGCTGACCTGCGTACCGAGCGGTCCGGCCGCCACCCGGCCTCACGTGCGCGCGTGCGCCCCCCGCACCGCGACGTGTCGTGCCGTGCCGTGCCGTGCCACATCGCGCCGTGCCCTCGCGTGCGAATCCCCCTCAGCAAGGAACCTCATGTCGACTTCCCCTGCCCGTCCCGTCGCGCCCGCCGACGACGAGCCCGCCGCGGACGACGACGAAGGCGGCCATACGGACACAGGCCATACGGACGCAGGCCACAGGCACGCAGCGGGCCATACGGACACAGGCCACAGGGACGCGGCGGGCCATACCGCGCCCGCCGCGACGCCCGACGGCCGCGGGCGCACCGACGTACCGGTCCTTGCCGTCAGCGGCGGGCTGCTCACCGCGTTCGTCCTGGCCGCGCTGATCGCGCCCACCGCCACGGGCGACGCCGTGAACGCCGTCTTCACCTGCGTCGCGCGGTGGTTCGGCCCGCTGTGGCAGGTGCTGCTGCTCGCGACGTTCGGCGTCGCGCTGTGGCTGGGCTTCTCCCGGTACGGGAAGGTGCGGCTCGGGGGCGCCGGGGCGCGCCCGGAGTACGGCAGGTTCCAGTGGATCGCGATGATCATGTCGACGCTGCTCGCGGGCGGCGGTGTCTTCTTCGCGGCGGGCGAACCCGTGGAGCACTACGTCAACACTCCCCCCTTCTACGACGGCGTCAAGAGCGGCACCCAGGAGGCGGCCGACGCCGCGCTCTCCCAGAGCTTCGCGCACTGGGGCTTCCTCGCCTGGGCCGTCCTCGGCACGCTCGCCTCGATCGTGATGATCCGGGGCCAGGAGCGCGGCATGCCGCTGCGCCCGCGCACCCTGCTCCATCCGTTCCTCGGCGAGCGCATCCGGCACTCCCGCCTCGGGGCCGCCGTCGACATCGTCTGCGTCATCGCCGTGGTGGCCGGTACCGTCGGCCCGATCGGCTTCCTCGGCCTCCAGGTGTCGTACGGGCTCTCCGAGGTGTTCGGCATCTCCGGCGGCTACCCCGTACAGCTCGGCGTCATCGTCCTGCTGACCGTCGTCGCCGTCCTGTCCGTCGCCAGCGGCGTCGACCGCGGCATCCAGTTCTTCAGCAAGGCCAACATCTGGCTCGCGGTCGCCCTGATGGCCGTCTTCCTGGTCCTCGGCTCCCTCGGCTTCGTGCTCGACTCGTTCCTGGGCGGCTTCGGCCAGTACGTGCGGGACTTCGTGCCGCTGGCCCTCAACCGGGGCGACCACGCGTGGCTCGGCTCCTGGACGGTCTTCTTCTTCGGCTGGTTCCTCGGCTACGGGCCCCTGATGTCCATCTTCGTGGCCCGCATCTCCAGGGGCCGCACGCTGCGCGACCTCGTGGTCTCCACCGCGATCATTCCTCCGCTGGCCACCATGTTCTGGTTCACGGTGTTCGGCGGCACCGGCATCTTCCTGGAGCAGCGCGACCCCGGCGCGATCTCGGGTCCCCTGAAGTCGGTCGGCATGGACGCCGCCGTCATTTCCATGGCACAGCGGCTCCCCATGGGCGCGGTGGTCGCGGTCGCGCTGCTGCTGCTGACGATCACGTTCGTGGTGACGACCACCGATTCGATGTCGTACAGCATCGCCTCCGCGGGCACGAAGGCCGGTGAACCGACGCGTGCGGTACGGGCGTTCTGGGCCCTGTTGATGGGCGCGGCGGCGGCGGTGCTGATCCTGGTCGGCGACGGGGGCATCACCGCGCTGCAGTCGTTCATCGTGGTCACGGCGGTACCGGTGGGCTTCATCATGTTGCCGACGCTGTGGACGGCGCCCCGGGTGGCGCGGGAGATGGCGCTCGAGCAGGGGGTCGTCCCGCCGGACCGGGGGTGAGCTGCCCACCGGCCGCTCAGTCGGCGGCAGCCGCCCTGCGGCTCCGGAAGGCCGCCACACGAGCCCGGTTCTGGCAGGTCACCGAGCAGAAGCGGCGTCGGCCGCCGGGTGACTGGTCGATGTAGACGTCGGCGCAGCGGCCACCGGTGCAGATGCCGATCCGGGCGAACCCGTGGTCGGCGAGGTACTGGCGCAGGGTGACCGCCGCCGCCGCGAGCAGGGCGTGATCGACGTCGTCGACGCTCCACGCGGCGCGCAGCACGCCGGTGTCCGCCCCGCGTGCCACGACGGGGCGGACACCGCTGTCGGACAACAGGCGCGTCAGGACCCGCGCGCACGCCCCGGCGTCCCCGGCGGAGAAGACCTCGTGGAGGCGGTCCGCCGCGCGGGCGAAGGCCTCCGGGGTCAGCGCGGCGCTCACGCGCCCAGGCAGGCCGAGGCGCGCCGCGACGTCGGCGACCGGCCAGTGAGGGGCGTCCCCCCGGCCGTCCTCCTGGCGCGGCAGCGTCCCCCAGCCGTTGACGAGCTCCGTCACCGTCTCGACGGGGACTGCGGTGAGAGTGACTGCCATACATCCCAGCGTAACGCGCTGGTAGCCGTCATTGCGTTGCAGCGGCCCCGCCATACGGGTAACGTACTGCAACAGCTCTACGCGTTACATCGTCCGAACGCAGGGGGTTGGCATGCTGGACCTCGCTCTTCTGCCGGCCTACCTGGCAGCGGCCGCGATCATCACCGTGGCTCCGGGGCCCGACGCCGCGTACATCGTGGCCGTGGCCCTGCAACGCGGCCCGCGAGCCGGTCTGCTCTCCGCCATGGGAATGGCCCTGGGCATGGTCGTGCACGTGACGGCCGCCGCGCTCGGTCTCGCGGTCCTGCTGCGCTCGACGCCCGCCGCGCTGAACCTCGTGGAACTGATCGGCGGCCTCTACCTCGGCTGGCTCGCGGTGACCACGATCCGTTCGGCCCGGGAAGCGCCGACGACGGCGCCCGAGACGCCGCCCGAGCGCGAGGTCCTGCGCCGGGCCGTCCTCACCAACCTGCTCAACCCGAAGATCGTGCTGTTCTTCGCCGCTTTCCTGCCACGCTTCACCAGCCCCGAACACGGCCCGCTCTGGCTGCAGTTGCTCGCCCTGGGCCTCATCTTCCTGGTGATGGGCCTCGCCTGGGACAGCACGATAGGGCTGTTCGCCGGCCGGCTGGGCCAGGGGCTGGTGCGGGGGCGCCGCACGGCCGTCACGGTGAACCTGGCCGCGGGAATCACGTTCGCCGCGCTGGCGGCGCTCCTCCTCGAGGACGTGGTGAGTGCCGCCGTGGGGTGACCCCGGGTGCCCTACCCCCTCCTGCGCAGCACGGCATACCGGGCCGCCCAGTCCGTGACGCCCGGCCGTCGGCCGAAATCGGCGATGCGGAGGTCCAGCACGGTGAACCACGTGTGCACGGCGGCTCGGAAGGTCTCCTCCGTGGTCCAGGACGGCCCGTTGGACTGGTTCAGGGCGTCCTCTTCGCCGAGTGCGGCGGCCCCGACGTGTATCCACAGTCCGCCGGGCAGGCATATCCGGGCCATCGACTCGGCGAACGTCCGGCGTTCGCGGTCGGTGGGGTAGGTGTGCAGGACACCGCGGTCCAGGACCACCGGGAACGGGTCCAGGGACGCGTGGACGGTGACGTCGAGGACCTCGTACCGCACGGGCGAACCCGCCGGTGTGCGGCGCCGGGCCTCTTCGATCGCCCGGGCGGAGAAGTCGCAGGCCGTCACGGTGTAACCGCGGGCGGCGAGCCATCGGGCGGTGGTGCCGAGTCCGCAGCCGACATCCATGACGGGGGCCGGGGGCGGGGCGTGCTCGGCGAGGAGTTCGCCGAGCACGGGTGGCGGCTCCTCGTCCCAGCCGGGGGTCGTGGAGTCATACGTACGGTCCCACTCCGCGGCGTTGAGGGAACGCATCGCCGTCATCCCACGACCGGCCAGCGAGTGATGCGGGAGGGCAGCCACCACAGGAGCGAGCCGACCCGGTGGACCAGGCCCGACTTCGTGAACGCGTCTGTTTCCCGTTGCCGGAAGTCCGCGGCGGGGGCGCCGTCCAGGAGGGACGCCAGCTTTCCCCTGTGCACCTTGCGCATGATGACGCGCCGCTGCTTCCCGTGGCGCAAGTCGGTGACCTCGACGAAGCCCGTGCCGCGCCGGTACCCGCACTTGTTCATGTGGAACGTGGCGCGCCACAGGTCGAGGACCGCCTCGCCGTCGGGGCCGGCCAGCGAGCGCGGAGGATACAGGTGGCTGAACAGCCGCCAGTGCGCGATCTCGGCGCCGAGGTCCAGGTCCCAGTCGACGGAGAGGCCGTGGCCCGTCGCCTCCCGCACATGTGTGAGGCCTCGGACCGCCCGCCGGTCGCCGCCGAGGTCGTCGTCGCCGAGGATCACGGGGCCGGGGAGGGCCACGTGCCGGGTGCCTCCCGCGATCAGGTCCGAGACGGTTCGTACCGCGGTGTCCTCGTGCTGGACCTCACCGATGTATACGCCGTCCTTCGCGCGCGTCTCTTCGTCGCGCTCCCGCCAGCATCGCAGCGCCGTCGACGCGCTCTCTCGCGGCGCTCGGCCCGTCGACCCGTCGAGCAGGGCGGGCACCAGCGCCGGACTGGCGTCGTGGGTGACCCAGCGCATGAGGTCCTGGTTGGCGGCGTACGGGACGACGTGCACGCTCTGGCCGCCGTCCTCGAAGAGCAGCCCGAGCGTGCGCCAGCGGGAGAGCAGGGCCGATACGTCCTCGGCGGTCACGTCGTGGCCGCCCGCCCGGAGCTTGGTCAGCAGTACGGCGGCCGTGCACGGCTGTTCCAGGAGACGGAAGGCGGCCGTCTCCCACGGGGCATCGATGCTCAGGGTCCGCCAGTCGAAGCCGGGGCGGGTGTTGGTGAGGACGATGGAGTCCGTCAGGTCGCACTGGGTCAGCCGCCCTCGCGGGAACTCGTGACGCCAGGTCTCGACGGCCTTGTCCAGCCGCTCCGCCTGCGTACGGGAAATTCCCTGGTGCGCCGCGTCGAAGACGTAGGCCATGTCGCGGAGTTCGGACTCCGGGAGGTCGTAGATCACCGCGTAGTGTGCGGCGGGCCGCAGGTCGCCGAATCCGAGTTCCGGGCGGTTGAAATAGGGGCTGAAGCGTTCGATGGCTATGCGGGTGACGCCGTTCGGCGGAGCGAGGTGGTGGATGGCCGGGAACTGGTCGATCACCGATTCGTAGTCGTCTTCGGTCTCGGCCGGGAAACCGAAGAGGTAGTTCCATACGACACCGAGACTCACCGACTCCGCGTCGCGCAGCATGCGCACGTTCTGGCAGCCGGTCACGCCTTTGTCCATCAGTTTCAGCACACGACCGTTGAGGCTTTCGATTCCCGGCTGTACGTAGTGGATGCCGGCGGCGACGAGGGAGGCGAGTTGTTCGCGTCGCATGTTGGACTTGATCTCATAGCTGATGCGCAGGTCGCATGCGGCCTCCGCGAGCCTCGGGACCATCGACCGCAGGTAGTTCATGTCGAGGATGTTGTCGGCCACGGCGACATTGAGGACCTGGTAGCGCTCCGTCATCGCGAGGAGTTCCTCGACGAACCGGTCCGGGCTCTTGCTGCGGAACTCCATGAAGGAACCGTTGAGCCCGCAGAAGGTGCAGTGGTGCTTCTGGCCCCACCAGCAGCCGCGCGAGCTCTCCGCCACGAGGTGGGGCTCGGCCATGGCTCCGGCGCGGGAGGCGGCGTGCTGCTCGAAGTAGTCCGTGTAGTCCGGTGTCACCAGGGCCGACGCCGGCAGCGGGGCCGCGCTCATGGCATTGGCATGCGAAGTCCCGTCCGCGTCGCGCCAGCAGAGTCCGGGGACGTCCGCGGGGCTCGACGCGTCGCGAAGGCAGGCTAGAAGTCGTGTGAACGACACCTCGCCCTCACCGCGATTGACGTAGTCGACGAACGGGAAGTTCCGGTGGAGCGCGGCCCCCATCGGGCCGTCGCAGTTTCCGCCGCCCAGCACCACACACACTTCGGGTGCCATCTTCTTGATGAGCCTGGCCGCGGCGAGCACGGCGCTGTTCTGTGCGAAGGTCGTCGAAAAGCCGACCACGTCGGGCCGGTCGGCGAGTAGGCGGCGGACGAGGGATTCGATGTACTCGGGGGCGAGCGCGTGCAGTTGCCGCCCCTTGTTGAGCATGTCCCCCGGCACGGAATCCGCGACCAGGTCCGCGAACGCGGAGGTGCGCCAGTGCGGATCGCCGTACAGGGCGGAGGAGAAGATCCACTCGCTGTAGCCGGTGAAGTAGGAGTCCCAGCAGAAGTTGTACTCGTCGCGCGTCAGGCCCGCCCGTGCGGTGATCCAGTCGAGGTAGTCCAGGTTGGCGTTCACGACGTCGACGCGGCTGTCCGGGAACTCGTCCGTGACGCGACGCTTGAGGATTCCCAGGGCCAGGGACGGGAAGTCGATCGAGGCCCAGGGCATATTGACCAGGGTGATGTGCACCGTGTGACTCCTTCAGCGTGACGGACGGCTTGCCGGGAGCGGTTCGTCGCAGACGACACCGGCATCCGCGGCGGCGAGTTTGCCGAGCAGGGTCCGGCCGTGGGCACTGGTCGCGGCCAACGGCCCACCCGGCTCGGCGCTTCGGGTCACATGGTTCGTCGGCAGTGAGTACACCTGTTCCCGTACCGGGTCGGCCAGCAGGAAGGACCCGCCGCCCGGACCGCGCGGGGCGAACCGTGCCGGGGCGCAGCGGAGCCATGGATGCGGGCGCAGCACGATGCGCTCCGCCGGGGATGACGCGGCGGCCTCGGTCGGGACGGCGGGACCGGCCGCGGCGATGCGGCGCATGCCGTACTTCAGCCGCTTCAGCATGTCGGGACGCCCGGGTCCGCCGACGACGGTGTGCCGTCTGCCCACCCTGCCGCCCAGGTAGTTGAGTTCGCGGTTGTCGGCGAACGCGTCGGAGCTGTCGAGGGCCACGCCGAAGCTCTGCGGGTCGGACACCAGGCGGGTTCCCGGCTCGGCCACCATGAGTTCGAAAGCGTCTATGGCGAACTTCTCGCGGTTGCGTTCGAGGAAGCGGAGTGATTCCCCGGCCTCCTCGTCGGTCTCGTCCAGGAGGCCGCCCATGACCGACAGGTTGACCTTGATGTCCGCCGCCGCGAGGTTGTCGAGGATGACTTGGAAGTCCGCCGCACGGACACCCTTGTCCAGTCGGTCGAGCAGGCGCTGGGTGACGCCCTCGTACCCGACGGCCATTCCCTCGCAGCCGAGTTCGGCCAGTTCCTCGCAGAAGGCGGGGTCGAGGAGGATCGGTTCCAGTCGGTTGCGGGTGTTGAAGCGGACGTCGAGACCGCTCTCGCGCACGAGTCGCATGGTGCGGGCGAGCAGGCGCAGGTTGGTGTTCTCGTCGACCACGGTGACGAAGTTGATTCCGGTGCTCTCCACGATCCGGCGCACCACGTCGGCGAGTTGTCTCGGCGAGCCCTGTTGGTAGGCCCCGCGTGCGAGAGACCGGTTCCCGTAGGAACAGAAGACGCAGCGTGCCCAGTAGCAGCCCACGCACGACACCATGGAGAGGACGACGGTGTCATTGAGATAGGAACGCACCTTCAAACCGCCGTAGTCGGGCGCTCCCGTGTCCGCGAAGCGGAGAGTGGGCTGTCGGCTGGGGGCTGTCGCGCCTTCGGGGTTCAGCCACCTCATTCCCGGCACGTCGGAGCGCGGCGCCTTCGCGGCGAGATGGGCCAGCCAGCGCTCCAAGGGCTCTTCACCCGCCGTGACGCAGAGCGCGTCCACCGTCGTACGGACCGACGTGAGCGCCGCCAACTCGCCGTGACGCAGCATGACTTGCTGACCGCCGAGGCAAATCGGCATGTCCGGATGGCGCAGCCGGATCCACCGGGCCAGCAGGAGGGCCGGAGCCAACTGACTGAAGAAGGGAACGGATATCCCGACCGCACGCGGCACGGACTCGTCGAGGGCCTCCGTCAGCAGACCGTGCAGATTCCGGGTCGCGAAGTCGAGCGAATCGACCTGCGTCGCGGACAGCCGGAGTACCGCTCGGTCGAGCGATGCGAAGTCCTCCCACACGTGTGCCAATTCCGATTCACGCAGCATCAGTTGGGCGGCCTGGCGGGCCAGTCGGACCGCGCGTACGGGACCGAGGCGGGGCGCCGGATTCTTCGTCAGGACGAAGTCACGTATCTCGTCGAGATGCTGCACGGCAACGTCCGCCACCGCGGCTCGGTACCAGGTGGGCAAGTCCTGCGCCTCGACGAGGGAGTGGGCCCGCCGCGTGAGCGCGGGGCCGTCCAGAAGCCGATGGACCAGTTCGATGCTCAGGTCGACCTGATGCGCGCTGTAGCCGGACCGGCGGACGTGCCCGGCGAGATAGGGCAGACTCAGATACGGAAAGAGAGTCGCCTCCGTCAGTGGCGGAAAGAGCAGCAAGAGATCCATGCCATCCCCGTCCTGGTCCGGACGGTGGAGCCGGCCGGGTGCGCGAAATGCTGGAAGCTGGAAATCGCTGTCGGCCGGCACCGCGGTCTCGCGACCGTCGGGCACCAGGTGCCCGGCGCGAGACCGCGGTGGCTCGTCGAGCGATGCGGTCGGGCCGGTCAGCCCGCCGGTGCGTCCGAGGAACGGTCCGCGTTCCTGGCGATGTAGTTGTAGGCCGTGGAAGAACCGCTGACCTGCAGCTCATCCATCTCGAGTACCTCTAGTTCACCGAGATCGCTGTCGACCTCGGTGCTCAGCTGGATGTCCATGGAACCTCCATACGCGAGTGGTACGTGAAACTGGAGTGCGTTTCTGGGGATTCGGCCCTCGAACAGGCTCGCTGTCACGTTTCGCCAAGGTCAAGTCCACTATCGAGCCATGGCCGTTCGACCGGCGACCGCGGTGGACGGCGGCCGTCGGGCCCGGATCCCGCCTCGGTTTTCGGCCAGCCTGATGGGCGCCGCGCCGGGTGACGTTGGGTGACGTAAAGAGCGTGCGGATACCACCGCTGAGCACAGGTCGGCCTGCTCGTCGTGGCGTGTCCTCGCCCACTTAACGTCACGGTGGCGACGGCTTCCCGCTTCTCCACAGTTCTCGACGAGGTATACAACAACTTTCAACAGGGTCGAAATCGGCTGTCGCTCCGCCCGGTTCGGTGCATGGGACGCTCGGTGAAGAAGGGTGGCCTGCGCACCGGCCCCCCAGTTCCGTGTCCGGTTCTGTGCATCAGGCGGCCGTGCGTGCCGCCATGAGCCCGTCGAAATCGGGGAACTTCAGAGCGATGTCGCTGCCGGTGAAATTGCCGATCCAGCCGCTTTCGTCGTGGAAGAAGCGGATGACGGTGAACGAGGGCGCTGCCCCCATGTCGAACCAGTGCTTCGTCCCACGCGGCACCCCCAGCAGGTCCCCGGCCTCGCACAGCACGGCATGCACTTCACTGCCGACGTGCAGATAGAAGGCCCCGGCCCCCGCGACGAAGAACCGCACCTCGTCGTCGTCATCGTGCGTGTGCTCGCTGAGGAACTTCTTGCGCTCGGCCTTGGCGGTCAGCCGCCAGCCGAGGTCCTTCCGCGGCCGCAGGCCCACGACGTCGATGGTGGCGAAGCCTTCGGCGGCGGCCAGGCCATCCACGGCGTCCCGGTACGCGCTCAACACGGCTGCGGGGTCCGGGTCTTCGGGCAGGCCGTCGCGCAGCGGCCACTGTTCGTAGCGCACCCCCGCGGGCGCCAGCGCAGCAGCGATCTCAGTGGGATCGGCCGTGTGGCGTACGGGGTCGGCGGGACCGGAATCAGGCCACGTGATCAGCAGGGTCATGGCGGGCTCCTCAGCTCTCGTCCGATGCGCCGGGCAGCGACAGGGCCAGGTAGTCGGGATAGGTGTGCGGCAGGCCGGACGCCATTTCCAGCACTGTTGCGGGACCGTCGACGGAGGTCTTCTTGAAGCCCGCCAGGCGGTAGACCGTGTACATCGACTTGTTGACGTCGGTGGGCTTGAAGTCCGCCGTCAGGCGCACCTGTTCGGCCTCGGCCGACTGCGCCAGGTAGCGCAGAATGGCGCCCCCGACGTTGCGGCCCATCACCCGGCAGGACATCAGGAACAGCCGGATCCGCCACTCCTCCGCCGTCTTGCCGACCAGGGTGAGGCCGATGGTGCCGTACGTCCCGAAGCGGTCCGTCAGTCGGGCGACCAGGAGCGTCTGGTCGGGCCGGTCCATCAGTTCGCGCAGTTCCGCCTTGGAGAAGGTCAGACCGGTGGTGTTGAGCTGGTGCGTGCGCTCGGTGAGTTCCGCGGCGCGTTCCAGGTCCTCGGGGGTGGCCACCGCGACCGTGAGGCGCATCCGCAGCGACCTGAGGAACTCCACCTGCGGCCCGGCGAACGACTTCTCGTATTCGTTGCGCTCCTCCGCCTGCAGATACAGCGTGCGGCGGGCGCGCCCGTCCTCGGTCACCGGCCGGGTCAGCTCCGGGCGGCCGAGCAGGTCCGCGGTCTCGGCGGCGTCCACGCACCGCACCTGCGGGTGCACGAACTCGACCTCGGCCCGCTCGAAGGCGGAGTCGTCCACGAACATCAGCGTGTCGAGGCCGATGTTGAGGCTCTTCGCGATGCTCTCGACCAGGCTGGACTTCGGCTGCCACGACACGTGCGGGACGAGGAAGTAGTGGCGGATACCCAGTCGTTCGAGTTCGGCGAGGGCGGCCTTCTCGTCGTTCTTGCTGGCGACCGACTGCAGGATGCCGCGCTGGTCGAGCGTGTCGATCAGCTCACGGACACCGGGGCGCAGCTTCACCCCCGAGCCCTCGGACAGCACGCCCTCCCACACGGTGTCATCCAGGTCCCAGACGACACACTTGACCAGCTCACTCGGCACAGTCGGCTCCTGCTTCGAACGGATATTGCGGGTGGCGCCTGCGGACGCGGAACCGCTGGAGGCTCTCCTCGGCCAGCAGGTCCTGCAGCAGTTGCGTGCTTCCCTCGATGATCTGCATGACCCGTGCGTCCCGCACCCAGCGGTCCACCGGGCTCCCCTCCACCAGGCCCGCCGCGCCGTGCAGTTGGGCCGCGGCGGCCGACGCCCTGTCCGCCGCGCGGGAGGCGGCCAGCTTGGCGGTGAGCACATGGTGGTTCAGCCAGTCGTCCTGGGTGTCCATGGCCCGCGCCGCCTGCTCGCACAGCAGCCGCGCCGCCTCGGTGTCGAGGACGGCGTCGCTGATCAGACCGCGGACGAGCTGGAGGTCGATCAACCGCCCGCCGAACTGCTTACGGCTGCTGGTGTGGCCGAGGATCGCGTCGCAGCACGCCTCGGCGATCCCGAGCGAGCCGTACGCGACACAGAGGCGCCCCAACGTCAGTGCGCTGCCCGCGACTTGTGAGACGCCGAAGCCGGGACGGCCCACCATGCGCTCTGCGGGGACTCGGCAGCCCGCCAGGTGCAGGTCGGCCAGCATGGCGCTGCGGAAGCCACTGGTGGGGCGGCTGGGGACCACCGTGACGCCCGGGTCGTCCCGCTGGACGAGGAAGGCCACGCTGCGCTCGCCGTGCTTGGCGATGACCAGGAAACAGTCGGCGAGCTGCCCGAAGGACAGCCAGCGCTTCGTGCCGTCCAGGCGCCACACGGTGCCCGCGTCCGCGCCCGCCGGGCCGCCGCCCTCCGGAGCCTCTTCCGGCGTCGCCGTCGTCCCGACGGCCTGGGCGTCGCTGCCCGCGCCGTCCTCGGTGAGGCCGAACGCCCCGATGAGTTCACCGGAGGCGAGGCGCGGCAGCAACCGCTGCCGGGTGGCCTCGGACGCCCAACGGCTCAGGCTCGCGCACACCATGCCGTGTACGGTCAGCAGGCTCTGCAGCGACGCCGAGGTGCGGGCCACCGCCCGGCTCAGCTCGCCGTACCCCCGGTGGCCCAGTGGCCGCCCCCCGTACTCCGCGGGCACCATCGCGCCCAGTGCGCCGGACCGGACGAGCTCCGCGACGACGTGCGCGGGCACCGCCTTCGCCGCCTCGATCTCGTCGGCCAACGGCAGCAGCAGTCGCCCCAGCTCGGCCGCGGCCGGTGGCGGCTGGCTCATGCCTGCTTCTCCTGCACGAACCGCACGATGCTGTCCAGGGTGTCGAAGTTCTCGATCTCCAGGTCGTCGTCGTCGATGCCGACGCCGAACTCCTTCTCGAGGTGGGCGACGAGCGCCACGGTCGCCAGCGAGCTGAGCACGCCGCCGGTGATCAGCTGGATGCCTTCCAGCTCGGTGGGGTCGTCCACGTACCGCGACAGGAAGTCGAGAACACGGGATCGGACGGCTGCGTCCTCGTAGACGGCGGTCACTGCAACATCACACTCCAACTCACACGATCACAACAGGGCGGTGGCGATGGCGCGCGAGGGCGTCACCGCCTCCCACGCCACTTCTTCTCAAGTCGGTCGATCTGGCTCTGGCTGAGGTTGACGAGGGAGAGGTCCGAGGGCGTCCTGCCGACCGCGTCGGGGCCGTCGGCGTGCGCGGCCAGCGCCTTGAGGTGGGCGACCCAGCCCTCGCTGAGCTGCTTCACATCGCCGGGTGTCAGCACCTCACGCGGCCACGACCACGTCGCGGACAGCTCCGGGCCGGACGGGCCCTCCGTCGTCGCCGCGTTCACCATCAGCGCGTGCGTCAGGCGCATCCGGGGGTCGAGGCCACCGGTGGGCGTACGGCCGGCCACCTGCTGCCAGTCGCCCTCGGGGTGGGAACGGCCCGGGCCGACCCGACCGAAGTAGTTGAACGCCACCTGCGCTTCGGGAAGCGCGGAGAGTACGGGTGCGGTCTCCGGGTTGAGATGGCGCAGCAGGCCGTAGGCGATCCGCTGCTCCGACGCGGCACGCAGCTGCTCCTTGACCCGCTGCAGAACCCGCCCGGCGGCGGGCCCGCCGCGCCGTACCTCGCCCCAGGCCACCCTGCCGGGATCGAGCCGCACCGGGGCCATGGCCGTGAACCAGCCCACCGTGCGTGAGGTGTCGGCGCCCGGGAACAGGTCCTCCCGCCCGTGGCCCTCGACATCGACCAGGAGGGACGTCGCGCTGGAGGCCCCCGGCGCGAGAGCGGTGCCTGGTTGGGGAGAAGCGCCTGGTAGAGGAGAAGCACCCGGTACGCCGCGCGCGTTCCGCCACTGGGTCACCGCGAGCAGGAACGCCGTCACGAGTACGTCCTCGACGCCGGCGTGCAGCGTAGTGGGCACCCGCGTGAGCAGCGCCTCCGTCAACTCCGCCGGAACCGTCGTACGCAGCGTGTCGAGCCGCGCCGCCGTGTCCTCGGACGCACTCACCCGCCTGTTGCCGAGAGGCGGTTCGGAGACGGACAGGGAATCGGTCCAGTACCGCAGGGAGTCGGTGGTGCGCGGCTCACCCGCGAGCGCCTGGAGCTGCTCCGCCCAGCGCTTGAAGGAGGTGGGCACGGCCGCCAACTCCGGTGCGCGGCCGTCTAGTACGGCCGCTCCCGCCGCGGCGAGGTCGGGCAGGAGGATGCGCCAGGAGACGCCGTCCACGGCCAGGTGATGGGCCGTCAGGAGCAGGTGTCCCGGCTCGTTCGGCCCATGGTCGAACCAGACGGCCTGGAGCATCACTCCGTCGCGCGGCGCCAGCCGCCGCTGCGCGTGCGCGGCGTGTTCGGTGAGCAGCCGTTCCCGCTCGGCCGCGGTCGCCCCGGCGCAGTCCACGCGCGTCAGGGCCGCGTCGGCGGTGAGCGCCTGCGGGCTGCCCGCCGGAGGAACCAGCAAGGCCCAGTCACCCTGGTCGCCGTCCCTCGAAAGTCGGGCCCGCAGTACGTCGTGGCGGTCGAGAAGGGACTGCAGGATCTCCACCAGCTGGTCGCGTCCGACGCCTGCGGGGGCCTGGACCAGCCGCGACTGGAAGAACTGCTCATACGTGTGCTCGGGATACGTGTGCTCGGGCTCGACGAGCCACCGCATGATGGGGGTCAGCGGGATCGAGCCGGTTCCGTCGTCCGCCTCCGACGCGGTGGCGCCGCTCGTCAACAGGCTTGCGGTATGGGCGAGTTGCCGCGCCGTGTGGTGCCGGAAGATGTCACGGGGTGACAGGTCGAGGCCGCGTTCGCGGGCGCGGCTGACGAGCACGATGGAGCTGATGCTGTCGCCGCCGAGGGCGAAGAACCCGTCGTCGACGCCGACGCGGTCGGCGTCGAGGCCGAGGACGTCCGCGAAGAGGCCGGTGAGCGTCTTCTCCCGCGGGGTGCTCGGGGCGCGGGTGCGGGTGGCCGGGGCGTAGTCGGGCGCGGGCAGAGCCTTGCGGTCCAGCTTGCCGTTCGGCATGAGCGGGAGCGCGTCGAGGGTGACGACGGCCGCGGGGACCATGTACTCGGGCAGGCGGGCCCCGACGGCCTTCTTGACCTGCTCGACGTCGACCTCGACGGCGCCGTCGGCCACCACGTACCCGACCAGGCGCCGGTCCCCGGGCCGGTCCTCCCGCAGCAGAGCAGCCGCACTCGCCACACCCGGGCACGCGGTCAACGCCGCCTCGACCTCGCCCAGTTCGATACGGAACCCGCGCAACTTCACCTGGTCATCGGCACGGCCCAGGAACTGCAACGTGCCGTCCCCGTTCCACCGCACCACATCCCCGGTGCGATACATACGCGACCCCGCAGCCCCGTACGGATCGGCCACGAACCGCCCCGCCGTCAGCCCCGGACGGTTCAGATACCCACGAGCGACACCCGCCCCCGCCACGTACAACTCACCCGGCACCCCCGGCGGCACCGGAGACAACCCCTCATCCAGCACATACGTCCGCACATTCGCGATCGGCCGACCGATCGGCGGCACCACCGCCCCCGACAGCGGCTCACTCACGGTCGCGCACACCGTGGCCTCCGACGGCCCGTACGCGTTGAACATCCGCCGCCCCACCGACCAGCGCCCGACCGTGTCGGGGTCACAGGCCTCGCCCGCCACGATCAGCGTCATCGCCGCCGGAACACTCGCCGTGTCCATCACACTCAGCGCCGACGGCGGAAGGGTGCAGTGGGTCACCCCGGCGTCCACCAGGACACGCGTCAGCGCCTCCCCCGGCATGAGCCGGTCCGCGTCGGCCAGTACGAGCGTGCCGCCCGTCAGCAGGGCGGTGAAGACCTCCGACGCGGCGGCGTCGAAGCTCGGCGACGCGAACTGCAGCACACGGCTGCCCGCGTCGATCCCCCACCGTTCGCTCTGCGCGAGGGCGAGATTCACCAGGCTCGTGTGGTGGGCCACCACACCCTTGGGGGTTCCGGTCGAGCCCGACGTGTAGATGACGTACGCGGGGTGGTCGGGATCCAGTGGCGTCAGACGGTCGGTGTCGGTCGGGTCGCAGCCCTGACGTGCCGTCAGTCCGGCCTGGAGAGCGGGGTCGTCAAGAAAGACGGTGGGGGTGTCCTCGGTCCACGGCGCGCCGGTGGTGGCGTGGGTCAGGACGAGGGTCGGGCGGGCGTCCTCCAGCATGAAGCGGATGCGGTCGACGGGGTAGGCCGTGTCGACGGGCAGGTAGGCCGCGCCCGTCTTGAGCACCGCGAGCAGGGCGGTGATCAGCTCCGGTGAGCGGGGCAGCGCGAGGGCGACGATGTGTTCGGGGCCCACACCCTGCGCGATCAGGAGGTGTGCCAGGCGGTTGGCACGGGTGTTGAGGTCCTCGTACGTGAGGTGCTCACCGTGGCCGCCGTCGGCGATCAGCGCGAGGGCGTCGGGCGTGGCCTCGGCCCGCGCCTGGAACAGTTCGGGGACCGCGGCGCGGGGCACCGGCCTTGCGGTGTCGTTCCGCTCCTCCAGGATCAGGTGCCGCTCGTCCTCGGCGAGCAGCTCGATCGCACCCACGCGCCGCTCGGCGTCGACGGCGACGCTCTTGAGCACGCGGACGAGCCGCTCGGCCATGGTGGCGACCGTGCCGTGGTCGAACAGGTCGGTACGGTACGAGATCACACCGTCGATCCCGGCGGGGCCGCCGTCGGCGTCGCGCTGTTCGGCGAGGTTGACGGAGAGGTCCATCCGGGCGGATTCGACGCGGACGGTCCGGAGCGTGGCCGTGACCCCGGCGAAGTCCGGTGTGGCACGCGGAGTGTTGTTGAAGGCCAGCATCACCTGGAAGAGGGGGTGATGGGCCAGGGAGCGCGTCGGGTTGAGTGCCTCGACCAGGCCCTCGAAGGGGATGTCCTGGTGGGAGTAGGCGCTCAGGTTCGTCGCGCAGACCCGGTCGAGGAGTTCGGCGAAGGTGGGGTCGCCGGACAGGTCGGTGCGCAGCACGAGGGTGTTGACGAAGAAGCCGACGAGATCGTCGAGTTCCTCCTCGCCGCGGCCCGCGACCGGGGTGCCCAGGGGGATGTCCGTGCCCGCGCCGAGGCGGTGCAGCAGCACGGCGAGGGCGGACTGCAACACCATGAACACCGTCGTCTGCCGCGACCGCGCGAGCCCGGCCAGCGCCCGGTGCACGTCGGCGTCCACCCGCAGCGGCACCGACGCGCCCTCGTATCCGGCCTGTTCCGGATAGGGGTGATCGGTCGGCAGCTCAAGTCGATCCGGCAGTCCGGCCAGAGCCTGCTTCCAGTAGCCGAGCTGGGTGCTCAGCACGCTGTCCGGCTCGTTCGCGTCGCCGAGCAGCTTGTGCTGCCACAGGGTGTAGTCGGCGTACTGGACCGGCAACGGCGCCCACGCCGGGGGCCGCCCCGCGCACCGCGCGGCATAGGCCGCACTCAGATCACGGGCCAAGGGGCCCATCGACAGGCCGTCTCCGGCGATGTGATGGAGCGTCAGAACAAGCACGTGTTTGTCGACGGCGTCGATGATCGTGAACAAGGCTGCGCGCAGAGGGAGTTCGGACGCGAGGTCGAAGGGATGGCTGACCGCGCGGTCCACGGCGGCGGTCAGGTCCGCCTCGGTCAGCGTTTCGGCCGCCACCTCCGGCCGCGCCTCGGCGGCCGGGCGGATGTCCTGGTACGGCTGCCCGTCCGTCTCGGGGAAGACCGTGCGCAGCGCCTCGTGGCGCGCGACCACGTCACCCAGCGCGGTGCGCAGGGCATCGACGTCCAGGGCGCCGGACAGCCGCAGCACCACCGGCACGTTGTACGTCGCGCTGGGCCCCTCAAGCCGGTTCAGGAACCACAGCCGGCGCTGTGCGAACGACAACGGCATGGGGGCCGGACGGGGGACGGACGTCAGGGCCGGACGGTCGACCGGGTTCCTCGTCGCGTCCACCAGACGCGCCAGCGCGGCGACGGTCGGAGCCGCGAAAAGGTCGCGGATGACCAGGTCCACCCCGAGCACGGCCCGTACGCGGCCGATGAGGCGCATGACGAGCAGGGAATGCCCGCCCAGGTCGAAGAAGCTCTCCTCCACACCGATCCGGTCGACGCCGAGGACGTCCGCGAAGAGCGCGGCCAGGATCTCCTCGCGTGCGTCGCGCGGGGCCCGGGACAGGCCCGCCGCCGTACCGCTGTAGTCGGGCGCGGGCAGCGCCTTGCGGTCCAGCTTCCTGTTCGGGGTGAGGGGGATGTCGTCGAGGGTGACGACGGCCGCGGGGACCATGTGGTCGGGCAGTCGCGCGGCGACGGCCTTCTTCACCCGGCCGACGTCGATGCCGCCGTCGGCCACGACGTAGCCGACCAGGCGCCGGTCGCCGGGCCGGTCCTCCCGGATGACGGCGGCGGCGGCCCGGACACCGGGACAGGCCGCCAATGCCGCCTCGATCTCGCCGAGTTCGATGCGGAAGCCGCGCAGCTTGACCTGGTCGTCGACGCGGCCCAGGAAGCGCAGGGTGCCGTCGTCGTTCCAGGACGTCAGGTCGCCCGTGCGGTACATACGTGAGCCGGGCGGCCCGTACGGGTCGGCGACGAACCGTACGGCGGTCAGTCCCGGCCGGTTCAGGTAGCCCCGTGTGACACCGGCGCCCGCCACGTACAGCTCACCGGGCACGCCCGGCGGTACCGGCGACAGCCCACCGTCCAGTACATACGTGTGCACGTTGCCGATCGGGCGGCCGATCGGCGGCACCGCCACCCCCGACAAGGCATCGCTGACGGTCGCGCACACCGTCGCCTCCGACGGCCCGTACGCATTGAACATCCGCCGCCCGGCCGACCAGCGCCCGACCGTGTCGGGGTCACAGGCCTCCCCCGCCACGATCAGCGTCATCGCCGCCGGAACACTCGCCGTGTCCATCACACTCAGCGCCGACGGCGGAAGGGTGCAGTGGGTCACCCCGGCGTCCACCAGGACACGCGTCAGGGCGTCACCGGGGGCCAGCTCTTCCGCGGAGGCCAGGACGAGCGCGCCGCCCTGCAGAAGGGTGCGGAAGATCTCCGATGTGGCGGCGTCGAAGCTCGGCGACGCGAACTGCAGCACACGCGTCCCCGGGCCGATCTCG
The DNA here is from genome assembly GCF_055609205.1 of Streptomyces sp. NPDC036815. NCBI lineage: Bacteria > Bacillati > Actinomycetota > Actinomycetes > Kitasatosporales > Streptomycetaceae > Streptomyces > Streptomyces sp. NPDC036815. The sequence goes on along the minus strand of NZ_JBVJPW010000012.1, from coordinate 101,660 downwards.
TAGTGCCCCCGCAGGGCGAGAGCGAGATTCACCACGCCCGCGTGGTGCGCCACCACACCCTTGGGAGTGCCGGTCGAGCCCGACGTGTAGATGACGTACGCGGGATGTTGCGGCACCGACGGGCCCAGTCGATCCGCGTCCGTCAGATCCGCCGTCGCCAAGCGCGCGAGGCGGTCCTCGACCGCCGGGTCGCTCAGGGAGACGACGGCGCACTCCCCGGAAAGCCCGGCGAGCGTGGTGGCGGAGTCCACCAGCATCACGCTCGGGCGGGAGTCCTCCACCATGAAGCGGACGCGCTCCACCGGATACTCCACGTCCACCGGCAAGTAGGCCGCGCCCGCCTTGAGCACGGCCCACACGGCCACGATCATCTCCGGCGACCGCGGCAGCGCGAGCGCCACCAGCTGCTCGGGTCCGACGCCTTGTTCCACCAGCAGCCGCGCGACCTGGTTCGCGCGCGCGTTCAACTCCCCGTACGTGTACACGGTGCTGCCGTCCGCCGCCACGAGGGCCGCGGCGTCCGGAGCCTGAGCGGCCCACGTCTCGAACAGGGCCGGCGCGGTCCCCTCCGGCACCTCCACCGCCGGACCGCTGCCCCACACGTCCAGCACGCGCTCACGCTCGTCGGCGCCGAGCAGGCCGACCGACCCGATCGGCTGCTCCGGGGATGCCGCCGCCAAGCGCTCCAGGAAGAGCAGGAACCGCTCGACGTGGGCGTCCATTTCCGCCCGGCTGTACATGCGGTCGTTCGCGTCGAAGTAGGCCTCGATCGGGCCCTCGTGCTCCCCTTCGTAGAAGGCGAAGGAGAAGTCCTCGGTGTAGCGCTGCGAGAGGCTGCTCGCCTTTACCGGATGACCGTCGAAGCGTATGTCGTAGTCGAATGCCATGACATTGACCACGGGCCCGCAGGGAAGGCCTTCCCCGGCAGCCTGAAGGCGTTCGCGACGGAGATCTTCCATGCGGAAACGGCTGTGTCGAGAAGCCCGAGTCGTCTGGGCCCAGACTTTCCTGGCCAGTTTCTTCAGTGACAGTTCCGGACGCACGGTGATGTGCAGCGGAACGACGTTGACCGTCATTCCCGGCGTATTGCGCTCGACCTCGTCCAGGCGCCCGGACAGCGGAAGTCCGACGGATATCGTGCTCTCTCCGGTGGCCTTGCTGACGTATGCGGCGGTCGCCGCCACCGCCCATACCGAGAGGCTGACACCGAGCCCCGCGGCGGCGGAACGCAACTGCTTCGAAAGGCCCGCGCCGAGCGTGGTCCGCCTGCGGAGAATGTTCTCGGGCCTGCGGTGCGGGCGGTTGGAGAGTCGTACCGGGTCGGGGGCGTCCGCAAGGCGCTTGAGCCAGTACTGGCGGTCGGCCTCGTACTCCTCCGACCCCCGATACGACACCTCACGTTCCAGCAGATCGCGGAACGGAGGGAGCGGAGTCCCGCTGTCCGGGCGGCCCACCATCATGTCCGAATAGAGCTGTGCGGTGCGACGAGTGATCAGCGCGGAACTCCAGGCGTCCATGACGACGTGGTGGTAACGGCTGTACAGAATATGGAGGTTCGGACCCACCGTGAGCAGCGCGGGCGCGCACAACGGCCCTTGTGTGAGGTCGAACGCGGTATCGACGTCCGCCGTCACCCACGCTTCCGCCGCCGCGTCCGGATCCTTCTGACCGGTGAAATCAAGCCGTCGAACCGCCAGTTGAGCGGTGCGGTCGGGAGCCTGAACCGGGCCTTCCGGACCCTGCGCAATGACAAGACGCAGCGATTCCGCTTCCGCGAGGGCAGCCCTATATGCCTTTTCGAGAATGTCCGGGTCGATCGGCCCGTGGATTTCGACGCGCTCACCGACGTTGTAGACCGAGGAGTTGGGCCCGAGAGAGGCGGCGAACCACACCCCTGATTGGGCAGCAGTCAAGGGCCATTGCTCATCCACCGGACCAGACACCCAAGCCCCCCGAAGCCACGTGATCCACCCCGGCACTCGCCGGGCGGTCCACATAATCACACATCGCGTCGGCCGACCCGTCGTCAAATTCATTGCCCCGCCCGCCCGATGCGCCCTCCGCGACAGCTTTGAGCGGGACGCCCCGCCCTGTGGGTTACGATCCCGGTCAGTACGGAAATCCAAGCCCTGCCTGCACCGCAAGGCTTTGTGACGGGCGTCACATGTACAGCTCGCAGCGACGGTTGTAGTGTCCCTTCAACTCATGGCTGCGTTACGGGGGTAGCGCTTTGGATGCAGGAGGGGGCCGTGGAGAGATTCCTCGGAGGGACACCGCGGGCACATCTGGCCCATCGGCGAGTTATTCCCTGGCGACTCGGGTGAACAAGCCGAGCTGACGTTCTTTCCCAACTTCTTGGGCCACACTGACGACACGTACCGTTTTCCCTTTGTGTGCGTCTCCTTCGTGCGCGACTGCCCAAGACATTCATGACCGGTGTGTACGGCACACTGACGCCCGGCTTCCCCGCCCCCTCGATCCGGCGCGGGAGACGGCGGGCGGACAGCCGCAGCCCGGTCCCGGTTCCGGTGAAGTGGTCGCGCGCACCGTCAATGGGCTACCTCAACACGTCGCAGTGTCTGGCACGGAGAGTGGATCAACCTTGTCGCATGAGCTTGAGGACATCTGGCCGCTGTCTCCGCTGCAGGAGGGGCTGGTCTACCACTCCCTCGCCGACCGCGAGGGACCGGATGCCTATGTCGTGCAGCTGATCCTGGACTTCGAGGGCCCCCTTGACGCCGAGGTCATGCGCACGGCCGGTCAGGCTCTGCTCGACCGGCACGCGAACCTGCGCGCCGCGTTCTGGGTGGACGACCTCGACGAGCCGGTCCAAGTGGTCGCGCGCGACGTCGAGTTGCCGTGGACCGAGGTCGACCTCACGCACCTGACGCCTGCGGAGGCCGAGGCCGAACTGCGGACCTTCGCCGACGCCGAGCGGGCTCGCCGCTTCGAACTCGACCGTCCGCCGCTGCTGCGCATGGCACTCGTCAGGCACACCGGTGACGACAGCGAAGACACGGCAACGGCCACGGCCGACCGCAGCCGCGTGGTCCTCACCCAGCATCACGTGCTCGTCGACGGCTGGTCGTCGTCCCTGATGGTGCGTGAACTGCTCGCCCTGTACGACGCCCAGGGTGACGACAGTGCCCTCCCTCCCGTGACGCCCTACCGGGAGTACCTGGTCTGGCTCTCCGAGCAGGACCGTGACGGTGCCCGCGAGGCCTGGACCGCCGCGTTGACCGGCGCGCAGCCGACTTTCCTGGCAACTGCTGCCACAGACCTGCTTCCTGAGAGGACGACAGCAGCCTTTCCGGAGAGCCATGTCGCCCGTCTCCCCCAGTCGACCACCTCCTCGCTGCAAGCCCAGGCCCGTCGCCTGGGCGTCACGCTGAGCACGCTCGTCCAGTGTGCGTGGGGTGTACTCCTCGGCCGGATGACCGGTCAGGACGACGTGGTCTTCGGTGCTGTGGTGTCGGGGCGCTCTCCCGAGATCCCGGGTATCGAGAGCATGATCGGTCTGTTCATCAACACGGTGCCGGTCCGGGTGCGGCTGGAGTCGGAGGACACGTGGGCCGATCTGGCCACACGTGTGCAGGACGAGCAGGGTGCGCTGCTGCCGCACCAGCACCTGTCCCTGACGGACATTCAGCGGGCGGTCGGCCTCGGTGACGCGTTCGACACGGTCATGGCCGTGGAGAACTTCCCCGCCGACCGCGACGCCTCCGCCGACCGCCGCACATCCCGCCTGACAGCCACGGCCACGCAAGGCCGCGATGCCACCCACTATCCGTTGAGCCTTGCCGTATCTCCGGGCGATGCCCTCAGACTGCGGCTGGACTTCCGCCCCGACCGCTTCGACCAGCACACGGTCGCGGTCATTGCGGACCGCCTCGTGCGGGTCCTCACGGCGGTTGCCGAGGATGCGGGGCGTCGGGTTGGTGCGGTGGAGTTGCTGTCCGCTGGTGAGCGGGAGCGGGTGGTGGGTGAGTGGGGTGCCGGTCCGTCGGTAGAGATGCTTGCGGGGACGGCGCCGGAGGTGTTCGCGGCGCGGGTCGCGCAGGCTCCCGATGCGGCGGCGGTTCTGGCTGCCGATGGCAGCACCGTCTACTCCTACGGCGAGTTGGATGTGCGGGCGGACCGGCTGGCGCGGCTGCTGGTGGAGCGGGGAGTGGGGGCCGAGCAGGTGGTGGCGTTGGCGCTGCCCCGCTCGCCGGAGCTCATCGTGGCCGTTCTCGCGGTGTGGAAGGCGGGGGCGGCGTATCTGCCCATCGACCCGGCCTATCCGGTGGACCGGATCCGCTTCATGGTCCAGGACGCGCGTCCGACGCTGGTCGTAACGGACACGAGCAGCACGCATCTGTGGTCGCAGGACACCTCCCTCGTACTCCTGGACGACCCCACCGTGCAGGCCGAGCTGGAGACTCCTGCCCCAGCTGGCCTGTGCCCGGCCGTGCCTGAGCAGCCTGCCTATGTCATCTACACCTCCGGGTCGACCGGGGTGCCCAAGGGGGTCGTGGTCCCCCATGCGGGTCTGGTGAGCCTGGTGGCCGCCTCGGCGCCGCACCTCGGTGTGGGGCCGGGCAGCCGACTGCTGCAGTTCGCCTCCCCCAGCTTCGACGCGGCCACCTGGGACTGGAGCCTGGCCCTGCTCTCCGGCGCCGCACTCGTGGTCGCCGACGCCCCGGACCTCGTGCCCGGCCCCGCACTCACACGTGTGCTCTCCGCCGCGGGCGTGACCTACTGCATGGTGCCCCCGTCCGCTCTGGGTGTGCTGGACCCGGCACACGTCCCGGAGACGATGACGGTCGTGGTGGGCGGCGAGGCCTGCGGGCCGGACACCGCCGGACGCTGGTCGGTAGGCCGGACCATGGTCAACGCCTACGGGCCGACCGAAGCCACCGTGTGCGCGACCCTCAGCGAACCTCTCACCGGGTCGGAGGTCCCGCCCATCGGCCGCCCCATCGGCAATGTGCGGGCATACGTGCTGGACGGGGAACTCTCCCCGGTCCCCGCGGGAATGCCGGGCGAGTTGTACGTGGCAGGGGCCGGTGTCGCCCGTGGCTACCTCAACCGCCCGGGCCTGACCGCCGAACGCTTCGTCGCCGATCCGTACGGGCCCGCCGGGTCACGTATGTACCGCACCGGTGACCTCGCGGCCTGGAACACCGACGGCACCCTGCGCTACCTCGGCCGCACCGACGACCAGGTCAAGCTGCGCGGCTACCGCATCGAACTCGGCGAGATCGAAGCCGCGCTGACCGCCTGCCCCGGTGTCACCAGCGCGGCCGCCCTCATCCGCGAGGACCGACCCGGCGACCGACGCCTCGTCGGTTACGTCGTAGCCGACGATGCCGTGGCCGGTGGTGCCCTCGACGTCGACCAGGTGAAGAAGACCGTCGCCGCCCGGCTGCCCGACCACATGGTCCCCGCAGCCCTCGTCACCCTCGACGCACTCCCCCTCTTGCCGAACGGGAAGCTGGACCGCAAGGCGCTGCCCGCACCCGACTACACCGGCACGACAACGCCCTCCCGAGCCCCGCGCGACGCACGCGAAGAGATCCTGGCCGGACTCTTCACCGAAGCCCTCGGCCTCGACCGCATCGGCATGGACGACAGCTTCTTCGACCTCGGCGGACACTCCCTGCTCGCCATGCGCCTCATCGGCCGCATACGAGCCGTCATCGGCGTGGACCTGGCCATCCGCGACCTCTTCACCGCCCCGACCGTCGCCGGTCTGGCAGGCATCGTGGAAGCGACCACGAACCCGGCCACCCGCCCCGCCCTCACACCCACCACCCGCCCCGAACAGACCCCCCTGTCCTTCGCGCAACGCCGCCTGTGGTTCCTGCACCGGCTTGAGGGACCCAGCGCCACCTACAACGTGCCCGTGGTGCTGAGACTGTCCGGTGCCCTGAGCACGGAAGCTCTCCTTGCCGCGCTGAACGACGTAGTGGCCCGCCACGAGGCCCTGCGCACCCTCTTCCCGGACAACGACGGCCAGCCGTACCAGGACATCCGCCCGGCCGGCGAAGCCCGGCCCGAGGTGAGCGCCGCAACCCTCACCGGAGCGGAACTCGACGGTGCGATCGACCGCGCTGTCCGCCACCCGTTCGACCTCGCCACCGAACTGCCCTTCCGGGCGGCCCTGTTCACCCTCAGCGACGCCGTCGACGAGCACGTCCTCGTCCTGGTCATCCACCACATCGCCGGAGACGGCTGGTCGATGGGCCCGCTCGCCCGCGACCTGGGCACCGCCTATGCCGCTCGCTGCGCCGGCGGCGCTCCGGCATGGGAACCGTTGCCCGTGCAGTACGCCGACTACACCCTCTGGCAGCGTGAACTCCTCGGCGACGAGAACGATCCGGGGAGTCTGCTCTCCACGCAGCTCGCGCACTGGAAGGACGCGCTCGCCGGGCTCCCCGACCGCATCGACCTGCCCACCGACCTCGCCGAGCGGGCGTCGGGCGACGACCGGCGGGGCGAAGTGTCGGAGCTGTCCCTGACGGCAGAGCTGCACGCGGACCTCGTCCGGGTCGCGAAGGGCCACCGCAGCACCGTGTTCATGGTGCTCCAGGCCGCGTTGAGCGTGCTCCTGCACCGACTCGGCGCCGGAACGGACATCCCGATCGGCACACCGACGGCGGGCCGGGCCCAGCAGGAACTCGACACGCTCATCGGCAACTTCGTCAACACGCTGGTGCTGCGCACCGACCTGTCCGGCGACCCCACCTTCGCCGAGCTCCTCGACCGCGTACGCGAGAGCGACCTCAACGCCTACGCCCACCAGGACGTGCCCTTCGAGAGCCTGGTGGAGGCGCTCAACCCCACCCGTTCCACCGACCATCAGCCGCTGTACCAGGTGATGCTCACGCTGCAGAACCACGAGGCGCGGCAGCTCGACATCCCCGGGCTGCGCCTCACGACGTCGTCCTGGAACACCCGGGCCGCACGCCGGGACCTGACCCTGACCCTGCGGGAGCGGTTCGGTGCGGACGGTGCGCCGCAGGGGGTCGACGGAGCCCTGCAGTTCGACGCGGGCCGGTTCTCCCGGGAGCGTGTCGAGGCCATCGGGCGCTGGTTCCGGCAGGCCCTCGCGAGCCTCCTCGACGATCCCGAGCAGCGCGTGGGGTCGGTGGACCTGCTGTCGGCCACGGAGCAGGAGGAGGTGCTCCGGGCGTGGAACGACACCGCCGTGCCCACCCGGCCCGGCACGCTCCCGGAGCTGTTCCAGGCGCAGGCCGCGGCCACGCCGGACGCCGTCGCCCTGATCGCCGACGGCACCCACCTCACGTACGACGAGCTCAACACCCGCGCCAACCGCCTGGCCCGACTGCTGATGGAACATGGCGCAGGCCCCGAGCACATCGTCGCCCTCGCCCTCCCCCGCTCACCGGAACTGATCACCGCACTCCTCGCCGTACTCAAAACCGGCGCCGCCTACCTGCCCATCGACACGGCCTACCCGGCCGAGCGCATCCGCCACATGGTCCAGGACGCCCGCCCCACCCTCGTCCTGACCCACACCACCACCGCAGACCTCTGCCCCCAGGGCACCCCCACCGTCCTCCTGGACGACCCCGCCCTCCAGGCGCGGACGGCAACGCTCGACGCCACCGACCCGGCCACCACGGCCGATCCCGCCCACCCCGCGTACGTCATCTACACCTCGGGTTCCACGGGCACCCCCAAGGGTGTCGTCGTGCCGCACGTGGCGGTGGTCGACTATCTGCGCGACACGAGCCGTCGTTATCCGGGGGCCCGGGGTGTGGCGCTGCTGCACACGTCGCTCTCCTTCGACCTCTCGATCACCGCGCTCTTCACGCCACTCGTCTCGGGCGGCCGCGTGGTGCTCGCGGAGCTGCGCGACGATCTCGCGGACGACGCGGAGGTGCGGGCGCTCGGCTGCGACTTCCTCAAGGCCACGCCCAGCCACCTGGCGCTGCTCGAAGGCCTCCCGGATGAGGTCTCGCCGCGCGAGGAGCTCCTGCTCGGCGGCGAGGCGCTGCTCGGCGAGGCCCTGCGCACGTGGCGCGACCGGCACCCGGACGTGACGGTCATGAACGTGTACGGGCCGACCGAGGCCTCGGTGAACTGCACCGAGTTCAGGATCGAGCCCGGCGACGGGCTGCCGGACGGCCCGGTCCCGATCGGCCGCCCGATGGCCAACACCCAGGTGTACGTCCTGGACGCGGGCCTGCGTCCGGTGCCGCCCGGTGTGCCCGGCGAGCTGTACGTGGCGGGCGAGTGCCTGGCGCGGGGCTACCTGCGGCGGCCCGGGCTGACCGGACAGCGCTTCGTCGCCGATCCGTACGGGCCCGCCGGGTCCCGGATGTACCGCACCGGCGACCTCGCGCGCTGGAACGGCGACGGCACCCTCGTCTTCCTCGGCCGCGCCGACGACCAGGTCAAGCTGCGCGGCTACCGCATCGAACCGGGCGAGATCGAGGCCGAGTTGACCTGCTGCGCCCATGTCGCGCGGGCGGCCGTGGTGGTGCGCGAGGAGCAGGAGGGTGACCGGCGCCTCGTCGGCTACGTCGTCCCGGAGACCGGGGGGAGCGTCGACCCCGCCGAGGTGCGGGACCGCCTCGCCGAGCGGCTGCCGGAGTACATGGTCCCGGCCGCGGTCGTCGTCCTCGACGCCCTGCCGCTGACCGCTCACGGGAAGCTCGACCGCAAGGCGCTGCCCGACCCCGACTACACCGCCACCGCTGGCACCGAGGGGCGGTCGGGCAGGCCGGCGCGCAGCCCCCACGAGGAGATCCTCACCGTCCTGTTCGCCGAGGTGCTCGGCATCGACCCCGAGCGCGTCGGCGTCGACGACAGCTTCTTCGACCTCGGCGGGCACTCCCTGCTGGCCGCCCGCGTGATCGGCCGCATCCGCAGGGCCATGGGCGCGCAGCTCGGCATCAAGGCGTTCTTCGACGCTCCGACAGTCGCGGGCCTCACCCGGCAGCTCGCGGGCAGCGCCGAGGCGCGCCCGCCGATCGTGCCCGTTGCGCGGCCGCGGCTGATGCCGCTGTCGTTCGCGCAGCGCCGCCTGTGGTTCCTGCACCGGTTCGAAGGGCCCAGCGCGACCTACAACGGCGCCGCGGTGCTCCGTATCTCCGGCGCGCTGGACGCGGAGGTGCTGCGGGCCGCGCTCGGTGACGTCGTGGCGCGCCACGAGGCCCTGCGCACGGTCTTCCCGGAGACGGACGGCCAGCCGTACCAGGACGTCCGCCCGGCCGCGGAGGCGCGTCCGGTGGTGGAGGCCGGGTCGGTCGCCGAGGCGGAGCTGGCCGGTGCGGTGGACCGCGCCGTGCGCCACCCCTTCGACATCATGACCGAACTGCCGCTGCGTGCGGCCCTGTTCACCGTCGAGGGCGCTGTCGACGAGTACGTCCTCGTCCTGGTCATCCACCACATCGCCGGGGACGGCTGGTCGATGGGACCGCTGTCCCGCGACCTGAGCGCCGCCTATGCGGCTCGGCGCGCCGGCCGGGCTCCGGCATGGACACCGTTGCCGGTGCAGTACGCGGACTACACCCTGTGGCAGCGCGCCCTCCTCGGCGACGAGGGCAACCCGGAGAGCCTGCTCAGTGCGCAGGTCGGCTACTGGCGGGAGGCGCTGGCCGGGCTGCCGGAACGCATCGAGCTGCCCACCGACTACCCGTATCCCGAGCAAGCCGGGTCCGAGGGCGGCACCGTCCCGGTGCGGATCGACGCCGAACTGCACCAGGCTCTGGCCGGGCTCGCGCGGTCGCGGCAGACGACGGTGTTCATGGTGCTCCAGGCCGCGCTGGGCGTGCTCCTGCACCGGCTCGGTGCAGGGACGGACATCCCCGTCGGGACGCCGGTCGCGGGCCGGGGCGAGGAGGAACTCGACGATCTCGTCGGCTTCTTCGTCAACACGCTCGTGCTGCGCACCGACCTCTCCGGCGACCCGACGTTCGAGGAGTTGCTCGACCGCGTCCGCGAGAGCGACCTCAACGCCTACGCCCACCAGGACGTGCCCTTCGAAGGCCTGGTCGAGGCCCTGAACCCGACGCGGTCCCTGGCCCACCACCCGCTCTTCCAGGTGATGCTCGCCCTCAACAACAACCCGCGGGGTGAACTGACCTTCGCCGGGGCGAAGGCGACCCCGCAGGAGGCGCGCATCAGGGCCGCACGCATGGACCTGACGCTGCACCTGGCCGAGCGGCAGGGCGGGGGCGGCTCGCCGGACGGTATCCACGGGTCGGTCGCGTACCGCACGGACCTGTTCGAACAGGCCACCGTGACCGCGCTGGTGGAGCGGCTGCTGCGGGTGCTGCGCGTCGTCGTCGACGACCCCGGTCAGCGTGTCGGCACCGTCGACGTGCTGACCGAGGGCGAGCGGCACCGGGTGCTCGAGGAGTGGAACGACACGGCCGCTCCCCTGCCCTCGGACACGGTCCCGGAGCTGTTCCGGGCACAGGCCGCGGCCACGCCCGACGCCACCGCCCTGATCGCCGACGGCACCCACGTCTCGTACGCGGAACTCGACGCCCGCGCCAACCGCCTGGCCCGGCTGCTGAGGGAACGGGGTGTCGGCGCCGAACACATCGTCGCCCTCGCCCTGCCCCGCTCACCGGAACTGATCACCGCACTCCTCGCCGTACTCAAAGCCGGCGCCGCCTACCTTCCCATCGACACCACCTACCCGGCGGAACGCATCCGCCACATGATCCAGGACGCCCGCCCCACCCTCGTCCTGACCCACACCACCACCGCCAACCTCTGGCCCCAGGACACCCCCACCGTCCACCTCGACGACCCCGCCCTCCAGGCGCGGACGGCAACGCTCGACACCACCGACCCGGACGTCACACCCGACCCCGCCCACCCCGCCTACGTCATCTACACCTCCGGCTCCACCGGCACCCCCAAGGGCGTCACCGTGCCGCACTCCGGCGTCGTGAACCGGCTGCGGTGGATGCAGTCCGAGTACGGGCTCGGGGCCGACGACCGGGTGTTGCAGAAGACACCGGCCGGGTTCGACGTGTCCGTGTGGGAGTTCTTCTGGCCGCTGCTGCAGGGCGCGGCCCTGGTCCTGGCGAAGCCCGACGGGCACAACGACGCCCGCTACCTGGCCGGACTCGTCGAGAGCGAGAGCGTCACCACGGCGCACTTCGTGCCGTCGATGCTCGACGCGTTCCTGAACGAGCCGTCGGCCGGGCGTTGCACGTCCCTGCGGCGGCTGTTCAGCAGTGGCGAGGCGCTGCCCGCCCATCTGGTGACGCGCTGCCACTCCGTGCTGCCCGCCGCTCGGCTCCACAACCTGTACGGGCCGACGGAGGCGACGGTCGACGTCACGTACCACCCGTGCGCCGCGGACGGCGACCCCAGGGTCGCTCCGCCCATCGGCCGTCCGATCGCGAACACACGTGTGTACGTGCTGGACGCCGCGCTGCGTCCGGTCGCGCCGGGTGTCGCCGGGGAGTTGTACCTCGCGGGGGCGGGCCTCGCGCGGGGCTACCTGAACCGGCCCGGACTGACGGCGGAGCGGTTCGTCGCCGATCCGTACGGGGGCGCGGGGTCGCGCATGTACCGCACGGGTGACTTGGCTGCCTGGAACCAGGACGGCGCCTTGCGGTACCTGGGCCGTACGGACGACCAGGTCAAGCTGCGCGGGTTCCGGATCGAACTCGGCGAGGTCGAGGCCGCGTTGGCGGCCTGCCCCGGGGTGGCGAGTGCGGCCGCGCTCATCCGTGAGGACCGGCCCGGGGACCGGCGGCTGGTCGGCTACGTCGTGGCCGATGGTGCCGCGGCCGGTGCTGCCGCGGCGGGTGCTGCCGTCGACGTCGGCCGGGTGAAGAAGGCTGTCGCCGCGCGACTGCCCGACCACATGGTCCCCGCCGCCGTCGTCACCCTCGACGCGCTCCCCCTCACGCCGAACGGAAAGCTGGACCGCAAGGCGCTGCCCGCGCCCGACTACAGCGGTACGACGGCGCCGTCCCGGCCTCCGCGCACCGGCCGCGAAGAGGCACTCGCGGTGCTCTTCGCCGAGGTCCTCGGCCTGGAGACGGTCGGCATCGACGACAACTTCTTCGACCTCGGCGGGCACTCGCTGCTCGCCACGCGCCTCATCGGCCGCATCCGTACCGTCCTCGGCGCGGAGGTCGACCTGCGGACGGTCTTCACCAAGCCGACGGTGGCGGAACTGGCCGAGAGCCTGGAGGACCCAGCCAGGCCGAGCCCCCGGCCCAGGCCCAAGCTGCGGCCGCGCTCGCGAGGGACGACATGAGCACGGCCCGGCGCCGAAGGACACAGGACACAGGGAACAGAGGAGAAGTGACGTGAGCGAGCAGAGCGACTGGACGCCCCATGTGGTGACGCCGGACACGGCGGGGGTGGCGGCGAGCCACGAGGGCCTGCTGGCGGCGATCGGCGACACGGCGAGGACGGCCGAGCTGCTCCTCGCGAAGAAGGCCCTGGTCTTCCGTGGCTTCGGCACGTCCAAGGAGCAGGTCGACTCGGCGCTCGACCTCCTCCTGCCGAACCGCCTGGCCTACGTGCACGGCAACTCGCCCCGCACCAAGGTGGGCAGCAACGTGTACACCTCGACGGAGTACCCGGCCGAGTTCACCATCTCCATGCACAACGAGCTCTCCTACGCCCGCCGTTGGCCGTCGCGGCTCGCCTTCTACTGCCAGCGGCAGCCGGCCACCGGGGGCGCGACGCCGGTGGTCGACGGCACGGTGTGGCTCAGCTCCCTCGACGAGGAGGTCAGGGCCGCCTTCAGCAAGGGCATCCGCTACACGCAGAACCTGCAGAGCGGCGCGGGCTTCGGCAAGAGCTGGCAGGACACCTTCGAGACCTCCGACAAGGACGAGGTCGAGGGGCTCCTCGCGGACGCCGACGTCACCTGGGAGTGGAAGGCGGACGGCGGCCTCCGCGTCACGCAGCTGCGCCCGGCCACCGTGCGGCACCCGGTCACGGGCGAGGAGGTCTGGTTCAACCAGTTCGACCAGTGGCACCTCGCCGGTCTCGACGCCGACACCGCGACGATGCTCTCCGAGCTGATGCCGGAGGACGAGCTGCCGCAGTCGGTGACGTTCGCCGACGGCACGCCCATCCCCGACGAGTACGTGGCACACGTGCGTGACAACGGCCTGGCCGCCGCCGTGGACGTGGACTGGCGCGACGGCGATCTGCTGCTGATCGACAACGTGGCCGTGGCGCACGGCCGCCGCCCCTACACCGGGCCGCGCCGCGTCCTGGTGGCCATGTCCGGGTGACCTGACCCATCGGACGGCTGAACCGTCCGGATCCACATCGCGCGGGACAGACCGGCGCTAGAGCTGCTGCTGAGACACGAGGGGAACGCAAGAAGACATGGTGCCGTTGTCGTTTGCGCAGCGTCGGTTGTGGTTCCTGTACCGGTTCGAAGGACCCAGCGCGACGTACAACGTGCCGGTGGTGCTGCGCCTGTCCGGGGACCTGGACGCCGACGCCCTGTGTGCCGCGCTGGGTGATGTGGTCGCGCGCCACGAGGCCCTGCGCACGGTCTTCCCTGAGACGGACGGGCAGCCGTACCAGGACATCCGCCCGGTCGCCGAGGCGCGGCCGGTCGTGGAGGTCGGGCCGGTCACCGAGGCGGAACTGACCGGTGCGGTGGACCGCGCCGTGCGCCATGCCTTCGACCTGGCGACCGAACTCCCGCTCCGTGCCGCGCTGTTCACGCTGTCCGACGCCGTCGACGAGCACGTCCTCATCCTGGTCATCCACCACATCGCCGGGGACGGCTGGTCGATGGGGCCGCTGCTCCGCGACCTCAGCACCGCCTACGCCGCCCGTCGCGCAGGCGGACCCCCCGCGTGGGAGCCGCTCCCGGTCCAGTACGCCGACTACACCCTCTGGCAGCACGAACTCCTCGGCGACGCCGACGACCCCGACAGCCTCCTCGCCGCCCAACTCACCTACTGGAAGCGAGCGCTGGCCGGGCTGCCCGAACGCGTCGAGCTGCCCACCGACTACCCGTATCCCGAGCAGGCCGGGTCCGAGGGCGGCACCGTTCCCGTGCGGATCGACGCCGAACTGCACCAGGCCCTGGCCGCCCTCGCGCGTTCGCGCCGGACGACCGTCTTCATGGTGCTCCAGGCCGCGTTGAGCGTGCTCCTGCACCGGCTCGGCGCGGGCACGGACATTCCCATCGGCACACCCGTCGCCGGTCGCGGCGAGGAGGAACTCGACGATCTCGTCGGCTTCTTCGTCAACACGCTCGTGCTGCGCGCCGACCTCTCCGGCGACCCGACGTTCGAGGAACTGCTCGACCGCGTACGCGAGAGCGACCTCAACGCCTACGCCCACCAGGACGTGCCCTTCGAAGGCCTGGTCGAGGCCCTGAACCCCACCCGCTCCCTCGCCCACCACCCGCTCTTCCAGGTCATGCTCGCCCTGAACAACACTCCGCGCGTGGCGATGGAGTTCGGCGGGCTCAAGGCCACCCCCCAGGCCGTCCGTCTCCAGTCCGCCCGCATGGACCTGTCCGTCAGCCTGGCCGAACAGCACGGCGACGACGGCTCCCCCGCCGGGATCAGCGGTGTGATCTCGTACCGCACCGACCTGTTCGACCACGGCGCGGTCTCCGCCATGGCCGAGCGGTTCACCCGCGTTCTCGAAAGCGGCGTCGCCGCGCCGGAGCGGCGCGTGGGGTCGCTCGACGTCCTGTCGGAGGACGAGCGACGCCACGTACTCGAAGAGTGGAACGACACGGCAACGCCGGAACTGGCCGGTAGCGCGGCCGAGTTGTTCCAGGAGCGCGCGGTCGCCGTACCCGACGCGATCGCGCTCGGCGCCGACGGCGCCGACGTCTCGTACGCGGACCTCAACACCCGCGCCAACCGCCTGGCCCGGCTCCTGGTCGAGCGGGGCATCGGTCCCGAGCACATCGTGGCGCTCGCCATCCCCCGGTCGCCGGACCTGATCACCGCGCTGCTCGCCGTGCTCAAGGCGGGCGCCTCCTATCTGCCGCTGGACACCACCTATCCGGTGGACCGCATCCGCTTCATGCTGCGGGACGCCTGCCCGAGCCTCGTCCTTGCCCACTCCAGCGCGGCCGACATCCTCTCGGAGCAGGACGACACGTCCGTCGTCGTCCTCGACACCCCTGCGGTACGGGAACACCTCGCGGGACTGGACGCGTCCGACCTCACGGACGCCGACCGTCTGACGCCACTGGATCCGGACCACCCCGCGTACGTCATCTACACCTCCGGTTCCACCGGCACGCCCAAGGGCGTCACCGTCCCGCACCGGGGCCTCGCCAACTTCGCGCTCGCGCAGGCCGAGCAGTGGGGCATCGGCGTCGGCTCCCGGGTGCTGCAGTTCCTGTCGCCGAGCTTCGACGCCGCCGCATCGGAGTTCTTCACGGCCCTCCTGACGGGCGGCACGCTGGTCCTCGCCGACGCGGAGCGGCTCACTCCCGGGCCCGACCTCCTCGAACTGCTCCGTACCGAGGAGATCACGCACTGCACGCTGGTCCCTTCGGTGCTGCGGGTGCTGTCCGAGAAGACGCTGCCTGGCACGCTGACGCTGATCGTCGGCGGTGAGGCGTGCGGTCCGGAGATCGTGGAGCGCTGGTCCGCGGGCCGGAAGATGTTCAACGCGTACGGGCCGACCGAGATCACGGTGTGCGCGACGTTGAGCGAGGCGCTGTCGGGGGCGGTGGTGCCGCCGATCGGTCGGCCGATTGCGAATGTGCGGACGTATGTGCTGGATGAGGGGTTGTCTCCGGTGCCGGCGGGGGTGCCGGGTGAGTTGTACGTGGCGGGGGCGGGTGTCGCTCGTGGGTATCTGAACCGTCCGGGGCTGACGGCGGGGCGGTTCGTGGCCGATCCGTACGGGGCTGCGGGGTCGCGTATGTATCGCACCGGGGATGTGGTGCGGTGGAACGGGGACGGCACGTTGCAGTTCCTGGGCCGTGCCGATGACCAGGTGAAGTTGCGCGGGTTCCGTATCGAACTGGGTGAGGTCGAGGCGGCGTTGACCGCGTGCCCGGGGGTGGCGAGTGCGGCCGCGCTGCTGCGGGAGGACCGGCCCGGGGACCGGCGCCTGGTCGGGTACGTCGTGGCCGACGGCGCCGTCGAGGTCGACGTCGACCAGGTCAAGAAGGCCGTCGGGGCCCGCCTGCCCGAGTACATGGTGCCCACGGCCGTGGTGCTCCTGGACACGCTGCCCCTGAGTGCCCACGGAAAGCTGGACCTCCGGGCACTGCCCGTGCCCGACTACACCCGCGCCACCACCACCCCCGCCCGCGCCCCCGGCACGCCGCACGAGCGGATCATCGCCGGACTCTTCGCCGATGTCCTCGGCCTCGACGCCGACCGTGTCGGCGTCGACGACGGGTTCTTCGCCCTCGGCGGCGACAGCATCAGCTCCATCGTCCTGGTCACCCGCGCCCGCGAACACGGACTCGACCTAACCCCCCGCGATGTCTTCAAGGACCAGACGCCCGAGGCACTGGCCCGCAGGGCGCGACCGGCCGGCGGCGGGAACGGCCGGAGCGGCGGAGACGGCACGACTGTCGACCGCGCGGGCGTGGGCGAGGTGCCGCTGACGCCGGTCATGCACTGGCTCCTCGAACCCGGCCACCCCTTCGACGCTTTCCACCAGTCCGTCCTCGTCCAGGTGCCCGGCGGCATCGACCGCGCCCAGCTCGGTGAGGTACTCCAGGCGCTCGTCGATCACCACGACATGCTGCGGGCCCGCCTCGTACGGCGGGACGACGCCGACGCCGAGTGGTTCCTCGACGTCCCGCCGGCCGGTGCGGTGCCGGTCGAGCCGCATCTCACCCAGGTGATGGCCGCCGGTCTCGACGACGAGCGGCGGCGCGAACTCCTCGTACACCACGCGGAGCAGGCATGCGGACGGCTCGCCCCGCACGACGGCGTCATGCTGCAGGCGGTCTGGTTCGACAACGGAGCGGAGGAGCCGGGCCAACTGCTGCTGTCCATCCACCACTTGGTGGTGGACGGAGTCTCCTGGCGGATTCTCCTGCCCGATCTCGCGGTCGCGGGAGCGGCCGTACTCGCCGGACACGCACCCGAGTTGGCGCCGGTCGGCACTTCGTTCCGGCAGTGGGCGCACCGGCTCGCGGAGCTGGCCGTCGAGCCCCGCACCACCGCGACGCTTCCGCAGTGGGCCGACATGCTGTCCCGGCCCGAACCGCGCCTCGGGCAGGACCCTGCGGACGCTGGTGGGATGGAGGGTACGGAGGATCGTTCCGCACGCGACACCGCCGACACCCTGGCCTCGCTGCGCGTGCGCGTACCGGCCGAGCTGACCGAGGCGCTCCTGACCCGCGTGTCCGCCTCGCTGCACTCCACCACCAACGAGGTGCTCCTGACCGGGCTCGCGGTCGCCCTCGCGGGCTGGCGCGACACCTCCCGGCACACCTCTACGCACACCCTCGCGCACACCTCCACGCATACCTCCACGCACACCTCGACCCTCATCGACCTGGAGGGACACGGCCGCCAGGACGACCTCGCCGGGGCGGACACCGCCCGCGTCGTCGGCTGGTTCACCAGCATGGCGCCGGTCCGGCTCGACCCGGGCGCCGTACCGGCCGCCGAGCTGCGCACCGGTGGCCCCGCGGTCGGCCGCGCGCTGCAACAGGTCAAGGAACAGCTGCGCGCCGTCCCCGACAACGGATTCACCTACGGTCTCCTGCGCCACCTCAACCCGGAGACGGCCCCCGTCCTCGCCCAGTTCTCCGGCCCCCAGGTCTCCTTCAACTACCTCGGCCGATTCACGGTGCCGGGCCCCGGCGCCGACACCACGGCCGCGGACTGGCAGCAGGTCCCCGGCAACCCGTCGCTCGGCGGTCTGGACCCGCGCATGCGGGCCCCGCACCCGCTGATGATCAATGCCGTCACCGTGGACTCCGCCGACGGCTCCGCGCTGAGCGCGACCTTCAAGTGGCCCGCGGCCCACTTCCCCCGCCACCGCGTCCAGGAGCTCGCCGACGCCTGGCTGGCCGCGCTCGCCGCCCTCGGCGCGCACGCCGAGGGCCCGGCGGCCGTGGGCCGCACCCCCAGCGATCTCGACCTCGTCGACCTCACCCAGCAGCAGATCGCCCGACTCGAACAGCAGCACCCGGAACTGACCGACGTCTGGCCGCTGTCCCCGCTCCAGGAGGGCATGCTCTTCCACGCCCTCGCCGACGGCGCGGACCCCGACGCCCCCGACGTCTACACCGTCCAGATGGCGCTGCGCCTCGACGGCCACGTGGACGGCAAGGCCCTGCGGGCGGCGGCACAGCGCATGCTGGAACGACACCCCAACCTGCGGGCGGCCTTCCGCCACGAGGGTCTGGACCGACCGGTGCAGGTCATCGAGGAAGGCACTCAACTGCCGTGGCTGGACGTCGACTTGCGCGACGGCGTGGAGTCCGGCGCCGACGACGCCGAAACGGCCCTGGACGCGTTCCTGAGCGGGGAGCGGGCCCGGCGCTTCGACCTGGCGCGGGCGCCGCTCATGCGGTTCGCCCTGGTGCGCCTGGGCGAAGACCGCCACTGCCTGGCCATCACCCAGCACCACATCCTCACCGACGGCTGGTCCTCGACCCTCCACATCAATGAACTCCTCGCCCTGTACCGGCTGTACGCGTCCGGCAGCGACGACTCCGCCCTGCCCAGGGCGACTCCCTACCGCGACTACCTGACCTGGCTCGTGGAGCGCGACCGGACAGCGGCGCAGGACGCGTGGACGCAGGCGATGGCGGGGGCCGAACCCACGTACGCGGCGGCAGTCGCGCCCTCGGCCGCCGACCAGGGGACCGCATCCCTGCCCGAGCGGCTGGTGTCCCACCTGGACGCGGACACCACGGCGGCACTCGACACCCAGGCACGTCGCGCCGGGGTGACCCTCAACACCCTCGTCCAGTGTGCGTGGGGTGTGCTCCTCGGCCGGATGACCGGTCAGGACGACGTCGTCTTCGGTGCCGTGGTGTCGGGGCGCTCTCCCGAGATCCCGGGCGTCGAGAGCATGATCGGTCTGTTCATCAACACGGTGCCGGTCCGGGTGCGGCTGGAGTCGGAGGACACGTGGGCCGATCTGGCCACACGTGTGCAGGACGAGCAGGGTGCGCTGCTGCCGCACCAGCACCTGTCCCTGACGGAGATCCAGCGGGCCGCCGGTACGGGCAGTCTGTTCGACACCGTCGTCGCCTTCGAGAACTACCTGTCTCCCCGCACCACCGACTCCGCCGATTCCGCCGACCCCGTCGAGGAGTCGGGAGGTCTGCGGGTCTCCGGAGCCAAGGGTTACGACGGCGCCCACTACCCGCTGAACCTCGTCATCGTCCCCGGCGCAGAGCTGCGCCTGCGCCTCGACTACCGCCCCGACAACTACACCCGCCCGGACGCGGACGCGCTCCTCGACCGCCTGGTTCGTCTGCTGAGTTCTGTGGCCGAGGATGCGGAGCGTCGGGTCGGTGCGGTGGAGTTGCTGTCCACTGGTGAGCGGGAGCGGGTGGTGGGTGAGTGGGGTACCGGTCCGTCGGTAGAGATGCTGGCGGGGACGGCGCCGGAGGTGTTCGCGGCGCGGGTCGCGCAGGCTCCGGAGGCGGCGGCGGTTCTGGCTGCGGATGGCAGCACCGTCTACTCCTACGGCGAGTTGGATGTGCGGGCGGACCGGCTGGCGCGGCTGCTGGTGCAGCGGGGGGTGAGGGCCGAGCAGGTGGTGGCGTTGGCGCTGCCCCGCTCGCCGGAGCTCATCGTGGCCGTTCTCGCGGTGTGGAAGGCGGGGGCGGCGTATCTGCCCATCGACCCGGCCTATCCGGTGGACCGGATCCGCTTCATGGTCCAGGACGCGCATCCGACGCTGGTCGTAACGGATACGAGCAGCACGCATCTGTGGTCGCAGGACACACCGCTGGTACTCCTGGACGACCCGTCTGTGCAGGCCGAGTTGACGACTCCTGCCCCGGCGGCGGGGCTGGTTGCGGTCACGTCTGAGCAGCCTGCCTACGTCATCTACACCTCCGGGTCGACCGGTGTGCCCAAGGGGGTCGTGCTCACGCACGCGGGTCTGGTGAGCCTGGTGGCCGCCTCGGCGCCGCACCTCGGCGTGGGGCCGGGCAGCCGACTGCTGCAATTCGCCTCCCCCAGCTTCGACGCCGCCACCTGGGACTGGAGCCTGGCCCTGCTCTCCGGCGCCGCACTCGTGGTCGCCGACGCCCCGGACCTCGTCCCCGGCCCCGCACTCACCCGTGTGCTCTCCGCCGCGGGCGTGACCTACTGCATGGTGCCCCCGTCCGCTCTGAGTGTGCTGGACCCGGCACACGTCCCGGAGACGATGACGGTCGTCGTGGGCGGCGAGGCCTGCGGGCCGGACACCGCCGGACGCTGGTCGCTGGGCCGGACCATGCTCAACGCCTACGGGCCCACCGAAACCACCGTGTGCGCGACCCTCAGCGACCCCCTCACCGGGTCGGAGGTCCCGCCCATCGGCCGCCCCATCGGCAATGTGCGCACCTACGTGCTGGACGGGGAACTCTCCCCGGTCCCCGCGGGAATGCCCGGCGAGTTGTACGTGGCAGGGGCCGGTGTCGCCCGTGGCTACCTCAACCGGCCGGGCCTGACCGCCGAACGCTTCATCGCCGACCCCTACGGGCCTCCCGGCTCGCGCATGTACCGCACGGGTGACCTCGCGGCCTGGAACACCGACGGCACCCTGCGCTACCTCGGCCGCACCGACGACCAGGTCAAACTGCGCGGCTACCGCATCGAACTCGGCGAGATCGAAGCCGCGCTGACCGCCTGCCCCGGCGTCACCAGCGCGGCCGCCCTCATCCGCGAAGACCGACCCGGCGACCGACGCCTCATCGGCTACATCGTGAGCGAGCCAGGAACCGACGCCGAACCGGCGGCCGTGCGCGCTCAGATGGCCGACCGCCTGCCCGACCACATGGTCCCGTCCGCTGTCATGGTCCTGGACGAGCTGCCGCTGATGCCGAACGGGAAGCTGGACCGCAAGGCGCTGCCCGCCCCCGACTACACCGGCACGGCGACCTCGTCCCGGGCCCCGCGCGACGCACGCGAAGAGATCCTGGCCGGACTCTTCACCGAAGTCCTCGGCCTCGACCGCATCGGCATGGACGACAGCTTCTTCGACCTCGGCGGACACTCCCTGCTCGCCATGCGCCTCATCGGCCGCATACGAGCCGTCATCGGCGTGAACCTGGCCATCCGCGACCTCTTCACCACCCCGACCGTCGCCGGACTGGCAGGCACCGTGGAAGCAACCACGAACCCGGCCACCCGCCCCGCCCTCACACCCACCACCCGCCCCGAACAAACACCCCTGTCCTTCGCACAACGCCGCCTGTGGTTCCTGCACCGGTACGAGGGACCCAGCGCCACCTACAACGTGCCGCTCGTGCTGCGTTTGTCCGGTTCGCTGGACGCCGACGCCCTGTGCGCCGCGCTGGGTGACGTGGTCGCGCGTCACGAGGCCCTGCGCACCCTCTTCCCGGACAACGACGGCCAGCCGTACCAGGACATCCGCCCGGCCGGCGAAGCCCGGCCCGAGGTGAGCATCGCGACACTCACCGAGGCGGAACTCGACAGTTCGGTGGACCGAGCCGTCCGGCACCCCTTCGATCTCGCCACCGAACTGCCGCTCCGCGCCGCGCTGTTCACCCTGTCCGACGCCATCGACGAGCACGTCCTCGTCCTGGTCATCCACCACATCGCCGGAGACGGCTGGTCGATGGGACCGCTGCTCCGCGACCTCAGCACCGCCTACGCCGCCCGCCGCGCAGGCGAACCCCCCGCGTGGGAGCCGCTGCCGGTCCAGTACGCCGACTACACCCTCTGGCAGCACGAACTCCTCGGCGACACAGGCGACACCGGCAGTCTCCTCGCCGCCCAACTCGCTTACTGGCAGACCTCGTTGGGGGGCCTGCCCGACCGCATCGAGCTGCCCACCGACCACCCGTACCCGGACCGGGCCGGAACTGAGGGCGGCGTGGTCGCGGTGCGCATCGATGCCGAACTGCACCAGGCCCTCGCCACCCTCGCGCGTTCACGCCAGACGACCGTCTTCATGGTGCTCCAGGCCGCGTTGAGCGTCCTTCTGCACCGCCTCGGCGCGGGCACGGACATCCCCATCGGCACACCCGTCGCCGGTCGCGGCGAGGAAGAACTCGACGACCTCGTCGGCTTCTTCGTCAACACCCTCGTGCTGCGCACCGACCTGTCGGGCGACCCCACCTTCGCCGAGCTCCTCGACCGCGTACGCGAGAGCGACCTCAACGCCTACGCCCACCAGGACGTGCCCTTCGAAGGCCTGGTCGAGGCGCTCAACCCCACCCGCTCCCTCGCCCACCACCCGCTTTTCCAGGTCATGCTCGCGTTCAACAACACCCCACGAGCAGAGCTGGAGTTCGCGGGGACGCAGGCCTCCGTGCGGCCCGCGGGATTCCACGCGGCACGCACGGACCTGGCCCTGAGCCTGGCCGAACGGCACGACGAGGACGGCTCCCCCGACGGGATCTCCGGTTCCCTCACCTACCGCACCGACCTGTTCGAGCAGCACACGACGAACGCGCTGGTGCAGCGGCTGCTGCGCGTGTTGCGTACCGTCGTGGCCGATCCCGACCAGGGCATCGCCTCCGTCGACGTCCTGTCCGACGACGAGCGGCACCGGGTGCTCGAAGAGTGGAACGACACGGCTGCCTCGGCACCCGCCGCCACCGTGCCCGAGCTGTTCCGGGCACAGGCCGCGGCCACGCCCGACGCCACCGCCCTGATCGCCGACGGCACCCACCTCACGTACGACGAGCTCAACACCCGCGCCAACCGCCTGGCCCGGCTGCTGCGGGAACGGGGTGTCGGCGCCGAACACATCGTCGCCCTCGCCCTCCCCCGCTCACCGGAACTGATCACCGCACTCCTCGCCGTACTCAAAACCGGCGCCGCCTACCTACCCATCGACACCACCTACCCGGCGGAACGCATCCGCCACATGATCCAGGACGCCCGCCCCACCCTCGTCCTCACCCACACCACCACCGCCGGTCTCTGGCCGCAGGACACCCCCACCGTCCACCTCGACGACCCCGCCCTCCAGGCACAGACCGCGGCGCTCGACGCCACCGACCCGAACGTCACACCCGACCCCGCCCACCCCGCCTACGTCATCTACACCTCCGGCTCCACCGGCACCCCCAAGGGCGTCACCGTTCCCCACCGGGCTCTCGCCAACTTCATGGACGACATGAGGGGCCGGGTCGGTGTCCGGGAGGGGGACCGTTTCCTGTCCGTGACGACGATCGCGTTCGACATCGCCGGGCTGGAGATCTACCTGCCTCTCCTGTGCGGCGCCGCGGTGGTGCTGCCCGGCGCCTCGGTGGCCAACGAGCCGCTCGCCATGGTCCAGTTGATCGCCGACGCCGGGGTCACCGTGGTGCAGGCAACGCCCTCACTGTGGCGGGAGTTGGCCGCGGTGCCCGGCGCGGCGGACCTCGGTCTGCGCCGTGTGCTGGTGGGCGGCGAGGCCGTCTCCGCGGACCTGGCGGAGACCCTCCGCGGTCTCGGCCGGTCGGTGACGAACGTGTACGGGCCCACCGAGACGACCATCTGGTCGACGGCCGCCGACCTCGACCGTGCCGACGGCTCGGTCGCTCCGCCGATCGGCCGTCCGATCGCGAACACACGTGTGTACGTGCTGGACGCCGCGCTGCGTCCGGTCGCGCCGGGTGTGCCCGGTGAGTTGTACGTGGCGGGGGCGGGCCTCGCGCGGGGCTACCTGAACCGTCCGGCACTGACGGCGGAGCGGTTCGTCGCCGATCCGTACGGGCCCGCCGGGTCACGTATGTACCGCACGGGTGACCTCGCGGCCTGGAACACCGACGGCACCCTGCGCTACCTCGGACGTACCGACCACCAGGTCAAGCTGCGCGGCTACCGCATCGAACTCGGCGAGATCGAGGCCGCGCTGACCGCCTGCCCCGGTGTCGCGAGTGCGGCCGCGCTCATCCGCGAGGACAGCCCCGCCGACCACCGCCTGGTCGCCTACGTCGTACGCGACAACGGCAGCGGCAACGGCACGCCACTCGACCTGCAAGACCTCCGGGACCGGCTGAAGCTCGCACTGCCCGAACACATGGTGCCCACCGCCCTCGTCCCCCTCGACGCGCTCCCCCTGACCCCCAACGGCAAGCTCGACCGCGCGGCCCTGCCCGCGCCCGACTACGCGGGCTCCACCGCCCCCACCCGGGCCCCCGGCACCCCGCACGAGCGGATCATCGCCGGACTCTTCGCCGAGGTCCTCGGCCTGGACGTCGCCCTGATCGGCAGCGACACGAGCTTCTTCGCCCTCGGCGGGCACTCGCTGCTCGCGATGCGCCTGATCGGCCGGATCCGTGCCGCCCTCGGCGCGCAGTTGCGGCCCAGGGACTTCTTCGAGGCACCCACCGTGGCCGGATTCGCCGAGCGGCTGCGCGGGGCGGCGAAGGCGGAGGGCGACGTCCTGCTGCCGCTGCACCTGGAAGGGGACCGGGCGCCGGTCTTCTGCGTCCACCCCGCGGGCGGCCACAGCTGGGGCTACTACCACCTCAAGGACCATCTGCCCCCGGGCCACCCGCTCTACGGCCTCCAGGCCCGCACCCTCCTCCAAGGTGCGGAGCCCCCGGCCACGCTCTCGGCGATGGCCGCGGACTACGTGGAGCAGCTGCGTTCGGTGCGGCCCAGTGGCCCGTACCACCTCGTCGGGTGGTCGTTCGGCGGTCTCGTCGCCTTCGAGATGGCCACGCAACTGCAGGAGCAGGGCGAGGAGATCGCGCTGCTCGCCCTCCTTGACGCGTTCCCGACCACGGCGAGGAGCGGCGCCGAGCCGGTTCCCGCGGACGAGGACAGCATGCTGAGGATGATCGCCGCGAACGCCGGATACGATCCGGAGGCCATCACCACCGTCGGTGCCGGCGAGCCGCTGACACCGACCGCGTTGAGCGCGTTCTTCCAGCAGGTCGGCGCGGTGATGGCCAACCTCACCGCGGACGACCTCGGCACGTTCGCGCACACGTTGCGGCACAACGCCGGTATCGGTGCCGCCTTCACACCCGGTGTGTTCCGCGGCGACCTCCTCGTACTGACGGCGGAGCTCGGGCGGGACGGGTCCAGGACCGCTTCCGGCAAGGGACGGGACGCCTGGGCGGCACACGTCACCGGGCGGGTCGACGAACACCAAGTGCCGTGCTCACACGACGACATGTTGCTGCCGCACATCCTGAAGCCGGTGGGCGAGATCCTCTCCGG
The DNA here is from genome assembly GCF_055609205.1 of Streptomyces sp. NPDC036815. Lineage (NCBI taxonomy): Bacteria > Bacillati > Actinomycetota > Actinomycetes > Kitasatosporales > Streptomycetaceae > Streptomyces > Streptomyces sp. NPDC036815. The sequence continues at coordinate 76,395 of NZ_JBVJPW010000012.1, read as the reverse complement.
CGCCCTGCAAGCCCCCCTCCCTCCATCCGCCCCCCTCCCTCCATCCACCCTCAACCCGTAATCCCCTCAAGGAGCTGACATGACGAACCCCTTCGAGAACCCGGACGGCACGTACGTGGTGCTCGTCAACGACGAGAACCAGCACTCGCTCTGGCCGGTCATCGTGGACGTGCCCGCGGGCTGGACCGTCGCGCACCCGAGCGACACGCGCGAGGCCTGCCTGCGCTTCATCGAGGAGAACTGGACCGACATGCGCCCGCGCAGCCTCGCGCAGCGCATGGCCGACAAGTAAGGAGATGGGGAAGAGCGTGGTGTCCCCGACCGCCCGTCCCGCAGCCGGCTACGACCGTGCGCGGCACGGCATCCACAATCTGCGCCGTGCCGAGGTCATAGCCGCCCCCCGGCTCTACTGGAAGGCGATTTCCGAGCTTCCGCCCGTCTTCTACGACGAGGTGGGAGGCGTCTGGGTCTGCTCGGGGTACGCCGAGTCGGTCGAGATCCTCGCCAACCACCGGGCGTTCTCGTCCGCGCGCCACCACTCCCCCGACGACCTGGCGGCGCGCGGCATGAGCGGCATCGTACCGACCGCCGAGATGCTGTCCGCCCAGTTCCTCTTCACCGACCCGCCCGACCACACCCGGATCAGGAGCGCCCTGCGCGGCGAGTTCGCACCGGCCGCCATGGACCGGCAGGACCCGGCCCTGCGGGCGATCGCCGACCGGGTCCTGGACACGCTGCCCGACGCCGGAACCATCGATCTGGTACGGGACTTCGCGGAACTGCTGCCCGAGCACCTGATGACGCATCTGCTCGGCATGGCGGGGCGCGGCGCGGAACTCACCGAGTGGGCCGACGCCTACGAGCGGCTGCTCAGCAGCGTCTCCACCTTCCCCAGCCGGGCCGACCTGGAGACGGTCCCCCTCCTCGACAAGGCGCTCGCCGGGCTGCGCGAGCTGGCCGCCGAACGCCTCGCCGCGCCCGGGGACGACCTCGTCTCCACCCTGGCGACGGCCCTGCGGGACGACTTCGCCTTCGGTCCCGCGCAGGAGCCGCCCGCCGAGCTGCTCCAGCTCGTCGCCGCCAACGCGCTGGTCCTGGTCGCCGGCGGCTACCAGACCCTGACCCACCTCGTCTCCAGCGGACTGTTGCTGCTCGCGGAGAACCCGGAGCAGCTGCGGCGGCTGCGGCAGGACCCCTCGCTCGTCGACTCCGCCGTGTCCGAGGTGCTGCGGGTCGACGGGTCGAGCCAGTACGTGGGCCGGCACGCCGTGCGCGACATCGAGGTCGGCGGGGCGCGGATGAGGGCCGGGGACGGCGTCCTCGTCCTGCTCGCCGCGGCCAACCTCGATCCCCGCAAGTTCACCGATCCCACCGCCTTCGACGTCGCGCGCAGCGAGGGCCGCCACCTCGGGTTCGGCTCAGGCCCGCACTACTGCCTGGGCGCGCCGTTCGCCGAACGCCTGGCGCGCTGGGCGATCCTCGGCTTCATCGAGCGCTACGAGCGGTTCGGGCTCTCGCCCGCGGAGTCGGAGCCGGTGGAGTGGGGACCGCACTGCAACACCCGCTCGCGGCGCCGGGCAGCGGTGCTCGTCGGCCCTACGGCCGACGTGGCGCCGATGGCCGACGTGGTGCCGATGGCCGACGTGGTGCCGATAGCCGACGTGGTGCCGACGGCCGACGTGGTGCCGACGGTGGCCGTCAAGACGGTCAGCGATCTCGAACGGCATCAGATCGTCGCCGAGTGGAACGACACCGGCGCCGACGACGGCGCCGCCCAGGTCTGCTGGCAGCTGCTCTTCGAGGAGCGTGCCCGACTGGCGCCGGACAGCACGGCGGTCGAGGACGAGGGCGTCGCGTACTCGTACGCGGACATCGACGCGCTGGCGAACGGGGCCGCGCACCGGCTGCGCGACCTGGGCGTGGAGCCCGAGACGGTCGTCGCGATCAGCATGGAACGCTCCGTGCGGCTCGTCGTCGCGATCCTCGCCGTGGCCAAGGCGGGCGGCGCCTTCCTGCTCGCCGCCGCCGACTGCCCCGGCGAGCGGCTGAGGACCATGCTGGAGCAGACGTCCGCGCGGCTCGTCGTCGCCGACGACGCCACCGGTGACCGGATCGCGGCTCTGGGGGTCGCGGCCGACGTCGTACGCCTCGATCCGGCGGTGCGCGCCGCCACCCCGCCGATCACCGGCGTCGCGCCGGGCAACACCGCGTACGTCGTGTTCACCAGCGGCACCACGGGCCGGCCGAAGGCCATCGCCAACAGCCACGAGGCGCTGACGAACCTGCACATCGGCCAGCGCAAGGTGTTCCGGATCCGGCCGGAGGACCGGGTCCTCCAGTTCCTCTCGCTGAACTTCGACGGCTGCATATCCGAGGTCGTCCTCGCCCTGCTGTGCGGGGCGACGCTGGTCGTCGCGCGGTCCGCGCAGCTGACCCCCGGCCCTCCGCTGCTGCGGCTGCTGCGCGAGCGACGGGTGAGCGCCGCCATCATGACGCCGTCGGTGTGGTCGGTGCTCGGCCACGATCCGCTGCCCAACCTGCGCGTCGCGGCCTTCGCGGGCGAGCGGCTGCCCGGCGCCCTGGTCCGCCGCTGGACGGCGCCGGGCCGCAGGCTCCTCAACCTCTACGGTCCCGCCGAAGCGGCGGTCTGGTCCACCTGGCACGAGTGCGCCGGTGAGGACGACCCGCCGATCGGGCGCCCGGTCGCGGGCAAACGCGTCTACGTCCTGGACGAGGAGCACCGGCTCCTTCCGGCCGGGAGCCCGGGCGAGCTGTACATCGCCGGGACCGGCGTCGGCCGTTATCTGGGGCGCCCCGACCTGATGGCCGAGTCGTTCGTGCCCGACCCGTTCGCGGGACGGCCGGGACGGTTGATGTACCGCAGCGGTGACCTGTGCGTGTGGCGGGAGGACGGCTCGCTGGAGTACGTCGGCCGCCGCGACCGGCAGGTCAAGATCCGGGGGCAGCGCGTCGAGCTGTACGAGGTGGAGCGCGTTCTGGAGAAGGCGCCCGGGGTGGCCGCCTGCCATGCCGTCGAGCGTGACGACAGGCTGCACGCCTTCGTGGTGCCCGAGCGGCCGGGTTCCTGGGACGAGCAGGCGGTACGTCGCCATCTCGCGGAGCGTCTGCACGGCGGCATGATTCCGACGGCGTTCACCGTCACGGAGGAGCTGCCGCTCACGTCGGTCGGGAAGGTGGGCGCGAAGGCGGGGCAGCGGCGCGAGACGGAGGCGCCCGCGGTGCCTGCGGTTCCCGTGCCCGCGGTTCCCGTGCCTGCCGTACCCGTACCCCTTCCCGGGTCCGTACCCCTTTCCGGGTCCGTACCCCTTTCCGGGTCCGTGTCCGGCGCCGACGCCGGTTCCACCCGCGTCACATGGGAGCTGGCCCAGCTGCTCTCGACGTGTCTGCGCGTGCCGCAGGCGCACGTGAAGCTGGACACCGACTTCTTCGCGGCGGGCGGTGACTCCTTGGCCATGGCCGAGTTCATGGCGGCCGCCGAGGACCGTTTCGGCGTGGTGATCGACATACAGCGACTGCTCGACGAGCCGACCCTGGTCGGCCTGGTGCAGCTCGTCAGCGAGGGACGAACGGCTCGGTGAACAGCTCAGTGAACGACGCGGTAGCAGCCGTAACAGCAGTGCCACACCCGACGGAACGGACCGGGCCCGCGACGGAGCGGACGAGACCGGTGGTCACCGCGTGGGGAGACGGGGCGGGGAAAGCAGACACGACGGGCGCCCACCCGCCCGTCATGATCGTGCACGGTTCGATGGACCGCAGTGACGCGTTCCGTCGCGTGGTCGACCACCTCGAAGGCGGGCCGGTCCTCGGCTACGACCGGCGCGGCTGGGGCAGGTCCCGCCCGCTCGGGGGCGCGGACGTCGACTTCGCGGTGCATGTGCACGACCTCCGTGCGGCCCTGGCGGAGCTGGACGTGCCGCCGGTCGTGCTCGGCCACAGCTACGGCGCGCTGGTGGCCCTGGCCGCCGCGGCCGCGGATCCGACGCGTGTCGCCGGGATCGTGGCCGTGGAACCGCCGGTGCGCTGGCTGCCCTGGTGGCCCGCGGACGACCCCTGGGAGCGGACCGTGCGGAGCGCCGCCGCGGAGGGCGGTCCTGAGCAGGCGACGCGGGCCATCCTCACCGAACTCCTGGGCCCCGCAAGCCGGTTGCACCTGGCCCGCGCGCAGCCCGCCGACCTCGCCGCGGACGGGGCGACCCTCATCTCGGAGATGACGGACCCCACGGTCGACGCGCCGAGCTTCGACCCGCTGACGTTTCCCGTCCGCACCGTCGTGGCCGCCGGATCGCGGTCGGCCGCACACCACAGGGAAGTGGCGCGGCGGCTCGGCGAACTGCTGCCGCACGGCCGGTTCGCCGAGATCGCCGGTGCGAGTCACGCCGCGCACGTCAGCCATCCGCAGGAACTGGCCCAACTGGTACGAGAGATCGCCATGAACGAGGAGCAACACCGATGATGCCCAGCGCGCTTGAGAACTCCGTCTACGGACTGCTCTCCACTCCGGTGCTCCACGCCGCCGTCGAGCACGGGGTGTTCGCCTCCCTCATCGAGGACGGCCCGGACACCGCGCCGCGCCTCGCCGGGCGCCTGGGTGTCGACCAGGACACGTTGGAGCGCATGCTGCTCGTTCTGACGTCTCTCGGCGTCGTCGAGCGCGCGTCGGGCGGGGAGTACTCCCTGACGTCCGATGCCGTGCCGTTCCTCGACCGGCGCAACAGCCGGTACCTGGGCGGGTTCATCAAGCACCTCACGCTGGAGACCCGGGGCCGGCTCGACCGCCTCGACACCTACCTCGCCGAGGGGAAGCCGGTCACGGAGGCGTCTCCCTTCGACGACGTGTACCGCGACGCCGAGTCGCTGCGGGACTTCATGCGCGCCATGTGGGACCTGAGCTTCGGTGTGTCGCAGGAGCTGGCGGCGCTCGCGGGGATGGCGGGAACGGAGCGTCTGGTGGACGTGGGCGGGGCCACCGGCCCGTTCGCCGTGGCGGCGCTGCTCACCGACCCCGAGCTGCGCGCCACCGTCTTCGACATGCCGGCGGTCGGCCCCTTGGTCGGCGAGGACGCGGAGGCACGTCCGGTCGCCGACCGGCTCGACTTCGTGGGCGGCGACTTCTTCGCGGACGAGCTTCCGGAGGGCGACTGCCTCGCCTTCGGCTACATCCTCTCCGACTGGGACGACGACACGTGCGTCACGCTCCTGGAGAAGGCCTACCGCGCGTGCCGGGCGCCGGGCCGGGTCCTCATCATGGACCGCCTCTTCGAGGACGACCGCACCGGTCCGCTGGCCACCGCCGCGATGAACCTGGTGATGCACATCGAGATGGCCGGGAAGCACCGTACGGCCGCCGAGTTCATCGCGCTGCTCGAGCGGGCCGGGTTCAAGGACTGCGAGGTGCGCAGGGCGAGCGGCGAGAAGCACGTGGTCATCGGCCACAAGCGGTAGCCGCGCGCGAGCGCCCGTCAGTCAGGCACGCAGCAGAATGGAGCTTCCTCATGAACGACGTACCACAACAAGGGCACAATCTCCTCTTCCTCTGGAGCCCTCCGCGTAGCCTCTCGACCGCTTTCCTGCGGATGATGATAGAGAGAGGCGACCACCTCATCGTTCACGAGCCGTTCTCCAGCCTCGTGGTGCAGGGATACGCCGTCGTCGAGGGGGAAAAGATATCCGACCAGCAACAACTCCTCGACGCGCTCGCGGACATCGCGACGCGGCGCCGGGTGTTCGTGAAGGAAACGACGGAGTATCGCTACGACATCGTCGACGCCCCGGAATTCCCGAAGATCGGCTGTCATACGTTCCTGATCCGTGACCCCGAATCGGTGATCCCGTCGCACTACGCGATGAAGCCGGACATCACCTGCGCCGAGATCGGCTTCGAGCACCAATGCGAGATATTCCGCACCGTGCACGAAAGCGTCGGGGCGAGCCCCGTGGTCTTCGCCGCGGAGAGACTGGCCGCCGAACCCGCGGTGGTGGTCCGGGACTACTGCGCCAGGGTCGGCATCGACTTCACGGAATCCCACCTCTCCTGGCAGCCCGAGAACAGGGAGGAGTGGAGCCGCACGAGGGAATGGCACGCGGACGCGGCGAGAAGCAGGGGCTTCCACCATGTTCCGCGGGTCTACCCGGAGCGGGTGGAGAACAACGCGAAGCTGGCGTCGTATTACGCGTATCAGTATCCGTTCTACGAACGCATGCGGTCCTTTCTGTCGGAATAACTAGGGGGCCGGTGACCCGACTCGACCGCGGACTTCCAGGAACGCGGTCGAGTAGGAGCGGCAACCAGTTGAGCAGGCACCTGACCACTCACCCAGCGGTCGGCACCTCCAAGAGGCCTCGCGTCTCGATGAGGATCTCGCCCGTATACGTAATGTGGACGGTTCCCTCTCCCTGGTGCACCAGGGCCTTGTCTTCCAGGGTTCGCAACGTCCTACGCAGGTTGGCGCGCATCACTCTTGGGACCCACTGGTGCAGGTCCGCATAGGAAACTCCGTGCGCCCCTTTGTGGTAGAGAAGCATGAGGACGTAATCTCCCGCTCGGACCCCCGGCAGCAGCAACTTGGGAAATTCACCGAAGTCCTGCACCACCGGAATCTTGCGCGTAACGATTCCCTCGACCATGTCCCGCGCATGCTCGGGCGACGTGCCATTGCTCAACCGGACGAACTCGGCCGTCACCCAATCCAGGACATGTACAACGAGGGTCGCGTCCTGGAGATTTGGGTCGATCCCGTCAGCGAGGTGAGCGGCATCCCGATTATTCCGGATGTCGTAGACGATCCGCAATGCCCGGGGGATGTAGAGACGGATCGAACTAGAGAGTCCCAGCGTCTCGTGCGAGCTCAGCCAATTGCCCAGCTTGTCCGTCCTGAGTTGGGCTCCCAGTGGCGTGTGCCTACCCTTTGACGCCTCCTCGAGCATGCGGTACGCCGCTTCGCAGAACCGCCCGCCCTCGACAGCGCTGAGCCTGTGACCGCCGAGGTAGTAGTTCCGTTTTGCTTCCTCGTATGCGGCGAGGAGCTCGTCGACCAGTTTCTCGGAATACGCGGCTTGCAGTACGTCCCGGACGGATTCAGTCATCACCCGCGCCACCGTTCACCTGCGGCCGCTTGTTGCCCGAATCCCGCTTGCGCGCCCGATGCGGGTGCTCACGCAGAGCTCCCCTCACCGCGTCCCTGTCCGGCAGGGCTTCGACCAACGCCTCGCCTCGCACGGAGAGTTGCTTGGTTGCCTTTCCCGCAGTCACGAGGAACCCACTACCTCGATCCGCGTTGTCCACGTCACGCGACGGATTGCCGAACTTAGGGCCGGCGGCCTCCGTGTTCAGGTCGACGATATCGGGCGTCCTGAAGTGAGGTGCGTTGCGATAGCGTCCCAAGTAGTACGCCAGGCAAGCAACGCGCTCCACATTTGATTCCGGCCGTTTCCGGCTGACGAATTCTCGAGGGCTCGGCACACCTCCTGCGGCTACGATCCCTCCAGCCGCACCCCCATCACTGGGCTCGACCGATGAAAGGGTGGCGACCCGGACCGTGTCCCGCGGGGTTGCCTCCACGCCCAATGCGTCCGACAGCCACGCGAGCGCACGCACCCGCCCCCTTTGATCCAGCGTTTCCAGGGCCGTGAAGGCGGCCTGCATGGCGCGCAGTTCTGCGCGCGGGTCGGCAGGCACGTCGTCTCCGTCCTGGACGGTCGCCGAGCCTTCCTCTTCTTCAGAGATCACGTACTCAGGTCCGTCACCGGCTGTTGAGCTCGCCTCGTAGCTCATGAGTTGCCCCCTTCGATGCGATCATCGCGCCGGCCGACTCCTTGACGACCCGACGCCACGGGTACAACCTCACGGCAGGGGTGTCGCGCTTATGTCGCAAAGAGCGTGCGGGAAGCGTGCGAGGAGCAGAAGGCACAGTTGGGGCGTCGCATACGCAGAGCCACCAGTCAGGGCTGCGACTACCTGAGTGCTACTGCCCACGGTCGGGCTGGGAGGTCATCGGTGTCGGCTTCAACTGGGCGTAGGTTTCCTGCAACGGGAGAACTTCTCCGGCGTCTCCTCACGACGAACCCACGCTATAGACACAAGTGGCTCAGTGAGACGAAACGCGTCAGGGGAGGCTTGAGTCAGTCAGCCGTGGCGCAAGTGATTTCCTTGTACCTCTGGGATTCCGGAGAGAGGAGTGACAGTCAGACTTCACTCCAGCGAACACTTAAAGACCGGGTTTCACGGGCACTCAGTGGGACTTCATTTTCCACGGAGACTCTCAGATGGATAATCGGCGCCTTCGACATTGAAAGCGGCGACGCGGACCACTTGTGGGCCACCTACACCACGGAACAGGATCTCGTGTCGGGCATCGCCCACACCCTTCGACGGCATCGTGAAATGGCTAGACGTCAGCGCCATCGAACCGTCAGCCTCGTCGAGCGGTACTTCGTGGATGAGACAGGGACGCTGAAGCTCCGGAACACCTTCCACACCATCCGGGCGATCGAGGACGGTATGGACCTCTACATTTTCAACCACGAGCCACACGCCTCAGAGATCGAAGTCCTGCACGGGGGCATGCTGGGCATACGACACGTCTACGGCGGAGGGCTCATCGGACGGGAGATCCTACTCACGCCTCCGCTGGCGCAGTCCCAGACCACTGCGCTCGAATACAGAACGCACTTCGCTGCGGCGGCAGCCGTCACCAACGAAGTCAGACGAGCCGCTTACGCACGCACGGAGAACGTCGATCTGGCCGTCAATTTCCCAGCCAACAGAATCCCACGGGACGTGTGGTGGTGTGTCTGGGACGACCATCTGGGCGGAGCAGCCATCCAGCAGAGCCCTATGGTTCCCCACAACGGCATCGTCCGGCACTACGTACCTTTCATCGAGGAGACGTCCGTCGGTTTCACGTGGAAATGGTGAAGGCCCGACCACCTGGACTCGCTGGGCACTGCGGCGCGTCGGACGCTGCCCCAGGGGCATGGGTACCACCCACCGGAGGGGCCCGTACCGCCCCCCGCACCCCAGGCGAGCACCGGCACCCGTGACCGGCCAAGCCGCCCGCACCGCGCCGATGGCATGATCGGTGTCCCGACGGGCGTCCCGAGCAGCCCGCCCTCGCCACCACCTCCGCCATCTAACACATCGGTCGAACCATTGATATCCATCGCGTCGCGGGTGTTTTCAGGAATGAACAGCGCAATGAGGTCGCCCTCGCTCCGTCGACCACGGACGGTCCTGTGGGCCGTGGCCGGTGTGGTGACCCTCGCGTTCCTCATCGCCCTGGAGATCGCCGCGCGGCGCTACGGCGGCGTGCCGGGGCCGATCACCAACCAGGCGCGCGAGGTGCTGTTCCCGCCCAAGCCGGGGCCGCTGTACGGCGGACTGGCGCTGATAATGGTGGTGCTCACCTGGCGGCAGCGGTTCATCGCGGCCGGCGCCGCGATCGGCATCGACGCCGTCTTCGTGCTGGTGCGCTGGGCGGTCGACGCCGACGTGCCCGAGGACCACTTCTTCGGCAACGGCGCACTGTGGGCGATGCTCGGCTGTGCGGTCTTCGCGCTCACGCGCCGCACCGGTGCTGAACGCGTCCTGCTCCTGAAGGGCGTCGGCCTCGGTCTGCTCCTCGTGGCCGGCCGCAAGACCGGCGACACCTGGCTCCTCATCACGTCCAAGACCCGGCCCACCGTGCTCGACCCGTACGTGGCGACCGCCGATCACGCGCTCGGCAACCCGTCCTGGGCGGCGGGCCGCATGCTCGAGGCCACCGGCCCGGTCGGCACCCGCCTCCTCGACGGGGTGTACGGACAGCTCGCCGTGGCCGCGATCGTCGTGGCGATCTACCAACTGCGCAACGTGGCCGCCGAGCGCCGCTTCCCGCGCCACCACCTGGTGCGCACCTTCCTGGTCATCGGCCTCCTCGGCCCGGCCGTCTACATGATCTTCCCGGTGGTCGGGCCGATCTTCGCGTACGGGCCCGGCACGTCGGGCACCGGCGGCGTGGAGTGGGCGGTGGCCAACCTGTGGCCGCACACACCGCCGTCGATCGGCGTCCCGCACCCGGTCCCGTACGACGGGATCACCCCGCGCAACTGCATGCCCAGCCTGCACACGGCGTGGGCCACCGCGATCTTCATCCACTCCCGCAAGGGCCCCAGGCTGCTGCGGTACGCGGGGACGTTCTGGCTGACCGCCACGCTCGCCGCGACGCTGGGCTTCGGCTACCACTACGGCGTCGACCTCCTCGCCGGAGTGGTGTTCGCGCTCACGGTCGAGACGGGCCTGCGCGCGCTCGACCACGGCTGGGGCCGCCCCGCGATCCAGCAGGTCGCCTACGGCACAGCGGTCTTCACCGGCCTCCTGCTCTCCTACCGCTACCTGCCGGTGGAGATGGCCCGGCACCCCTGGCCGGCCGGCCCCCTCCTCCTCCTGGTGACGGCCTCCGTGATCTACGGCTACGCGCGGACCATCAGGCTGTGGGAGACCAGGACCGCACCGGCCGAGCGCCCGGAACCCGAGCCGGAACCACAGCCCGCTCTGATCTGAAACCCGCGCTGATCTGGAACCGCACTGATCTGGAACCGCGCTGATCCCGCCGACGCGCGGAGGGGCGGGGCTTCGCGGGACCCGGGCGGTGCGGAGCACGGGCCGTGATGGGATAAGATCATTCATGCCACCTCGCGCCGGACTTCCGGTCGGGGGACCGGCGTTGGTCGTCCAAGGAAAGACGCCCCGCTTCCTGCGGGGAAATGCAGGTGCAAGGCCTGCCCAGCGCTCCGGACAAGCCCTGGATTCCCGTGTACGGGAGTCCGGGGCTTTTGTCGTCCCCACACCCATGTGACGCGCACCGGTGAACCGGTGGGCGCGTCACAGCGCCCCGTGCCGCGTGTCCGAACAACGAAACACGGACAGAGGAACAAGAGGCGGCACTCTCGCCGCCGGCCTGCACGAAGGAGCAGCCCCATGGACAGTCCACCGCACGCCGCGCACGGGGCACCCGTCAAGCTCCCGCACGGTCGCGGGGCGCGCTCCCCCCGTACGACCGGGACCGGCCGCTCCCCCGACGCCACCGACGCCCCGTCGGCCTGGGCCCTGCGGCGCACCGCGTTGCGCCGCACCCCTGTGTCGATGTGGAACGACGACGTATCGGACTGGGCGGCGGCCCTGACGTACTACGCGATCCTCGCCCTGCTCCCCGCGCTGCTCGTCACCGTCAGCCTCATCAGCCTCGTCAGCCCCTCCACCACCCAGGAGCTGATCGCCGAGGTCACGGACTGGGCGCCCGCGGAGTCGGGCCCTTCCCTGCACTCGGCGCTCAGCGACATGGCGGACGCGCGGTCCGCGGCGCTCACGGTGGTGATCGCCGGCGGGGTCAGCGCGCTGTGGTCCGCGTCCAGTTACGCCGCCGTGTTCCGGCGGGCGCTGCACGCGATGCACGGGGTCGCGGACGAACGGCCCGCCTGGCGGAAGGCGCACCGCGTGCTCATGACCGCGCTCATGCTGCTCGCCCTGCTCGCCGCCAGCGCGCTGCTCCTCGTGCTCAGCGGTGCCTTCGCCGAGAGCGCCGGGCGCTGGATCGGCTTCGGCGACGCGGGACAGACCGCGTGGGCCGTCCTGCGGTGGCCGGCCCTGGTCTGCCTGGTGGCGCTGCTCGTGCTCGTCCTCTTCCGCAACGCGCCGCCCGAGGCCCGCGGCTGGCGCCACATCCTGCCCGGCGGGGTGCTCGGCGCGCTGCTCTGGCTGCTGTCCTCGGGCCTGTTCACGCTCTACGCGGCCGAGTTCGGCACCTACGGCAAGCTGTACGGCTCCCTCGCGGGCATCGTCGTCTTCCTGGTCTGGCTGTGGGTGTCCAATCTGGCGCTGCTCGCCGGGGCGCAGTTCACGGTGGAGATGGACCGGGCGCGGGCCGCCGTGCGATGAGGCGCCGCACGGGCCGCAGGCATCAGGTGGCCCGGCTCGGGTATCCGGAGCAAGAACCGGACCCGAGACGCACGGAGTCGGCATGGGCAGCACATCCTTGGAAGTAATCCTCGACCAGGTGCGGGCGCGTGGAGCCTTCGCCAGTCGGCAGCAGGCGGCAGGCGCCGTGGAGAACGTCCTGGCCATACTGGGCGCCCATCTGGTCGGGGACGACCGCACCGACCTCGCCCGCCTGCTGCCCGAACAGTGCGGGCAGGTGCTGGCCGAGGCGGAACCGGCCAGCGGGCCGCTGACCCCCGTGGAGTTCATCGACGCGGTGGCCGCGCGGACCGGGGACGACACGGCCGGGGCGCGCCGCGCCGTCACCGCCGTGCTCGGCACGCTCGCGCGAGCGGCGGACGACGCGCTGCTGCGCCGCATCCTCACTCAGCTCCCGCCGGGGCACGCGGGTCTGTTCGGCAGCACCGAACCGACCTGAGCGCGGCCGGCGACACGGCGCTTCCTGGAGGCACGCATGGCACGCATGGCTCGGACGGCACGACCACCACGTACGGCACGGCCATCGCGACCGGCACGGACCGGCCGGGACAGAAAAGAAGGCCGCGAGCAGGTCGAGAACGCGGCCTCCGGACGGGCCGCGCCCCTCTCGCCGCTGGCCAGGGCGGCGACGATGCTGGCGGCCTTCGCGGCCATGGTCGCCTTCGCCGTGGTGCTCGCCCGGCTGACGCTGGAGCCGTCGGCGGCCTCCGAGGCGCTGACCCACAGCAACTTCACGCCGGGCGACTCCATCGACGCGTACCTCTCGGAGCCCGCCTTCCGCGACACCGTCAAGCAGCTCGGCGGGAACATCCTGCTCGGCGTGCCGTTCGGGCTGCTGCTGCCCGTGGTGCTGCCCCGCACCCGCGGGCTGATCCGGGTGGGGCTCGCCACGGCGGTGACCATGGTCCTCGTCGAGCTGGCGCAGGGCGCGTTCGTGACCGGGCGCACCTTCGACATCGACGACGTCATCCTCAACACCTTCGGGGCCCTGCTCGGCTACCTCCTGCTGGGCCGCCGCCTCGGGCGCGCGGTCCATCCCCGGCGGCGGCACTGGTGGCACCGCTTCACCAGGCGCGACGCGGCAGGCGTCTGATCAGGACCGTCCGATCAGGACGTCAGTTCCCCGCTGAGGCTGCCGTGCAGCGCGGCGCTGTGCTCGTTCAGGCCGACGATCTCGACCTGCTTGCCGCGCTGTTCGTACTTGCCGGTGATCGCGTCGAGGGCGGCGACCGACGACGCGTCCCAGACGTGCGCGGAGGTGAGGTCGATGACGACCTTGTCGGGGTCGGCGGCGTAGTCGAACCGGGTGACCAGGTCGTTGGCGGAGGCGAAGAAGAGTTCGCCGGTCACCGAGTAGACGACCTGGGTGCCGTCCGGGTCGACGACGGCCGTGACGTCGGCGTGGTGGGCGACGCGCCGGGCGAAGACGACGGTCGCGGTGAGGGTGCCGACGACGACGCCGATGGCGAGGTTGTGCGTGGCGACGACGACCGCCACGGTGACGACCATGACCAGCGTCTCCCCGAGGGGCAGGCGCTTCAGGGTCTTCGGGGCGATGGAGTGCCAGTCGAAGGTCGCGAAGCACACCATCACCATCACGGCGACCAGGGCCGCCATCGGGATGTCGGAGACGACCGGGCCGAAGACGACGCAGAGCACCAGCAGGAAGGCGCCCGCCAGGAACGTCGACAGGCGGGTGCGCGCGCCGGACACCCGTACGTTGATCATCGTCTGGCCGATCATCGCGCAGCCGCCCATGCCGCCGAAGAAGCCGGTGACGATGTTGGCGATGCCCTGCCCGATGGACTCGCGGGTCTTGGAGGAGCGGGTGTCGGTGATGTCGTCGACGAGCTTCGCCGTCATCAGGGACTCCATCAGGCCGACCAGCGCCATCGCGAGGGCGTAGGGGGCGACGGTGGTGAGGGTGTCGAGCGTGAAGGGCACGTCGGGCAGGCCCGGCACGGGCAGCGAGGACGGCAGGTCGCCCTTGTCGCCCACGGTCGGTACGGCGATGCCCGCGGCGACCGTGACACTGGTGAGGACGACGATGGACACGAGCGGCGCCGGGACCACCTTCGTGACCTTCGGGAAGAACACCATGAGCGCCAGCCCGGCGACAATCAGCGGGTAGACGGGCCAGGGCACGTCGTGCATCTCGGGGACCTGCGCCAGGAAGACCAGGATGGCCAGCGCGTTGACGAAGCCGACCATCACACTGCGCGGCAGGAACCGCATCAGCTTGGCGACGCCGAGCACGCCGAGGACGATCTGGAAGACACCGGCGAGGATCACCGCGGCGACCAGGTACCCCAGGCCGTGCTCGCGGTTGAGCGGGGCGATGACCAGGGCGACCGCGCCGGTCGCGGCGGAGATCATGGCGCGGCGTCCGCCGAAGAGCGAGATGGTCACGGCCATGGTGAAGGACGCGAACAGACCGATCGCGGGGTCGACCCCGGCGATGATCGAGAACGAGATCGCCTCGGGGATCAGCGCGAGCGCGACCACCAGGCCGCCCAGGATCTCGGTGCGCCAGACCTTCGGGTCGGACATCCAGTCGGGGCGCAGGCCGCGCAGCCGCGCGGCCGGGGACGGTGCGGAGAAGGACAAGAGACGCGGAACCTGTCGTGCTCGGGCACGCCCGGCGGCATCGGGCGGCGTGCGGTGGGGCGGGGCGGTCGGTCGCCACCGGGGCGCAGCGCCGCGCCGACCGCCCAGTCTACGTGCACCGTCCGGGCGGCTACCGGCGGCTGCGTACGAGCAGATACAGGAAGTACGGCGTACCGATCACCGCCGTCATGAGCCCGGCGCCGAGCTGCGCGGGTGCGATCACCGTGCGGCCCACCAGGTCGGCGGCGCATACGAGGGCGGCGCCGAGGAGTACGGCGACCGGGACCACCCGCACGTGCCTGCGGCCCACGAGGGCGCGGGCCGCGTGCGGTGCGACGAGCCCGACGAAGCCGATCGTGCCCGCGGCGGCGACGGCGGTGGCGCTCAGCAGGACGCTGAGGAGGAGGAAGCCGAGGCGGCCGCGGCTCAGGTCCAGGCCGAGCAGTCTCGGGGTGTCCTCGTCGAGCGAGACGAGGTCGAGTTCGGTGCGCCGGGCGACCGCGACGGCCAGGCCCACGGCCAGGACCAGGGCGAGGGGCAGTACGTCGGGCAGGGTCCGCCCGTACGTCGAGCCCGCGAGCCAGGTGAGCGCCTTCGTCGCGTTGAACGGGTCAGTGAGGATGATCAGCATGCTGATGGTCGCGGCCGATCCGGTGGCGACGCCGAAGCCGACGAGGACGAGCCGGTTCTGCCGGAACCCGCCCCGCGCCGCGAGCCCGAAGACGAGGACCGAGCCGGTCGCGGCGCCCGCGAACGCACCCGCGGCGATGCTCCAGGACCCGGCGGTGGGCACGGTCGTCACGAGCAGGACGGCGCCCACCGCGGCGGCGTTGGTCACGCCGAGAACGCCCGGTTCGGCGAGGGGGTTGCGCGTCACGGCCTGGATGAGGGTGCCCGCGAGGGCGAGGGCGGCGCCCGCGAGGAGGGCGGCGAGGACGCGGGGCAGCCGGGTGTCGAGCACGAAGGAGACGGTCTGGCCCGCCCGCCCCTGCGCCCAGTTGACGACGTCGCCGAGGAGGAGCTTGCTGTCGCCGACGAGGACGGCGGCGACCGTCAGGCCGATCAGCACGGTCACCAGGACGGCCGTCGTGACGACGAAGGCGGTCCTGCTGCGGAGGCGCAGCCGGTCGTCCGGGGCGGCGCCCGCCGTGTCCCGGACCCGCGCGGCCATGACGATCAGGAAGACGGCGCCGACCAGGCTGGTGACGACGCCGGTCGGCACGGCGACCGCCACGTCCGAGGGCACGACGGCGCGCAGCAGCACGTCCGAGCCGAGCACCAGGGCCGCGCCGGTGAGCCCCGCGAACGGCAGCCGCGCGCGGGACTTCGTGAACGCGCGGAACCTGCGGGCGAGGGGGCGTACGAGAGCGGGCGCGCACAGGCCGACGAAGCCGACGGGGCCCGCGAGGGTGACGGCGGCCGTGGAGAGCAGCGCGGCGAGGACGACCGCGATGACGCGGGTGGCGCGGACGGGTACGCCGACGCCGCGGGCCGCGTCGTCGCCGAGCGCCAGCGCGTCGACCCTGCGGGCGAGCAGGATCAGCCCGACGAGGCCGACGACGGCGATCGGCAGCATCTGCAGCACGCCCGTGAAGCCGTTCTGCGCGATGCTGCCCTGGTTCCACTTGTAGAGGCCCTCGGTCTGCTGCGGGTACAGCAGGAGCAGGCCCTCGGTGACGGCGGTGAGTCCGAAGGTGAGGGCGCTGCCGGCGAGGACGAGCCGGACCGTGCCCGCGCCGAGGCCGGAGAGGCCGAGGACGACGGCCGCCGCCACGAGTCCGCCGAGGAAGGCGATGCCGGAGGAGGCCAGGAGCGGCAGCGAGATGCCGGTCGCGGCCGCGAGGGCGAGGGCGAGGTAGGAGCCCGCGTTGACGGCGAGGGTGTCGGGCGAGGCGAGGACGTTGCGGCTGACGGCCTGGAGAGCGGCGCCCGCCGTGCCGAGCACGAGGCCGATGAGGAGCCCCGCGGTCATCCGCGGCAGCCGGGAGGCGATGACGACGGAGGCGTCGCCCGTCTCCGCGCGCCCGGTGAGCGCCTTCCAGACCTCGGACGGGCCGACGGCGGCCGTGCCCTGGGTGATGTCGACGACCGCGAGGGCGGCGACGAGGAGGACCAGTGCGGCCGTCACCGCCACCGCGCCCGTGCGGGACGCGGCTGTCGAGGGACGGGTGGCGGGGGTGGTTGCGGTGACGGCCATGGTCTTGCTTCTTCAGCGCCTTATTCGTTCGGAGCCCTGCTTGTCCGGAGCCCTGCTTGTCCGAAGCCCTACTTCTTCAGGGCCTTCACGACGGAGTCGACGTATTGGTTCATCGACCCGGGGCCGCCGAACATCCAGATGCCGTCGGGCAGCCGGTGTACGTTGCCCTTCTTCACGAACGGCAGGGACGTCCACACCTTGTCCTTCTTCAGGACACCGGCGAACGGGTTGCTGCCCTTGTCGCCGTCGTTGCCGATGTAGGCGAAGTGGACGTCCTCGTCGAGTGCGGTGAGGCCCTCGACGTCGGTGGAGCCGAGGCCGTACGCCTTGTCGCCCTTGGCCGACCAGTCGTTCTTCAGGCCGAGCTTCTTGTTGACGGCGCCGATCAGCGAGCCGTCGGTGTACGGGCGGATCGAGGTCTGGTTGCCGGTGACGTAGCCGTCGGCGAAGGCGTACTTCGCGCCGCCGCGACCGGCGTCGGCGAGCGCCTTCCTGCCCTCGGCGAGCTTCGCCTCGAAGTCCTTCTTGAGCTTCGCGGAGCGTTCGGTGGTGCCGGTGGCCCTGGCGAGGAGGTCCAGGTTCTCGGTCATCTGCCCGATGGGGTCGGCGGCGTCGGCCGGACGCAGGTTCAGGACCGGGGCGATCCTGCGCAGCTGCTTGACCGCGGAGGCGGGCAGGTCGGTGGTCGCGATGATGAGGTCGGGCTTGATGGACGCGATGGTGTCCATGCTCGGCTCGCCGCGCGTGCCGACGTCCTTGGGGTCGTTGGTCAGCGGGACGGCGCTGTCCCAGGTCTTGTAGCCCTTGACGTCGGCGACACCGGCCGGTTCGACGCCGAGCGACAGGAGGCTCTCGACGGCGTTCCACTCGGTGCCGACGACCTTCTTGGCGGGCCCGTCGAGCTTCACCTTCGTACCGGTGCCGTCGGTGAGGGTGAAGGACTCGCCGCTCTTCTCGGCGTCGTCGGCGGCGGGCTCGGTGGTTCCGCAGGCGGTCAGGGCGAGGGCCGCGACGGTGGCGGCCGCCGCGGTGCACAGGAGGCGTCTCATGAGGTGGTGCTGAGCCTTTCGCTTCGCGAGTGGTGACGGCCGATGGCGCGCGTGCGCGGGCGGCCGGTGAGGGGGTCGGACTCGACGTCGATACGGATGCCGTACGTGTCGGTCAGCCGCTCCGGTGTCAGTACGTCGTGGGGGTCGCCGTCCGCGACGACCCGGCCCCGGTCGAGCAGGAGGATCCGGTCGGCGACGGCGGCGGCCTGGTCGAGGTCGTGCAGGACGGCGCCGACGGCGATGCCGTGGTCGTCCGCCAGGTCCCGCATGAGGTCGAGGAGTTCGACCTGGTAGCGCAGGTCGAGGTGGTTGGTCGGCTCGTCGAGCAGGAGGACGCCCGTCTCCTGGGCGAGGCAGCCGGCGAGCCAGACGCGCTGGAGCTGGCCGCCGGACAGGTGCTCGGCGCCCCGTCCGGCGAGCTCGGCGACGCCGGTCAGGGCGAGCGCGCGGTCCACCGCCGCCCGGCCGCCCGGGTCGGCCTTGCCCCAGCGGCCCCGGTGCGGGTAGCGGCCGAACTCGACGACGTCGCGCACGGTCAGACCGCTGGGTGTGGGGCGCCCCTGGGTGAGCAGGGCGACGTGGCGGGAGAACTCGCGGGGGCCCATGGCGAGGCCGTCGGTTCCGCCGTCGATGACGAGCGTGGCGGTGCGGGCGCGCTGCAACCGGGCGAGCGTGCGCAACAGCGTCGACTTCCCGCTGCCGTTGGGGCCCACCAGGACGGTGACGTCGCCGGGCCGCAGCGTCATCGAGGCGTCGTGCACGACGTCGACGCCGTCGTACGCCACGGTGACGCCCGTGGCGGACAGTTCATGACCTTGGGGACGCGAAGCCGCGGCCGTCTCTTCACCTGGAAGCACGGGGAGAGGTTAGCCTAACCTTACTGATACGTGAAAGGCGCCCCCAAGTACGGCCCACAAGGCTGTATTCAGCCACTTTTCACGAGGCAGGCCTTCTTCGGGCGGCCGCCGTCTCCGCCTCCGTCTCCGCCTCCGGCAGGCGCCGTGGGAAACTCCGGCCATGGACATGGGCCGTGAATCCCGCTGGGAGAAGGACGCGATGACCGTCGAGATCATGTTCGCGCTCGTGAGCGCGCTGGTCGTCGGAGCCCTCGTGTTCGGCGCCGTCGTGACCCCGGCCCTGGTCTGGGACCTGCCGCCGCGCGGCGCCGAAGGACTGAAGTGGACCGGCGGGGTGCTAGGCCTCGGGGCGGCCGTGTGGCGCGTGGTGTTCGTACTGCTGCGCCACGACCGGGACCGGCGCGCCGGACGCTGAGGGCTCATCGGCCCGCGCGGGACGCAGCCGCGGGACCAGCGACCGCGCGGTCCGCAGCGTCGCGGACGGCGAGAAGCCGGGGAGCATCAGCACCACCATCCCCGTCGCGCTGACGGCGAGGAGCCCCAGCAGGAACCAGCGCGCTCCCCCGCCCGCGGCGACCGCCACCGTCCCGAAGGCGAACAGGGCCGCCCAGGCGTACATGATCAGCACGGCCCGGCGGTGCGAGTGGCCGATCTGCAGCAGCCGGTGGTGCAGATGCCCCTTGTCGGCGGCGAACGGCGACTGCCCGCGCCACGTGCGCCGGACGAACGCCAGCACCAGGTCGCTCACGGGGAGCGCGAGCACGGTGAGGGGAAGCAGCAGCGGGATGTAGAGCGGCACCATCACCTTGTTCGCCTCGTGCGTGCTGCCCGCCGCCTGGACGAACAGGGAGGCGTCCACCTGGCCGGTGAGCGAGATGGCGCACCCGGCGAGCACGGTGCCGATCAGCATCGAACCGGAATCGCCCATGAAGATCCGCGCCGGATGCACGTTGTGCGGCAGGAATCCCAGACACATGCCCACGAGTACGGCGGAGAACAGCGCGGCGGGCTCGGCGGCCTCGATGCCGTATCCGAACAGCAGGCGGTAGCTGTGCACGAGGAACGCCGCGGCGGCGATACAGATCATGCCCGCCGCGAGTCCGTCGAGCCCGTCGACGAAATTGACGGCGTTGATGGTGATGACGATCAGGGCGACCGTCAGCAACGAGCCCTGGACCTGGTCCAGATAGAGCGTGCCGTAGCCGGGAATCGGCAGCCAGAGGATGACGAGTCCCTTGTAGACCATCACGCCGGCCGCGATGATCTGGCCGCCGAGCTTGCTGAACGCGTCGATCTCGAACTTGTCGTCCAGGGTTCCGACCAGCCAGATCACCGCCGCCCCGGCCAGCAGGGCCTGCGGCTGGCCGGTGGGGAAGACGTGGGCGAGGCCCGGCAGCCGGGCGGCGACGAGCAGACCGGCGCACAGGCCGCAGAACATGGCGATGCCGCCCAGGCGGGGCGTGGGCACGCGGTGCACGTCGCGGGCCCGGACCGCCGGGGCGGCCCCGGCCGCGATGGCGAATTTCCGTACCGGCCCGGTGGCGAGACAGGTGACGGCCGTGACCACGCACAAAACCAAGAGGAAATCCCGCACAGCACCCTTGCCCGAGTTCGTTCGTCGTACGGGACACCACCCTAATCGCCTTGCGAGGAAGGGTTATACACCGTCCAACAGGCTCGGGCGGGCGCTGATTCTCCTCCGGCTCAGGCCAGGTACGGGAGCCTGTCGCGCCGCACCGCGTGGGCGAAGCCCTCCCCCGCGGCCCAGCGGCGGACCTCGTCGACGGCGAGTTCGGCGAGGCGCCGCCACTCGTTGCCCCGGGAGCCCGCGAGGTGCGGGGTGAGCAGGGCGTGCTCGCAGTCCCACAGCGGATGGTCGCCCGGCAGGACGTCGGGGTCGGTCACGTCGAGCACCGCGCGGACGCGGCCCGCGGTGACGGCCTCGGTGAGCGCCTCCTGGTCGACGACGGCGCCGCGCGCGGTGTTGATGAGCACGGCGCCGGGGCGCATGGCCGCGAGCAGGTCCCGGCCGACGAGACCGCGCGTGGCGGGCAGCAGGGGGGTGTGCACGCTGACGGTGTCGCTCCGCGCGAAGAGTCCGGCGAGCGGGACGAGCTCCACGCCGAGCCCGGCGGCCTCCTCCTCGGAGACGTACGGGTCGTACAGGAGCACCCGCAGGTCGTAGGGGCGCAGCAGCTCGATGACGCGGCGTCCGATCAGCGACGCGGAGAGGACGCCCACCGAGCGCCGGTAGTTGCCGACGGAGCGGGGCGTGCGCCGCCAGTCGGCCTCGGTACGGGCGGCGCGGAACTCGCGGGCGCTCTCCAGGACGCGTTTGCCGGTGAGCAGGATCATCGCGACGGTGTACTCGGCGACGGGCAGCGCGTTGGCGGCGGCGGCCGAGGACACCTCGATGCCGCGTTCCCAGCACGCCTCGGTGACGTGGGCCCGGACGGAGCCCGCCGTGTGGACGACGGCGCGCAGGCGCGGGGCGTACGTGAGCACCTCGGCGGTGAGCGGCGGGCAGCCCCACCCGGTGACGAGGAGTTCGGTCCCGGCGAGGACGGCGCGTGCGCGGCCGGTGCCGAAGTCGTCGAGCACGGGCGGCGGTTCGAGCGTCGTGACCTCGGCGAGCGCGTCGAGGGCCGGTTGTTCCAGGACGGCGTCGGCCGCTCCCTGCGACAGGGCGAGCGCGGCGCGGGGCCGGTGGGACGGGGGCATCTTGCTCCTCGGGGAGGGGATCAGTGGGGCCGCGCGGTGCGGCGCGGGGCTCTGCGCACCCTCCCCGGCCGTGCCGCTCCTGCCCGCTGCCTCTACCCGTTCCGTCCGGAGCCGACGCCCACTATGAACGAGGTGTATACATGCGATGTATAGTCATCACATGCCCCCCTCGAACATCTCTTCCCACAGCAAGACGACGCGCTCCCGCAAGAGGTTGCCTCGTCGCGCCACCTCCGTCCTCGCGACCGGAGCGGCCCTTGCCCTCGCCCTGACGGGGTGCACCAAGCTCGACACCACCTCGCCCAGCACCGTGCGCAAGGACGGCGCGAACGCGAAGGCCGCCGATCAGGGGAAGATGGGCACCGTCGACTGCCGCAAGGCCAAGTGCGTGGCGCTGACCTTCGACGCGGGACCCAGCGAGAACACGCCCAGACTTCTCGAGATCCTCAAGGAGAAGCAGGTCCACGCCACCTTCTTCACGCTCGGCAAGAACCACATAGAGAAGTACCCCGAGCTCGTGAAGCGGATGGACGCCGAGGGCCACGAGGTCGCCAGCCACACCTGGTCCCACAAGATCCTGACGAAGATCGACGAGAAGGAGGCGCGGCGCGAGCTGGAGCGCCCCAACAAGGCGATCGAGAAGCTCATAGGCAAGAAGCCGACGCTGATGCGCCCGCCGCAGGGCCGCACCGACGACGACGTCAACAAGCTCTCCAAGGAGCTCGGTCTCGCGGAGGTCCTGTGGACCGTCACCGCGAAGGACTACACGACCAATGACTCCAAGCTGATCGAGAAGCGGGTCCTCGACCAGACCGAGCGGGACGGCATCATCCTGCTGCACGACATCTACAAGGGCACCGTGCCGGCCGTTCCCGGTGTCATCGACGGGCTGAAGAAGCGCGGCTATGTCTTCGTGACGGTGCCGCAGCTGCTCGCACCCGGCAAGGCCGAGCCCGGCAAGGTCTACCGCTAGGCACTGTCCGGCGGACCGGGCCGCGGCCTGGCAGGCTCACAGGGTGGCCATCTTCCAGATCACCCGAGACATGCCCCTGCCCGCCGCCGAGGCGTGGCGCCGCCTCACCACCTGGGAGCGGCACGGCGACGTCGTCCCGCTCACCCGCGTTACGGTCCGTACTCCCCCGCCGACCCACGCCGGCACGGTCTTCGTCGCCCGCTCCGCGCTGGGTCCCGTCGGCTTCGACGACGTGATGGAGGTCGTCGAGTGGTCCCCGCCGGACGGAACCGCGCCGGGGCGGTGCCGGCTGGAGAAGCGGGGGGCGTTCGTGACGGGGTGGGCGGAGATCGAGGTCTACCCCGCGCGCGGTCCGGGTTCGGCGCTGGTGTGGCGCGAGGACCTGCGCGTGCGGTGGCTGCCCGCGTTCTGCGACGGGGTCCTCGCGGCCGTGGCGCGGCGGATGTTCGGGGCCGCCGCGGACCGGCTCGTCGCGGCGGGCCCGGCATCGGGCGCGGGCCGTCCCTGACGAAGGCTCCCGCTCAGGCGACCGAGCCGATCCGTCCCGAGGGGCCGCGCGTGCCGTCGTGGTGGATGGGCGTGTGGGCGCCGGTCAGGGAGACTCCGCTGCCGCCGCGCCGGTGGGCGACGATCTCCGAGGCGATCGACAGGGCGGTCTCCTCGGGCGTGCGCGCGCCCAGGTCCAGTCCGATGGGCGACCTCAGGCGGGCCAACTCCAGCTCGGTGACGCCCACTTCGCGCAGGCGCTCGTTGCGGTCCTCGTGGGTGCGGCGCGACCCCATGGCGCCGACGTAGGCGACGGGCAGCCGCAGCGCCAGGTGCAGCAGCGGTACGTCGAACTTGGCGTCGTGGGTGAGGACGCAGAGGACGGTGCGGCCGTCGACGTCGGTGGACTCCAGGTAGCGGTGCGGCCACTCGACGACGATCTCGTCGGCGTCGGGGAAGCGCGTCGGCGTCGCGAAGACGGGGCGCGCGTCGCACACGGTCACGTGGTAGCCGAGGAACTTGCCGATGCGCACCAGCGCCGAGGCGAAGTCGATGGCCCCGAACACGATCATGCGGGGCGGCGGGACGCTGGACTCGACGAGGACGACCAGCGGCGCTCCGCACCGCGAGCCGTCCTCGCCGATCTCCACGGTCGCGGTGCGGCCCGCGTCGAGCAGGGCGCGGGCCTCCTCCGCCACGGTGCGGTCCAGCTCCGGATGGCCGCCGAGGCCGCCCTCGTACGCCCCCGCCCCGTCCGTCGCGCGGACGAGGAGGGCGCGGCCGAGAAGGCCGGCGGGTCCGGAGGTGACGCGTGCGACGGCTGCCGCCTCCCCTGCGGAGGCCGCGGCGAGCGCGGCGCCGAACACCGGCCGCGCCGCGGCGTCCGCGCGGACCGGGGTGACGAGGATGTCGATGACGCCGCCGCAGGTCAGGCCCACGGCGAAGGCATCCTCGTCGCTGTAGCCGAAGCGTTCGAGGACGGTCTCGCCGTCGTCGAGGGACTGCCGGCACAGTTCGTAGACGGCGCCCTCCACACATCCGCCGGAGACCGAGCCGATCGCCGTGCCCTCGCTGTCGACGGCGAGCGCGGCACCGGGTTGCCGGGGCGCGCTCCCGCCGACCGCCACCACGGTGGCGACGGCGAAGTCACGTCCCTGCTCGACCCACCGGTTCAACTCGTCGGCGATGTCCAGCATCTCGGCCTCCTCAGGCTCTGCGGGTGTGCGGAGGGCTCGGCGCCTCAGTGGACGCCCAGCCAGCTCTCGATGGGGTTGAGGGCGAAATAGATGATGAAGACGAGGGTCAGGCCCCACATGAAGGCCCCGATCTCGCGGGCCTTGCCCTGGGCGACCTTGATGGCGACCCAGGAGATGACGCCCGCCGCGACACCGGTGGTGATGGTGTACGTGAAGGGCATGAGCACGACGGTCAGGAAGACCGGGATCGCGGTGGCGCGGTCGGCCCAGTCGACGTGCCGGGCGTTCATCATCATCATCGCTCCGATGACGACGAGCGCGGCGGACGCGACCTCCTGGGGCACGATCGCGGTGACCGGCGTGAAGAAGAGGCAGCCGGCGAAGAACAGTCCGGTGATGACCGAGGAGAGGCCGGTGCGGGCGCCTTCGCCGACGCCGGTCGCGGACTCGACGAAGACGGTCTGTCCCGAGCCGCCCGCCACGCCGCCGATGGCACCGCCCGCGCCGTCGATGAACAGCGCCTTGGACAGGCCCGGCATGCGGCCCTTGTCGTCGGCGAGGTTGGCCTCGGTGCCGACGCCGATGATGGTGGCCATCGCGTCGAAGAAGCCGGCCAGGACCAGGGTGAAGACGATCATGCCGACGGTCATCGCGCCGACCTCGCCCCAGCCGCCGAACTCGACGTCGCCGAGGAGGGAGAAGTCGGGCGAGGAGACCGCGCTGCCGTGCAGTTCGGGGGCGCCGTTCGCCCACTGCTTGGGGTCGATGACGTCGAGCGCGTTGAGCGCGACGGCCACGACGGTGCCGGTGACGATGCCGATCAGGATCGCGCCCGGGGTGTTGCGCGCCTGCAGCATGAAGATCAGCAGGAGGGTGCCGGCGAAGAGCAGCACGGGCCAGCCGGAGAGTTCACCGGCGGGGCCGAGCGAGAGCGGGGTGGCCTTGCCGGGGTGCACGAAGCCGCCCTTGACCAGGCCGATGATGGCGATGAAGAGCCCGATGCCCATGGTGATGCCGTGCTTGAGGGCGAGCGGGATGGCGTTCATGATCATCTCACGCAGCCCGGTGACCACCAGGAGCATGATCACGGCGCCGTACATCACGCACATGCCCATGGCCTGCGGCCAGGTCATCTCGGGTGCCACCTGCGAGGAGATCACTCCGGACACGGAGAGTCCGGCGGCCAGGGCCAGGGGCACCTTGCCGATGAACCCCATCAGGAGCGTGGTGACCGCCGCGGCGAGCGCCGTCGCGGTGATCAGGGCCTTCTGGCCCATGGTGTCCCCGGCCGCGTCCTTTCCGGACAGCAGGACGGGGTTCAGCAGGACGATGTACGCCATCGCCATGAAGGTGGTGATGCCGCCGCGCACCTCGCGCGCGACCGTCGATCCCCGCAGGGATATGTGAAAGTACCGATCGAGCCAAGACCTGCCGGCCGGGACGCGTGAGCCGGGGCCCGCGTCCTCTGCGGTGGTCCTGGGCTCCACTGACGACTGGGTCATGGTGCCTACTCCCAAGGTTCACAGGGGCACCCGCTGGGTTCACGGGATTTGGGATGGTGCGTTGGCTGCACGACCCGGGGGACGGCCCGAGACGAACGACGCTCCCTCGTGGGGAGGGGAGCCGGGCTCCGGGCGGTGCGGGCGGCGGAAGTGTGACGTTCCTCGGTGGCCCGCACCGCGCGGAGGGCTTCGGGGGTGGACGGCTCGCTCTCCACCCGGTGGGGGTTACGTACCGGTCAGGTGCTCAGGGCGTACCGGCGTCTTGTTGAGCTCCAGGCCCGTCGCGTTCCTGATGGCCGCGAGGACCGCAGGGGTGGACGACAGGGTCGGGGCCTCGCCGATGCCGCGGAGCCCGTACGGGGCGTGCTCGTCGGCGAGTTCGAGCACGTCGACGGGGATGGTCGGCGTGTCGAGGATGGTGGGGATCAGGTAGTCCGTGAAGGAGGGGTTCCTGACCTTCGCGGTCTTGGGGTCGACGATGATCTCCTCCATGACCGCAACGCCCAGGCCCTGGGTGGTGCCACCCTGGATCTGGCCGATCACGGACAGCGGGTTGAGCGCCTTGCCGACGTCCTGGGCGCAGGCCAGTTCGATGACCTTGACCAGGCCGAGCTCGGTGTCGACCTCCACGACCGCGCGGTGCGCGGCGAAGGAGTACTGGACGTGGCCGTTGCCCTGGCCGGTGCGCAGGTCGAAGGCCTCGGTGGGGCGGTGGCGCCACTCGGCCTCGATCTCGACGGTCTCGCCCTCCAGGACGTCGACCAGGTCGCCGAGGACCTCGCCGCCGTCGGTGACGACCTTGCCGCCCTCCAGGAGCAGTTCGGCGGTGGCCCACGCGGGGTGGTACGTGCCGAACTTGCGGCGGCCGATCTCCAGGACCTTCTCGCGGACGAGCTCGCAGGAGTTCTTGACGGCGCCGCCGGTGACGTACGTCTGGCGCGACGCGGACGTCGATCCCGCGCTGCCCACCTGGGTGTCGGCCGGGTGGATCGTCACCTGCGTGACGCCCAGCTCGGTCCGGGCGATCTGCGCGTGGACGGTGACGCCGCCCTGGCCGACCTCGGCCATCGCGGTGTGCACGGTCGCCACGGGCTCGCCGTTGATGACCTCCATGCGCACCTTGGCGGTCGAGTAGTCGTCGAAGCCCTCGGAGAAGCCGACGTTCTTTATGCCGACCGCGTAGCCCACACCGCGGACGACGCCCTCGCCGTGCGTGGTGTTGGACAGGCCGCCCGGCAGCTGGCGCACGTCGGCGCCCTCGCTGGACTCCCACTGGCGCTCGGGCGGCAGCGGGCGGGCCTTGATGCGGCGCAGGATCTCGGCGACCGGAGCGGGCGAGTCGACGCGCTGCCCGGTCGGCAGGAGCGTGCCCTGCTCCATGGCGTTGAGCCGCCGGAACTCGACCCGGTCCATGCCCACCTTGTCGGCGAGCTTGTCCATCTGCGCCTCGTAGGCGAAGCAGGCCTGGACGGCGCCGAAGCCGCGCATCGCGCCACAGGGCGGGTTGTTGGAGTAGAGGGCGATGGCCTCGATGTCGACGTCGTCGATCACGTACGGGCCGACCGAGAGGGACGAGGCGTTGCCGACGACCGCCGGGGAGGCCGACGCGTAGGCGCCGCCGTCCAGGACGATCTTGCACTTCATGTGCGTGAGCTTGCCGTCCTTGGTGGCGCCGTGCTCGTAGTAGAGCTTCGCCGGGTGGCGGTGCACGTGGCCGAAGAAGGACTCGAAACGGTTGTAGACGATCTTGACCGGCTTGCCGGTGCGCAGCGCCAGGAGGCAGGCGTGGATCTGCATCGAGATGTCCTCGCGGCCGCCGAACGCGCCGCCGACGCCGGAGAGCGTCATGCGCACCTTCTCCTCGGGCAGGCCGAGGACGGGGGCGATCTGCTTGAGGTCCGAGTGCAGCCACTGGGTGGCGACGTAGAGTTCGACGCCGCCGTCCTCGGAGGGCACCGCGAGACCCGACTCGGGACCGAGGAAGGCCTGGTCCTGCATGCCGAAGGTGTACTCGCCCTTGACGATGAAGTCGGCCTTCTTGGCGGCCTCTTCGGCGTTGCCGCGGACGATCGGCTGGCGGTGCACGATGTTGGGGTGCGGGACGTGGCCGATGTGGTGGTCGTCGCGGCCCTCGTGCACGAGTACGGCGTCGGGAGCGGTCGCCGAGGCCTCATCGGTGATGAGGGGCAGCTCCTTGTACTCGATTCGGATCTTGGCCGCGGCGCGGCGCGCGGTCTCCGGGTGGTCGGCGGCGACCAGGGCCACCGGCTCACCGTGGTGGCGGACCTTCTTGTGCGCGAGGACCGGGGTGTCCTGGATCTCCAGGCCGTAGTTCTTCATCGCGGCCGGCAGGTCGTCGTAGGTCAGGACGGCGTAGACGCCGGACTGCGCGAGCGCCTCCGAGATGTCGATGGAGACGATCTCGGCGTGCGCGACGGTCGAGCGCAGGGTGTGACCCCACAGCATGTCCTCGTGCCACATGTCCGAGGAGTACGCGAACTCGCCGGTCACCTTCAGGGTGCCGTCGGGGCGCAGCGTCGACTCGCCGATGCCGCCCTTGGTCTTGGAACCCTGCGTGATCTTGGTGGGTGTACCTGTGGTTCCCATGGCGTCAGACCCCCTCGGACTGGCGCGCGGCCGCGAGGCGGACCGCGTCAAGGATCTTCTCGTAGCCGGTGCAGCGGCAGAGGTTGCCGGAGAGCGCCTCGCGGATGTCGGCGTCCGACGGCTGCGGGTTGCGCTCCAGCATCTCGTCGGCCGCGACGAGCAGGCCGGGGGTGCAGAAGCCGCACTGGACGGCGCCGGCGTCGATGAACGCCTGCTGGATGGGGGAGAGCTCGCCGCCCTCGCCGGTCTGCGAGTCGGTGGCACCCTTCTCCGGGTTGGCCTGCCACTGCTGGGCGTCCTGGATCGAGGTGCCGCACGCGCCGGAGGCGCAGCCGCCGCCCGGGTGGGCGTCCGCACGGTGCTTGGCGTAGTCGGCGAGCCCTTCGACGGTGGTGACCTCGCGGCCCTCCACCTGACCGGCCGCGACCAGACACGAACAGACCGGCACGCCGTCGAGACGGACGGTGCAGGAACCGCACTCGCCCTGCTCACAGGCGTTCTTGGAGCCCGGCAGCCCCATGCGCTCGCGCAGCACGTAGAGGAGGGACTCGCCCTCCCACACGTCGTCGGCTTCCTGCTGACGGCCGTTGACCGTGAAGTTCACGCGCATTATGCGACTCCCTCAGTGCTGCGGCTGTCGCCGCGGTACGACTCCCAGGTCCAGCCGAGCGTGCGGCGGGCCATGATCCCGACGGCGTGCCGGCGGTAGCTCGCCGTGCCGCGCACATCGTCGATCGGGTTGGCGGCACCGGAGGCGAGCTCCGCGAACTGCTTGGCGATCGAGGGGGTGATGATCTTCTTGCTCTCCCAGAAGCCGCCCTCTTCGAGGGCCGCGTTCAGGAAGTCCTCGGCCGCTTTCGCCCGAATGGGGGTGGGCGCGGCGGAGCCGATGCCGGTCCGCACGGTCCGGGTCCCGGGGTGCAGCGCGATGCCGAAGGCGCACACGGCGATGACCATCGCGTTGCGGGTGCCGACCTTCGAGTACTGCTGCGGGCCGTCCGCCTTCTTGATGTGCACGGACTTGATGAGCTCGTCCGCGGCGAGCGCGTTGCGCTTCACACCGGTGTAGAACTCGTCGATCGGGATCAGCCGGGAGCCCCGCACGGACTCCACCTCGACCTCGCAGTCGGCGGCGAGGAGGGCCGGGTGGGCGTCGCCCGCGGGGGACGCGGTGCCCAGGTTGCCGCCGACGCCGCCGCGGTTGCGGATCTGCGGGGACGCCACCGTGTGCGAGGCGAGCGCGAGGCCGGGAAGCTCCGTGCGGAGCTCCTCCATGATCTGCGTGTACGGGACGGAGGCGCCCAGCTGGACCGTCTCCTCGCCCACCTCCCACTCGCGCAGCTCGACGATGCGGTTGAGGTCAAGCAGGTACTCGGGACGACGGTGGTCGAAGTTGATCTCGACCATCACGTCGGTGCCACCCGCAATCGGCACAGCCGTGGGGTGCTCGGCCTTGGCGGCGAGCGCCTCCTCCCAGCTGGCGGGGCGAAGGAAGTCCATGAGGCTCTCTTCTTGTTCGTATCGAGGGTCGTTCGCTTCGAGGGACCCGAGATTTCCGAATCAGAGGATTCCGTTTAGGCCACTCGGGCCGTTGGTCCCTCGACTGCTCGTTCATGTGCTGTTAACGCGGAGTGGGGCAAGTACACCGCCCGCTCGTCCGATGGGGTCAGTCACCGAAACCATGAAGGAGTTGGCTGGCCAAGCCGCGCGTCTTGTAGATTCGTATGAAGAACGGGCCCCAGGAACCTCGCGGGTTCCCCCCGGAAACCGCGGCCACCCTGCGACGCGGGGCCCCGGCGCTACAGAGCGCACATGTTTGTACACACCATTCGAGACAGATCGGCGGCGACGACACCATGCGGCTGCGCGCACTCCTGGACACCGACGCGCTGGGCCTGCGGCTGCTCGGCGGCGAGGACGAGCTGGACCGCACCGTGCGCGGTGTGATGACCACCGACCTGCGGGACCCCAGCCGCTACCTGGCCGGGGGCGAGCTGGTCCTCACCGGCCTCGCCTGGCGCCGCGACGCCTCGGACACCGAACCCTTCGTCCGCATCCTCGCGAGCGCGGGGGTCGCGGCGCTCGCCGCCGGTGAGGCCGAGCTCGGGGCCATCCCCGACGACATCGTCGCCGCCTGCGCCCGGCACCGCCTGCCGCTCTTCGCGGTCAACGAATCCGTGGCCTTCGCGACCATCACCGAGCACGTGGTGCGCCAGGTCTCCGGCGAGCGCGCCGGGGACCTCGCGGCCGTCGTCGACCGGCACCGCCGCCTGATGACCTCGGGCCCCGCGGGCGGCGGCCCCGACGTCGTCCTCGACCTGCTCGGCACCGACCTGGACCTGCGGGCCTGGGTGCTCTCGCCCGCGGGGCGCGTGATCGCCGGGTCCGGCGCCGCGGGCACCGCCCTGCCGGGACCGCTCTGCGCGCGGCTGGCCGGGGAGCACCTGGCGGCCGTCCGAACGGGCCGGCGCGGACCGCACCGCGTGACGGTGGACGCGCTCACGTACTCGCTGTTCCCCATTCGGACCAGTGGCCGCGGCACGGCCGGCGCCTCGCGCGACGTGCGCGAGTCGGTGCTCTCCGACTGGGTGCTCGCCGTGGAGGCCGACGCGGGCGACTGGCCCGAGGAGCGGCTCGACCTGCTGCAGGGCGTGACGCAGCTGATCGCGGTCGAGCGCGACCGGCGCGACGCGGCCCGTACCGTGCGCCGCCGTCTCGCCCAGGAGGTCCTCGAACTGGTGCAGACCGGTGCGGCGCCCGCGGAGATCGCGGCGCGGCTGCGCGTCGCCGCCCCGGTGCTCCTGCCGGGCCTCGGCACGGCCCCGCACTGGCAGGTCGTGGTGGCGCGCGTGGAGTGGGAGGGCGGGGAGATCGACGGCGGTCCGGTCGCCCAGTCGCTCCTGGAGGAGATCCTCGTGGACCCGGCGTCGGCCGGGCCCGAGCCGTCCGACCGGATCGCGGTCGCGCACACCGGCGACGAGGCCATCGCGCTCGTGCCGCTGCCCGCCGTCTCCAGCGAGCACGACGGCTCGGAGACGGGGCTGATCGCGGACGCGCTCCTGGCGTCCGTGCACGACCCGCTGTCGGCGGGCCTCGACGGCGACGGCCGCCTCACCCTGGGCGTCAGCGCGTCCGTGCACTCGGCGGAGGGGCTGCGCGGCGCCCTGGAGGAGGCGCGGCACGCGCGCCGGGTGGCCGCGGCGCGCCCCGGCCGGGTCTGCGCGGCCGGCCACCAGGAACTGGCCTCGCACGTGCTGCTGCTGCCGTTCGTCCCGGACGACGTGCGGCGGGCGTTCACCGCGCGGCTCCTGGACCCGCTGCGGGAGTACGACTCGCGCCACCGCGCCGAGCTCATCCCGACCCTGGAGGCCTTCCTCGACTGCGACGGCTCATGGACGCGCTGCGCCGCGCGCCTGCACCTCCACGTCAACACGTTGCGCTACCGGGTGGGCCGCATCGAGCAGTTGACGGGCCGTGACCTCTCGCGCCTCGAGGACAAGCTCGACTTCTTCCTCGCGCTGCGGATGAGCTGAGGTCATCGGGGTACGGAGCCGGCCGGCGGCCGCGGGGCGCCGGCCGGCCCGGACCCCGTTCCCGTCCCGCCCTTTGTGAATTCTTTCACCCAGCCTCTTGGCCCGGTGCCGCGATCCATGCTGAGATTCGCCCACGACTCAACAGCTCAATGGTGTGCTCGGGGAGGGCAACGTGGCGCATACCGCCATGTCTGGTACCGGAACGACTGCAGGGGACGATCCACTCCAGACCGCGGTATGGCGGCTGCGCTCACGCGGCTGCTGGACCGACGCGGCGGCGCTGCTGGCCTCGCGGGCCGGGGCGGCCGCGGCACTCCAGAGGACGGCGCTCCTCGTCGAGCGGTGCCTGTTCACCGGGGAGGGCTGGGGCGAGGCCGAGGACGGTCTGCGGACCGCCGAGGCGCTCGCCGAGGACGACGACGACCGGGGCGCCGCGGCCTGCGAACGAGGCCAACTGGCTTACGCGTCAACGGTCCTGGGCGTACGCGACCGCGCCGACGAGGCGCGCACGGCGCTGGGCAGGGCGGCCGCGCTGCTCGCCCCGAACGCACCGGGACGGCCACTGCTGGACTTCCGCAGAGGGCTGATCGCGGAACACATCGCCGACTCGCCGCAGTCCGCGAAGGCGGCGTACCGCAGGGCCCACGCGGGCGCGACGGCGCACTCCGACCCCCTGCTGCTCTCCTTCACCTGGCGTCATCTGGCCGGACTTGCCCTGCGCGACGGGGAGTTGGCGGAGGCGCGGCACGGCTTCGCGGAGTCCCTGCGCATCCGCGAGGAGCTCGGCTACCTGGTCGGCACGGCCCCGGCGCTCGCCGCGCTCGCGGACGCGGAGCCGGAGCCGGAAGCCACCCGGCTGCGCGCCGAGGCCACCCGCCTGTTCCGCCTCCTGGGCGGCGTACCGTCCTGGCTCGCCCAGCATCTGCAGCCACCGGCCGCCGCGGTGTAGCTCACGGCCGCCGGGCCCCGCAGGGGTCCGGCGTCAGCCCCCGGCCCCCGTGAAGTGCTCCTTGACCAGCGACGAGACCACGCCCAGATCCTGGACGGTCAGCGCTTCGAGGAGCGCCATGTGCTCGGCCGCGTCGGCCACCAGGTCGGCCCGGCGGCCCGCGACGGGCCCGCTCGCCAGCGGCCACTGCGAGCGCCGGTGCAGGTCGTCCGCGACCTGCACCAGCTGCTGGTTGCCGGACAGGGAGAGCAGCGCGCCGTGGAAGGCGCGGTCCGACTCGGCGTAGCGCGCGAGGTCGCCGCCCGCCGCCGCGGTCGCGGTCGCCTCGGCGAGCGGCCGCAGTTCGGCCCAGCGCGCGGCGGGCACGGTGCGGGCGAGCCGCAGCATCACGGGCACCTCGATCAGCGCCCGCACCTCGGCCAGCTCCGCGAGCTCGCGGGCGCTGCGCTCGGTGATCCGGAAGCCGCGGTTGGGGACGACCTCCACGGCGCCCTCGACGGCCAGCTGCTGCATCGCCTCGCGGACGGGGGTCGCGGAGACACCGAAGCGCTCGCCGAGTGCGGGCGCCGAGTACACCTCGCCGGGCGCGAGCTCGCCGCCGACCAGGGCGGCGCGCAGCGCGGCGAGGACCTGCCCGCGCACGGAGCTGCGCCGGACCGTGCGGCGGGGCGCGGGGACGGCGGCCGTCGGCTCGCCCCCGTGCGCGGCGGACCCGCGCGTCTCGGCCCTCGCCTGCTCCGGCACCCGGACGCGCGGCGCCCCGGCCCGGGGACCCCCCTCGCGTGCTCCGGTCTGCTCCACGTCGTTCCGCCCCGCTTCCGACTGCTCCGAAAGGTACGAGAGGCACCCTAGGCGGGCACGACCGGAGTTGAAACCTCGATCACGTCGGGTAAGGTAAGGCTTACCTGCTATCGATCGCGATTCGGTGGTCCCCCGCATGTCCGTACTCACCCTGTCCGCACCCGCCGTGGGCGCCCGCAGTGCCGTAGCGGACTCCTACGCCCGCCTCGCCGAGGTGTACTCCGGACTGCAGATCACCGAGCTCGGCCCCGGGGAACAGGCTCCCCGGGGCGACGGCTGGGTCACCGCCGCCCGGCTCGCGGAGGGCGGGGCCGACCTCGACGCGTTCCTGGCCTGGGACGACGCCCAGGTCCTGAAGGACTACGGCACCCGGGCGCGGCCGGACGTGGTGGCCAGTTTCGGGCTGCACCGCTACGCCTGGCCGGCCACCCTGCTCATCACGGTCCCCTGGTTCCTGCACCGCCGCGTCCCGCGCTTCCCGGTCGCCGACGTCTCCTACCACCGCACGCTGGGCCGGATGGCCGTACGCACGCACAGTTTCGCCTGCCTCCCCGACGACCCCGCCGCCGCGCTGCCCGGCGCCCGTGTCGTGCCGGACGAGGAAGCGCTGCGCGGCGAGGTGCGGGCCGCGGTCGCCGAGCACCTCGGGCCGCTCCTCGACACCTTCGGCCCCCGGATGCGGCGCCGCTCGCGCGCGCTGTGGAGCCTCGCCACCGACGAGATCGTCGAGGGCCTCTGGTACGTCGCCCACCTCTTCGGCGAGGAGCGGCGCGCGGTGACCGAGCTGGAGCGCCTGCTCCCCGGCGCCACCAAGCCGTACGTGGGCACGGCCGGCTTCCGGGAACTGACGGGCCCCGACGGGGAGGCGCTGCCCACCCGCGACCGGGCGAGCTGCTGCATGTTCTACACGCTGCGCCCCGAGGACACCTGCGTCACCTGCCCGCGCACCTGCGACGCGGAGCGCGTCGCACGGCTGAGCGCGGCCGCCCCGACCGACTGAGCCCCGCTCGGCCGAGTCGCGCCCAATCGAACTCAACGCCCGGTCCCTGGCCATGAGTTCGAGCAAAAGTACGCCCCGTGTGCTCCCATGCACCCCCCTTGGCGTTCTCTTGCCCCGAAACCCCCTGCCTGCCGTCGGGGTTGGGTCAATATGGCGCCCGATACGCCCTACCGCAACGCAAGGGACCCCCAGATGAGACTGACCGACATATCGCTGGACTGGCTGCTTCCCGGCGGCGTCCTGCTCCTGGGCATGCTGGTGGCGGTGGCGGTGCTCGCGCGCGGCAGGCGAGGCCACGGCAAGGCGGCGAAAGGGAGTGCGGGCGACGACTCGTGGGAGCGCACCGAGGAACGCCGCAGGCGCAAGGAAGCCATCTACGGCACCGCCTCCTACGTGCTCCTGTTCTGCTGCGCCGCCGTCGCGGCCGCGCTCTCGTTCCACGGCCTGGTCGGCTTCGGGCAGCAGAACCTCAGCCTCTCCGGGGGCTGGGAGTACCTGGTCCCGTTCGGCCTCGACGGCGCGGCGATGTTCTGCTCCGTCCTCGCCGTGCGCGAGGCGAGCCACGGCGACGCGGCGCTCGGTTCACGGCTGCTCGTGTGGACGTTCGCGGGCGCGGCCGCCTGGTTCAACTGGGTGCACGCGCCCCGGGGGTTGAGCCACGCGGGCGCTCCGCACTTCTTCGCCGGGATGTCGCTCTCGGCGGCGGTGCTCTTCGACCGCGCGCTGAAGCAGACCCGCCGGGCGGCACTGCGCGAGCAGGGCCTGGTGCCGCGGCCGCTGCCGCAGATCCGCATCGTGCGGTGGCTGCGCGCGCCCCGCGAGACCTTCGCGGCCTGGTCGCTGATGCTCCTCGAAGGCGTACGCACCCTGGACGAGGCCGTCGAGGAGGTCCGGGAGGACCGCCGCGAGAAGGAGAGCGCACGGCTGCGCAGGCGCGACCAGGAGAAGCTGGAGCGCGCGCAGCTCAAGGCCCTCAGCCGGGGCCACCGCACCTGGCAGGGCCGCGGCGGCGGCCGTCAGGTGGAGGTGCAGGCCGTCTCGCAGGCCGCCGGGTCCGCGCAGGTCGGCGCGGACCCTGCTATACCGGCGCAGGAACAGCTGCCGGTACGCTCCCGTCCCTCCCTGCAGGCCGTCAGGAACGGCCCTGACGGCTCCGACCCCGTCGCCCCCGTCACCGTCGACCTGACGGCGGAGGACGACACCCAGGCCCTGCCCCGGCTCGATTCGCTGGAGCAGAAGCTGAAGGACTTGGAACAGCAGTTCGGCTGACCGCACCGGGTCCGGCCGGTCCGGCGGCGGCACGGCTCACACCGTGCCGCCGCCGTCCAGTTCGAACCACACCACCTTTCCCACCCCGTGCGCCCGCACGCCCCACGCGTCGGCGAGGGACTGCACGAGGATCAGGCCCCGTCCGTTCGTACCGTCGTCGGCGTTCGGTACCCGCGGCTCGGGGCGGACCCCCACGAAGTCCCGCACCTCGACGCGCAGGCCGCGCGGGCCCAGGGTCGCGGTGACGTACGCGTCGTGATCGGTGTGCACCAGTGCGTTGGTGACCAGTTCGCTGGTGAGGAGTTCGGCCGTCTCGGATCTTCCGGGCTTCCCCCAGTGCCTCAGAAGTTCCCTCAGGGCCCTCCTGACCTCGGACACGGCGCGCAGATCGGCTCTTCCCAGCCTCCGCGTGAGCTGTCCGCTGTCCGGTCCTTCCGGCGCCTCGCCGGCCCTCTCGTCCTGTTCTCTCGGCGAGGAGGCCCCGATTGCCCCGGAGCCACCCCCACGTGACTGCCTCGTCATGACCCCCGCCCACAAAGCGATGTCTCTGCCTCCCTGCTCGAACAACCTCACGACATGCATGCCCCGGGCGCATGGCGGCACGCTTGTCGAATCGTCAACCAACGGCGGTGGGTGCGGCACGGCATCGGGGGGAAGTGAAGCGGTGGACACCGCCGCTTCAGCCCCGAGGAGCCCGAGTGCACGACGACCGACTGCTGGTGGAAGGCCGCCTGGAGCGGGCACTGCGCCAGTTCATCCAGCCCGCCCAGTACACGCTGCGCACCCCGCTGTCCCTCTCCGTCTGGCACGCGCCGGGCGAGCCGGTGCCGGTCGGGACGGCCCTCGAAGCCGCGTACGAACCCTTCGAGACCGGCACCGAGTGGGGAAACCCCTGGTCCACCAGCTGGTTCCGCATGCGGGGCCGGGTGCCGCAGGAGTGGCGCGGCCGGCGGGTCGAAGTGGTGATCGATCCCGGCTTCAGCGGGGACGGCCCCGGCTTCCAGGCGGAGGGCCTCGTCCACGACGCGTCGGGCGTGCCCCTCAAGGGCGTTCACCCGCGCAATCGGCATATTCCGGTGGCCTCCCCCGCCCGGGGCGGCGAGCCGGTGCACCTGCTCCTGGAAGCGGCGGCCAATCCTGTCGTTCTGCACGACTTCATGCCGACACCGCTCGGCGACGTACTGACCGCAGGCACTACCCCGATGTACCGATTCGCGTCTGCCGATCTCGCCGTACTGGACGAGGACGTATGGCAGTTGACCTTGGACATCGAGGTGCTCTCCGAGCTGATGCGCGAACTGGACCCCGAACGTCCGCGTCGCCACGAGATCCTGCGCGCCCTGGAGGACATGCTCGACGCGCTCGATCTGCACGACGTGCCGGGCACGGCGGCCGCGGCCCGCGCCGAGCTCGCCGGCGTCCTCGCCCGTCCCGCGCACGCCAGCGCGCACCGGGTGTCGGCGGCCGGTCACGCGCACATCGACTCGGCGTGGCTGTGGCCGCTGCGCGAGACGGTGCGCAAGGCTTCGCGGACCTTTGCCAATGTGACGGCGCTGGCCGAGGAGTATCCGGAGCTCGTCTTCGCCTGCTCGCAGGCCCAGCAGTACGCCTGGGTGAAGGAGCACCAGCCGCACGTCTGGGAGCGCGTCAAGAAGGCCGTGGCGGACGGGAACTGGGCACCGGTGGGCTCGATGTGGGTCGAGTCGGACGCCAACATGCCGGGCGGCGAGGCGCTCGCCCGGCAGATCACGCACGGCAGGCGGTTCTTCCGGGAGGAGTTCGGCGTCGAGACGGAGGAGATCTGGCTGCCCGACTCGTTCGGCTACACCGCCGCCTTCCCGCAGTTGGCGAAGCTCGCGGGCATCCGCTGGTTCCTCACGCAGAAGCTGAGCTGGAACCAGTCCAACAAGATGCCGCACCACACCTTCTGGTGGGAGGGCATCGACGGCACCCGGGTCTTCACCCACTTCCCGCCCGTCGACACCTACAACTCGCAGTTCCACGGCGCCGAACTCGCCCACGCCGAGCGGAACTTTGCCGACAAGGGGCGCGCGTCGCGCTCCCTGGTGCCGTTCGGCTGGGGCGACGGCGGGGGCGGCCCCACCCGCGAGATGATGGAGCGGGCCCGGCGGCTGCGCTCCCTGGAGGGGTCGCCGCGCGTCGAGATCGAGAAGCCGTCGGCGTTCTTCGCGGCGGCCGAGGAGGAGTACGGGGCGCAGGCCCCCGTCTGGTCGGGCGAGCTGTACCTGGAGCTGCACCGCGCCACCTACACCACGCAGGCGGCGACCAAGCGCGGCAACCGGCGCAGTGAACACGCCCTGCGCGAGGCCGAGTTGTGGTGCACGGCGGCCGCGGTGCGCGATCCCGCGTACGTGTATCCGTACGACACCCTGGACCGGCTGTGGAAGACGGTGCTGCTGCACCAGTTCCACGACATCCTGCCGGGCTCGTCGATCGCCTGGGTGCACCGGGAGGCGCGCGACACCTACGAGCGGGTCCTCGCCGAGCTCGACGAGATCACGGCGGCGGCCGTGCGGTCGCTCGGGGCGGGCGGGCCCGCGGCCCTGAACGCCTCGCCGTACCCGCGCGACGAGGTCGTCGACCCGGGCGACGGCACGCTGGTGCGCGTCGACGTCCCCGCGCTCGGCAGCCGGAGCCTGGACGCCGCGCGGGACGCGGGGCCCGGGGCTCTCGCGCACACGACCGGCGACACGATCCTGCTCACCAACGAGCACCTGAGCGTCACCGTCGACGCCGCCGGGCTGCTCACCTCCGTCAAGGACCTGGACGCGGGCCGGGAGGTCCTCGCCGCCCCCGGCAACCTCCTCCAGCTGCACCCCGACCACCCCACCCACTACGACGCCTGGGACCTCGACAAGCACTACCGGCGCCGGCACACCGACCTCGACGACGCCGAGTCCGTCGAACTCGTCGAGGACGGGCCGCTGCGGGTCGCGGTGCGCGTGGTGCGGTCCTTCGGGGACTCACGGATCACCCAGGAGATCCGGCTCGCGGCGGGCAGCCGACGCCTGGACGTCGTCACGGACGTCGACTGGCGCGAGTCGGAGAAGGTCCTCAAGGCCGCGTTCCCCCTCGACGTGCACGCCGAACGGTCCGCCGCCGAGATCCAGTTCGGCCATGTGCACCGGCCCACGCACGCCAACACCGGCTGGGACGCGGCGCGTTACGAGATCTGCGCGCACCGCTGGCTGCGGGTGGCCGAGGAGGGGTACGGCGTCGCCGTGCTCAACGACTCGACGTACGGCCACGACGTGACGCGCGAGGAGCACGGCGACGCGCTCGGCACCACCGTGCGCCTGACCCTGCTGCGGGCCCCGCACAGCCCGGACCCGGAGACCGACCGGGGCACGCACCGCTTCACGTACGCGCTGCTGCCGGGGGCGGGCACCGGTGACGCGGTGGCGCAGGGGCTCGCGCTCAATCTGCCGCTGCGGGTGGCCGACGCGCCCGTCCTGCCGTCGCTGGTGAGCGTCGACCACCCGGCGGTCACCGTCGAGTCGGTGAAGCTCGCCGACGACCGCAGCGGCGATGTCGTCGTACGGCTCTACGAGTCGCGCGGCGGACGGGCGGCGGCCGTGCTCGGCACGTCGTTCCCGGTGGCCCGGGCCGAGGTGGCCGACCTGCTCGAACGGCCGCTGCACGAGGCGGAGACGGGCGAGGCGGGCCTCGCTCTCGCGCTGCGGCCGTTCCAGATCGTCACGCTGCGGCTGCGGCCCGCCTGAGCGGGCGCCGGTGCCGGGGCCGGTGTCACGGCCTCGGCACGTTCCGCAGGTTCGAGCGGGCCATCTGCACCATCCGGCCCACCCCGCCGTCAAGCACGATCTTGCTGGCGGAGAGGGCGAAACCGGTCACCATGTCCGAGCTGATCCTGGGCGGGATGGAGAGGGCGTTCGGGTCGGTCACGATGTCGACGAGGGCGGGGCCCTTGTGCGCGAAGGCGTCCTTGAGGGCGCCGGCCAACTGCTTGGGCTTCTCGACGCGGACGCCGTAGGCACCGGCGGCGCGGGCGACGGCGGCGAAGTCGGGGTTGTGGTTGGCCGTGCCGTAGTTCGGCAGCCCGGCCACCAGCATCTCCAACTCCACCATTCCGAGCGATGAGTTGTTGAACAGGACCACCTTCACCGGCAGGTCGTGCTGGACGAGGGTGAGGAAGTCGCCCATCAGCATCGAGAAGCCGCCGTCGCCCGACATCGAGACGACCTGCCGCTTGCGGTCGGTGAACTGGGCGCCGATCGCCTGCGGCAGGGCGTTCGCCATCGAGCCGTGGCTGAAGGAGCCGATGATGCGGCGCTTGCCGTTGGGGGTGAGGTAGCGGGCCGCCCAGACGTTGCACATGCCGGTGTCGACGGTGAAGACCGCGTCGTCGGCGGCGAGGTCGTCGAGGACGGAGGCGACGTACTCCGGGTGGATCGGGACGTGCTTCTCGACCTTGCGGGTGTACGCCTTGACGACCCCCTCCAGGGCGTCGGCGTGCTTCTTCAGCATCTTGTCGAGGAACTTGCGGTTCGACTTCGGCGAGACACGCGGGGTCAGACAGCGCAGCGTCTCGCGCACGTCGCCCCAGACGGCGAGGTCCAGCTTGGAGCGGCGCCCGAGGTTCTCGGGGCGCACGTCCACCTGAGCGATCTTCACGTCGTCCGGCAGGAACGCGTTGTACGGGAAGTCCGTGCCGAGCAGGATCAGCAGGTCGCACTCGTGCGTCGCCTCGTAGGCGGCCCCGTACCCCAGCAGCCCGCTCATGCCCACGTCGTACGGGTTGTCGTACTGGATCCACTCCTTGCCGCGCAGGGCGTGGCCCACCGGGGCCTTGATCTTCTCGGCGAACTCCATCACCTCGGCGTGCGCGCCCGCCGTGCCGCTGCCGCAGAAGAGGGTGACCTTCCGCGCCTCGTCGATCATCGTCGCGAGCTGTTCGATCTCCGTGTCGCCGGGGCGCACGGAGGGGCGGGTGGTGACCAGCGCGGTCTCGGCGGCCCTCTCCGGGGCGGGTTCGCCCGCGACGTCGCCGGGCAGCGACACGACGCTGACGCCGCTGCGGCCGACGGCGTTCTGGATGGCGGTGTTCAGCAGCCTCGGCATCTGCTTCGGCGTCGAGATCATCTCGCTGTAGTGGCTGCACTCGCGGAACAGCTGGTCGGGATGGGTCTCCTGGAAGTACCCGAGGCCGATCTCGCTGGACGGGATCTGCGCGGCGAGGGCGAGGACCGGGGCCATCGAGCGGTGCGCGTCGTACAGGCCGTTGATCAGGTGGAGGTTGCCGGGGCCGCAGGAGCCCGCGCAGGCGGCCAGGCGGCCGGTGATCTGGGCCTCGGCGCCGGCCGCGAAGGCGGCGGTCTCCTCGTGCCGCACCTGGACCCAGTCGATCTCCTTGGTGCGGCGGATGGCGTCGACGACCGGGTTGAGGCTGTCGCCGACGACTCCGTACAGGCGCTTGACGCCCGCGCGGACGAGGATGTCGACGAACTGCTCGGCGACGTTCTGCTTGGCCATGCTGTACGCACCTCTCGACGCTGGTGAACCGTGGCTCACCCCGTGTGACCCGTGGACCCGGTCTTCACTCGTGCTCCCGCTCGGTCGTTCCTCGGGTCCATGAAGTCACAGGTGCGGCGGTCATGCCTCCCAGACCGCGGCGGCCGTGCGGTCGTCGGCGTACCCCTTGACCCTGACCTGGACGTCGGCCAGGAAGGCGGCGAGACCCGGCGGGCCGCTCTTCTCCCATCTGCGGGTGAGGTGTTCGGCCAGCTCGGGCTCGCCGCGCAGCGGTTCGGCGAGGCCGCCGCTGCACAGGACGAGAGCGTCACCCGGGCGGGCGACGGAGGCCCGGAAGCGGAAGGGCTCCCTGGGCGGCTCGGGGGCCGGTTCGTAGGGGCTCGGCGGGGTGGTGATGCCGAGGTCCATGGTGAGGTGGTCGCCCTCGGGGCTCTGCGCGGGCAGCGATCCGAAGCCGACGACGGCGTCGCCCGTGGCGTCGGCGACGCGCGGCTCGATGTCCTGCCACTCGCCGCCGCGCAGCCGGAAGAGGCCGCCCCCGCCGACGCCGAAGAAGACCCGCGTACGGCAGCGGGGGTCGGCGGGCAGGAGGAGGCAGCGCAGGGACGCCGTGTACTCCTCGGGCTCCAGGCCCAGGTCGACGGCGCGGGCGCGGAGCTTGCCGAGGCTGCGGTCGGTGAGCCGGTGCAGGCCGGACTTCAGGTCGCCGCGCCGGGCGGCCCTGATGTCCTCGGCGAGGCGCCGGTGGCTGCGGCCCACGGCCCGGCCGATCCACCCGCAGGCCTCGGCGGCGGCGCGGTGCGCTCCCGGGGTCGCGCGGGCGCCGGTGGCCATGGCGACGAGCACCAGGGAGTCCTCGCCCGCGCCGAAGCGGGCGGTGAGCAGGGAGTCCCGGCGCGGCTCGCCGCGGTACCGGGCGGAGTCCCCGCGCACGGAGGCGGCGCGCAGCGTGCTGGTCCCGTACCGGGCGCCGTCGAGCACGGTGTCGGCGACGAGGTCGCCGAGGTCGTCCGGGTCGGCGGCGGGCAGCACGGTGGGCTCGGCCTCGTAGGTGGGCGGCCCGTCCCCCACGTAGACGAGCCCCGTACCGGCCGTCCCCGCCTCCTCGCGCCCCTCTCCGGACGCTCCGTGCCCGCCGCCCGGTCCTGGCTGCCGACCACGGTCGTCGGGCCCGCGCGAAGCGGACTCGTCGCCGCGGGGCGCCTCGGTGGAGGGCGTGGAGTGCGCGCCCCCCTTCCCCGCCCCACCGGCCGGAAAGGTCACGGGCCCGCTGGGGGCAGTGGGGGGCGGGGCCCAGGGGGCGGGAGCGGCAAAGGTGGGCGGCCCCGCGGGTTCGGCACGCTGCCGGCCCGGGGCGCGTCCGTTCTGCGCGGGCGGCCGCCGGGGCGGGGCGGGTGGCTGGGGCGGGGCGGGCGGATCGGAGGGGGCGGGCGGGACGCCCGCCTGCGGCGACCGGCGCGGCACCGGTCGCTCCGGGGGCACTTCGCCGGGAGCCACGAAGGGTCCACCCCGCCCGGGGTCATTCGACGCGGAACCGTCCGGCGCGGGGCCACGTGGCGCGGGGTCACGCCGTCCGGGGACGCCCGGCACGAGGTCACCCGGTGCGGGACCGCTCGGCACAAGGCCCCCCGGCCCGGGGTCGCGCGGCGCGGAACCGTCCGGCACGGAGCCGGGTGACGCAGGGACACCCCGCCCGGGGTCGCCCGACGCAAGGTCGTCCGGCGCGGAGCCACCTGGCGCAGTCCCACCCCGCCCCTGCTCGCCCGGCGCGGAGTCGCGCTGCGT
This sequence comes from Streptomyces sp. NPDC036815, assembly GCF_055609205.1. NCBI lineage: Bacteria > Bacillati > Actinomycetota > Actinomycetes > Kitasatosporales > Streptomycetaceae > Streptomyces > Streptomyces sp. NPDC036815. Next base: position 33,378 of record NZ_JBVJPW010000012.1, on the reverse strand, counting down.
GGGGAAGCCTTCCTGCAGGGCGTTCGTCGCCGAGGCGAATCTGTCGTCGAGGGTGTCCGGCGCGGGCGCGGGACCCGTGTCCGGCGCGGAGTCGTCGTACAGCTGTCCCCACCAGTCGTCGTCGCGGCCGGTGGGCCTGTCCCCCTGCTGGCTCATGCCCCTATTTTCCACCGCGGAGCCCGTACGAAAACGGTGCATCCGGAAAATTTCCGGCCGCCGGGGGGAGGGGAGACGACGGAGACCGCCGGGCGGGCCCACCCCCCACAGGAGGACCGCCCGGCGGGGCCGGTGTGGCTAGCGCACGTCGTACGCGCGGGCCACGGTCTGCGTGACGGAGTTGCCGTGGGCGTCCGTCAGCCGGGTTCTGAGCCAGACCTGTCGGCCGGCCGCGCCCGTGTGGTTCACGGTCGCGCGCCACGTGCCGTCGTGTTCGGCGGTGGTGGCCGCCTGCCACGTCTGGCCCTCGTCGTAGGAGTACGACAGCTTCGCTTCCTCGAGCGCTCCCGGCTCGTAGCCCGCGTGCCCCGTCGCGCCGAGTTCAATCCGCAGCCCGTCCTTCGCGGGCAGGGTTTTGAGGCCGTCCTCCGGGAGGCGGTAGGTCGGGAAGAGCATCGGGATGCCCTGCGAGTACGCCTCCTCGTCGAGGTGCGAGCGGAACGACCAGGTGGTTTCCGTCCCCGTCGACCGGTGCCAGACCCGCGAGCCGATCTTCCGCGTGGTGAGGGTGAGTTCGTAGCGGGAGTCCTCGGCCGGGACCGTGAAGACCCCGGACGGCCAGCCCGACTCCCCCACGACCTCTCCGTCCCGCTCCAGCCGCACCGAACCGATGTCGCCGAAGCCGCCCTGGATCCCCGCGTGTCCGGCATCGGACCAGAAGCCGGGCGCGACGCCGATCAGATTGCCCTGCCGCTCCCCGGCGAGCGCCGGATCGCCCGCCGCGTCGCGCGGGGTGCCGGGCACGAGGACCCCGTCGTACCAGGTCTCGTCGCGCCGCTCCCCCTTCTCGTACGTACGCACCGGGTCGATCATGAACTCGCCGTACGGGAAGCTGCTGGAGACCTGGTGGCCCCAGCCGGTCGTGCCCGCCGAGTAGTACTCCGTGCGCTTGCCGGGGGCAGGCACGGACGCGAGGTCGCCGAAGTAGATCTCCAGCCCGCCGGGCCGGGCGGCCGAGGGCAGGTCCACGTAGTCCGTGGTCTCGCCCATCGCCCGGTACGTCGACCGGTTCGCGGCAAGGTCCTTGTCCCGTACCCGGTAGGTGCGGTCGTCCCGGATCCGGCCCTTCTCAGGGAACGCCAGGTTGTAGACGTACGGGCTCCTGGCCGTCGCCCTCCACTTCAACTGGACCTCACCGACGTGCAGTTGAGCAAGGAGCGCCGCCGCCTCGTCCGTCGGGATGCCGAGGACCGGCAGCGGGGAGCCGGTGAACCCGGCCGACGGGTACCAGCGGCCGGGGGCCGCGCGGTGGGCGATGACGGCGAGCGCGCCCGCCTTCTTCGCGTCGGCCGCCGCGGTGGCCGCCTGCCCGCTGTCCGGGACCTCGACGAGCGCGATCCTGCCCCTGACCCCGGCGGCGGCGAGCTCGTCCGGCGTGCCGGACCCGGCGTCGACGAGGACCGCCCGGCCGGTTCCGTCCAGGTTGGCGGAGCCGGTCGAGGCCGTCACGGGGTGCAGCGACGTGCCGCCCACGACGGCGAGTTCGGAGATCTGGGGAGCCGCCGTGCGCCAGTAGCTGCCCGACTCGAAGGTGCCTTCGGACGGCTTGCCCTCGACGGACCGGTAGTAGCCGCGGATCGTGCGGGGGCCCGCCGCGGTGCCCGCGTGCAGCCAGTGGTCCTTGCCCCAGGTGCGGGCGAAGGCGAGGGTGGCGCCGCGGACTTCGGAGGCCTTGTCGGTCCGGACGGCGACGCGGTGCGCCGTGCGGGCGTCGAGCGTGACCGTCGTGTCCTTCGTGACCTCGATCTGGGGGCGGGCGAGGTGTGTGAGGGAGTCCGTCAGGGTGCCGCCGGCCTTGTCGCCGGTCGCGATGAAGCTCGTCAGGAAGTAGGCGCCCGGGCGCACTTGGTACGTCTGGTCGTTGGCGCCCTCGTTGAAGCGGCGTTCGCCGCTCGCCGTGTCCGTGCCGATGAGGTCCACCGACGACGGCCCGTCGGCGGGCTTGCCGTTGCGGTCGACGAGCTTCACGCGGAGGCTGACGGTCTCCGGCTGGACGTAGAGGGAGAAGGGGGTCGAGACGCGGGCGCCGCCCTCCACCGTGGCGAGGACGCGTCCCGTGACGTCACCGTACTGGGCACGCTCGAGGTCCGCGTCGGGCGTGAGCTTCAGCGGCACCTCGACGGTGGCCCCTGCGGGGACGCGCACGGAGCGCTTGCCGAGCCGCGCGATGCCGGAGTTCACGGCGGATCCGTCGTTGCCGGTGACGCCCGCCACCGTGAGCTTCAACTGCACCGCTTTGTCAGTGGTGTTGGTGTAGGGAACGGCGACCGCGGTGCGGTCCGAGGCGTCCTGCGGCCAGCCGAAGCTGCCGCCCCGCACGGCGGGCGAGCCGAGCACCTGCTGGTCGATCGCGGCCTTGGCGTCGAGCCGTCCGCCACCGGTCTCGCGCGCGTCGCCGGGGACCCCGCTGTCGGCGGACGACACGAGGGCCGCCTTGATCTGCCGCGCGCTCCAGCCGGGGTGGCGCTGCTTGACGAGGGCGGCGGCGCCCGCGACGTGCGGGGTCGCCATCGACGTACCGCTCATGGACCGGTAGGCGTGGGGGCCGCGACCACCGGCCGCCGCGGCGGAGATGCCGACGCCGGGCGCGGCGATCTCCGGCTTGAGCGTGTGCGAGCCGTACGCGGGGCCTCGGCTGGAGAAGGGGGCGGTGCTGTCGTCGCGGTCGACGGCGCCGACGGTCAGGACGCTCGGTGCGCAGCCGGGCGAGGAGACGGAGTTGAGGGCCGGGCCGGTGTTGCCCGCCGCGATGACGAAGAGGGTGTCCTTGGCCGACCGCGCGAGTTCCTCGGTCGCCGTGCTCATCGGGTCGGTGCAGTCGGTCTGCGCCGGGTTGCCGAGGCTCATGGAGATGACGTCGGCCTTCTGGTCGACGGCCCACTGCATGCCCGCGATGATCCAGGAAGTGGCCCCGGAACCGGAGTCGTTGAGGACCTTGCCGTGCAGGAGCCCGGCGCCGGGCGCGACGCCCTTCTTCTTGCCGCCGCTCGCCGCGCCGGTGCCGCCGACGGTGGAGGTGGTGTGGGTGCCGTGGCCCTGGCGGTCCTCGTCGTCCGGGGAGTCGGTGAAGTTCTTCCGCGCCCCGACGCGGCCCTTGAGGTCGGGGTGTTCGGCGTCGGCCCCGGTGTCCAGGACGGCGACCTTGGTGCCCTTGCCGTCGTAGCCCGCGGCCCAGGCCTCGGGGGCGTGGACCTGTTTGGTCGACTTGTCGAGGGTGGCCTCGACCTTGGCGTCGAGCCAGAGCTTCTTCAGGTCGCCCGCCGCACGGGACCTGGGGTTCGCGATCTCCGCCCAGAAGGCGGCGGCCTTCTTCTTGTCGGCCTTCAGGGCGACGCCGTCGACGGGTTCGAGGACGGGGCCGCGCTCGGCGCCGCGCGGGGTGGCGGGCAGCGCGCGGGCGACGTCGACGGACTTGTCGTACACGGCGATGAGCGGCAGCTTCTCGGCGTGTGCGTCGTCGTAGCCCTGACGGACAAGGCCGGTGACGTTGAACAGTTCCTCGTCGACGCGGCCCGTGGCGATGGCGTGCTCGGCGCCCTCGGGGTAGACGTACAGGTCCTTGCCGGACCGGCGCGTCTGGATCAGCGGAGCGGTGCCGTCCGCGCCGGGCAGCGCGGCCGCCCCCGACCCGCCGTCGCCGTCGGACGTCACCAGGATCCGGTCGCCGGTGACGAGGGTGACGACGGAGCCGCCGCCGTCCCGCGCGGCGCTCCCGGTCAGCGGCGGCCGCTCCGCCGACGGTCGTGGCTCGGCCACGGACGGGACGGCCGCGGTGACGGCCAGGACGGCGGCGGAGGCCGCCACCGAAGCCGTACGCGATATCGGGCGCATCGCTCTCCCCAGGGTTGACGGGCATGCGGAACCGCAGGCCGATTCGGCCCAAAGGCCGCATAAGCGGCCGCGGTTGGTGCTGCGGTGGCGTCACCTTGGCAGAGAGACGGGTGGTGCGGGGATGATGTCCCCGGGCGGGTTTACGCCGTGGCCGTTTCCCGCCACGGCGCCGCCGGAACGGAGCCGTGGGGAGGGACGTCGCCGCATGCTGGCAGCGATCGGTCTGGACGAGACGCACGAGTCGGCGTACCGCGCACTGGTGTCGGTGGGCGCCGCCGACGTCGCGGACCTCGCGCGCAGGCTCACACTCGGCGAGCCGGAGACCGAGCGGACGCTGCGCCGCCTGGAGCGGCACGGCCTGGCCGCGCAGGCGTCCGGCAGGGCGGGCCGCTGGGTGGCGGCGCCGCCCGGTGTCGCGCTCGGCGCGCTCCTCACCCAGCAGCGGCACGAGCTGGAGAAGGCCGAGCTGGCGGCCACGCTGCTCGCCGAGGAGTACCGCGCGCAGGCCGCCGAGCCCGCCGTCCACGACCTGGTCGAGGTGGTCACCGGGGCGGCCGCCGTCTCCCAGCGCTTCCTCCAGCTGCAACTGGGGGCGGCCGACGAGGTGTGCGCCCTGGTGACCGGCAGCCCCGTCGCGATCACCGGCACGGAGAACAGCGCGGAGGAGCAGGCAACGGGCCGTGGCGTGCGCTACCGCGTGGTGGTCGAGCGCACGGTCCTCGACCTGCCGACCGGCCTCGTCGAGCTGTCGACGGCGATCGGCAGGGACGAGCAGGTGCGGGTGGTGGACCGGGTCCCGACCAAGCTGGTCATCGCCGACGGCTCGCTCGCCATGGTCCCGCTCACCTCGCGCACGGCCGAGCCCGCGGCGCTCGTCGTGCACGCCAGCGGCCTGCTCGAATCGCTGACGGGCCTCTTCGAGGCGGTGTGGCGCGAGGCGCTGCCGCTGCGCCTCGGCGAGGACGGCTCCACGGTCGTCGAGGACGCCCCCGAGGGCCCCGACGGCACGGACCTGGAGATCCTCTCCCTGCTCCTCGCGGGCCTGACGGACGCCAGCGTCGCCAAACAGCTCGACCTGGGGCTGCGCACCGTGCAGCGCCGGGTGAAGCGCCTGATGGAGCTCGCGGGCGTCACGACGCGGCTCCAGCTGGGCTGGCACGCGTACGAGAGGGACTGGGTCGCCCGGCGCTCCCGCCCACCTCGGGACTGACGCCTGACCTGCGGTTTCACGGAATCTCAGGCACGCTTGACGGATGGGAGCGTGGGAACTCCTGCTGGTCGGCGTGGTGATGCTGCTCGGCCTGTGCGGAGTGCTGGTGCCCGGCGTACCGGGGTCGTGGCTGGTGTGGGCCGCGGTCCTGTGGTGGACGCTGTACGACCCGAACGGCCTCGCCTGGGGCATCCTCGTCGGTGCGACCGTGGTGCTGCTCGCGGCGCAGGCCGTGCGCTGGCAGCTGCCGCCCCGACGGCTGCGGGAGAGCGGCGCGACGCCCCGGATGGCGGTCTTCGCCGGGGCCGGGGCGCTGCTCGGCTTCTGCGTGCTGCCGGTGATCGGGGCGATCCCCGGCTTCATCGGCGGGATCTACGCGGGGGAGCGGCTGCGGCTCGGCCGGCACGGCGAGGCGGCGGCCGCGACGCGGACGGCCCTGCGGATGGGCGGGAGCAGCGTGCTGACCGAGCTGTTCGCGTGCCTGCTGATCGTGGGGGCGTGGCTCGGGGCGCTCATCTGGGGCTGACGTACGGCCGGGCTCGGCCGGCGTCGTGTGCCAGATGGCGCAGGGCGTACGAGCGCCACGGGCGCCAGGCGTCGACGGCGGGTTCCGGCTCCCCCGGCAGGTTCACGTCGGGGTCGCCGAGGGCCCGCGTCCTGATGAGCGCCGCGGTCCGCGCGTCCATGCCGGGCAGCGCGAGGAGCCCCGCCTCCGCGTCGTCGCGGTCCGCGCCCGCGTCCAGGCGCAGGGAGCCGTCCGCGAGCACCGCGGCGAGGGCGCCGAGCGTGCCGGGCTCGGCCGCGAGGTCCGCCGGGGCGGGGAAGACGTGGCTGAGCCGCCCGCACGCGGCGTCGAGCACCTTGCCGTACCGCCGCACCAGCCGCTCGGCGCCCGCCCGCCCCACCAGCGCGCGCACCGCGAACTCGTCCGGGTCGGCGGCGCCCGGCGACCTGAGCCCGGGCCGGGCGGCGACGAGCGGGGCGAGCCGGGGGTCGGCGCCGAGCCGCGCGTCCACGGCGTACGGGTCGGCGTCGAGGTCGAAGAGGCGGCGCAGGCGCTGTACGGCCGTGGTGAGGTCGCGCAGGTCGCTCAGGTGCAGCCGGGCGTCGAGCCAGCCGCCGCGGTGCACGGCGTCGGTGCTCGACCCGCCGCCGGTCCCCGTGGTGACGTCGTGGTGCGCCTCCTCGACGGCCACGATGCCCGTGCCGTACGGCAGCCGGAGCGTGCGCCGGTAGGTGCGGGCGCCCCGCTCCCCCGCGACCTCCTCGATTCCGGTCACCGCCTCGTCGGCGAGCAGGTCGAAGACGGCGTCGGCGCGGTAGGGGCCCCGGTGGGCCAGGCGCAGCGGGATGCCTGCGGCGGGCGTGGGCCGGGCCGTGCCGCGCCGGGGGGCCGCGGCGCGCAGCGCGGTCGGCGTCAGCGCGTACACCGCCTTGACGGTGTCGTTGAACTGCCGGACGCTGGCGAACCCGGCGGCGAAGGCGATCTCCGTGACCGGCAGCTCGGTGGTCTGCAGCAGCACGCGGGCGGTGTGCGCGCGCTGCGCCCGCGCCAGGGCGACGGGGCCCGCGCCCAGCTCGGCGGTGAGCTGGCGCTGCACCTGCCGGGCGCTGTAGCCGAGGCGCCCGGCGAGGCCCGGAACGCCCTCGCGGTCGACGACGCCGTCACCGATCATGCGCATGGCGCGGCCCACCACGTCGGCGCGCACGTTCCAGTCGGCGGACCCGGGCACGGCGTCCGGCCTGCAGCGGCGACAGGCGCGGAAACCGGACGTCTGGGCGGCGGCCGCGGTGGGGTAGAACCGGACGTTCTGCCGCTTGGGCGTGACGGCGGGACAGCTGGGCCGGCAGTAGATCCCGGTGGTAGCGACGGCAAAGAAGAACTCCCCGTCGAACCGGGCATCCCGACTCCGCACGGCCTCGTACCTGGTCTCTTCATCGATCACCCCCTCATTGTGATCCACCCCCCACCCCCCCCGGCTGGCGGATTTCGGACACGACCTTTCCGGGGGAACGGTCCGGGGGCGCGGGGAACGGCGCGATCTTTTAGGGGCGCGGGGAACTGCGCGATCTTGTAGGGGCGCGGGGAACTCCGCAATCCTTCAGGGGCGCGGGGAACTGCGCGCCCAGCGACACCGAACCCGCAGCTCCCCCCACCCCCCAAGCCCCCCAATCCCCCGAACCCCACCCCGCCCAAGCTCAGCGCAAGCGCCCCCGCTTGATGTCGAGCGCCGCCTTCCCCTCCGCCCCCCGCAACCGCCACTGCCTCCGCATCTCCGCCCGAGCCCGCACATCCGTCTTGGCGACGATGCGCTGGTTCTCGCGGATCAGCTTGCGGTAGCTGTCGAGCCGCCGCTCCGGCAACGTGCCGTCCGCGACGGCGCCGAGCACCGCACACCCCGGCTCCGCCCCGTGCGCGCAGTCGTGGAACCGGCAGTGCCGCGCCAGCTCCTCGATCTCGGAGAAGACCTGCCCGACGCCGCTCTCGGCGTCCCACAGGCCCACGCCGCGCAGCCCCGGCGTATCGATGAGGACCCCGCCGCCGGGCAGCGGGATGAGGTTGCGCGTCGTCGTGGTGTGCCGCCCCTTGCCGTCGACGTCACGGATCGCCTGGACCTCCATGACGTCGGCCCCGGCAAGCGCGTTGGCCAGCGTCGACTTGCCCGCGCCGGACTGACCGAGCAGTACCGACGTACCGCCGGAGACAACGGCGGTGAGGACATCGACGCCCTCCCCCGTGGCGGCGCTGACCGGGAGGACCTGCACGCCGGGCGCCGTGGTCGCCACGTCCTCGACGAGGTGCCCGAGCGTGGTGGCGTCCGGCACGAGGTCGGCCTTGGTGAGGACGACGACGGGCTGCCCGCCCGACTCCCAGCCCAGCGCGAGGAAGCGCTCGATCCGCGCGAGGTCGAGCTCCACGGCGAGCGGCACCGCGATGATCGAGTGGTCGACGTTGGCCGCGAGGATCTGCCCCTCGGACCGCTTGGACGAGGTGGAGCGCACGAAGGACGTACGCCGCGGCAGGTACGCCTGTACGTAGCGGGGGTCGCGGCCGGCCGGGTCCACGGCGACCCAGTCGCCGGTGCACACGACCTTCAGCGGGTCGCGCGGGGTGACGAACTCGGTGTCGGCCCGCACGGTCCCGTCGGCGGTGACGACGTCGCACTGCCCGCGGTCGACCCGGACGACGCGCCCGGCGACCAACTGCCGAGCCGCGTACGGCGCGAACTCGGCCTCCCAGCCCGCGTCCCAGCCGTACGCGGCGAGGGGGTGCGAGGAACTCCCCAAAGAGGACGGGGAAGAGGAGGAGGACGAGGAGGACGAGAGAGAAGAAGAGGAAGACAAGGGGTGACCCTTCACAGGGGCGGCCCCGGCGTCCGCGCACGGTCGGCGCGGAGGTCGATCAGCTCAGCCGGAGGCCACGGAGGTGGACTTGATGAACTTCCGGATGCGGGCAGCGCCCATCGCAACGACAGCCATCGGTCAACACCTCCAAGTCTCGGCACGCTCGGTCCGGGGGCCGTACGGCCGCCCGGGAACATCCCAGAGCCTAGCCACGACGCCGAACCCGACGCCACCGCTTTTTCCACGGCTCCTCGGCCGGGCCCGAGCCGCGACTCTTCGCAGTCGGCCGGATTCCGCACCGTGACGGGCCTCGACAGCTCCCGTCCGTCGGCGAGATGACGCCACGGCGCCCCGCGCGAGCAGGCCGTTCGCGCTCGTGGCGCGGCCACCCGGCACCCGGACCCGCCCAGACGCAGGCGGGTTGCGCGGAGGGGGTGGTTCCGGACAGATGTCGCGGCGTGACGATCTGGCCGGTCTTGTCGTGGACGAAATAGATGCCCCAGGCATCCAATGGGCACGGACAGAGGGAAGAACTGCGCTTGCGAGGTACATCCATGACGGAGTCAACGAAGGCGATGGAAACCGTCTCCTTCCCCCAGGACCGCTCGTGTCCCTACCACCCGCCGACCGCATACGCGCCGCTGCGCGAGACCCGCCCGCTCTCCCGTGTCACCCTCTTCGACGGCCGCTCCGTCTGGGCGGTCACCGGGCAGAGGGCGGCCCGTGAGCTGCTCATCGACCCACGTCTCTCCGCGGACCGCCAGCACGAGGCGTTCCCCTCGCCGACCGAGCGCTTCAGTCGGCTCAACGACCGTCGCATCGCCCTCCTCGGCGTCGACGACCCGGAGCACAACACCCAGCGCCGGATGCTGATCCCGAGCTTCTCCGTCAAGCGCGTCGCGGCCATGCGGCCGCGCATCCAGGAGACCGTCGACACGCTCCTGGACGCCATGATCGAGCAGGGCCCGCCCGCCGAGCTGGTGAGCGCGTACGCGCTGCCCGTCCCCTCCATGGTGATCTGCGCCCTGCTCGGGGTGCCCTACGCCGACCACGAGTTCTTCGAGGAGCAGTCGCGGCGGCTGCTGCGCGGCCCCACCGCCGACGACACCCAGCGGGCGCGGGACGAACTGGACGCGTACTTCTACGCGTTGATCGACAGCAAGCGCGCCGCACCGGGCGACGGGCTCCTCGACGAGCTGATCGCGCAGCAGCTCGCCTCGGGCGCGCTCGACCGGGAGGAACTGGTCAGGCTGGCCTCGATCCTGCTGATCGCCGGGCACGAGACCACCGCCAACATGATCTCGCTGGGCACGTTCACGCTGCTCCAGCACCCCGACCGGCTGGCCGAACTGCGCGCGGGGCTGCGGGCCGAGCCGCCGTTGATGCCCGCCGCCGTCGAGGAGCTGCTGCGCTTCCTGTCCATCGCCGAGGGGCTGCTGCGGGTGGCCACGGAGGACATCGAGTTCGCGGGCAGCACCATCCGCGCCGACGACGGCGTCGTATTCGCCACGTCCCTCATCAACCGGGACGACGTGACCTACGAGGCCCCCGAGGAGCTGGACTGGCACCGCCCGGACCGCCACCACGTCGCCTTCGGGTTCGGCATCCACCAGTGCCTGGGCCAGAACCTCGCACGCGCCGAGATGGAGATCGCGCTCGGCACCCTCTTCGAACGGCTGCCGGGGCTGCGGCTCGCCGCGCCCGCGCGGGACATCCCGTTCAAACCGGGCGACACGCTCCAGGGGATGCTCGAACTCCCCGTCACCTGGTAGGGGGCGGCCATGGCGAGCACGGTGATTCACGTGGAGAAGGACCGTTGCGTGGGCGCGGGCATGTGCGCGCTCACCGCGCCGGGCGTCTTCACCCAGGACGACGACGGCCTCAGTGAGGTCCTGCCCGGCCGCCAGGACGGCGGCGGCGACCCCTTGGTGCGGGAGGCGGCGCGGGCCTGCCCGGTGCAGGCCATCAGCGTCGAGGAGAGCTGACGGACCGACAGAAGGAGTGCTACGGCAGGGGTTTCAGGGAGACAGTGTGGCCGTGAAGCTTCTGCCGTAGGCGTGATGGGTGTCGACCTCGACGCGGGTGCCGCCCGGCACCCCGCGCACCCTGACCCCCTGGTCCGCCGCGACCTTCCGCAGCGGGCGGCCGGGGAGCAGCACCGTCACGGTGTCCCGGTCCGTCGTCGGGTCGGACACCGCGAGGGAGACGGTCTCGGCGCGGGGCTCCCGGCGCAGGACGACCGAGGCGGGCCCGTGTACGTGCAGGCCCGCGGTCCGGTGCCAGCCGGAGGTGAAGGAGTTCGCGGCCGTCAGGCCGAGCCCGGAGTGGGCGAGGGCCTGCAGGCGCGCGGAGTTGGCGAGGACCCGCAGCGGCCCGTGGCGGTGGGCGCGCAGCTGGTCCTCGTCGGCGTTCGGCACCAACGCGTAGGCAAGACTGACGGGTTCGGAGCCCGCGGGGCCGTCGAGCGTGATGCCGAGGACCGAACGGGTCACCTCCGTGTCGGGGTTGGCGGTGCGCACGGTCCGGCGGCTGCGGGTGACCTCGGCCAGCGTCACCCGTACCGGCGGGGTGTCGAGGAACAGATAGCCGACGGCGGTCCCCCGGGTGGCGTTGGCGTGGCGCAGCCAGCGCAGGTCGGCGGTGCCGGGTCCTGTCCAGGGGCGGCCGTCGCGCCGCATGCCGGTCAGCGAGGTGCGGTCGGTCACGGCGGCGGTGCGGGCGTCGACGGTGGTGGTGACGGCCCGCCCCGCGGCGTCGCCGACGTCCGCGGCGAGCACCACGATCTCGTCGTCGAGCAGGAACCAGGACTTCGTCGCCGTCGCCCCCCGGTAGACCACGAAGTCGTCGGGCAGCAGGTGCCGGTCGCGGTACGCCACGTCGCTGGACTGCACCATTCCGGCCGCGCCGTAGGCCCCGAGGACCGCGCCGCCCGAATACCGGTTGGTGCCGCGCGGGAAGTAGACGTACGTGTTCTGCGACTCGGACGACGACGTGAAGTGGAGCGGGTGGCCGGGGTTGTCGTAGTACGGCTTTCCGTACAACTCCGGTACGGTGCGCCGTTGTTGGACGGGCGCGGTGACGCCCGCGAGGCCGTACGGCGAGACCGTGGTGTAGTAGTCGACGCCGTACGCCCGCGTCTGGTCCTGCCCGGCGAGGTAGAGGTAGTACGCCCCGTCGCCCTGGAACCACGGCATGAGGTTCTCGCCGCTCATGTACTCGTACTTGCTGATCCGGTCCGAGCTCCGCGCGAGGGCGAAGGCGTAGCCCGGCCTGCGGTGCACGGTCCTGTCCATGGCGTTGAACGCGACGCTGCGCGCCGGGGCGTTGAGGTCGGCGGCCGGGACGGTGGCGTCGCCGAGGATGTCGGCGTAGCGCACGATGCTGACCGGAGAGATGAACCGGGCCGGGTCGAGGGCGGCCCGCGAAGTGGCCCTGAGGTGCTTGACGTAGCTCTTCAGGGCGGTGGCCTCGGCGCCGACGGCGAGTGAGGAGAGGTCGACGACGGCCTCCACGACCACCGCCGCGTCGGTGTACCCGGAGTCCGGGCGCGACACCGCGCGGCCCTTGACGATCTCCATCATCCAGCCCTCGAACATCAGCGGGGCGAAGCCGTTCCGCACCCACCCGGTGACCGTCGGCACGAGCTCCTCGCCGTGTGCGAAGCCCGTACCCTCCAGGATCTTGAGGGTCTGGACGACGCGGGTGAGCAGCCCCTTGCCGTACGAACCGGTGTACGCGACGGAGGCGTGCTGGATGAAGGAGCCGTCCGCGTAATGACCGTCCGTCACCCCGTGTTCGAGGGCGTACGGGTCAATGGTGGCGAAGACCGTCAGCTGGTCGGCGAGGGCCTTGCGGATGCGGGCCTCGCCGGGCTCGCCCAGGAGGGCGCCCTGCAGGATCCGGTTGGTGGTGATGTCGGCGAGGTTGGCGCCGGTGTGGAAGCGCGAGTCGAGGTCGACGTCGCCGCCGGTGCCGTTGCGGAGGTAGGCGTCCATGGCGGCGACGCAGGTGGCCACGAGGCCGGGGCGGTGGGCGGCCACCGCGTCGGCGAGCAGGACCAGGGTCTTGCTGATGTGCTGGGAGATCCCGATCTCCCAGTGGAACCAGTTGCCGTAGTACCCCTTGGACTGGTCCCCGTAGTAGTGCTCGTGGAGCCAGCCGAGCCCGTCGATGACCCGGCGCTGCACGGCCGTGCTGCCGTACAGGTCGGCGGCCGTGCCCGGCGTGCGGGTGGCGAGGGCGATCTCGTAGAGCCTGCGGTAGGCGGTGTTCAGGTTGGCCTCGTCGGTGCCGAGGACCAGGCCCGCGAAGAGCTCCCCCGCGCCCGCGTCGTCCATCGCCTTGAGGCCCGCCCGCGCGGTCTTCTCGACGGCGGCGAGCTTCGCGGCCGTCTCCGGGCGGACGTTGGACGCGGCGGTCCCGGCGAAGACGGCCACGGTGTTGGCGAGCAGCCGGGCGCGGTCCGCCGCGGCGGTGGCCGCGCTCACCCGGCCCGCCGGGACCACCGCCAGGAAACCGCCGGCCGACAGGGCGGACAGCAGGCGTCTGCGGGTCATCTCCATGGCGGCCTCCAACGGTGACGTGCGGGGCGTTCCGGGGGCGTTTTGCGAGCGGAGTCAAGCAGAGGTCCCCACCGGCGACAAGGGTCCCGGCCCGCCGTCGCGACGCGGCGGATTGATAGCGTCCACTCCGATCACGGCTCCGATCATGGTGCCGTTCACGGGGGAAGGGGAGCGTCATGCCCGAGACGGGCGCGTCGCGTGCGGCTCGGCGGCGCACATGGCTGACGGTCTCCCTTCGGCGACCGCGGCGGTGCTCCTGGAGTGCGCCCGCGGCGGCGGCCTGCTCGTCACGGTGGGCGTGAAGGAGGAGGACGTCACCCTCGACGATCCGCGCAGGCGCGCCGCGTACGCGCGGATCGCCACGGCGACGGCCGCGACGGCCGCCGGGAACTGGGGCTGCGACGCCGACTTGGGCGAGGCGGGGGCGGGCCCGCGCTGTTCACCGTGCGGGACGACGGCGCCGGCCGGAACGGGTACGACGCCGGGGACGGGCGCCGCGCGACGGAGCCGTCCGCGAGCGACCTGGCGTACGAGCGGGCCGCGCTGCGGCAGTTCGCCGAGCGCTCGGCGCGGGCCCACGGGTGCGGGGCGCCGAAGCTGCCCTGAGAGCCCGCGGCCCGGCGCGACAGGGCCGTTCAGCGACAGGCTCTCAGCCCTGCCGGGTGCCGCCGCGGCCCGCGATGTGCGGGGGCGGGGCGATCCCGGCGGGCAGCAGGGGATCGGGAACGGGCGCACCCCAGGTGGCGGTCAGCGGGAGGTTTCCGGCCCAGATGCCGAGCTCCGCGTCGGGGCCCTCGCCGTCCTCCGGCGGGCCCTGCGCGACCTTGACCGAGGCCTCCGCCAGGGAGAGGGAGAGCAGGGTGGTCGCGGCGAGCTCCTTGCGGCTGGGGCGGCGGGCGTAGTCCCACTGGCCGGGCGTCGCGTGCTCGGTGAGCAGGCGCAGGCCGCGCAGCTTCTCGTCGGGGTCGCTCACGCGGCGGGGTACGCCGTGGATCATCGCGCTGCGGTAGCTGACGCCGTGTTCGAACACCGAGCGGGCGAGGATCAGGCCGTCGATGTGGGTGACGGTGACGCAGACGGCCGCCTCGGGATCGGCGGCCAGGCTGCGGCTGGCGACGGAGCCGTGCAGGAAGAGCTGGGTGTCGTCGCGGCCGTAGACGGTGGGCACGACCACCGGGTGGCCGTCGACGACCACGCCGAGGTGGCAGACGAAGCCCACGTCGAGGACCGCTTCGAGCTCGGCGCGGCACAGACTGCCCTGCTCGCGCAGGCGGCGGTGGCGGGTGCGGTCGGTGACGGGCAGGGTGCCGGGGAGCGTGGCACCGTCGGGGCGGGGCCGTGCGTCCGGGGGTGTTGGCTGCTCATATTGATCGTTCACATCGCGACAAGTTACCGATATCGCGTACGGGAAGCCATGGTTCGACGGAATTCGTCGCACCGCAGACCTCCCGGAACGGTATCCGCAGGACCCGGACAGCGCGTCCAAGCCGTCGCTGAAGAATCCAACGACTTCCGCCCCGCGACGATGGCGGGCCCCCGCCCCCGCACGGTCTGATGGACACCATGGAGCTTCCCCACCACGAGGACGTGTCCCCCGGCACCGGCACCCTGCCGCCCCGCACCTGGTACGCGGCGTCCGACGCCGCCGCCCTCTCCCTCGACGGCCGCTGGCGCTTCCGCCTCTCCCCCACCGCGGACGCCGAGGACGAGACCTTCGCCGCCGACGGGTACGACCCCGGCACCTGGGACGAGATCGCCGTTCCCGGCCACTGGGTGTTGCAGGGGCACGGCGCGCCCCAGTACACCAACCAGCTCTACCCCTTCCCGGTGGACCCGCCGCGCGTCCCCACCGAGAACCCGACCGGCGACCACCTGCACACCTTCGACCTGCCCGCCGACTGGCCGCGGGACGGCGCGGCCCTGCTGCGCTTCGACGGCGTCGAGTCCTGCGCCCGCGTCTGGCTCAACGGCACCGCGCTCGGCGACTTCAAGGGCTCCCGGCTCGCCCACGAGTTCGCCGTCGGCGAGCTGCTGCGCCCCGAGGGCAACGTCCTCGCCGTCCGCGTCCACCAGTGGTCCGCCGGATCGTACCTGGAGGACCAGGACCAGTGGTGGCTGCCGGGCATCTTCCGCGGCGTGACACTGCTGCACCGCCCCGAGGGGTGCGCCCGCGACTTCTTCGTGCACGCCGCCTACGACCACCGCGCGGGAACGGGCACGCTGCGGGTCGAATCCGAGGTCCAAGGGCGCGTCACCGTACCCGAGTTGGGCATCGACGTGCCGACCGGCGAGCAGGTCGTCGTACCCGTCGAGCCGTGGACCGCCGAGACGCCCCGCCTGTACGACGCGACCCTGGCCACGCCCGGCGAGCGGATTCCGCTGCGCGTCGGCTTCCGCACGGTCGCCGTCGAGGACGGCCTCATCACCGTCAACGGCCGCCCGGTCCTCTTCCGGGGCGTGAACCGCCACGAGTTCCACCCGGAGACGGGCCGCGCCCTCGGCCTCGACACCATGCGCGCGGACGTCCTGTTGATGAAGCGTCACAACATCAACGCCGTCCGCACCAGCCACTACCCGCCCCACCCCGCCTTCCTCGACCTCTGCGACGAGTACGGCCTGTGGGTGATCGACGAGTGCGACCTGGAGACCCACGGATTCCAGGCGGTGGACTGGCGCGGCAACCCGGTCGACGACGACCGCTGGACGCCCGCCCTCCTGGACCGCGCGGCCCGCATGGTCGAGCGCGACAAGAACCATCCGTCGGTGGTCGTCTGGTCGCTCGGCAACGAGTGCGGTACGGGCCGCGGCCTGACCGCCATGGCCGAGTGGATCCGGGCGCGGGACGGCAGCCGCCTGCTCCACTACGAGGGCGACCGCTCCTGCGCGGACACGGACGTGTACGCGCGGATGTACGCCGACCACGCCGAGGTCGAGCGCATCGGCCGGGGCGAGGACGAGGGGCCGCGGGAGCGGAGCGGGCTCCCCTTCATCCTCTGCGAGTACGCGCACGCCATGGGCAACGGCCCGGGCGGACTCAGCGAGTACCAGCGGCTCTTCGAGACCTACGAGCGGCTCCAGGGCGGCTTCGTCTGGGAGTGGATCGACCACGGCATCGCGCACCCCGAGCACGGCTTCGCGTACGGCGGCGACTTCGGCGAGGAGCTGCACGACGGCAACTTCGTCTGCGACGGCCTGGTCTTTCCCGACCGGACGCCGTCCCCCGGCCTCGCCGAGTACAAGAAGGTGATCGAGCCGGTCAGGATCGAGGGCGACGGGCCGGACGGCACGGTCGCGATCACCAACCTGCACGACTTCGCCGACCTCTCCCACCTCGCCTTCACCTGGTCGTACGAGAAGGACGGCAGGACGGTCGCGGACGGTGTCCTCGCGGTGCCGCCGGTCGGGCCCGGCGGGCGCGCCGAGGTGAAGCTGCCGCCCCCGCCGCGCCGCGACCCGGACGCCGCGACCCAGTGGACGGTGCGGGCGACGCTCGCCGGGGACACGGCGTGGGCACCCGCAGGGCACCTGGTGGCATGGGCCCAACTGCCCGTCGAGGAGGGCATGATGCTGCCGGTGCCCGGCGGCGCGGCACCGGTGCGGGACGCGGCGGGCCGGTCCATCACGCTCGGCGCCGCGACGTTCGACGCCCGCACCGGCACGCTCCTCACCTTCCGGGACCGCGAGATCAGGGAGCTGGCCCTGGACGTGTGGCGGGCCCCCACCGACAACGACAACGGCATGCCCTGGCGTCCCGAACCCTCCGTGGCCGCCCGCTGGCGCGCCCTCGGCCTGGACCGGATGCGGCACCGCGTCGACGCCGTCGAGCCGGTCGCCGACGGCCTGACCGTACGCACCCGGGTGGCTCCGGCGGCGAGCGACCTGGCGCTGCGCACGGAGTACCACTGGGTGTCGAACGGTGTCAGGCTGCAGCTGCGGATGACCGTGACACCGGAGGGCGACTGGCCGGTGCCGCTGCCCCGCATCGGCATCCGCTTCGGGCTGCCGGGCGCCGCAGGCCGGGTGCGGTGGTTCGGCGGCGGGCCCGGCGAGGCCTATCCCGACACGGCCGCCGCCTCGATGACGGGCCTCTGGGAGTCGGACGTCGACGCGCTGCAGACCCCCTACGTGCGCCCGCAGGAGAACGGCGCCCGCGCCGACGTCCGCTGGGTGGAGATCGGCGGGCTGCGCGTCGAGAGCGACGGCGCACCGGCCTTCACCGCGCGCCGCTGGACGACGCGGCAGCTCGACGCCGCCCGGCACCGCACCGACCTCACCCCCGGCGACACCGTCTGGGTCAACCTCGACAGCGCCCGGCACGGCATCGGCACCCAGTCGTGCGGTCCCGGCGTGCTGCCGCGCTACGAGCTGCGGGCCACGCCGGGACCGACGTCGTTCAGCTGCGTCTTCTCGCGTACGGACGAGTGATCCGCCGGGTCAGCCGGCGGGGGCCAGACGCTCCCGCAGAAACGCGGCGACCCGCTCGCGCGCGGCGTACGCGGGGTGGCCGGGCACCTCGCGGACCTCCTCCGTGAGGACGGAGTGCGCCGATTTGGCGAAGCCCGCCTCGTTGCCGGGCGACGAGTCCAGCTCGATGACCTCGAACGCGTCGCCGAGGTGGCGGCGCAGCGTGGCGAAGCGGTCGCCCGGGGCCAGTTTGTCCTCGCTGAAGCGCAGCCCGAGCGCGCACAGGCCCTCGTTCTTGGTGCGGGCCACGACCGTGTCGAACTCGGCGCGGGACATGCCCGCGTCGACCCGGCGGCCACGGCTGACGGGCAGCGGCACCGAGGGCTGGCTGACCACGGGCGCGAGGACGGCCTCCTCCGTGGCGGCGGCCAGCGCGAAGCCGCCCGTGAAGCACATGCCGATGACGCCGACGCCCGGGGCCGGGGTGCGGGCCGCCAGGTCGCGGGCGAGGCAGCGCAGGTAATCCGCGAAGGGGCGCCGGGCGTCGGTGGCGAAGGCGCGGAACTCGGCGGAGACGCAGAGCCGGGGGAAGACGCCCAGCATGTACGGCGTCGAGACCGGCCTGCCCGGTTCGCCGAAGGGGGACGGGATCGCCACGGTGAAGCCCTGTTTCACCAGGTATTCACCGAGCCCGAGCACGCCCGGATGTACTCCGGGCATTTCGGGAACCAGGACGACGCCGGGGCCTGTCCCCTTCTCATAGACATCATGCGTGATGCTCGCCCCGGTGAACGGGGACTTGGTCCAGCCGGTGAGGTCCGCTGTCGGTTCCGAACCGGGCACGGTGCTCACTCCCTTTCGTCACAAGTGTCTTATGGGTAAGTGGAGTTCATGCCTACAGCACCCATGCGCGGAAGCACAGACCCCGCCCGGCACCCCGTGCCGCCCGAGCCACCGCCCGCGCCGCGGCCGGGGCGCCTCGTGGCGTGGCTGGGCAGACTCGCCCCCGCCGCCGTGGGGTACGGCGTGTTCCAGGCGCTGGTGGGGCTGCTGCCCGCCGGGCTCTTCCCGGACCCGGCCCGCTACTCGCTCGCCGTGGTCAGCGGTCTCGGGACGGGGGTCTCCGCCTGGCTGGCCGGCGCGCTGCTGCGGGCCAGGGCGGCCGCGGCGGACGACGGCACGGCCGGCGGCCTGGACGGCGTGCCCTCGCCCCGGCGCGGCTCTGCGGGCGCCGCGGCACCGGGTGCGGGGGCCTCGGTGCCGGGTCCGCTGCCGGGTCTTTCCACCGCCACGTACGCCGCCCTCGTGGAGCGCCTCACGGTCTTCGACGACGCGCCGCGCGGCCGCCTCACCGGCTGGTCGCACGCCCTCGACGAGCAGCCGCTGCCGGTCCGGCCGACCCCGACCGGCACCGCGTACGGACTGCACATCGCCCTCGAACTCGGCATGCCCGACGGACGGTTGCGAACGCCCGAGCTCGTGGAGACGCTGTGGCGGCTGCGGCTGCCCGAGGGCGGCTGGTCGGCCCGTTCGCAGGGCGCGGTGGGGCGGCCCGAGGTGACCGCCCTGGTGCTCGGCGCGCTCGCCAGGGCGGGCGCCGACGCCCGGCTCCTCGCCACGGAGGCGGAGCGGTGCACGGAGCGTTTCACCCGCGAACTGGAGCCCGCGGGCGCGGAGCTGACCCATGTCGTCACGACGGTGCTGCGTGGGCTGCTGCGCGCCGCGCCCGATTCGCCCGCCCTGCCGGTCCTGCGGGACGCCCTCGTCGACGGGGCCGTCACCGATCCGGCGCGCGGCCACCGGCGCTGCTGGGGTTCGCGTCTCACTCCGCCGCGCGGCCGGACGGTGGCGCCCTCGGCCGTGCACACGGCGCAGGCCGTCGTCGCCCTCGACCGGGCGGCCCGGGTGCTCGGCGAGGACGCGAACGCCCGCGCCACGCGCGAGGAGGGCATCCGCTGGCTGCTCTCCTGTCCCGGGCCCGCGCACGACGGCTGCGACGACCTGGAGAGCGGCCACGAGACGGTGCGCAGGCCGCACCCCGTCGACGCGTCGCGCTCGGAGGTGCTGGCCGTGCGGCACTTCGCGGCGGCCTGGGTGGTACGGGCGCTGCTCACCCCGGACGCCCCGGCGGTCGCCGCCGACGAGGGCCGGGAGGCGGTGTGGCAGGAGATGCTGTCGGGCGCGGCCGCGTCCGTGTGGCGCCAGCAGGAGAACGGGATCTGGACGTGGGACGGGGCCGATCTCGCCTACCCGCTGTGGATGACCTATCAAGGCCTTTCCGCGCTGCGGGCACATGCCGTATGGATGTATCAGCCGGGGGTCTGAGCCCCCGGCGCGGCGCGTGCGCGCGGACGAGGGGGAGGGTGCGGTGGGTGGTCGGCACGTCCACGACGCCAGGCGGTTCCTGCGGGAGACCCTCGACGGGACCGGCGGGGACGAACTGGTGGGGGCCGCCCGCGGGGCCGTGGCCGAACTGGCCGCCCCCGCCGCCCTGTTGCCGCTGATCCGCGAGCTGGCGGCGGGGGCCGGCGACCCGTCGGGGTGCGCGCTCCTCTCGTACCGCCACGTCCTCGGCTTCGACAAGCTGCTGCTGATCGACGGCGGTCCCCGGCACATGCTGCGCGCCCATGTGTGGCACCCCGGCCGGGGCACGCAGGAAGACATCCACAACCACCGTTCGCCGCTGGCCTCCTGTGTGGTGCGGGGCGCGCTCGGCATGGAGCTGTACGAGCCCGTGTCCGCCGCCACGGCCGCCTCCTCGGACGAGGGGATCGACACGGCCTGGTACCGGGAGTCCCTCTCCGGCGAGGAGGGCGACTGGCTCCTGGAGCCCGCGGGCGGGGCACGGCTGCGTCTGACGCAGACCGCGCGCTACGCGGCGGGGAGCGGCTACGCGCTGCCGCCGCACGTCCTGCACCGCGCCTGGTGCGCCTCGTCGGGCACGACGGTCACGCTGTTCCTGGAGACGGGGGCGGGGCGGCGGCGCTACACGGACGTGTTCGCCGGGCCCGGTGCGGACACGGGCGGCGCGGGCACGGCCGGCGCGGACCTGTCGGGGCGCGCGGTCGCGAAGAAGCCTCTGGAGGTGCGGGACTATCTGGCGGAGCTCTCGGCGCTTGCCGAGCTGCTCGGCTGAGTCAGCCGAAGGCCTGGCGGACGATGTCGCGGTTGTAGTCGTCGATCTCGACGGTGCCGAGCTCGGCCGGGGCGAGCCAGCGGTGCCGTTGGTCGGGCAGCGGCAGCGTCACGTCGAAGGTGAGGGGGCGGACCAGGAAGTTGTCCTGCCAGTTCTTCACCTCGTGGCCGCGGTAGGTACTGACGAAGGAGGATTCGCCGACCTTGCGGAGCACGTGCCCGAGCAGTCCGGTCTCTTCCTTGAGCTCTCTGAGGACGCCGTCACGGGGACTCTCGTCCGGCTCCAGCTTCCCGCACGGTACGCCCCACACGCCGGGCAGGAACCGCTCGGTCTCGCTGCGTCGCACGAGCAGCACGCGGCCGCGGAACGCCACGACGGCCGCCGCGAGCCGGTTGTCACCGGGATAGTCCATGCCTTCCAACGTAGCGGGGATCGGGGGGCCGGGACAGTCGGGGCAGCGGGCATCGGCCACCGTTTCGCGTTCTCCCTGGTCGGGCTCGACCGGAACGTAGACGTCCGTCAACCGAGTGCCGTAGGCCGTCACCCACACGCGTCGGCACGGCCCGTGGCCGCCCGGGTGTCCGTTTTCTTCAAGACCCGGCGCGGGGCCGCTGCCTACGCTGCGGGCATGGACAGCACACCGACTTCCCCCGTTCCCCGGTTCGACCTGATCGGCCTGGTCGTCTCGGACATGAGCGCCTCACTCGCCTTCTACCGCAGGCTGGGCCTGGAGTTCCCCGAGGACGCGGAGAGCGCGCCGCACACCGAGGCGGCGCTCCCCGGCGGCCTGCGCATCGCCTTCGACACGGAGGAGACCATCCGGTCCTTCTCCCCCGACTGGCGGGCCCCCGCCGACGCGGGCCGGATCGGGCTCGCCTTCCACTGCGGCACCGCCGCCGGGGTCGACGCGGCGTTCGCGGACATGACGGGCGCCGGGTACGCGGGTGAGCTCAAGCCGTTCGACGCGGTCTGGGGCCAGCGGTACGCCGTCGTGCTCGACCCGGACGGCAACGGAGTCGACCTCTTCGCCCCGCTGGAGTCGAGCTAGGCGCGCTCGCCCAGCAGCTCGCCCAGCGGCATCCCGGTGAACTCCTTGACGTCGCGGGCGAGATGGGCCTGGTCGGCGAAGCCCGCGACGGCCGCCGTGTCCGCGTACGGCAGGCCTGCGCGGGCGAGGGCGAGCGCGCGCTGCAGGCGCAGTACCCGGGCGAGCATCTTGGGGCCGTAGCCGAACGCGTGCAGGGAACGGCGGTGCAGCAGGCGGGCGTTGATCCCGGCGGCCGCGGCGGTCCGCGCGACGGTGCGGCCCGCGCTCAGGTCCCCGACGACCCGGGCGAGCAGCGGATCGGGCGGCTCGGCGTCGGCGGCCCGGTCCAGCGCGACCGCTTCGAGGGCGGTCACCGGATCGCCCGCGCCGTCCACCCGCGCGAGGAGGCGGCGCACCAGGGGAGCGCTCCACAGGTCCTCCAACTCCACGCGCCGGTCCCGCAGTTCATGAGCGGGTACGCCGAGGAAGGCGGGGGCGGTGCCGGGGTGGAAGCGGATGCCCACGCAGCGGCCGCCGACGTCTGCGGCGCCCGGAACGTGGGCGCGCGTGTCCGGGCCCGCGACGAACAGCCGGCCCTCGGTCCAGAGCAGGTCCATGCAGCCGTCGGGCAGCACCGGACGGCTGCCGCCGGGTCCTTCCGTGAGCGTGCGGGTCCACACGACCGCACCGGTCAGCCGGGACGGCCGCTCCCGGTACCCGCCGGTCGCTTCGGCCACGGGACGAGGCTACGCCGGGCCGCCCTCACGCCGCCCGCGTGCGGTGGTCCTGCGGGCTGACCCCGTACACCCGCTTGAAGGCGCCGGACAGCGCGAACGCGCTGCCGTACCCGACGCGGCGGGCTATCGAGCCGATGGTCAGCTCGCTGTCGCGCAGCAGGTCCGCGGCGAGGGCGAGGCGCCAGTTGGTCAGGTACGTCATCGGGGGCTCCCCCACCAGGCCGGCGAACCGCCGGGCCAGCGCGGCCCGCGAGACGCCGGCCTTCGCCGCGAGGTCCGCGATGGTCCAGGGGTGGGCCGGGTCGTCCTGGAGCAGCCGCAGGGCGTGGCCCACGACCGGGTCGCCCATCGCCCGGTACCAGGCGGGGGCCGCCGCCTCGGGGCGGGAGAACCAGGCGCGCAGCGCGGCGATCAGGAGCAGGTCGAGGAGCCGGTCGAGGACGACGGCCTGGCCCGGCTCGTCCCTGCCGAGCTCGTCGGCGACCAGCGGGGTGAGCGGGCACTCCCAGACGTCGCCGGGCAGGACGAGCAGCGGCGGCAGCGCGTCGAGGAGGCGGCCGGTGATCTCCCCGCGCATCTGGTAGGTGCCGATCAGCATCTCCACGGAGCTGTCCGGCGACTCGCCCCAGGCGCGCAGGCCGAGGTCCCGGTACTTGTCGGGGGGCGTGGCGCCCAGCGGCACACAGCGCTCGCCCGGCCTGATCTCGGCGAAGGGCGCGGTGGCGGGGTCGTCGGCACAGGTGTAGTGGCCGGGGCCGCGGGCGATGGCGAGGTCGCCGGGGCGGATCCGCTGGGCGGGCGCCCCGCCCTGGGGGACGATGCAGGCGGTGCCGCGCACCATGACCATGACCGACAGGGGTGCTTCGTCCGCGATGCGGACGGACCAGGGCGGGTCGAAGAGCGCGCGGATCATGAAGGCTCCCCGGGCGCGCGGCCCCTCCAGAAGTCCCGCGAGTACGTCCATGACGGCAGCGTAGACGCACGCGTATGGCCGTGAGCTCCTCGGCGATGGTTCCGTGACCTGCGCGGCAGTTCACTGAAGCCATGACGACGAACACGGCGGACACGCCGCACACGGCAGGCATGACGGTTCTGGTGACGGGCGCGACCGGGCGGGTGGGGCGCAGGGTGGTGGGGTCCGCCGAGGCGGCGGGGCTCACGGTGCGGGCGGCCTCGCGGTCCGGCGCGGTGCGGTTCGACTGGGCGGACCGGTCGACGTGGGAGGGCGCTCTGCGGGGCGTGGACGCGGCGCACCTCGCGTATCTGCCGGACGTCGGGGCGCCCGGCGCGGCGGAGACGGTCGGCGCGTTCGCCCGGCAGGCGGTGGAGCTCGGCGTGCGGCGGCTCACGCTGCTCTCGGCGCGGGGCGAGCACCAGGCGCACGCGACGGAGCGGGCCGTGCGGGAGGCGGGCGCGCGGTGGACGGTCGTGCGGGCCGCGTGGTTCGCGCAGAACCTCAGCGAGGGGCCGCTCCTGGACGGGATGCGGGGCGGGGAGCTGGTCTTCCCCGGCGGCGAGGTCCTGGAGCCGTTCATCGACGCGCGGGACGTCGCGGACGTGGTGGTGGCCGCGCTGACCGGCGGCGACCGGTTCGCGGAGAGGACCCTCGACCTCACCGGGCCCCGGCTCCTGTCGTTCCGGCAGGCGGTGGCGGAGGTCGCGGCGGCCGCGGGGCGGGAGATCGCGTACGTACCGGTGTCGGCGCGCGACTACGGGGCCGCGCTCGCGGAGTTCGGGGTTCCGGCGGCGGAGGCGGAGTTCCTGACCGAGCTGTTCGAAACGAACCTGGACGGCCGCAACGCGAAGGTCTCCGAGGAGGTGCGCGCAGTGCTGGGCCGGGCCCCACGGGACTTCGCGGACTTCGCGCGGGAACAGGCCGAGGCGGGCACCTGGAAGAGGTGAGGCCGGGCCCCGCGGGGCGAGGTCCCGGGGCTCCGCCCCGGACCCCGCTCCTCAGTCGCCGGAGGGGGTCTTCCCTCCGCTCCCCGTGTTGTTCCGCTTCGCGTGTTTCGCCTGCTTCGTGGGTTTCGCGGGCGTCCGCAGCCGCGACGACACGTCGTCCGGCGGCAGGAAGCGCGACCAGCGCTCGGGGAACTCGGACGGCATCATCGGGTCGTCCGGGTCGTCGAGGTCCGCCATCGCCTCGCGGGCGGCGGCCGCGCGGGCCACCACCTCCGCGGCCTGGGCCTCCCTTATCCGGTCGTTGGCGGCGCGCGCCGCGGCCGTCGCCACGGACGGCCAGACCCGGTCGATGGCCGCGTTGACGGCGGCGCCGACCAGGACCGCGAACGCCGAGACGCCGATCCACAGCAGCACCGCGACCGGGGCCGCGAGCGAGCCGTAGATGGTGGGGCCCTCCACCGTGCTGGTGAGGTAGATGCGGAGCAGGAAGCTGCCGAGCACCCACATGGCGAGCGCGATCAGGGCGCCCGGCATATCCTCCACCCACGGCGAGCGCACCGGCACGGACACGTGGTACAGCGTGGTCAGGAAGACCACGGAGAGGATGACGACGACCGGCCAGTAGAGGATCTGGACCACGGTCGTGGACCCCGGCAGCAGGTTCACCACCGCGTCCGGACCCGCCACCATCAGCGGCAGCGCGACCGAGCCGATGAGCAGCGCCACGATGAACAGGCCGAAGGCGAGCATGCGGGTCTTGACGATGCCGCGCACGCCGTCGAGGCCGTACATCACCGTGATGGTGTCGATGAAGACGTTCACGGCGCGCGAGCCGGACCACAGAGCGAAGAGGAAGCCGATCGAGATGACGTCGGGCCGGCTGACCCGCAGCACGTCCGCCAGTATCGGCTCCGCGATCTGGCTGACGCCCTTGTCGGAGAGGACCGTGCGGGACGCCTCCAGGATGTTGTTCTGGACGCTCGTGATGGTGTCCGCGCCGGTCCACCGGTCGACGTAGGCGAGCAGTCCGATCAGGCTCAGGAGCAGCGGCGGCACGGAGAGCAGCGTGAAGAACGCCGCCTCGGCCGCGAGCCCCAGGATGCGGTACTCGACGCACGAGTTGACGGTGTCCTTGAGCAGCAGCCAGGCGGTCCTGCGCTTCGAGACGTTCCGGTAGAGAGCGCGGGCCCGATTCCAACGGCCCGACGGCCGCCCGGGTGTTTCTTTTGCCTGGTGCACCTCCTTACCGTAGCGGCATGGCAGCCAGCACCCACACAGTGACCAACCAGGCTCCGCCCCTGGTGGGATATGACGTATTCACGTCCGACCGGGCCCTCGTGGAGGGCGTCGAGCGGCATCTGGACCCGGCGCTCCTGGATTCCGCTCGCGACGAACTCGCCCTGCTCGGCCGCTCCGCGGGCTCCGCCCAGGCACAGAGGTGGGGAGATCAGGCCAATGAGAATCCTCCCGTTCTGCACACCCATGACCGCTACGGGAACCGGATCGACGAGGTCGACTTCCACCCGGCGTGGCACCGGCTGCTCGGCAAGGCCGTCTCCGCGGGGCTGACCGCGGCCTGGTCGCGGCCGGGCGGGCACGTGCGGCGGGCCGCCGGATTCCTGGTGTGGACGCAGGCCGAAGGGGGGCACGGCTGCCCCGTCTCGATGACGCACGCGGCGGTGCCCGCGCTGCGCGCCGATCCCGCCCTCGCCGCCGAGTGGGAGCCGCGGCTCACCTCGACCGTGTACGACGAAGGGCTGCGCCCGGCCGCGCAGAAGGCCGGTGTGCTCTTCGGGATGGGCATGACGGAGAAGCAGGGCGGCAGCGACGTACGGGCCAACACGACGCGGGCTCAGGCGCTCGCGGAGGACGGGACGTACGCGCTGACCGGCCACAAGTGGTTCTGCTCCGCGCCGATGTCGGACGGGTTCCTGGTGCTCGCGCAGGCCGGGCAGGGGCTGACCTGTTTCCTGGTGCCGCGCGTCCTGGAGGACGGTTCGCGCAACGCCTTCGCCATCCAGCGCCTCAAGGACAAGCTGGGCAACAAGTCCAACGCGTCGAGCGAGGTGGAGTTCGACGGGACGTGGGCGCGCCGGGTCGGGGACGAGGGGCGCGGGGTGCGCACCATCATCGAGATGGTGGCGGCGACCCGGCTCGACTGCGTGATCGGTTCGGCGGCGCTGATGCGGCAGGCCGTGGCGCAGGCGGTGCATCACGCCACGTACCGGGAGGCGTTCGGCGGCAAGCTGGTCGACAAGCCGTTGATGCGCAACGTACTGGCCGATCTGGCCCTGGAGTCCGAGGCGGCCACGACGCTCGCGCTGCGGCTCGCCGCGGCGTACGACGACGGCAGCGAGCAGGAGCAGGCGTTCCTGCGGCTCGCGGTGCCGGCCGCGAAGTACTGGGTGACCAAGCGGTGCACGCCGCTGGTCGGCGAGGCGCTGGAGTGCCTGGGCGGCAACGGCTACGTGGAGGAGTCGGGCATGCCGCGGCTGCTGCGCGAGGCGCCGCTCAACTCCATCTGGGAGGGCTCGGGGAACGTCCAGGCGCTCGATGTGCTGCGGGCGCTGCAGCGTGAGCCGCTGGCCCTGAACGCGTTCCTCCAAGAGGTCGGCGCGGCACGCGGCGCCGACCACCGTCTGGACGGCGCGATCAAGGGCCTGCTGACCGAACTGGCCGACCTGGACGGCATCGAGGCGCGCGGCCGGCGCCTGGTGGAGCGGATGGCGCTGGTGCTCCAGGGGTCGCTGCTCGTGCGGTACGCGCCCGCGGAGGTCGCCGACGCGTTCTGCGCGTCGCGGCTCGGCGGGGACTGGGGCGCGGCCTTCGGCACGCTGCCGCACAGTCTGGATCTGGCCTCGGTGGTGGCGCGCGCCACGCCCGGACTTCAGGCGTAGCGGCCGACACGGGGGTGGTGCTGCGCCGACACGGCACCACCCCCGTCTCTCAGGCCCCTTGAGGAGCGTGAACACCGCACGGGCGGTGTCGTGTCCACCCTCGGGCACCCCTCAGGCGTTGGCCAGAGTTGCAGGAGGTTGCAACGGGCGGCGGCGAGCGCCGGTTCATCGCCGATGCGTCACCCGGGGGCGTGCGCAGGGGGCACGATGAAATCCTGCTGCCGCACACTGGTCTGGCCGGAAAGGACCCAGTGGTCATGAACGCCCCGTCGACCGTAGATCTCGCGCGGATATCCGCCATGGACCTCCCGCACGCCGCGCGGCTCCTGGAGGGGGTGCGCGACGCCACGCTGTCCGGGCGGCGGCCGCAGCTCCTGCCGCGGCCGGTGATCGGCGACTCGTGGGGGCGGATGATGCTCGTCGGGGTCGACCCGGACCACGACTTCCGGTCCCCGCCGCTGGGCGAGGAGGAGCTGGCGGAGCGCCGCCGCGCCTCGCCGCTCGCCGAGATCCTGCCCGTCCTGCGCGACGCCCTGGTCTCCGTGGCGGACGCCGCGCAGCACATCATGGTCGTCAGCGACGCGGACGGGCGGGTGCTGTGGCGCGAGGGCAGCGCGTCGGTGCTGCGCAAGGCGGACTCGTTCGGCTTCGAGCTCGGGGCGGACTGGGCGGAGAGCGTGGTCGGCACGAACGGCATAGGCACTCCCCTGGTGGTGCGCCGTCCGGTGCAGGTCTTCTCCGCCGAGCACTTCGTGCGGACCCACCACCCGTGGACGTGCACGGGCGCCCCGGTGACCGATCCGCGCGACGGCAGGCTGCTCGGCGTGGTCGACGTCAGCGGCCCGCTGCGGACCGTCCATCCCGCCACGCTCGCCCTGGTCGACTCGGTGGCCAAGCTCGCCGAGGCCCGGCTGCGGGACCGGCACGTGACGGCGCTCGACCGGCTGCGCGCGGTGGCGGCCCCGCTCCTCGCGCGCCTCGACGGGCGGGCGCTCGCGGTGGACGTGCACGGCTGGACCGCCGCGGTGACGGGCATGGCCCCGGCGGACCGACTCGCCCTGCCCAAGGCCTTCGGTGCGGGCCGCACCTGGCTCCCCTCGCTGGGCTCCTGCCTGGTGGAGCCGTTGCCCGGCGGCTGGCTGCTGCGCGTGGACAGCCCCGGCGACGCGCCGCGGGCGCTCGCCGCGACCCGGCTCGTCCTGGACGTGAGCAGCCCGCGCCGGTGGACGCTCTCGGTGCTCGGCGGCGCCCGCGACTGGACCCACGACCTGAGTCCGCGCCACGCCGAACTGCTCTTCCTGCTCTGTACGTACCGCACGGGGCGCACCGCGTCGGGCCTGGCCGAGGACATGTTCGGCGATCCGGCCCGCACGGTGACGGTCCGCGCCGAACTCTCCCGGGTGCGCCGCTACTTGGGCGGCCTGCTCGCCCACCGGCCCTACCGCTTCCACGAGGACGTGGACGTCGACGTGGTCATGCCGGAGCGGCCGGTGGACCTGCTGCCCCACTCGACGGCACCGGCGGTCCGCGCGGCGCGGCGGGTGGCGGAGCCCTGAGAGCCTGCCTTCGAACCCCCGTCGGGCCCCGGGCTCGTGGCGCGCCGCGGCCCGTGATTCGCTGACCCGCATGAGCCTCACTGTCACCACGTGGTCCCTGGAGCAGACGTCGCCCGCCGACCTGGTCCCGGCCGCCGTGCCCGACGGCGACGTACGGATCGTGCGCGCCGAAGTGCCCTCGCCCGAATTCAGCCGGTTCCTGTACGCGTCCGTCGGCGGGGACATCCGCTGGACCGACCGGCTCTCCCTCACGTACGCCGAGTGGCAGAAACTGCTCGACCGGCCGGGCGTGGAGACCTGGGTCGCGTACGACCACGGGACGCCCGCGGGGTACGTCGAGCTGGCGGCGCGGGGCGAGCGGGGGGACGCGGCGGAGGGTGTCGTCGAGATCGTCTACTTCGGGCTGCTCCCCGCCTTCCGGGGGCGACGCATCGGCGGCCACCTCCTGTCGTACGCCACCGCGCGCGCCTGGGACCTGGCCGAGCGGTGGCCGGGGCTCGCGCCGACCGAGCGGGTCTGGCTGCACACCTGCTCCAAGGACGGCGAACACGCCATGGCCAACTATCAGCGGCGCGGCTTCCGGCTCTTCGACACGAAGGTGGAGCAGGAGCCCGACGTGGCCTCCCCGGGCCCGTGGCCGGGGGCGGAGCGCGACTGACCCCTTCCCGGCGCACGCGCGCCCCTGTGACCGGCGACACCCTTGTCCACGATGCGGGACAAGGGTGTCCACATTTTGGATAATGCTGGACTGGGCCGAAAGTCCCATGACACGCTTCCCGCATGGATCGCACTGGAATCGCCTTGGTGAGTCGACGTCACGTCGACCTCGGCCGCATGTCCAGCGCCATGTGTCCGGCTCGCTGATCGACTCAGCACCGCCGCTCCCCTCTCCCTGATTCCCCTCCCTGCGCAGCGCCGCGCGCGCATGTCCGGATGAGCCCTGCTCTCCCGGTCATGTGCCACATCCGCAGGTCAGAGCCGCTTTCTCGCTGCCCCGAAGGACGTACCACCATGGCCGCCACGCCGGAAAAGCCCGCCCCAGCCACGCCCCGCCGCAAGGCGAGCCGTCACCGCGGCGAGGGTCAGTGGGCCGTTGGTCACTTCACGCCGCTCAACGGCAATGAGCAGTTCAAGAAGGACGACGACGGTCTCAATGTGCGGACACGTATTGAGACGGTCTATTCGAAGCGTGGATTCGACTCCATCGACCCGAACGACCTGCGTGGGCGGATGCGCTGGTGGGGCCTCTACACCCAGCGCAAGCCCGGGATCGACGGCGGCAAGACCGCGATCCTGGAGCCGGAGGAGCTGGACGACGAGTACTTCATGCTCCGGGTGCGCGTCGACGGCGGCCGGCTGACCACCGAGCAGCTGCGGGTCATCGGCGAGGTCTCCCAGGAGTTCGCGCGCGGCACCGCCGACCTCACCGACCGGCAGAACATCCAGTACCACTGGATCCGCATCGAGGACGTTCCCGAGATCTGGCGCCGCCTGGAGGCCGTGGGACTCTCGACGACCGAGGCCTGCGGCGACACGCCCCGCGTGATCCTCGGCTCGCCCGTCGCCGGCGTCGCCGAGAACGAGATCATCGACGGCTCCCCCGCCATCGACGAGATACAGCGCCGCTTCATCGGCAATCCCGACTTCTCGAACCTGCCGCGCAAGTTCAAGACCGCGATCTCCGGCTCCCCGCAGCTCGACGTCGCGCACGAGATCAACGACGTCGCCTTCGTCGGCGTCCACCACCCCGAGCACGGCCCCGGCTTCGACCTGTGGGTGGGCGGCGGCCTGTCCACCAACCCCAAGCTCGGCGTGCGCCTGGGCGCCTGGGTGCCGCTCGACGAGGTGCCGGACGTGTTCGGCGGCGTCATCGGCATCTTCCGCGACTACGGCTACCGGCGCCTGCGCAACCGCGCCCGCCTGAAGTTCCTCGTCGCCGACTGGGGGCCGGAGAAGTTCCGGCAGATCCTCCAGGACGAGTACCTGCACCGGAAGCTGGTCGACGGGCCCGCCCCCGAGCAGCCCCCGGGTACCTGGCGCGACCACCTCGGCGTGCACCGGCAGAAGGACGGCCGCTTCTACGTCGGCTTCGCGCCCCGCGTCGGCCGGGTGGACGGCACCACCCTCACGAAGATCGCCGAGGTCGCTGACGCGCACGGTTCGGGCCGCCTGCGCACCACCGCCGAGCAGAAGATGATCGTGCTCGACGTCGAGCAGGAGCAGGTCGACTCGCTCGTCTCCGCCCTGGAGGCGCTCGACCTGCGGGTCAACGCCTCGCCCTTCCGGCGCGGCACCATGGCCTGCACCGGCATCGAGTTCTGCAAGCTCGCCATCGTCGAGACCAAGGCGCGCGGCGCCTCGCTCATCGACGAACTGGAGCGCCGCATCCCGGAGTTCGACCAGCCGATCACCATCAACATCAACGGCTGCCCCAACGCCTGCGCCCGCATCCAGGTCGCCGACATCGGCCTCAAGGGCCAGCTGGTCCTCGACGACGAGGGCAACCAGGTCGAGGGCTACCAGGTGCACCTGGGCGGCGCCCTCGGTCTGGACGCCGGCTTCGGCCGCAAGGTCCGCGGCCTGAAGGTCACCGCCACCGAGCTGCCCGACTACGTGGAGCGGGTCCTCAAGCGCTTCCAGGCGGAGCGCGAGGACGGCGAGCGCTTCGCCACCTGGACGGCCCGCGCGTCCGAGGAGGCCCTCAAGTGAGCGAGCGCGCCGCCCCCTTCCACTGCCCCTACTGCGGCGACGAGGACCTGCGTCCGAACGAGACCGGTCACGGCGCCTGGGAATGCGCGGCATGCAACCGGGCCTTTCAGCTGAAGTTCCTCGGGCTCCTCGCCCGGGGCGTTCAGCACACCAGTGGTGGAGGGGAGCAGATATGACGACCGCTCAGGGCCGACCGCGGCCTGCGGAGGCGGAGTTGAAGGCGCTCGCCGAGCGGGCCGGGCGCGACCTGGAGGACGCCTCGGCCCTGGAGGTCCTCCAGTGGGCCGCCGACACCTTCGGGGCACGGTTCTGCGTGACGTCCTCGATGGAGGACGCGGTCGTCGCCCACCTCGCCTCGCGGGCCATGCCCGGCGTCGACGTCGTGTTCCTCGACACCGGCTACCACTTCCCGGAGACCATCGGCACCCGCGACGCCGTCGAGGCCGTGATGGACGTCAACGTCATCACGCTGACCCCGCGGCAGTCCGTGGCCGAACAGGACGCCGAGTACGGGCCGAAGCTGCACGACCGCAACCCCGACCTGTGCTGCGCGCTGCGCAAGGTGCAGCCCCTGGAGGCCGGCCTCGAAGGGTACGAGGCCTGGGCCACCGGGCTGCGCCGCGACGAGTCGCCGACCCGCACGAACACCCCGGTCGTCGGCTGGGACGAGAAGCGCGGCAAGGTCAAGATCTCGCCGATCGCCCGCTGGAGCCAGGACGACGTCGACGCGTACGTCGCCGAGCACGGCATCCTCACCAACCCCCTCCTGATGGACGGTTACGGCTCGGTAGGCTGCGCTCCTTGCACGCGTCGCCTCCTGTCGGGCGAGGACGTGCGGGCCGGCCGCTGGGCCGGGAACACCAAGACCGAGTGCGGGATCCACGGATGACCGCGCCCCCGACTCAGCAGCAGCCCCAGACCCAGCAGCCCCAGACTCAGCAGCAACCGACCCGGGAGAACCACGTGACGACCGGAGCCACCGTCTGGCTCACCGGCCTGCCCAGCGCCGGCAAGACCACCATCGCGTACGAACTGGCGGGCCGGCTGCGCGCCGACGGCCGCCGCGTGGAGGTGCTCGACGGCGACGAGATCCGCGAGTTCCTCTCGGCGGGCCTCGGCTTCAGCCGCGAGGACCGGCACACCAACGTGCAGCGGATCGGGTTCGTCGCCGAACTCCTCGCCCGCAACGGCGTGCTGGCGCTCGTGCCGGTGATCGCGCCGTTCGCGGACAGCCGCGAGGCGGTGCGCAAGCGCCACCAGGCGACCGGCAGCGCGTACGTCGAGGTGCACGTCGCGACGCCCGTCGAAGTGTGCTCCGTGCGCGATGTGAAGGGCCTGTACGCCAAGCAGGCCGCGGGCGAGATATCCGGCCTCACCGGGGTCGACGACCCGTACGAGGAGCCTGACTCGCCCGATCTGCGCATCGAGTCGCAGGATCAGACCGTGCAGGAGTCCGCGGCGGCTCTCCACGCGCTGCTCACCGAGAGGGGTCTCGCATGACGACCGTCGTCGGCGTCTCCGAGGAGACCGACAGCCCGTACGCACTCAGCCACTTGGACGCGCTGGAGTCCGAGGCGGTGCACATCTTCCGTGAGGTGGCGGGGGAGTTCGAGCGGCCGGTGATCCTCTTCTCCGGTGGCAAGGACTCGATCCTGATGCTGCACCTGGCGCTGAAGGCGTTCGCCCCGGCGGCGGTGCCCTTCTCGCTGCTGCACGTGGACACCGGGCACAACTTCCCCGAGGTCCTGGACTACCGGGACCGGGTGGTGGCCGAGCACGGGCTGCGGCTGCACGTGGCCTCGGTGCAGGAGTACATCGACGCGGGCACGCTGCGCGAGCGCCCCGA
>NZ_JBVJPW010000011.1:237196-303187 GCF_055609205.1 Streptomyces sp. NPDC036815 | reverse complement strand
CGCCCGCAGCTGACTGGCCGGATTCCCGAACCGGCTGGGCGTGCCGAAGAGCACCGCATCCGCCCAGGCCAGGTCGTCGTGGCCGGCCTCGCCGACGTCCGCGGTGGCCTCCCGGTGCGCCACCCAGGCCGGGTTGGCGCTGATCGCCGCCTGCGGGGCGGTCTCGGCGACCTTGCGCAGCCGCACGTTCGCCCCGGCCTTCTCCGCGCCCTCGGCCACGGCCTGCGCCAGGGTGTGCACGTTGCCGGTCGCGCTGTAATAGATGATTGCAACGTTCACAGGTTCCACAGCTGTTCCTTTTCCTTTGCGTGTTCTATCGGGTGGTGCCGCGGGATCCGGCCGCTCGCGAGGAGCGCCGGACACCCGGTGGTAAAAGTCGGTGAAGAAAGAGAAAAACGCCGGGGGCGGCGACCAGTGGCCCGCACACGGACCCGGTGCCACGCTCCGGACGGGGCCCGGCCCGCGAGGCGCCGCCGGCCTCGAGGACCCTGCCGGCACCCCTGCGGACCGGGGCCTTCACCCTCACCTCAGCCGGCGGCGGCCGGCCTGCCGAAGCGGCCCGCGGGCCGCACTGCCGGCGCCCTCGAAGGCCGCGTCCGGCCGCCTGCTGGTGACCCGCGGATCGAAGTGAGGGGCACGGCAATTCTCCTGACAGGTGACAGTCGACTTCACGGCCCGAAGTCGGGGCGGGAGAGCGGGGA
Source organism: Streptomyces sp. NPDC036815 (assembly GCF_055609205.1). Taxonomy (NCBI): domain Bacteria; kingdom Bacillati; phylum Actinomycetota; class Actinomycetes; order Kitasatosporales; family Streptomycetaceae; genus Streptomyces; species Streptomyces sp. NPDC036815. Next base: position 302,486 of record NZ_JBVJPW010000011.1, on the reverse strand, counting down.
TTCCGGATCCGGACGACCGGGGGACGGAGTCCGGCGGGAATTCGATCTCCACCCGTACGACGACACAGCCCGTTGTAATGTGAGGTGACGAGCGCCACCTTCAGTGCGATGCCTCATCGAACTGCTCAAGCCAGGGCGCGGCCAAGGGAGTTGGCGACACCATGAGCATGCAGCCCGAGCCGCAGGACAGCCGGCTCGACCCCGCACTGAGCGCCGTCCTGAGCGAGCGGCGCCAACTGATCAACCTCGCCTACCGGTTCCTCGGCTCCCTGGCCGACGCCGAGGACGTGGTCCAGGAGACCTACACCCGCTGGTACGCCATGTCCGAACAGCGCCGCGAGGCCGTCGCCTCGCCCGGCGGCTGGCTGACCCGGGTCGCCAGCCGCATCTGCCTGGACCTGCTCGGCTCGGCCCGCGCCCGGCGCGAACGCTATGTGGGGGAGTGGATCCCCGAGCCGCTGCCCGACCGCATGGAATGGCCCGGCGGACCGCCCGGCGCCGCCGGTGACCCGGCCGACCGCATCACCCTGGACGAGTCGGTCAACATGGCCTTCCTCGTCGTCCTGGACGCGATGACCCCGGCCGAACGCGTCGCGTTCATCCTGCACGACGTCTTCCACTACTCCTTCGCCGAGATCGCCGAGATCGTCGGCCGCAGCCCGGCCGCCTGCCGCCAGCTGGCCTCCTCCGCCCGCCGCCGCATCCACCAGGCCCAGCAGGCCCCCACCCCCGCCACCGCCCGACGCGCCGAGGTGGTCCGCGACTTCAAGCAGGCCTGGGAGGCCAAGGACATCGACGCCCTGATCGGCCTGCTCGACCCCGACGCCACGACCATCGCCGACGGCGGCGGCCTGGTCAGCGCCCAGCTGCAGCCCGTCACCGGCGGCGAGCAGATCGCCCGCGTCTTCGCCGACGTCGCCGGCCGGGCACCGGACCTCACGCTCCTGGAGCGCACCGTCAACGGCCAGCCCGGCCTGGTGGCCCAGCAGGACGGCGTCACCGTCTCGGTCCTGGCCTTCGACTTCACCGGCGACCGGATCACGCACATCTGGGCGGTGCGCAACCCCGAGAAGCTGCGCCCCTGGACGGCCGGCTGACCCGCCGCGCGCACCGGCACATTCCGGCCATGCGCGGCCCCGGCCCGCGGCCCCGGCGGCACGCCGGGGCCGCGGGCGCACGGCGCTAGCCGCGCGGCGGCCCGCCCAGGGGCACCTTGTAGCTCTCCAGGTGGCTGATCGCCTCCCCGGCGAAGGTGAACACGTCGCAGAAGAGGAACTCCGCCTTCGCGCCGCCCGGCAGGGCGAGCGCGGCGCGGCCGGTGGCCACCACCGTGTCCCCCTCCTCGATCAGCCGGTCGACGGTGATGGTCGGCCGCTGCACGACGTCCTTGGCGGCCTGGCCCTCCTTGTTCTCCACGATGCCCCGCAGGGCCTCCTTGCCCTGCACCCGGGTCTGGCCCAGGCTCTCCCACACGACGTCGTCGGTCACCAGGGACAGGACCAGCTCGTGGTCGCCGCTGAGGACCCCGTCGCGGTACCGCTCCACGATGGCTTTGTGTTTGCTCATGTCACATGACTATGGGATACGCCTAGGAGAGCGCTGGAATCCCGACAGAAGGGGACGCACCCTCCCGCCCCACCCGGGGCACAGCGCCACGAAGCGGGCAGGCCGGCCTCACATTCGCGGGGGCTGTCTCGTCGTACCGATGACAGCAGTTTCGGCCAAGGGAGCAAAGGGAGCACCCGAGCGATGAGGACGCAGACCGAGCCAGAAGACGACCGGCTCGACCCCGCACTGAGCGCGGTCCTGAGCGAGCGGCGTCAGCTGATCAACCTCGCGTACCGGTTCCTCGGCTCCCTGGCCGACGCCGAGGACGTCGTGCAGGAGGCCTACGCCCGCTGGTACGCCATGACCCGCGCCCAGCGCGAGGCCGTCGCCTCGCCCGGCGGCTGGCTGACGACCGTGGCCAGCCGCATCTGCCTGGATCTGCTCGGCTCGGCCCGCGCCCGGCGCGAACGCTATGTGGGCGAGTGGATCCCCGAGCCGCTGCCCGACCACTCGGAGTGGGTGGGCGGGCGCACCGGCGCCGCCGCCGACCCGGCCGACCGCATCACCCTGGACGAGTCGGTCAACATGGCCTTCCTCGTAGTCCTGGACTCGATGACCCCGGCCGAACGCGTCGCGTTCATCCTCCACGACGTCTTTCGCTACTCCTTCGCCGAAGTGGCCGAAAGCGTCGGCCGCAGCCCGGCCGCCTGCCGCCAGCTGGCCTCCTCCGCCCGCCGCCGCATCCGCAGCGCCCAGCAGGCCCCCGCCACCGCCACCGCCCAGCGCGCCGACATCGTCAGGAACTTCAAGCAGGCCTGGGAGGCCAAGGACATCGCCGCCCTGATCGGCCTGCTCGACCCCGACGCCACCGGCCTGGCCGACGGCGGCGGCCTGGTCAACGCCGCGCCCCCCACCGGAGGCGGCGAGCAGATCGCCCGCTACCTGGTCACCATCACCGGCAAGGTGCCCGGCCTGCGCATCCTGGAGCGCACCGTCAACGGCGAGCCCGGCCTCATCGTCCAGCAGGACGGCGTCACCGTCTCGGTGCTTGCCTTCGACTTCGCCGGCGAGCGGATCAAGCACCTGTGGGCGGTGCGCAACCCCGAGAAGCTGCGCCCCTGGACCACCGGCTGAGCCGCCCCCGGCCCGCCCCGGCCGGGAGCCGGACAAGGCAGGTCAGATGGGGTGCTGTCACATCTTGGCGGGCTATGTCGTCTTCAGTGGTGTAACCACCAGCACGGCAGAGGAGCCCGACATGGACGCTCGCTTGAACCTTTTCGACAACCCCGTCTCGGCCAAGTTCCTGAAGCACCTGGCCGCGGCGGGCAAGGTGGCCGCGGGCACGTCCCTGCCGGCGGCCACCGCGGAACTGGTCCGGCTGCGCGCCAGCCAGATCAACGGCTGCGGCTTCTGCGTGGACATGCACACCAAGGAGGCCGCGCACGCCGGGGAGAACGCCGTCCGCCTCCACCTGGTCGCGGCCTGGCGCGAGGCCACCGTCTTCACCGAGGCCGAGCGCGCCGCGCTGGAGCTGACCGAGCAGGGCACCCGCATCGCCGACGCGGCCGGCGGCGTCAGCGACGCGGCCTGGGCGGACGCGGCCAAGCACTACGACGAGGACCAGCTGGCCGGCCTGCTGTCCATCATCGCCGTCATCAACGCCTTCAACCGCCTGAACGTCCTGGTCGAACAGCCCGCCGGGGACTACCGGGTGGGCCAGTTCGGCTAGCCGCCCGGCCGGACCCGGCGCGGGCCCCCGGCGGCCGGGGGCCCGCACCGGGCGGGGTTCAGCTGATCTTCATGGTGGCCATCATGCCCATGGCCGAGTGGTCGAGCATGTGGCAGTGGTAGGGGTAGGAGCCCCGGTAGGTGTCGAAGGTCGCCTGCACCTTGACCGTCTCGCCCGCCAGGACCATCACCGTGTCCTTGAGCCCCGACTCGCCGGGCGCCGGCGGCTTCCCGCCGCGCTCGATGACGCGGAACTGCACCAGGTGCATGTGGAAGTTGTGCGGCACCCGGGTGTTGGTGTTGGTGATCGACCAGATCTCACTGGCGCCGAAGCGGATGCTGGAGTCCACCCGCGAGCCGTCGTAGACCTTGCCGTCCAGATAGGCCTTGGGGTGCTCGACGCCCTCCTCCATGTGCATGTTGATGGAGCGCTCGTTGGTGGGCGTGGGCAGCGGCGGCAGCGTGCGCAGCACCGCGGGCACGGAACTGGGGTCCTCGGCGGTGCGCACCACGTCGAAGCGCATCACCCGCCCGACCTGCTCCGCGGTGCCGTTGAAGATGACGTTGTTCTCCAGCACCACCGTGTCGCCCACCGCGTAGCGCGAGAAGTCGATGACGACGTCGGCGCGCTCGCCCGGGGTGAGCACGAACGACTTGGTGGTGTGCGGGCGCGGCAGCAGCCCGCCGTCCGACCCGATCTGGATGATGTCGCTGCCGTCCGCCAGCTGCAGGCCCAGGAAACGCTGGTTGGCCATGTTGGCGAAGCGCAGCCGGTACTTGCGGGCGGCGACCTTGAAGTAGGGGTAGGGCACGCCGTTGGTCAGCAGCGTGGTGCGCTGCAGGTCGTCCATGATGTAGACGAGCTGGCCCGCCGCATCGAAGTGCGCGTCGCGGATGCCGATCTCCACGTCGTACTCGCCCTTGGGCAGCGGCAGCCGGTCCTCGATGCTGTCGGAGAGCAGGTAGCTGCCGTGCATCCCGCGGTAGACGTTCTCCGCCTCGCGGTGGTGGGCGTGGTCGTGGTACCAGAGCGAGGCGTGCGGCTGCTTGTTGGGATAGGTGTAGAGCCGCTCCTCGCCCGGGGCGAGGGTGTCCATCGGGTCACCGTCGTTGGTCTGCGTCACCGAGGCGCCGTGCAGGTGGACGGAGGTGGCCACGTCGAGCCCGTTGTGCTGACGCACGACCACCTGGCGGCCGGAGCGCGCCTTGATGGTCGCGCCGGGGAAGTTCCCGTCGTAGGTCAGCAGGTCGGTCTGGATGCCGGGCAGGATCTCCTTGCGGACCGGGCGCATGGTGACGTCGTAGTGATCGGTGGTCTTGGTGCGGAAGGTGGGTCTGAGCACCGGCATTCTGGGCATGGCAACGGCGAACTGGTCGGGGGTGGCCGCTGTGGACGGGCTGGCCTTGGCGGGATCCACGGCAAGCAGGGGAGTGAATGACGCCCCGGTGAGCCCTACGCCCGCGGCGGCGAGTCCGGTGCCGAGCAGACGGCGTCGGGTGACCATGGTGGCCCTCCTCAATAAGTACGTACGGGAATGCGAACGGGGCACCCGCCGGGCCGCCGCGCCCCCTGATAAGGCGCGCGGCCGCCGCTGGACGTGCGGTGCCAGCCGCAGTCCAGCAGGGGCGGCTCGAGGCTCACTCGGGCCTGGTCCGGGCGCCTTTGACCGGATTGGCCGCTTCCGCGCACGGCACCGATCCGGCCCACCCGCCCCCCTGGGCGGGCGCACACTGGACGAGAGCGCCCGCCCCGCCCCCGCGACCGCCGAGGAGCCCCGCGCCATGAACGACCCGGCCACCTCCGACGAGGCCCGCCCCGCCCCGGAGCGTGCTGCCCCGGCGTCCGCCGGTGCGGCATCCAAGTGGCCGACGGCCGCCGCCCCGGAGGGTGCTGCCCCGACGTCTGGTGGCCCGGCGTGTGCCGCTGCTGAGCCTGTCGTCCCGGGGCCTGCCGCTTCGGTGCCCGCCGGTCCGGGGCCTGTCGCCCCAGCGCCTGCCGGTCCGGTGCCCGTCGGTCCGGGGCCTGTCGCCCTAGCGCCTGCCGGTCCGGTGCCCGTCGGTCCGGTGCCTGTCGCCCCAGCGCCTGCTGGCCCGGCGTGCGCCGCCCCGGAGCCTGTCGCCCCGAGGCCTGCCATCCCAGTGCCTGCTGGCCCGGCGTGTGCCGCTCCCGGGCCTGCCGTCCCGGCGTCCGCCGCCTCCGTGGGTGCGGGGCCCGGTCCCGCCGAGCCCGTGTTCGCCGGGCCGGAGCAGACCCTTGCCGAGCGGCCCGGGCGGATCAGTCTCGTCTGGTCGCTGGCGGCCGGTGGCGGGCGTGATCTGGATGCCTCGGTCGTGCGCCTGGCGCCCGGCGCGGATCTCGGTGAGCCCGCCGAGGCCGCCCACGGGGTCCTGCTCACCGTGCTGGCCGGCGGCGGCGAACTCCGCCTGACCGGTGCGGTGTCGGCCCTCGCCCCGGGCGCCCTGGCCTGGCTGCCCGCCCACACCCCGTACAGCCTGCGCGCGGGGGAGCGGGGGCTGACCTGCACCACCGTCCACCGCCGCCCCGGGGCCACCGGCCCCGACGGCGCCGGCGAACCGGCCTGTCTGCTGGAGCGGGTCTGCCCGCGGTGCGGCCGCCTGGCCACCGAGGGCGACGCCCGCTACTGCGCCCGCTGCGCGAGCGCGCTGAGCGGCCCCGGCTGAGCGCCGGTGCCATCCCCGGCCGGGCGGGCGCCGTCCGGCACGCACGCGCGCCGCGTTCCTCGAGCCGGGTACCGGCCTCTTCTCATCTGCGCCGCCCGCCCCCACAATCACCCCTGCACCCGCCCGCCCGCGGGTGACGGCACCGCCGCGTCCGCCCCCGAGGAGGCCCCATGCCGATGCCCGCCAGGGCCCGCCGGACGGCCCGCCGCGCCGGGCACCTGCTGGCCTGCCTGGGCGCGTCGGCCGTCCTGGCGCTCGCGGCGCCCGCCCCGGCCGCACCGGCCCCAGCCCCGGCTGCCGCGCACCGGCCGGTCGTCTTCGTGCACGGCTACAACGCCGACCCCGGCGTATGGGGCTCGCTGCGCCAGGACCTCACCGCCGCCGGATACGACGAGAGTGAACTCTTCTCCTGGGGCTACGACACCAGCCGCTCCGTCAACGAGGTCCTCGCGGGCCAACTGGCCGCCTACGTCGCCCAGGTGCGCGCCCGCACCGGCGCCGACCGCGTCGACCTGGTGGCGCACTCCTTCGGCAGCCTCGTCACCCGCTGGTACGTGAAGTACGGCGGCGGCGCGCCCGCCGTCGCCCACTGGGCGTCCCTGGCCGGGCCCAACCACGGCACCCTGACCGCCTGGGCCTGCGCCGCGTGGTCGCAGGCGTGCCGGGACATGACCCCGGGCTCCTACGTCACCGACCGGCTCGCCGCGGGCGACGAGACCCCGGGCCCGGTGGCGTACGCGACGTGGGGGTCGAACTGCGACGAGGTCATCAACCCCGACGCCAGCGTCGCGCTGACGGGGGCGGCCAACCACGCGGCGGGCTGCCTGGCCCACAACGACCTGCTGAGCGACGACGGCGTCTCCCGCGGCGTGCAGGCCTTCCTGCGCACCACCACCCCCTGACCCCTCCCGGCGGCGGGGCTTCAGATGTCCGGCGGGCGCGGCGCCCGGCGCGTGGGGGAACCTCCGCACGAAGGCGTCGTTGGCCCGCGAACTGGGCTCGCGCAACATCACCTTCGACGTCGTCATGCCCGGCCTCACCGGCACCGGCATGCTCCACACCCGCAGCGACGAGCAGCGCGCGGGCATGCTCGCCCAGATCCCGCTGGGCCGCCCGGCCGCCCCCGAGGAGACCGCCGCCGCCATCGCCTTCCTCGCCTCGCCTCGCCCCAGGCCGGATACCTCACCGGCGCCGTCCTGCCGGTGGACGGCGGCGCGGCGATGGGCCACCAGCTGTACGGACCCGCCCGGCAGATCAGAACGCGGGGCCCGGCGGGAGCGCTCCTGCGCCGGAGGGGCTCTGGAGCGCGGCGGCCCCCGGCGCGGCAGCGGCTCCGCGGCGCCCACCCGACGCCCCTTGGGAGGGCCGCCCGTCCGCGCCGCGCGCCGGAACGCCCCCACGGGATGAATGTGGCGAAATGGGTACGTTCAAGGTCAGCGGGGCGCCGGACGGTCCGCCCGCTGTCTCGTGCACCCAGAAGAGAGCAGTTGTCATGGCCGAGTTCCTGACCGACATCAAGACCATCCGCGAGCGGGCCCGCCAGCAGATCGAGAAGGGCCCGGTGACCGACGCCTACGGGGCGGACCTGGAGCGCGTCCTCGGCGTGCTCAACGAGGCCCTCGCCACGGAGATCGTCTGCACGCTGCGCTACAAGCGGCACTACTACACCGCCTCCGGCCTCTACTCCGAGCCGGTGGCCGCGGAGTTCCTGGAGCACGCTCAGGAGGAGCAGGAGCACGCCGACAAGCTGGCGCAGCGGATCGTGCAGCTGGGCGGCGAGCCGGACTTCAATCCCGACACGCTCACCTCCCGCGCCCACGCGGAGTACGACGCCAGCACCGGCCTGATCGAGATGATCAAGGAGGACCTGGTCGCCGAACGCGTCGCCGTGGCCGCCTACACCGAGATCGCCCAGTGGCTGGGGGAGGGCGACCCCACCACCCGCCGCCTCTTCGAGGAGATCCTCGCCCAGGAGGAGGAGCACGCCGACGACCTGCGCGGCCTGCTGGAGCGCATCCCGGGCGACCGCCGCTCCTGAGCGCCGCTGCCGCGGGCCCGGCCGCCCGCACCGGCCGGGCCCGCGGCCTCACCTCGGAGCCTGTCTTTGAACCCCCGCCTGCGCCCCGGCGCCCGGCACACACGCTCGCACCGGACGCCGCTGCGCCCGCGCTCCGCACGGACGACGGGGGGTCAAAGACAGGCTCTCACCGGCTCTCCAGGCGCAAGGTCACATCCTTTTCCTGGTCGCCCGAGGCGGAGCCCTCCTCGGCGACGGCGAAGGCCGCCGAGAGCACCGTGACGATCTGGTCGACCGCCACATAGCCGCCCTGCACGGCGGCGGTCACCGGGCCGCTCAGCGCGGGCGCCCCGCCCGGCCCGCCGCCCGCCGGGCGGGCGGTGTCGAAGACGCCGCTCCACACGGTCGGCCCGTCGGCCGGGCCGGGCCGCGGCGCCGCACTCGCCTCCCGGTCGGAGGCGAACGCCGCCCCCAGCACCGAGAAGACGCCGCCCGCGTCGTCCGCCGCACCGCTCAGTTCCACCGTGACCTGCGCCGAGGGTTCTCCCGCACCGCTCACCGTCGTTCCTTTCCATCGCGTCGTTCACGTCGGGCCGAAGACCGGGCCCGAAGGCCGGGGTCGCCGGCGTCACCCCGAGGGCTCCTCCGGAACCGGCTCCTGGGAGGGGGCGTCCGCCTCCTCCGCCGTGCCGGAGGCACCGCGCCGGCCCGTTCCGGCCTCGTCGGTGTCGGGCACGTCCTCATCCCCGCCGGCGCCGTCGCCGGTGTGCTGCGCCGGCTCCCAGGGGTCCTGGGTGCCGTCGGCCTGCTGGTCGGGCGGGTCCCTGGGGACGGGCGTGCTGCCGTCCGCGCCGGGGGAGGCCGGTACCTGCTCACTCATCGCTGTCTCCTCTCGACCGCTGGGCCCCGAAGCTGTCCCCGCCCTTGCGGCGGGGGCTGTGCCGGGGCTGGGGGTGCAGGTACCCGCGCAGGGCAGGACAACTCGTACTGATCACCGTGGACCACCCGCGTCCGATCGGCGACACGGACGCGGCCCGCGCCACCGGCGGACAGGAGCACCGTGCCCGCCCCCGCGGCGGGCGGCCGGGCGGGCCCGGCGGGGCGGTGTGAGACTGCTGGTGTCGCGCCGCCCCGCCGCGGACAGGGAGGAAGACGTGCCGTCATCGCAGCCCAGCGGGCTCGAGGAGTTCCTCGCGGACCCCGACAACGCCGTGCTGGACCTGGTCACCGCGGTCGGCCGGTGCGCGACGGCCCTGGACGTGCCCCAGGCGGTGGTCTACCTCGCCGACATCCAGCAGCGCCGTCTGATCCCGCTGAGCGAGGAGGAGGGCCCGGAGCCGGCCATGGACGGCTCACTGGCCGGCTGGGCCTACCGCACCCTCTCCCTGCGCGTGGAGGAATCCCCCATCGGCGGCATGACCGCCTGGCTGCCCCTGCTGGACGGCGCCGAACGGCTCGGCGTGGTCGCCGTCCACGCCCCCTTCCTGGACGCCGCCCTGCTGCGCCGCGGCAAGGCGCTGGCCGCCCTGCTCGCGATGATGATCACCTCCAAGCGCGCGTACAAGGACAACCTCGTCCAGCGCACCCGCGCCGAGCCCATGCGCCTGCCCGCGGAGATGCTGCGGGCCTTCCTGCCGCCGCGGACCATCGGCAACACCCGCGTGGTCTCCACCGCCGTCCTCGAACCCGCCTACGAGATCGGCGGCGACGCCTTCGACCACTGCCTCACCCGGACGGACCTGCACGCCACCATCGTCGACGCGATGGGCCACAACCTGCTCTCCGGCCTCACCACGGCGGTCGCCCTGGCCGCCTGCCGCAACGGCCGGCGCACCGGCGCGGACCTGCCCGAACTCATGGCCGCGGTGGACACGGCGCTGGAGGAGTGGCTGCCCGATCAGTTCTGCACGGGTGTGCTCACCCGCCTGGACCTCACCAGCGGGGCGCTGCGCTGGAGCAACTGCGGGCACCCCCCGCCCCTGCTGATCCGCGGCAACCGGCTCGTCGAGGGCGCCCTGGAAGGCGAGCCCGACCCACCCATGGGCTTCTCCGCCGACTTCCGCAGCGGCGAGCGCCAGGTGCACGAGAGGGTCCTGGAACCCGGCGACCGCGTCCTGCTCTACACCGACGGCATGACCGAGGCCCGCCTCCCGGACGGCACGGAGTTCGGCCTGGAGCGGTTCGCCGACTTCGTCACCCGCGCCTCCAGTGCCGGGGAGGTGGCGGCGGAGACCCTGCGCCGGCTCATCCACTCGGTCCTGGACGCGCAGAGCGACCGGCTGCGCGACGACGCCACCATCCTCATGATCGAGTGGCGGCCGCCCAGCCGCTGACCGCGCCGCGGGCTCTCAGTTCCGGTTCCCGCCCCCCTCGTCCTGGTGGATGTCCTCCTGGGCGGCCGGGCTGGGCGTGAGGGTGTCACCGGCCTCGCCGTCCTTGGCCCGCTCGCGCTCCGCGTCGGGCACCGGCCGCTCCTCGGCCTCCGCCACCTCCTCCAGCACCTCATCGGCCGCGCTCTGGGCGGGGGCGTGCGGGCGGGCGTCGCTGCGGTGGTGCTCCTGCATGGTGGTGCTCCTTGATCGCTCGAAATGCCGAGTCGTGCCGAGTCGTGCCGAGTCGTGCCGGGCCGTGCCGAGTCGTGCCGGGCCGTGCCGGGAGGAGAGGTCCGTCAGGCCTCCTGCTCCCGCCCGTTCGTGGTGAGGACGAAGCCGCTGCGCGGCCGGGTGGGCATCCGGTGCAGCGGGATGCGCAGGTCCTGCTCGGGCACCCGGTACTCCAGACGGGCCAGCCGGGGCAGCAGGACGCTCAAAACGGCCAGGGTGACGTCCTCGCCCGGGCAGCGGTGCCCCGCGGCCGCCGCGCCGCCGCCCTGCGGCACCAGGTCGTCCCGGCCGGGCTCGCCGCCGGTGAACCGCGCGGGGTCGAACGCGTACGGGGCGGGCCACAGCGCCGGATCGTGGTTCTGCCCGTACAGGTCGAGCAGGACCAGCGTGCCCGCGGCGATCGGCTCCCCGCGCCACGCGGTGTCCTTGGGCGCCAGGCCCGCCACGAACGGCGCGAAGGGGTAGAAGCGGCGCACCTCCTGGGCGAAGGCCCGCCCGTAGCCCGCCGCGTCCCGCCCGAGCGGCTCCCGCAACCGCGGGTGGCGGTGCAGGGCGTGGGCGCCGAAGACGGTGAACCAGGTCACCGCGACCGTGGGCCGGATGATGTTCAAGAGCTCGACGGCCGCCGTCCGCGGATCGAGCGGGCGGCCCCCGGCGTCCCGGTGGGCGGCCACGGCGTGCACGGCGTCGCCGGGCGTTCCCGTCCGCTGCGGCTCGGCCCGGGTCTGCTCCACCAGCCGGGCAAGGGCCCGCTCCTGGCGGGCCCGGGCCCGCCGGGCGCGCACATGGCGCGGCCCCGCGGTGGCGAACCCGTCGACCATCGCCACCAGATCCCGCGCCATCTGCCGCGCCCCGTCACCGGGCCGGTCCGCCCAGGGGATCCCGGCCCACCGGCACACCGCCCGGGTCAGCACCACGCTCACCTCGTCGAACAAGGTGACCTGGGGCAACTCGGCCCACTCCTTGCGGGCCTGGTCCCACTCCTGGGCGACCCGCTGCGCCAGCGCCTCGATCCCGGGCCCGTCCTTGAGCAGGGACAGGAACAACGCCTTGCGCACCCGGTGCTGTTCACCGTCCAGCGTGTGCACCGCGCCGTGGCCGAAGAGCGTGCTGAGCACCGGCTCGGGCAGCGCCGAGCGGCGCCGCACGTGCTCCTCGTCGTAGAAGAAGGCCACCGCCTGGGGGCCGCGCAGGGCGATGGCGGGCCTGCCCATCAGCCGGGCGCGCACCACCTCGCCGCCGGAGCGCCGGCTCAGGTCGGGCAGCCAGGCGTAGCCCTGGACCAGCAGGGGCAGCGTGCTGTCGATCATCGGTCTTCCTCCTGGGGAACGCGGGAGACGGGGCGCGGGGCCGCGGCGCGGCCGGCTCAGGGCAGCGGCGTGCCGCCCGTGGCGTTCACGATCCCGGCCGTGATGAAACTGGCGTGCTCCGAGGCGAGGAAGACATAGGACGGCGCCATCTCCGCGGGCTGCGCGGGACGGCCCATCGGCGCCTGCGCGCCGAACTCCGCGGTGTCGGGCAGCGTCGCGGGGATCAGCGGCGTCCACACCGGGCCCGGCGCGACCGCGTTGACCCGGATCCCGCGCTCCACCAGCATCTGCGCCAGCCCCTGGGTGAAGGTGACGATGGCGCCCTTGGTCATGGCGTAGTCCAGCAGCTGCGGGCTGGGCTTGTAGGCCTGCACCGACGTGGTGTTGATGATCGAGCCGCCGCGCGGCATGTGCGGCACCGCCATCTTGCACAGCCAGAACATGCCGTACAGGTTGGTGCGCATCACCCGGTCGAACTGCTCGGTGGAGATGTCCTGGATGCCCTTGGGCTGGGCCATCTGGTAGGCGGCGTTGTTGACCAGCAGGTCGATCCGCCCGAACTCGGCCACCGCACGCTCCACCAGCGCCCGGCACTGCTCCTCCTCGCGGATGTCGCAGGACACCGCGATCGCCCGGCGCCCGGCCTCGCGCACCCAGCGGGCGGTCTCCCGCGCCTCGTCGGCCTCGGACGGCAGATGGGTGAACAGCACGTCCGCGCCCTCGCGGGCCAGCGCGATGGCCACCGCCCGCCCGATGCCGGAATCACCGCCGGTGATCACCGCGGCCCGCCCGGGCAGCAGCCCGGAGCCGCGGTAGGAGTCCTCGCCGTGGTCGGGCGGCGGGTCCATGGGGCCGCTCCAGCCCGGCGGTTCCTGCTCCTGCTGGGGAAACTCCGGCCGCGCTCCCCTGGTGGTGGGGTCCTGCGGGCCCTGCTCGCCGGGGGTGTCCTTCATCTGCCGCCTCCTTGGTGCCTGTCCCTACCCTCCACACGAGCGGAGCGCCTCACCACCGGAAAAAAGGACCGGCGGGGAGGCGCGCCGCGACGTGCGGGCCCCGGGTGCCCGGGCACCCGAAGGACAAAACACCCTCACAAGGACCTTGCGGAGCGCGGCAGGCATGTCCCGGGCGATCGCGGGGAGCCGAAGACCATGAAGATCCTCATCGTTCTCGTCGTCCTCGCCGTCGCCGCCGCCTGGTACATGAACTCCCGCAAGAAGCGGTGAGCCCGCCCGCCCCTCCTTCGCCGGAGGGGCCCTCAGCCCTGGCCGATCCGGAAGCCCACCCCGTGCACCGTGACGATCCAGTCGCGCGAGCCGAGCTTGGCGCGCAGGCTGCTCACATGGGTGTCGATGGTGCGCCGGGACCAGGAGCCCGCCCACACCTCCCGCATCAGCTGATCCCGCGTGATGACCGCCTCCGGCCGGGCGGCCAGCAGGTGCAGCAGGTCGAACTCCTTGCGGGTCACGGCGATGCTGCGCCCGCCCAGGCGCACCTCCCGCAGCGCCGCGTCGATGCGCAGCGCGCCGATCGACAGGACGGGGGAGAGCGGGCGGGGCCGCATGCGGCGCATCACCGCCTCCATCCGGGCCAGCAACTCGCGCAGCCCGCAGGACTTGACCAGGTAGTCGTCGGCGCCGGCCCGCAGGCCAAGGACCACGTCCAGTTCCCCGCCGCGGGCGGTCAGCGCCAGGACCGCGGTGCGCCCCGAGGCCCGCAGCAGCCGGCACAGCTGCAGCCCGTCCACGTCGGGCAGGTCGAGGTCGAGCAGCACCACATCGATGTCGAGCGCGCCGCAGGCCTCCAGCGCGGCCCCGCCGTCGCGCGCCTGCTCCACGTGGTGGCCGTGCCGGCGCAGGGCCTCGGCCAGCGGCTGGGCGTCCTCGGCGCACGCGTCCACGATCAGGACGCGCCAGAGCTGATCCGCCGCCCCCGCGGCCCCGACCGCGGGGCCCAGCCCGGGCGAGAAGCCCTCCCGGCCCGGCAGCGCGCGGGCGCTGAGCATGTCGGCCGACGCCTGGATCATGGCTCGCCTCCCCAGCGAAACGGACCTCAAAGACGGTTACGGGACGTCGGCCACCGTAAGAAACGCCGTGCCAGCTCCCGGTCATCGCACCGACAGGAAATCCTCAAGCAGCCGCAGAGAACGTTCAATTGCGGGCACGGGTTCGGGCAGCGCCCCGGGGCGCCGGGCCGCTCCAGCGCTGCGCAGAGTTGCCGCACCGGTGCACCGCACCTGACACAGCCGTGCACCTGCGCTGGCACAGCACCGCCGATGCTGGCAGCAGCACCCGACCCGGGCACCACCACCCCGGTTCCCCCGGCCGGAGCCTTGACCAGCGGCCGCGGCAGGCCGCCCGGTGCACCCACACCCGGCAGCAGCGCGGCCCGCTCCCGCGGCCGGCGGGAGGCAGGCGCCCAGGCGCCCGGGCGCGGACCGCACAGGCCTCCGGTGCCACGTACGGATTCCTCCTGAGGGGCGTGAGCGCGATGAACGTAGGGGCCGTCGACGACGACGCACCGCGCGGGGCCCGCGCCCCGCGGCCCGCCCGGCCCGGCGCGCCCGGGCACCCGCCCGCCTCGCCGGCCCGGCCCCCGGCGGCGGCACGCGGTGCGGGGCAGCGCCGGTGACCGCCGTCGCCTACGACCTCGCCTCGGCCGCCGCCCACCAGGTGCGCGGCCCGCTGGCCTCGATCCGGCTGCGCCTGCAGATGCTGCAGGACCAGCGGCCCGACATCGCCGAACTGCCCGCCGTGCTGGGCGAGGTGGAGCGCCTGGCCGCCCTGCTGAGCCAGATCCTGGCCTGGGGCGCGGCCCGCCACCCCGACCCCGCCCCCGAGCCGGTGGAGGTCCTGGACGTCGCCGCCGCCCGCCTGGAGGCCTGGAGCGTGGTCGCCGACGCCCGGGGCGTGGGCCTGGACCTGGGCGGGACCGCCGCCACCGCCCTGCAGGTGCACGGCGCCCTGGAACACACCCTGGACGTCCTGCTCGACAACGCGCTGCAGGCCGGCCCGCCCGGCACCACCGTCACCTGCACCGTGCACGTCACCGGGCGCCGCGTGCACGTCGCCGTCACGGACGAGGGGCCGGGCATGACGGGCGAGGAGATCGCCCGCGCCGGCAGCCCCTTCTGGCGCGGCGCCACCGCCGCCGGCCGGATGGGCACCGGCCTGGGCCTGTCCATCGCCGCGTCCCTGCTCACCGCCTCCGGCGGCCGGCTCAGCCTGGGCCGGGCGGCCTCGGGCGGCCTCAGCGCCACCGCCGTGCTGCCCATGGCCCCCGACTGACCCCGCCCGCCCCCTCCGTTGTTCTCCTTGCGTGCTCTCTTTTGGGCCCGGTGGCCGGGAAGTTGCTGCCGCGCAGCTTGTGACCGCCGCCGCGGCGCCCATGAGCGCCCCCGTCCCCCGAAACTGACAGCACAGGTGGGGGAGGCGGGATGCTGTTTCTCGAACGTGAGGCGGAGTGGGACCGGCTGCAGGAGGCCTGGCAGCACTGCGCGGCCGGCGAGCCGGCGGTCGTGCTCGTCGAGGGCGCGGCCGGCTGCGGCACCACGCACCTGCTGCGCCGCCTGACCCGGCACGCCGCCGACCACGGGGCGTACGTCCTGCACGGCGAGGCGGCCCCCGACGGGCCACCGCCCCGCCCCGCGCCGCCCGGCGCCGTCCTGCGCCGCCTCCTGCACACCCTGCCCGCCGGCACCCTCACGCACCCCGGCTGCTCGCCGGCCCAGTGGGGCGCCGCGGTGCGCGCGCTGGCCGCCCGGGCGCCGGTCGTGGTGTGCGTGGACGACCTGCAGGACTGCGATTCGTACTCGCTGGGCCACCTGGCGCACCTGAGCCACAGCCTGCGGGGCGTACCGGTGCTGCTCGCCCTGGGCCAGGTCCTGGGCGTGCGCCCGCCCCACCCGCCCGCGCCGACGGGGCCGTTCCTGCGCCACGAGGACTTCCGCCGCGTGCGGGTGGGCCGCCTGAGCCCCGGCGCGGCCGCCCGCGCCGCCCGGACGGACGACGGCCCGGGCGGCGACCTGCCCCCCGCCCGCCTGTACGCCCTCACCGGCGGCAACCCGCTGCTATGCCGGGCCCTGCGGGCCGAGGAGCCGCCGCCGGGCGCCGGGCAGGAGCCGCGCCCGGCCCCGGGCGGCCCCTTCCTGCAGGCGGTCGCCGCCTGCCTGCGGCGCAGCGGCGAGGCGGCCGGCCGCCTCGCCGAGGCCCTGGCGGTGCTGGGGCAGGACGCGAGCGCCGAACGCGTCGCCGCGGTGGCCGGCATCACCCCGCGCACGGCCGCGCACGCCCGCGACATCCTGGACGCGGTGGGGCTGGTGACGGGCTGGCGGCTGCGGCACCCGGCCGTCGCCGCCTCCCTCCTGGCCGGCCCCGCCCCGGGCGAACTCGCCGCCCTGTACGTACGGGCCGCGCGCACGCTCCACGCGGGCGGGGCCGGAGCGGCCGCCACCGCCCGCCGCCTGCTGCTGGCCCACGCCCCCGGCCACCACCCCCCAACACCCGCGACGCCCGCCTCACCCGGGGCGCCCGCCTCACCCGGTGCGGCCCTCTGGGCGCCGCCGGTCCTGGCCGAGGCCGCCCGCCAGGCCCTGCTGGAGGACGACAGCGCCACGGCCGTCGACTGCCTGCGCCTGGCCGCGCGCCTGAGCCCGCCCGGTGCCGCACGGTGGCCCCTGACGCTGCAGCTCGCCGCCGTCATCCGGCGCACCGACCCCGCCCGGGCCGAGGAACTGCTCACCGAACCCCTGCAGGCCCTGAACCGGGGCGAGTTGGGCCAGGGCCCGGCCGCCCTGCTGGGCCGTCTCCTGCTCACTCAGGGCCGCATCGAGCAGGCCGGGGCGGCCCTGGAACACGCCGCCCGCCGGCGCACGGCGGGCGAGCGGGGCGAGGACCCGCTGCGCGGCCTGCTCGCCCCGCCCCCCGCCCCCGCCCCCGCAGCCCCGGGCGCGCCGTCCGGCGGGCGCGCCGAACTGCGCGCGGCCACGGCCGCCCTGTGGCCGGCCGCCCCCGCCGGCGAGGACGAGACGGCCGTCGAACGCGTCCTGAAGGACACCCCGCTCACCCACGCCACGTTCGACCTCGTCCTGCGCGAGATCCGCAGCCTCCTGCACGCCGGGCACGGCGCCCAGGCCGTGGTGTGGTGCCAGAAACTGCAGGCCGAGGCGGACCGCGGCCGCGCCCCGGGCTGGTTCGCCGCCCTGGGGCTGCTGCACGCCCAGGCCCTGCTGCGCCTGGGCGACCTGCGCGGCGCCCGGCAGGCGGCCGCCGCGGCCATGGCCGCCGTGGAGGACCGCGGCGGGCTCCTGCTGCCCGCCCTGCTGGCCGTCGAGATCACCGCCTGCACGGCCGCGGGCCAGTACGAGGAGGCGGCCCGCCGCCTCGAACTGCCCCTGCCCGACGCCCTGTTCGACAGCGTCCACGCCCTGGAGACGCTGCGCGCCCGCGGCCACTACTACCTGGCCACCCACCACCCCGCCGCCGCCCTCGCGGAGTTCCTGGACGCCGGCCGGCTGGCCGGGCGCTGGGCCCTGGACCACCCACGGCACATCCCCTGGCGCACCGACGCCGCCGCCGCCCTGCTGGCCCTGGGCGAACACGCCCGCGCCGCCCGCCTCATCGCCGACCAGGCGGCCCTGCCCACCGGGCGCGACGCCCGCCCCCACGGCACCGGCCTGCGGCTGCGCGCCGCCCTGGCGCCCGCCGCCGAACGGCCCCGGCTGCTGGCCCGCGCCCTGGAGGAACTGCGGCGCGGCGGCGACCGCCTCGAGCACGCCCGCGCCCTGGCCGACCTGGCCGGCGCCCTGCAGCTGACCGGGGAGGGCAGCCGGGCGGGGATGCTGGCCCGCCGGGCCTGGCACCTGGCCGCCGACTGCGGGGCGCAGGCGCTGTGCGAGCGCATCCTGCCGGGCCGCACCGGCCTGCCCGCCAAACACCTGGGCGGGCCCCCGCTGCGGGAGGGGCAGCTGACCGGCCCCGAGCAGCGGGTGGCGGCGCTGGCCGCGTTCGGCCACACCAACCGGGAGATCGCGGCGAGACTGTACGTGACCACCAGCACCGTCGAGCAGCACCTGACCAAGATCTACCGCAAGCTGGGCATCCGCCGGCGCAGCGAACTCCCCCTGGACCTGGAGTACGACGACACGCCGTGAGGGCCTGTCTTTGCCCCCCGTCGTCCGCGCCGGGCGTCGGGGCGCAGGCGGGGGTTCAACGCCAGGCCCCGCACACCGCGCCCGCTCACGCGCGGGCGGCCGGCGCCGCCGCCGGGGGCGCGGTGCGCCCGCACCAGATGCCCGGGCGGATCTCGGCCCAGGCCGGGTGGCCGGCGCCGTCCTCGCGCAGCCGCTCCAGCCAGCGCCGGGCGTAGGCCTCCAGGTGGCGGTTGCCCAGCACGCCCGCGAGCGTCAGGCACTGCTGGAAGTGGGGGCGGGCCGCGGCGCCGCCGGTGGTCCGCAGCGCGTGCAGGGCCAGGATACGGCGGGCCTCGTAGCAGCCGCGGGTGTCCTCGGGGGCGTCCTGCAGGGTGGGCAGGACCAGGCGGGCGGCGGTGCCGGTGGCGCCGGCCTCCAGGTGGAGGTCGGCCAGGCCCGCAAGGACGCGCCCGCGCTCGGGGGCGCCCTCGCCGCTCTCGGCGGCCCGCAGGGCGCGCTGGTAGAAGTCGTGGGCGGCCGCCGGGTGGTGGCGCTGCCAGGCCAGATCGCCCAGCGAGCGCAGCATCCGCACCGTCGCCGCGCGGTCGCCGAGCCGGCCGGCGGCGTCCAGGGCCAGGGTGTGGGTGTGCTGCCAGGCCTCCCAGGCGGCCGAGATCTCCACGAAGGCGCTCATGGCGTCGGCCAGCTGGACGGTCTGGGCCCACAGGCCCGCCGCGTGGGCCTGGCCGGCCAGGGTGACCAGCGCGTCGCGGCGGCGGGCGAACCAGTCCAGCGGGGGCAGGTGTGCGCCGCGCCCGGTGTGCTGCGCGGCCAGCGACCGGACGGCGGCCGCGCACAGGCGGGCCAGCGCCGCGCGCACGGCCGCGCTCGGCCCCTCGGCGGTGCGCCGCTCGGCGGCCAGCAGCCGGGTCAGGACGGGGAAGAGGTAGCCGCCGCCGTCCGGGCCGGGCCCCAACAGGCCCGCGGAGATCAGGGAGTTCAGGGTGTGCCCGACGTCCTCGGGCCGGACGCCCAGCGCGGTGGCGGCCGCCTCGCCGGTGAACGGCCCGGCGGGCAGCAGGCTCAGCAGGCGGGCCGCGCGCAGGTCGGCCTCGGGCGCCGCGTCGTAGACCCCGCTCAGCTGCCGGTGGCAGGCCTCGTCCAGGGCGCGCAGTTCCCGCAGGCGGGTGCTCTCCGGGCGCAGCAGGGCGGCCAGTTGGGCGGGGGACTGGTGGGGGTGGGCGGCGAGGTGGGCGGCCAGGGCGCGCAGCGGGCCGGGGAAGCGGCCGCACAGCTCGGCCAGTTCGTCCCAGTCGGCTCCCTCATCGGCCCCGGTGGGTCCGGCGGGCGGGCCGTCGCCGGGCGGGCGGGCGCCGGCCAGCAGCCGGCGGGCGTCCTGCGGGGCGAGCGCGTCCAGCGCCAGGGCGGGGCCCTCGGGGCCGTCCGGCGCCGCCCGGCAGGTGGCCAGGACCGCGCACCGGCCCACGAGCGGCAGCAGCGCCCGCAGCTGGGCGGCCTCGGCGACGTCGTCCACCACCAGCAGCATCCGCCGGTCGTGCGTCAACTCCCGCAGTTGCGCGCGCAGTTCCTCGCCCGAGCGGGGAGCTGGGCCGGGCGCGCCGCAGGCGCCCCGCAGCTGGACCAGTACCTGGGTCAAATCCAGCGGCCGGCCGTCGTCGCCGCGCAGCCGCACCAGCACCCGCCCGTCGGGGAAGGCCGCGGCGGCCCGGTGGGCGGCGGCCACGGCCAGCGCGCTCTTGCCCGCCCCGGCGGGCCCGGTGAGCTGCAGGCAGCCGCCGCCGGCGCGCTCCAGCCACGCGGCGATCTCTGCCAGTTCCGCCGCCCGGCCGGTGAAGCGGGGGTCGGTGGCGGGCAGCTGCCCGCCGGCCGCGGCGGGCCCCTGCGCCGCGCGCCCGGCAGCGGTGGCGGCCGGGGTGCGGGCCGGGCCCGCCGCGGCGGCGGTACGGCCCGGGGGGCCGGGGCGCAGCAGGCCCCGGTCACCGGTCAGGATGCGGTGCTGCAGGCGCTGCAGCCGCAGCCCCGGCTCGATGGCCAGCTCCTCGACCAGGGTGCGGCGCAGGCCGCTGAACACACGTAACGCCTCCGCCTGCCGGCCGGCCCGGTACAGGGCCACCATGAGGTGGGCGTGGAACTCCTCGTGCAGCGGCAACTCCGCTGCCAGCGCCTGCAGTTCCCCCACCAGCTCCTTGTGGTGGCCCAGCTGCAGCTCCGCCCGCATCCGCTGTTCCAGCGCGGCGATGCGCACCTCGTCCAGGCGCACGGCCACGGTGGCCAGCAGGGCGCCGTGCGCGGTGTCGGGCAGCAGCGGGCCGCGCCACAGCGCCAGCGCCCGGCGCTGCAGCTCGGCGGCGGCCGCGTGCTCGCCCCGGTCCAGCGCCTCGCGCCCGCGCTCGTGCAGCTCCTGGAAGACGACCAGGTCCAGCTGGGCGGGGTCCACCTGCAGCAGATAGCCCGGGGCGCGGGTCAGCAGCGCCCGCCGGCCGAACTCCGGCTCCACGCGCAGCAGCAGCTTGCGCAGCTGCGAGATGTAGACCTGCAGGGTGGTCATCGCGGTGCGCGGCGGCTCCTCGCCCCACAGCTCATCGACGAGCGTGTCCACCGAGACGACCTCGTTGGAGCGCACGAGCAGGGTCGCCAGCACGCTGCGGAGCTTGGCCGCACGCGGCGTCACCTGCTGCCCCTCGCCCGCGGCGCGCACCTCCAGTGGTCCCAGCACCCGAAAACGCATCCGGCCCCCGCCCCTCGCTCAGCGCAGCACGCCCGGCCCGGCGGCACGCGCCTTCGGTGTGCGGGCGTACGGCGATGACCCACGCTAGCGGGCCCGCACCCCCTGACATCGGACGCCACCGCCCCTGCCCGCCCCGCCCCGGCCCCCTGTCCCGCCCGCCCGCCGCTGCGGAGGCCGGGCGGGCGGGACGGGGAGAGCCGGGGGGCGCGGCCGTGACGGCACAGCGCGCACACACAACCACCACAAGCCGCGCTTTAGCCGTCCTGGGCAGGGTGCAAGCGTCGGCACCGCATGCCTCCTGCCGGCGCCGCCGCCCCAACGCGCCCCGAGGGAGCCGATGTTGTCCACCCCAGCCGCCGCGCCGACCCTTCGCCTGCGGGGGCGGCGCGCCGGTGGACGGGCACCTGCGTCGAGCGCCGCGCCGCGCGCAGCACAGCCGGGCACCGCACCACGCGCGCCGCGCCCGGGCCCGCGGCTCGCCCCGCGGCCTGGCCCGCACGGCGTGCGCTCCGGTCCGCGACGCGGCGGGCCCGACGGCATGCCGCGGCCGCCGCGACGCGGCTCGTATCCGGGCGCGTCCGGCGCCATGCCGCGAGCAGGGTGGTGCGGCTCGTGCTCGGGTGGGTGGGGCGTCGCGCCGGGCGTGCCGCGTCCCGGCCTGCAACGCGGCGCGCCCGGCGCCGCGCCACGGCCACCGCACCTCAGTTCGCCCCCCGGCCCGCGCAGCCCGCACCCCGCCCCCGCGCCGGGGAAACGCCTCCGGCGAACACCGGCCTCCGCGCCCGCAGGCGGTGGCCGGTGCGCGGTCCCGTCCGGGGCGCCGCGCTTCCCCCTCGCCCCGCCCGCCGCGCCGCCCGCACCCGCACCCGCACCCGCGTCCCGTCCGCGGCCAGGAGCTGAGGAGATCACCGAAGGAGACACCGGCCGATGAACACACCGCCGCGGCCCTCGCCCGCGCAACGGCTGCGCGCCCTGCACAGGGACGGGCGGCTGGCCGCCGACTGGCCCGCGGTGGTGCCGCTGCTCGCCGAGGTTGCCGATGCCGCGGCCCGCGGCCGTGCCGGGGGCCTGGAGGAGTTGCTGGCCTGCGGGGAGATCCTGGCGGGGGTGGAGCCGGGCGCCGTCCTCGCCCGGCACCCGGCCGTCCCGCTGGCCACGATCGCGCTCACCGGGTCCCTCGCCACGGCCCGGCTCGCCCACCCGCTCACCGCCGAACTCGCCCGGCACGGCGTGCTGCTGCGCCTGGTCACCGGCGACCGGGGCGCCCACGGGCGCGAGCTGGCCGACCCGGGCTGCCAACTCGCCCACGCCCGGCCCGATCTGACGCTGTGCCTGCTGGATGCGGGGGCCGTCTTCGACGAGCTGGCCGCGCCCTGGGACGTCAGCGACGCCGAACTGGCCTGCACCCGCCTGGCCGCCCGGCTGCGGGCGATGGCCGGCGCCCACGCGGAGCGCGAGCCCGGCACCCTCGTCCTGAACACGCTGCCCCTGCTGCGCCGCCACACCCACCAGCTCCTCGACGAGACCGGGCGCACCCAACTGTCGGCGATCTGGCGCGACTTCAACGCCGGACTGCTGCGCCTGGCCACCGCCTGCCCGCAGGTCGCCGCCGTGGACCTGGACCCGCTCATCGCCGAGACGGGCCCGGCCCGCGGCCCCCGCGGCGCCGCGCCCTTCACCGACGCGCTGCTGGCCGCCTACGCCCGCGAGGCCGGCCACCTGCTGCGCGCGCGCCGCGGCCTGACCAAGAAGTGCCTGGTCCTCGACCTCGACGAGCCCCCGGGGGACGACGAGGGCCTGGCGGGCGTGATGCGGGCGGTACTGCGCCAACTGGCCGACCGGGGCGTCCTCCTGGCCGCCCCCGGCCCCGGCCGGGACGGGCCCGCCGGCGTGCGGGGGATCGCCGAGCGGCTGGGCCTCGGCGTCGGCGACCTGGTGCCGGCCGACGCCGACGAGCGAGGACGCGCCCTGCCCCGTACCGCCCTGCCCGGCGTCACCGTCCCGCCGCTGGGCGGCGACCCGGCGCTGCGCGCCGAACGGCCGGTGCAGGACAGCTGGTTCACCGCCGCGCCGCCGTCGGCGCGCGAGCGGGAGCAGCCCGCCCGCCGCCCGGGCGAGAGCACGTGGCGCACACCCCCGCGCCGCGCCCTCGAACGCCGCACGGGCGAACGGCGCAGATGCTCCTACGAGGAGTCCCCGCACGACCTCACCGTCCGGGTCACCCTGGCCACCGCGCCCGCGCACGACTACGCCCGCCTGGCCCGGCTCTCCCTGCACACCGGCCCCTTCAACCTCACCGGCCGGCGGCTGAGCGAACGGCGGCTGGCGGAGCTGGCCGCCAGCCCCGCCCACCAGGCGCTCGCCGTCCGCGTCCGCGACCGGTACGGCCAGGACCGCCTGGCGGGCGCGCTCGTCACCCGCCGGGCGGCCGACGGACTGCACCTGGAGACGTTCCTGCTCAGCCGCCGGGTGCTGGCCCGCGGCATCGAGGAGGGCATCGTCGTGGCGCTCCTGCAGGCCGCGGCCCGCCGCGGCCTGCCCGCCGTGCACGCCTGCTACCGGGCCACGGCCGCCAACGGGCAGGCCGGCGCCCTCTATCCCGGCCTGGGCTTTCGCCCCCGCCGCCCGCCCACCGCCGCGGCGGCGGCCCGCGGCGAGCAGTGGTTCACCCACGACCTGCGCGAGCTGCCCCCGCCCCCCGCGCACCTCACCCTCGACCTGCGCCTGGACGACGGGCAGGGACCGCCCCCCGAACCCGCCCCGGGACCCACCGGCCGGAGCGGCTGACCCCCCGCCCCGGCGCCTCAGAAGTCCTCGGTGACCGTGGCGACCGCCTCCAGGACGGCCCGCCCCACCTGCGCCAGGGTCAGGGTGACCGGCACCTGGCGGCGGCCCCGGGCGTCCTGGCCGCACCGCCCGGCCACCGCCGCGCACCGCAGCGCCGCCCCGGGCTCCACATAGCCGCGGAAGTGCACCTCCAGCGAGGACAGGGCGCAGCGCTCGGCGGCGAACCGGTGCGCCCGCCCCGCCGCGAGCAGCGCCGTCTGGCGCAGCGCCTCCAGCTGCAGGGCCGCGGGCACATGGCCGTGCTCGGTGACCGGGGCCAGGGGCCAGCCGGCCGGGACGGCCACCTCCACCGACAGCCGGCCGTGGCCGGGCCCGGCCGGGCTGTGCACCAGGACGTTGCCCGGCGCGGTGCGCCCCACCTCGGCGGGGTCCACCGCCTGCCGCGGGCCCGCCGGCCGCGGCGGCGCGCCCTGCACCGCGGCCCGGCTGAGCACCTGGTGGTTGCGGTGGACCACGGGCGGCAGGAACACGACGTTGGCGCTGCCCGCGCCGCAGGGCACGTCGTCGATTCGCAGCTCGGTACGGAACGCAAGGGCGCGCGGCACCCCGTCGATGACCTTGTCCGGGCGCACCCGCAGCAGCGTGGTCAGCAGCACCGGGCCCGCCCCGGCCGCGCGCCAGGCGGAGATGTCGGGAGCGGCGACGGTGAAGCGGTAGAAGATGCCGGTGCGGTTGGCCGGCACCCCGAAGTGGCTCTGGCCGAGGAACTCGCCGATCTCCCGGACCATCTCGGCGCCCGCCTGCAGATCGTGGAAGCGGCGCGGGCCGTCGCCGAACACCGGGTGGGCGTGCGGCAGTTCACCGGTCAGCACGAACTCCGCCTCGCCCTCGGCCAGCCCGGCGGGCCCCACCGGCTCCCACGAGCGGAGCCGGTGCACCAGCCGCAGCGTGCCGCCGTGCGGCGCCGGTGCGCCCACCGGCAGACCTTCGTCGCCGCCCACGCGCTCACCCCCTCCGCGCCCCGCGGCGCCGCCCCGCGCGGTCTGTGCGGCGCCCCTGCCCTGGCGACAGCCTCGCCCCGGGGCGGCGGACGGAGCCAGGAAGATCAGCTGGCAGCAAGCTGTACGGCATCAAGTCTCCCCGCCCCCCGGACCCGCCGCGGCCCGCTGCGCCTCGCTCCGCGGCGCGCGGCCCACGGCCTCGTCCAGCGCGCCCGACAGCGCGACGTTCACCCCGGCCTGGAAGCGGCTGGTGGCGTCCAGGTCCTCCATGATCTCGGCGATGTGGCGCCGGCAGGTGCGCACCGACATGCCGAGGCGGCGGGCGACCATCTCGTCCTTGTAGCCCTGCGCCATCAGCTTGATGATGGAGCGCTGCACGTCGTCGGTGATCGCGGCGCTGTCCTCCGCGTCCGGCTCGAAGACCGTGCCCTGGGCCCACTGCTGGTCGTAGAGCTTGCACAGGAAGGCCACCAGGGTCGGCTCGCGCACGACGATGGCGCCCGGGCGCCGGTCCAGCTCGCCCTGCTCGGGCAGGAACACGATCTCCCGGTCGTAGATGATCATCCGGTCGATCAGCTGGTCGGTGGTGCGCACCTCCGCGCCGGCCGCGGTCACCTCGCGTATGTAGGCGGTGGAGGCCGGGTCGTTGCGCACGGTGTGCTGGTAGAGGTGCTCGACGCGGATGCCGCGCGCCAGGCGCTCCAGGGTGCGCCGGCGGGCGCCCTCCAGCAGGTGCGGCGGGCGGGGGCCGCCGGGCTGGACGGTCAGAGCCTGCGTCTGGCAGCGCGCCCCGAAGTCCTCGATCATGACTTCCAGGACGCTGATGTTGGTGATGACGTCGAAGGCCTCCATGCGATTGCGGCTTCTACGGCTTTCGAAGTACACCGGCAGCAGCGACAGCAGGCTGTTGCGGGTGCTGGAGACCGACTGCTGCAGCTCCCTGATCCGCTGTTCGGCGGGGCCGACCAGATCCGCGGCCGCGGAGTCGGGGCTCGCCGGCGCCAGGGTGTCCCGGTCCCCGGGCACCGGGTGCAGCAGCCGCAGGTCCAGCAGCGTACGGGCGATGCGCGCCGCCTCCTGCGGGGTCAGCCCGAGGGTGGCCGCGATGGCCTGGGGGGCGTACTTGCCCGCCCGGACGGCGGCGCGGTAGGCCGCGATGGCCTGTTCATCCAATTCATGAAAACAGGGGTCAGATGGGGAACTTTCAGACATCGCTGCAACCGCCCCCGACGGAAAGAGAATTAGTTGCCATGCAACTTTACGCCACTGGCCGACTCTTAGCCGAGATTAGTCGGAGTGGGCACACTGGCGACGAACAACTCAACACCGACTGGGGGATAGTCATGAGGATTTCCGGCATGCGGAGAGAGGTTGTTGGGACGCTCGTTGCCATCGGCGTATTGGGGGCACCGGCGGCGGGGGCCGCGCAAGCCCACGGTGCGCCCGGTGGCACCGTCACCGTGGTGGCGTCGCAGGAGGCGCCGCACGGCTTCGGGCCCGAGGACGACGGCTGGGGATGACGCCGGGCTGAGGTGACGGAAAGTTGAATGGGTAGGCCACCGGAGTCCCGGTGGCCTGCCTCTTTGCGGATGCGCGCGCTCCGGCTGCCGCTCGCGGTGGCCGGTTCGGGTACGCCCGCCCGCGCGCCGGGGGGCGGGAGCGGCCCCCGGGCCGGGCCTGGGGCTTTCCCTTTCCGCGGCCCGCACCCGAAGGAATCCAGCCAGAATCCACCGGTTCTCAAGTGCGTGATGCGGGCCCCTGGGTGAATGCGCGGCGGGGCGCGGGACTTGCCGACCGGGCCGGTAATCCGCCCACCGGAATAGAGTGTTCTTCTCGGGTATTCGGCACTGCAGCGTGATCAATTGGCGTCCGCTTGCGGGCCGCCGGCCCCGATAGCGGACAGCCGCCGGGATTTCCGGTACGGGTGCGGCGGAAAGCATTCCGCATAGCGTCCCGGTCCGAGCGGACAGCGGAATAACGGATACCGCGCCGCGTGCGGCATGCCCAGCGCGGCCGCCCGCACGGCGTGGCCGCGCCAACCGCGCCCGCAGCCCGGCTGGTTGGCACCCGTCCGGTCGGACCAGCCAGGGGTCCCTCCCGCCGGGTGGCGACCCGGTACGCGCGGCCGCCCCCCCCCCGGCACGGCGTCCCCGAACCAACCACCCCTATGGCCCGGCTGATTGGCGCCCTTGCCCGTCGGGTCGGGTCAGCCGGGCGAGCCCCGTCCGTCCGGCGGTAGCCCGGAACACGCGGCCGCCCCGCACGGCGCCACCGCCCCGACCGCCCCTGCCGCCCGGCTGCCCGGCACCCTCCCCCTCCGGTCACCCCAGTCGGGCAGGCGCCTCCCAGCCGGTGGTGGTCGGTGCCGTGGGGTGGCCGTCGGGGGGGATCAGGAGGATCGGGGGGGTGCCCGGCCCCGCCACCTCGCCGACCACTGCCGCCTCCCGTCCGTACGGATCGGCGCGCACCGCCGCCAGCAGGGCGTCGACGGCCTCCGCGGCGACCACCACGCACACACAGCTGGTGGTCGCCGCGTCCAGTGGGTCGACCCCCAGCATGTCCAGGGCGACCCGCGCCTCGTACTGCACCGGCAGCGCCGCCTCCCGCACCCGCAGCCCCAGGCCCGTCTCCTCGGCGTACGCCCGCAGCACCGCCGCGAGCCCGCCGCGGCCCACCGCCCGCACCGCGCGCACCGCCCCCGCCGGCACGGCCTCCCGCACCCGGCCCAGCAGCCCGGTCAGCGGCACGCAGGCGCCCGAGATCACGCTCTCGTGGCCCAACTGGGCCCGCACCGACAGGACATGGGCGCCGAACCCGCCCAGCGGGGCGCTGACCACGAGCCGGTCGCCCGCCCGGGCCCGTGCCACGGGCCCGGGGGAGCGCAGCAGGCCGATGCCCGTGGTGTGCAGATAGATCTGGTCGGCCTCGCCCGCCCGTACCACCCGCGCATCGACATCCACGACGACCACACCGGCCGCCCGCGCCGCCGCGCGCACGGAGTGGGCCACCTGCCGCACCCGGTCCAGCGGAAGCCCCGCCTCCACGACCGCCGACAGCGACAGCCCCAGCGGCACCGCGCCGGCCGCCGCCAGCTCGTTGACGGTGGCGCACACCGCGGCATGGCCGATGTCGCCGTCGCCGTAGAACGGCGGATCGACGACATGCGCCCCCGCCCGCAGCACCGGCACACCGTCCCCCAGCCCCGGACACGGCCCGCACACGTCCCCCAGCGCAGCACGCAGGAACGAGCGCAGGCCGCCCGCCGGGCCCTCACCGTCGTCCGCGAGCCCCACCTGCGCCGTCCCGAGGGACGCCGAGGC
Organism: Streptomyces sp. NPDC036815; assembly: GCF_055609205.1. Lineage (NCBI taxonomy): Bacteria > Bacillati > Actinomycetota > Actinomycetes > Kitasatosporales > Streptomycetaceae > Streptomyces > Streptomyces sp. NPDC036815. The sequence goes on along the minus strand of NZ_JBVJPW010000011.1, from coordinate 274,614 downwards.
GGGGGCCGGGCTCGAAGTCATCAGGCTCACCCCTCTACTCCTACGGGTCTCGATCCACCGCGACCCGCACGGGCGCCCACCGAGGGGGTGCCCCGCCCCGGACAGGGGGCCCGCCGGGGCATCCCGGGGTGCGGCGGCACGGTCCGCCGACGCCGGGCCGCCGCAGGGATGGTGCGCCCCTGCACGCCGCCGCCCCCGCAACGCGGCACCACAAGTGGCGCTTTAGTTCCGCTGCCGACGCTGTCGGAACCCCCGAACCGGCAGCCCGTCCGAGGAGCCTGGCCATGACGACCCGTATCTCCGGGCAGACGGCGTACGCCACCGAACTGCGCGGCTGGCTCACCGCCCGTCTCGCGATCTACCTGGCCCGCCCGGAGAACTCCATCGACCACGACACCCCGCTCGCCGCCTACGGCATGGACTCGGTGTGGGCGCTCAGCCTCTGCGGCGATCTGGAGGAGGAGAAGAACCTGATCGTCGACCCGACCCTGGTCTGGGACCACCCCACGGTCACCGGCATCGTCGCCCATCTCGCCCCGTGCCGCGCCGCGGCCCGCCCCCTCCACGGACAGTCACGGCACCCCGGCGGGCAGCCGCCGGGCACCGCGGTCAGACCCGTGGCCCGGCGGGCGGGCGAGCCGGCCCCCGAGCACGGGGCAGGACCGCAGGACGCGGGCTGAACCGCGTCCGGCGCAGAGCGCGGCCGGAGCGCCGCCCGGCCGGTGGGCCAGCGGCCGCGCGGCGGCTTCAGGGCGCCTTAAGTCACAGTCCGTAGCTTCCGGGCGCACGCCGTGGGGGGTTCGAGCGGGGCCCGGCACGGTGCCGTTCAGTCATGAGGGGGAACATGTCGACGGATCTGCAGACGTTACAGCCGACGGCCGAACTGGTGGGCCGGGAACTGGACCTGGTCGCCGTCCAGGGCAGACTCCAGGACCCGGCCGCCCGCCTGATCACCCTGACCGGGACCGGCGGCGTGGGCAAGAGCCGGCTGGCCGCCGAGGCCGCCCGCGGGGTCGCCGAGCTGTTCCCCGGCGGCATCCACCCCCTGGACCTGCCCGCCTGCCCCGACCCGGAGACGGCGCTCGCCCGCATCGCCCAGATCGTGCGCGCCGCCACCGGGCGCACCCTGCTCCTGCTGGACGGCGTCGAACACCTCGCGGGCGCCCTGGCCCCCGCCCTGGCCGGCCACCTCGCCGCCACGCCCGCGCTCACCGTCCTGGCCACCGGCCAGGAAGTGCTGCGCCTGTACGGCGAACGGGTCGTGCCCGTACCGCCGCTGCCGGTGCCGGGACCGCTCCTGGACCCCGACGTCGCCGACGTCCAGGACAACCCGGCGGTGCGGCTGTTCATCTGCTGCGCCCACGAGGCCAACCCCCAGTTCGCGCTCACGGCCGAGAACGTCGAGGCCGTCGTCGACATCTGCAACCTCCTCGAAGGCGTCCCGCTCGTCCTGGAACTGGCCGCCCGCCGACTGCGCCTGTACCCGCCGCAGGAGCTGCGGGCCTGGCTGCGGCGCGGCGGCGACAGCCATCTGCCCGGACCCGTGGACGTCCCGCCGCGCCAGCGCTCCACCCTGGCCATCGCCGACTGGAGCTGCCGCGGCCTGAGCCAGGACCAGCGCGTGCTGCTCGCCCGCCTCGCCCTGTTCCAGGGCGGCCTCACCCTGGCCACCGCCGAGAAGGTCTCGCCGCTGGGCGCGGGGGAGACCGCCGTGGCCCTGGAAGGCCTCCTGGACCGCAACCTGCTCACCCTGGAGGAGAATCCGCGCACCGAGAGCCGGCTGACCATGTCGCGCACCCTGCGCGCCTACGGCCTGGCGCTGCTGGACGCCGCCGGGCCCGGCCCGGCCGGCGCGGCCCGCCAGGCCCACGCCCGCTTCTACCAGAAGCTGCTGCACACCCTGGAGGGCCGCTTCCACGGCTCGGAGCAGCAGCGCTGGCTGCGCGCCGCGGCCGCCGAACACGACAACGTGCTGGCCGCCCTGCACCACCTCACCGACACCCACGAGCGGCAGGCCGCGCACCGCACGAGCGCCGCCCGCCCCCACCGCGGCGCCCGCCCCGCGCACGCGCGCCCGGCGGCCCTGCTGGAGCGGGCCGCACTGGTCACCGCCTGCCTCTGCCCCTGGCTCATCCGCGGCGAACTCACCGAAGGGCTGCGCTGGTTCGACTCCACCGAACGGGCCCTGCACGACGAGGAGGGGGAGGAGGACGAGGAACGGCTGCGCGCCCGCGCCCGCCTGAGCACCGGCGCGGGCGTGCTCGCCGCGGCCCTGGGCGATCACGAGGGCGCCGCCCACCGCCAGCGCCGCGCCGTCGAGGCGTTCAAGCGGCTGCGCGAGCCGGGCGCGGGCGCGCTGGCCGCCGCCCGGCGCGGCTACGCCCTCTTCCGCTGCGGCGACCGGGCCACGGGCCAGTCCCTGCTGTCGGCCGCCCGCACCACCCTCAACGTGCAGGGCGACACCGCCGGATCCGCCGAGGCCGCCACCGCCCTGGCCGAAGTCCTGCTCGCCGGCGGCGACAGCGCAGCGGCCCGCGCCCTGCTGGAGCGGGCCGACCGCATCCAGCGCCAGCACGGCGCCATCCGCGATCTGGCCCGCACCCTGTGCGTCACCGCCCGGCTCGCCCTGCACGAGGGCGACGAGGCAGCCGCCCGTGCCGCGCTGCGCGAGAGCACCGGCCTGTACGAGTCGATCGACGAGCGCACCGAACTGCCCGCCGTCCTGGACACCTTCGCGCTGCTGCTGCTGCGCACCGCGGGCCAGCCCCAGCGCGCCGCCCGCCTGCTCGCCGCCGCGCAGGCCCTGCGCGCCCGCACCGGCGCGGGCACCGAGGGCGCGGACCGCGAGCAGCTGCAGGGCGCCGCCGCCGAACTCCGCCGCCAGCTGGGCCGCACGGTCTTCGCCTCCGCCTGGGCGGAGGGCCTGCGGCTGCGCCCGGAGGCGATGGCCGCCGAGGCGCTGGCGGTGGCCGAACCCGGCCGCGCCGAAGAGCGCGGCGAGGCCGGCGCCCTGACCCCGCGCCAGCTGCAGGTCGCCCTCCTCGTCGCCGACGGCATGACCAACCGCCAGATCGCCCACCAGCTGGACATCGCCGAGTGGACCGTGGTCAACCACGTCCGCCACGTGATGCGCAAACTGGGCTGCAACTCACGGGTCCAGGTCGCCTGGGCCGTCGGCAGGAGGCAGTGATGGCGGCCGCCCAGCACACCCCGCCCGCCGCCGCCCGCCGCCACCCCCCGGCCCCCGCCCCCCTGGCCCCCCTGCTCGGCGCGCTGCGCCCGCCCGCCGAGGTCGGCCGCCGCTTTCAGCAGCAGGGCCGGTGGCGCACCGAGACCGTGCTGCACGACCTCTACCGCGGCGCGGCCCGCCACCCGCACCGCACCGCGATCGTCTCCCACCACGCCCACCGCCCCGCCCCAAGCCGCCTCACCCGCCTGACCTACGCCCAACTGGCCGCCTGCACCGACCGCTTCGCCCTCGCCCTGGACGCCCTGGGCGTACGCCCCGCGGACCCGGTCGCCTTCCAACTGCCCAACCGCTGGGAGACCTGCGCCCTGTTCCTGGCCTGCCTGCGCATCGGCGCCGTCGCCGTCCCCGTCATGCCCGGCTACGGCGCCCACGACCTGGCCGCCGTCCTGGGCGCCGCGCAGCCCCGGCTGTGCGTGGTGCCCGACCAGTGGGAAGGCGTCGCGCCCGCCCGGATCCTGGCCGGCCTGGCCCCCGGCCTGCCCTGGCTGCGCCACCGGGTGGTGCTCGGCGACACGGTGGACACCGGCGCCGTCGACTTCGCCCAGCACTTCCTGCGCACCCCGCACGAACGCCACCGGCCCGCCGCGGGCCTGGCCCTGCCCCCCGGCCTGCCCGACCGGATCTGCCTGGCCGTCACCTCGCTGGGCCTGCACGCCGCCCACAGCATGGCCCTGCACACCCCCAACTCCCTGCACGCCGGCCTGCCGCCGGCCCCCGCACCGGGCGGCGCCAGCTTCACCGCCCTGCCCCTGGCCACCCTGCCCTCCCTGCTGCACGCGGTACTCGGCCCGCTCACCCGCGGCGGCACCGTCGTCCTGCAGGACCTCTTCGACCCCGAGAGCGCCCTGGACCTGATGGCCGCCGCCGACGTACGCCAGGCCTACGCCACCCCCGCCCAGTGGGCCGAACTCGCCGCCGCCCAGCGCCGCCGCCCGCGCCCGCGGGCCGCACTGAGCCTGGCCCTGACCTCCGATCCCGCCGCCACCCCCGCCGCCCTGGCCCAGCAGGTCCACCACCTCCTGGGAGCACCCCTGCGCGCCCGGCCCCGGCCCGGTCCGGGCCGGGGCCCGGCGCGCGGGCCGTCCTCGCCGACGGCGGTGTGGCGGCGCGAGAGCGGCAAGCTCAGCCCGACCTGGGCCCCGCAGGAACCCACCGGACCGGGCGACCCGGTGGACCTGGACGAGGCCGGCCAGCCGCGGCTGCGCACCGAGGAGGTCGGCGGCCTCTTCCTGGTCCCGGTCACCGAGATCGAGGAACGCCTCCTGGCCCATCCCCGGGTCGCCGAGGCCGCCGTGGTGGCCTGCACCGACCCCCAGCACGGCGAACTGGCCTGCGCCGCGGTGGTCCCCGACGGGGACCCGCCCACCCTGCTCGAACTGCGCGATCACCTCCTGGGCCAGGGCGTGCCGCCCGCGCACCTGCCCGCCCGCCTGGAACTCATGGGCGGCCTGCCCCGCGCCGCGAGCGGCGAGCTGCACCGCCGGCGCCTGCAGGGCGCCCTGGCCGCCCGCAGCCCCACCCGCTCGGCCTGAGAGCCGCTGTCCTGTCCCCGGCCGGACTCAGGGCTGGTCGGCCGGCATCCCGTCGAAGACGAGGATGCGGCCCCGGGTGTTGCGCGCCCGCAGCGGCACGATCGCCTGGTAGGCGGGCGAGTCGTACCAGCGCCGGGCGGCCTCGGTGCTGGGGAACTCGATCACCCCGGTGAAGGCCTGGCTCTCACCCTCCAGGACCTGGCTGGGCGCCCCGCGCACCAGGTAGCGGCCGCCGTGTGGCTCCAGGGTGGAGACGAGCTGCGCGCTGTAGGCCGCCACCTCCTGGGGATCTCCGGTCAGTTGGGCTTCGGCTATGACGTACGCGGTCATCTGCGGTGTCCTTTCTCGGGTGTGCTGTGCACGGGCCGTGGGCATGCAGAAGTCCCCCCGCTCCCGGCAAAGGGGTGCGGAGGGACTTCGGCCGGATGCGGCCGGAGGGCTAGCGGCGGCCGGCGGAGAGGGGCTCGGAGGCGGACCGGGGCAGCGCGGAGGCTGCCGTGCGGGTCAGGGCGGCGACGATCAGCAGGGCGAACGCGCCGAGGGCCGCGACGACCCGCACCACGTGCGCGCCCTGCCACTCGTCACGCGTGTCCGCCCAGTCCGCGGGCGGCGCCGCCACGTTCCAGTCGTTCTGGTCACCGTTGATCGGCAGGTTGATGGTCAGCGTCACCACCAGCACCACCAGCATCAGGGCGAGCGCCGCCACCGGCAGCCACAGCTGCCGGTCGCGGGAGCGCCGCAGCGTGACGATCAGCAGGACGGTGGTCAGGATCGCCGGGATCAAGGTGGCCGAGGCCAGCGTGTCCAGGGCGTCCAGCTCGACCTGGCGGACCTGCGCGTACACCCTGCCGTCGTAGTCGCGCAGCGAGGTCTCCAGGACGAGGACGGCCACCAGGAACCCGGTGAAGATCCCCAGGAAGATCAGGCTCGCGAAGCGCGAGACAGTGGCCAGGGGGCTGTGTTTCATTCCAACTCCTTGCAAGGGGCGGCGTGTGCGGCGTGATCGGCGTCGGTCTCGTGCCGGGTCCGGCGCGGCGGGCCCGCGCCCGGCGCCGCGGGGGTGCCCGCGCGCGCGGGACGCACGGCCAGCGAGGCCGCGACGGCCCGGCCCACCGCGGCGGTGAACTCCTCGGTGGACCACGGCCATCCACCCGGGGCCACGTGCGTGAGCGTGGCGCGCTGGAAGCAGACCCCGAGCAGCAGTGCGGCGGCCGCCCCCACATCGGCGTCGGCGCGGATCCGGCCGCGCTCGCGCAGCGCCCGCAGGTGGCGCCCGACCGCCTCGAGGAGCTCGTCGGGGGCCGCGGCGGTCCCGTACGGCAGCGGGCGCAGGCCGGCCAGCAGCGCGTGGTCGGCGAACAGCGCGCCGATCAGCGGCATGGACTGCTCGTAGAACCACACCAGTTGGCGCACCAGGCGCACACAGCACGCCTCGGCGTCCTCCTCGCGCACCGGCTGCGAGAGCAGCGCCCCGGCCGCCGGCAGCCGCTCGCGCAGCAGCGCGCCGAGCAGGTCCACCTTGCCGGTGAAGTGCTTGTAGAGGGCGGCCTCGGAGCACCGCGCGTCGGCGGCGATGGCCTTGGTGGTGGCCCCGGCCAGCCCCCGCTCGCGCAGCAGGTGCTCCGCGGCGTCCAGGAGACGGGCGCGGGTGGGGTAACCGTGTGCCGTAGTGGACATTCACTCACCCTTCCGCGTACGGGCACCGGCCGGCCGGTGCCCGGTGGTGCGGCACCGGGCCGCACCACCAGCTGTCCCCGGCGCTGTCAGCCGCCCGTCTTGGCCTGCGGCTCCTGCCCGGACTGCCACACCAGGTCGAACACGAAGCGGCGGATGCGCCAGCCGTGTGCGGTGCGCACCGTCTCCGCCTCCAGATGCCCGCCGATGTCGAAGTGAGCGGCCGGCTCGTCGGTGTCCCGGACGTGCACGGCCATCAGGTGCGCGCGCACCCGCGCGCTGTCCCCGTCCACCTCCACCACGTGGTTGGCGCACAGGTGATGGGTGCGGGCGAACGTCGTGCGCGCCATCTCCTGGAAGCCCGCAAGACCCTCGATGCCCTTGAACTCCCCGAAGGGGAAGGTCAGATGCACATCCTCGGTGAACACCGTATCCAGCCAGGCGTCGTGGGAGCGGTCCTTGTCCAGGTGCATGACGTAGCGGTCACACAACTGGGCCACCTCCAGACGGTCGTTGAGCCGTCGCAGCTCCTCGCGCAGCGCCGCCACGGTGGCGTCGTCCTCCAGCAGGGACATGGTCGTTCCTTTCTCCGGCGGGCGCGAGGCCCGTGAACGCCGGACAGGGGGGTGCCCCGGTGATCCAGGGGGTGGGAAGGGCGGATCTCAGGCGGCCCGCCGGAAGGAACTGCTGCGCCAGGCACGCGGCTCGAAGGGGGTGGGCTGGGGCCGGTACCACCGGGCCGGGGCCCACCGCTGCCGCGCCTGCTCCTCCTCCCGCGCGGCCAGGCGCAGCTGCAGCACCGCCAGCAGCGCGGCGAGTTCCTCGGGGGTGGGATCGCCCCGCTCGATGCGCACCAGCGGTGCGGGCAGGGCGGGGGCGCCGTCCCGGGACGGCGCTGCCGCGGCCGGTGCCACCGCGGTCGGTGTCTGTGCGGTCGGTGTCACTGGGTACGTCCTCACTGCGGCGGGTTGCCGTGCTTGCGCCGGGGCAGGCCCGCGTCCTTGGCCTCGAGCATGGACAGGGCGTTGATCAGGGCCGCGCGGGTGGCGGCGGGGTCGATGACGTCGTCGACCAGGCCGCGTTCGGCGGCGTAGTAGGGGTGCACGAGCTCGCGCTTGTACTCCTCGATCTTCTGCGCGCGCATCGCCTCGGGGTCGTCGGCCGCGTTGATCTCGCGGCGGAAGACCACGTTGGAGGCGCCCTCGGCGCCCATCACGGCGATCTCGTTGGTGGGCCAGGCCAGCGCGATGTCGGCGCCGATGGACCGGGAGTCCATGACGATGTAGGCGCCGCCGTAGGCCTTGCGCAGCACCACCGAGATCCGCGGCACGGTGGCGTTGCAGTACGCGTACAGGAGTTTCGCGCCGCGCCGGATGATGCCCTCGTGCTCCTGGTCGACGCCGGGCAGGAAGCCGGGCACGTCCACCAGGGTGACCAGCGGGATGTTGAAGGCGTCGCAGAACTGTACGAAGCGGGCGCCCTTCTCGCTGGCCCGGATGTCCAGCACCCCGGCCATCGCGGCGGGCTGGTTGGCCAGGATGCCCACCGTGGCGCCGTCCAGGCGGGCCAGCGCGCACACCAGGTTGGGCGCCCAGGCGGCGTGCACCTCCAGGTACTCGCCGTCGTCGACGATCTCCTCGATCACCTCGCGGATGTTGTACGAGCGGTTGCCGTCGGCCGGCACCACGTCCAGCAGGGTCGGGCACAGCCGGTCGGTGGGGTCCTCGCCGCGGGCGCGCGGGGGCAGTTCGCGGTTGTTGGAGGGCAGCATCGACAGCAGGTAGCGGACCTCGCCGATGCAGGTCTCCTCGTCGTCGTAGGCGAAGTGGCACACCCCCGAGGTGCCGGCGTGGGTGTCGGCGCCGCCCAGCCCGTTCTGGGTGATCTCCTCGCCGGTGACGGCCTTGACGACGTCGGGCCCGGTGATGAACATCTGCGAGGTGTCGCGGACCATGAACACGAAGTCGGTCAGCGCGGGGGAGTAGGCCGCGCCGCCCGCGCACGGGCCGAGCATCACCGAGATCTGCGGGATGACGCCGGAGGCCTTGGTGTTGCGCTGGAAGATGCCGCCGTACCCGGCCAGCGCCGAGACGCCCTCCTGGATGCGGGCGCCCGCCCCGTCGTTGAGGGAGACCAGTGGCGCCCCGGCCGCCAGCGCCATGTCCATGATCTTGTGGATCTTCGTGGCGTGCGCCTCGCCCAGGGCACCGCCGAAGATGCGGAAGTCGTGCGCGTAGACGAAGACGGTGCGGCCCTCCACCGTGCCCCACCCGGTGATCACACCGTCGGTGTAGGGCCTTTTCAGCTCCAGGCCGAAGCCGGTGGCCCGGTGCCGGCGCAGCGCCTCCACCTCCTGGAAACTCCCCTTGTCCAGGAGCAGGTCGATCCGCTCGCGCGCGGTCAGCTTGCCCTTGGCGTGCTGGCGTTCGGTGGCCGCGGGATCGGGGCCCTCCCGCACCCGCTCCTTGATCTCCCTCAGCTGCTCGACGGCGTTGTGTGGACGGTCCATCGTTTTCACTCCTCCCCGGGCGGGCCGATTGCTCCGGCGGGCCGATGTCCTGCTCCGGCGGGCCGAACTCCTGCTCCCGCGGGTTTCATCGCGGTGCGCCGCCCGCCACGGCCGCCGCCTGCGGCTGCGCCACCAGCTCGGCGAGCAGCCCCGCCAGTTGCGCGAGGGTCGCCTCGCGCAGCAGGTCGTGCGCCACGATCGACACCTGCAGGGCCGCCTCCAACTGCCGCTTGAGGTGCAGCGCGAGCAGCGAGTCCACGCCCAGGGCGCGCAGCGGCCGGTCGGGCCTGACGCGGTGGGCCGGGGGCACCCCCAGGGCGCGCCCCAGCTCCCGGCACAGCCAGGTCTGCAGGGCCCGGGCCCGCACGCCGGTGTCCATGGCGCGCAGGACGGACCCGTCGGTGGGCCAGGCGAACAGCACAGAGGAGTTGGACAGGGCCATGGTCGTATCGCTTCCATCTCGAGAGGGGCACAGGATGTGCGGGCAAGAACAGGAGGACTGCGGGGGCGGGCTCAGGCGGCCGCCTGCCGGCGCGCGGGCGCCGCCGCACGGCGGGCCAGGCACTCCTCGAAGAAGGCCAGCGCCCGCAGGTGGTAGGTGCGGGCCGACCAGCCCAGGCTGATGTTGTGGCCCGCCTCGGGCTGGCGGTCCACCACCAGGTGCTCGACGGCCCCGAGCCGCTCGCGCAGCTCGGCCAGCGCCTCCTCGTCGTGCCGCCACCACGCCTCGTGCTCGGCGAAGGTGAGCCGGGTGGGCACCCGCACCCGTGCGGCCAGGCGCGCGAAGGCGGCGGGCCAGCGCGCCGCCTCGGCCCGCTCCAGCGCGGGCATGGGGGTGACCATGTCCGCGCAGGCGCGGAAGGTGTCGGGCGGATACAGCCGCAGCGCACCCCAGTTCTGCCGCCAGTGCCCGTGCCCGGCGGCCGAGGGCAGCCGGTTGGCGGGCACCGCGAAACGGTGCCCGCAGCCGGAGATGTCCAGCCCCAGCAGGCCCGCCGGCAGCGGCGCGCCGGCCGCGCACGTCAACGCCAGCTTCCCGCCGTAGGAGTGGGCCAGGACGAACACGCCCGCCCCCACCTCGTGCCCGGCGGCGAACCGGGCCAGCGCGGCGCGCAGCGTGGCCGCCTGGGCGGCCAGCGGCTGGCCCCGGGGCAGGCGCGGCGCCGACGCGCCGTAGCCGGGCCGGTCCACGGCCAGCACCTGAAAGCCCAGGCGCATCCCCACATCGAACAGGGACTGGCCGGGGTGCGCCTGCCCGTCGAAGTAGGCGGCGCTCATGCCGCCGCCGTGCAGGGCCAGCACGGTGGCCCGGGGCGCGCCGCCGACGGCCGGGCCGAGCAGCGCGGACAGCGTCAGGCCGCCGGCGTCCAGGGTGATGTCCCGCACGCCCGGCGAGCGGGCCGGCCCGCTCACCGCACCCGCGCGGTGCCCGCCGCGCGCTCCTGGGCGGAGCCCGCGGCCGCGGGCGGGGCGCCGAACCAGCGGTGCAGCGCCGCCCGCAGCCCCTGCGGCGCTTCGGGGTCCCGGGCCTGCTCGGCGACCCAGGCCACATAGCCGTCCGGGCGCACCAGCAGCGCCGCCGCGTCCGCCAGCGCCCCCGGCACCTCGGTGCGCACCCGCGCGGTGACCACCTGCCCGGCCCAGGGCGCGGCGGCCGCCCGCACCGCCGCGTCCCCGGCCAGGTCGAGCAGCACCCCGCGCGCCGGATGCAGCAGCTCCATCGTGCTGGTCGGCCCCGCCGCGCCGGTCAGCACGCGCGGCGGGATCCGGCGCCCCAGCAGCCGGTGGCCGCCGGCCATCGTGTCGTAGCGGATGTCGATCCCGCTGACCAGCCCGGCCAGGTGCCGCTTGACGTCGTCGTACTGGATGAGCTCCCCGAACAGGGCGCGCAGCGGGTCCATCTCGGGCCCGCCGACGAACAGCATGCCCTGCGCCTGGGTGTTCATGAGCAGCCGCGCACCGGCCGCGTGCCGCTCGGCGTGGTAGGAGTCCAGCAGCCCCCGCGGCGCGCTGCCCCGGCTCTGCGCGGCCAGCTTCCAGCCCAGGTTGGCGGCGTCCTGCACGCCGGTGCTCAGCCCCTGCCCGCCGGCCGGCAGATGGATGTGCGCGGCGTCCCCGGCCAGCAGGACCCGCCCGCGCCGGTACTCGGTGACCTGCCGCGTGGCATCGGTGAACGAACTGACCCAGTGGGCCGTGCCGTTGCTGATGTCCTCCCCGGTGATCCGCCGCCAGGCCCCGGCGACCTCGGCGAAGGACACGCTGCGCTCGCGCTCCTCGTCCGGCGCCCGGTCGGGCACCACGATGATGCGGTCCACGCCCTCGCCCAGCGGCGCGGCCATCACCATGCCGTGCTCCAGGCGCTCGCCCAGAAAACGCGGCCGCAGCCCGCACCCGGCCACATCGGCCAGATACATGGTGCGCGTCGCGTCCGTGCCCGGGAAGGAGAACCCCGCGGCCCGGCGCACCGCACTGCTGCCGCCGCCGCAGCCCACCAGGTACGGGGCGCTCAGCTGCTGCACCCCCCGCGGCGTGGCCACCGCGATCTCCACCCGGTCCTGGTGCTCCTGCAGCTCCAGGAACTCCCAGCCGCGCCGCAGATCCGCCCCCAGGGAGATCACCCACCGCTCCAGGACCTCCTCGGTGCGCGACTGGGGAATGCCGCGCGCCCCGAAATGGGCGTCGGGCAGCACGGTGTAGTCGAACTGCACCCCGCCGAAGTGGCCCAGCGGCGCCACCTCCAGGCCCTCGAAGTGCGCCAGCAGCCCGCGCTGGTCGAACACCTCCATGGCGCGGGCGGTGAAACCCAGCCCGCGGGACTGCCCGGTGGGCCGCTCCAGCCGTTCCACCACGATGACGTGCGCCCCGCCCAGGCGCAGTTCTCCGGCGAGCATCAGCCCGGTCGGGCCCGCCCCGACCACGATCACGTCCGCGTCCATGCTGGACCTTCCTTCGAATCCGGTGGCCGAACTGGCCTGGGAACGCCTCAGCCGAAGAGCTGAGCGATGTGCTGCGGGGCGGTGGTCCTGCCCCACTCCACGGCCTGCCCCAGCAGTTCGGGGGTGGCCTCGAAGCAGCGGGCGGCCGGGTCACCGAGCGCGAACGGCGCCGGCAGGAACGCCGACTCCCGCACCCGGGCGAAGATCCGCCGCGCCGCCTCGGCCGGCTCCAGCTCACCGGCCTCCACGGCCCGGCAGTTGGTCCGGGTGAACACCAGCAGCGCCTTGATGTCCTCGCCCACCGGGGCGGGCAGACCGGGCGTGGTGGTCTGCTCCAGGTCCTTCAGGACCTGCTCGTCGCGGCCCTCCATGAACCGGCGGTAGGCCCGCTCGACGGTCATCGTCGGCATGATGCTGGTCGACTCCCACACCCGCAGCACCGCGTTGAACAGGTCGTAGTGGCCAAAGCCCACGAACGAGCTGTAGACGAGATCGTCGTGGACGTCGTACAGGCCCTGCTGGAGCCGGTCGATGTAGGCGAACCGCTCGGTGGACCAGTCGCCGTCGCGGGCGGCCTCGATCAGCCGCCAGGCCAGCGAGTTGACCACCTCCACGGTGTTGGTCAGCCCCCGCGAGTACAGCGCGTCGGTGAACCCCGCGGCGTGCGCGGTCAGGCAGTAGCGCTCGCCGACGGTGCGCGAGGAGGAGTACTGCAGACGCCCGGTGCTCACCCACGGGCGCACCGCGCGCGCCTGGGTGAACTGCTCGGCGATCTGCGGGAACCGCGCCAGGAACGCGTCGAACTCCTGCTGCGGCGTCGAGCCGTCCTTGGGATGGGTCCGCTCGTCCAGCGTGAGCCCCACACTGCACAGCGGGCTGAGCGCCCCCTCGTGGTTGTCGAAGGGGATCACCCACAGCCAGCCGCCGTCGAAGACGTGGTGGAGCGTGCCGTGGTGCCACGGACTGGGCTGCTTGTGGCCCGCCGCCGAGGGCGCCTGGTCATAGGCGGTGACGCCCACCATGTGCGTGAACATCGACCGCGAGTGGTGGCGGGCCCGGGTCGGCTCCTCGCGCAGGCCGAACTTCTCCGCGACCGGGGAGCGGAAACCCCCGCAGTCCACCAGGTACTGCGCCCGGTGCTCGCCGCCCTTCTCGCAGCGCAGCAGCACCCCCTCGGGCCCCGTCTCGATGTCCGCGATCCGGGTGTTGAGCAGCGGATCGGCCCCGTAGCGCACCGCCAGGTGGAACAGGAACGCGTCGGTGTCCTGGCGGAAGAGGTGGCTCTCGGTGCGCTGCCACTCGGGCACCACCAGCTGGTTGATCTCCTCGGGGTTCTGCTCGAGGCCCTCGCGGTGGTAGACGAAGCCGAAGTTCTGCTTGCGCCCCGACATGGGCGAGACCTTGTCCTGGATGCCGCGGAAGGAGGCCAGCGCCTCGATCTCGGGCACCCGGTAGCGCTCGGCGACGATACGGGTCATGGCCGAGGTGTAGGGGATCGTCGACTCGCCCACCGCGAACCGCGGGTGGACACCGGCGTCGATCAGCAGGACCTTCACGCCGTTGCGGGCCAGGACCGCGCCCAGCATGCCGCCCGCCATGCCCGCGCCCAGGATGGCCACGTCGTAGCGGTCGTCCGGTCGGTCGCTCGTGTTCATCGCTCACTCTCCGAAAACAGCAGGGGACAGGACGGGGGACGAGCGGCGCGCCGTGCCCGGCACGGGCCGGGGCGCACCGAACCAGCTCGTGAGCGCCTGGTGCAGGGAGAGCGCCTCGCCCGGCTGCACCCAGGCGACGTGCCCGTCGGGGCGCACGAGGAGCGCGGCGACGCCCTCCAGGGGGCCGGGCAGCCGCCCGGCCGGCCGCGCCGCCACACAGGCCACCCGGCCGGGCCAGGCCGCGGCCACCGAGCGCAGCAGCGCGGCCTCGGGGCGCAGCGTGAGCAGCACGCCCTGCCCCGCCCGCAGCAACTGCGCACCGGTGGACTCCTGGCGGCCCACCCGCAGGCGTACGTGCGGCAGGCGGGCGCCCAGCAGCGGATGCTCCCCGGGGCCCACGTCGTACCGCACGTCCAGGCCGGAGATCATGCCCGCCAGGTGCCGGCGCACGTCCTGATGCGGCAGCAGCTCGCCCATCAGCGCGCGCAGACTGCCCGCCTCGGCGCCGCCCAGCAGCAGCTGCGCCTGGGTGCGGATGTTGTCCAGGACCCGCCGGCCCACCGCGTGCCGCTCGCGGTGGTAGCTGTCGAGGAGCGTCTGCGGGGCCCGGCCCCGGGCGACGGCGGCCAGCTTCCAGCCCAGGTTCACCGCGTCCTGCAGCCCCAGGTTCAGGGCCTGGCCGCCGATGGGCATCTGCTGGTGCGCGGCGTCGCCGGCGAACAGCACCCGGCCCTGGCGGTAGTTCTGCAGGAGCCGGCAGGCGTCGCCGAAGGAGTTCACCCACAACGGCACCCCGCCGGCGATGTCCTCCCCGGTGACCCGCTGCCACACCGCGCACACCTCGGCGAAGTCCGGCTCCCCGGACCGCCGCGGGGCCGGCACGCCGAACTCGTGCACCATCACCCGCGTCACGCCGTCGGCGCGCCGGGCGGCGACGGCCAGCCCCGCCGGCCGCCGCTCGAAGCGGCGCTCGGCGATGTCCAGGCCGGCGACGTCGGCGCGCAGCAGTTCGCGCCCGGCGTCCTGGCCGGGGAAGGCGGCGCCCAGCAGCCGGCGCACCGTGGAGCGTTCGCCGTCGCAGGCGGCCAGGTAGCGGGCGCGCACCCGCACCGGGCCGGCCGGGCCCGCGGCCACCACCTCCACGCCCGGCCCGCTCACCCGCACCGCGCGCACGTCGTGCCGGCGCCGCACCCGCGCGCCCAGACCCGCCGCCCAGTCGCCGAGCAGCTCCTCGGTGCGGGTCTGGGGCACCTTCCACTGCCCCGGGTGGGTGCTCTCCAGCGTCAGGTCCAGCGGCAGCCCGCCGAAGTGCCCGCGCACCTCGCACGGCGGCGTGCCCAGCTCCTGGAGCAGGCCGCGGCTGTCCAGGATCTCCATGGTGCGGGCGTGCAGCGTCGAGGCCCTCGACTGCGTGGTGGGGCCCTCGCGCCGGTCCAGTACGACCACGTCCGCGCCGCCCAGGCGCAGTTCACCGGCGAGCATCAGCCCCACCGGCCCCGCGCCCACCACGACGACATCGCTCTCCACACGGTCCACGGCCATGGTCAGCGCTGCTCCGCGTAGTCCTTGGCGTGGCCAAGGGTGGCCCGGCTGTTGGTGGACAGCGCGCCGCGCACGTAGTCGCGGGCGTCGGCGACGGTGGCCTCCGCGCCCAGGATCCGCGCGATGTTCGCCGTGTTGAGCACCACGGTGTGCTGCGAGGTGGCGGTGGTGAGGCCGTCGGCGCCCTCCTGGAAGGTCCAGTAGCCGGTGTGCAGCGTCATCAGCGCGGGCAGCGTGACCTGCTTGTAGGCGATCTTGTGGTGCGGGAAGCAGACCCGGTAGGACTTGGTGGTGTGCACCGAGCCGTCCTTGGCGCGGGTGTCCATCTCCAGGCTCTGCAGGCCCGGGGTGTCCTCGCGCAGGCGCACGGTCGCCACGTGCGGCAGCCGCTCGGCCCACGCCCCGGCCTCGTTGACGAAGTCGTACAGGTCCTTGGCGCTGCCGCGCACCCGCACGCTGTCCTCGAAGGAGAACGTCAACTCCGCGTCGGCCACCGCCAGTTCCACGTTGGCCTGCAGGGCGGCCAGCTCGGCGCGCGAGTTGCGGTCCACCGCCTCCTCGATCCACCGCAGGCCCGCCGGGTCGTCGTCCAGGGCCCGGTAGTCGTGCAGGAGGCGGATCCGCGAGGCGTTCGCGGACAGCGGCTCGATCAGCCAGGCGCCGCCCATCGCGGCGACCGGCGGCGTGGACACCTCCTGACGGAAGGTGATCTTCAGGTTGGTGCCGTCCAGGGTGCGGCGCGAGGTCCACTGCTTGGCCTCGCCGTTGGCGGTCGCCCAGATCCGGATGCGCTCCTCGCGCTCGCCCTTCTCGACGTGGTCGACGTGGATGGTGGGCGGGAAGATCCGCGGCCAGTTCTCCACCTCGGCGATCAGCCGGTAGACGGTCTCGGCCGGGGCCGCCACCGTGATCTCGTGCTCGACCTCGCGCGTCGTCATGGTCAACTCTCCTTGGTGTGTTGGCTGGTGGGCCCGGGCCGGGGCCGGGCTCAGAAGTTGCCCAGGCCGCCGCAGACGTTCAGGGCCTGCGCGGTGATGGAGGCGGCGGTGTCGGAGGCCAGGTAGCCGACCAGGCCCGCGACCTCTTCGGGCGTGGAGTAGCGGCCCAGCGGGATCTTCGCCCGGAACTTGGTGAGGATCGCCTCCTCACTGGTCTCGTAGGCGGCGGCGTAGCCCTGGCGCACCCGCTGCGCCATCGGCGTCTCCACATAGCCCGGGCACACCGCGTTCACGGTGATCCCGGTCGGCGCCAGCTCGTTGCCCAGCGCCTTGGTGAAGCCGACGACGCCGTGCTTGGACGCGGAGTAGGGGGCGCCCAGGACCACGCCCTGCTTGCCTGCGGTGGAGGCGATGTTGATGATCCGGCCGCGGTCCTTGTGCCGCATGCCGCCGGCGTTCAGGACCGCGCGGGTCATGCGGAAGACGCTGTTGAGGTTGGTGTCGATGACGTCGTCCCACAGCTCGTCCTGGAGGTCGGCGGTGACGCCGCCGCCGGACCGGCCCGCGTTGTTGACCAGCACGTCCACCGGCCCGAAGCGCTCGACGGCGCCGCTCACGAAGGCGTCCACCGAGGCGGCCGAGCGCACGTCCAGGGCGGCGCCGTCGACGTCCAGGCCCTCCTCGCGCAGCTGCTTGACGGTCGAGGCGACGTTCTCCGCGGTGCGGGCGCCGAGGAACACCCGGTGGCCCTGGCCGGCCAGCAGCCGGGCGACGGCCAGGCCGATCCCGCTGGTGGCTCCGGTGACGAGGGCGACACGCTTGTCCTGCTGCATGGTCAGTTCTCCCTGGATTGGCCGGGTCAGACCGCGGCGGAGGCGGACAGCCGTGCGTTGACGGCGGCGATCAGAGCGCGCGGGGTGCGGTTGTCGGCGAACACGTCGTCGTCGAGGGCGATGCCGTACTCGCGCTCGATACGGCTGCCGGTCTCCAGCAGGGCGAGCGACTCGTAGCCGAGGTCGTCGAAGTCCTGGTCGAGGATGTCGCCCTCCAGGGCGGCACCGTCGTCGGCGCCGGCGCCCTCCAGGAGGATGCGCGTGAGGTCGGCGAGCGCGAACTGAGGAGTACTCATGATGGCTGTCCCTTCGGATGGGCGGATCTCGTGGCGCGGCGGGCGGGCAGCACGAAGGCCGCACCGGACACGAGGTCCGGTACGGCCCGGAAAGGAGCTGCGGCACCCGCAGGTATGGCGGATGTGACGGATGTGACGGATACGGCGGGATGGGGCGGATGCGGTGGTAGGGGCCCCGGCGGGCCCCGCCCCCCAATGCCGACGCCCCTGCCGGCGGCGGGGGATTCACACCGGCAGGGGCGCGCTTGGGGGAGGGGCCCGCACGGGGCCCGCTCGCGGGCCGGCCGCGGAGAGGCGGCCGGAGGTGGGATCAGGCGGCGAACAGCCTGCGCTTTTGGTAACTCGACTCCCAGAAGAGCTTGTTGAGCACCTTCACCGGGGCGGGCATGGTGTCCAGGAACCGCTTGCGCTCGGCCACGTCCCGGCCGTCCATGACCCAGGGAATGTAGACGGCCGCCCCCTTGGGGCCCTGCTTCTTGGCCATCGCGCTGCGAAAGGCGTCCCAGTCCTTGTTGGTCAGCACGTCCTGGATGAGCGGCAGCGCCGCGTCCTCCTCGTGGCGCATGTGCGAGCCGAGCGCCTGCGCCAGCCGCTCGACCCGCTCGCCCAGGTCCGCGGACTTCTGCTCCAGGCCCGCATCGACGGCGCTGAGCACCGCGTCCAGCGAGGCGTGCTCCGCCTCCATCTCGGCCAGGAGCTTCTGGTCATCGGGCCGCCCGGTCACCTGCTGCTTGACCCGCGGCCACAGCACGGCGTCCTCCACGGTGTGGTGGACGTGCAGCTGGCGCTTGAAATTCTCCCAGCCGGCCCGGACCTGAGGGGTGCCGGCCCGGCCGGACGCCACGGCCGCCGCGAACCTTTCGAGGTCACGCCGGAACGCATCGTGCGTCGCGTACATGACGGCGAAGTTGATCGGAGCCTGCTGTGCAACTGCCATGGTGAGCCGTTCCTTTCGTCGGCGACCGGCCCCCGCCGGTCGACATATCAGACAACGCGCGGCCGCGGAGGGGGAGTTCGGATCTCCCCAGCCGGACTCCCGCCACCCCGCGGCCCGGGGCTGCCCTCGCGAACGAGAGGGGAACGGCATGGACGGGTGTGACATGGAGCCCCGATTCTGTGAGGTGAAACACATCCGGCGGGCGGATGTCACACTCCGGCCCGGCCGCGGCCTCACATCGGTGAACGCGTCACACGGGAGGTGCACCATGTCCGGGAGTGCGGAAGACGGCTTCGGCGACGAGGACTTCGGCGACGAGGACTTCGGCGACGAGGGCTTCGGCGGCGACGACGCCGTGCACGAGGACGTCACGGCCGAGGGCGCCGTGCAGGACGTCGTCGAAGCCTCCACCGAGGTCTTCGTCGGCTATCGGGAACTGCTCTTCTCCATCGTCTACAACCTGCTCGGCTCCGTCGCCGACACCGAGGACGTCCTGCAGGAGACCTGGCTGTCGTGGTCGGGCAAGAAGAGCCGCTCGCCGCGGCAGGAGATCGAGAACCCGCGGGCCTATCTGGTGCGGATCGCCGTCAACCACGCCCTGGCCCGCAAGGACGCCATCACCCGCAGGCGCGAGACGTACGTGGGGCCCTGGCTGCCCGAACCCCTGATCACCAAGACGGCCGAGGACCCCGCCCCGGACGTCGCCGAGCAGGCGCTGCGCACCGAGTCGGTGTCGATGGCGATGATGGTGGTCCTGGAGACGCTGACCCCGCTGGAGCGGGCGGTGTTCGTGCTGCACGAGGTGTTCGGCTACGCGCACACCGAGATCGCCTGCATCCTGGACCGCAGTCCCGCCGCGGTGCGCCAGCTCGCCCACCGGGCCCGCGCTCACGTGCAGGCGCGCCGCCCCCGCTACGAGACCACCCCGCAGGTCCAGCAGGAGGTCACCGAACGCTTCGTGGCCGCGGCCCTGGGCGGCGACCTCGACGCGCTGATGGAGATGCTGGCCCCCGAGGTCACCATGTGGACCGACGGCGGCGGCAAGGTGCGCACCGCGGGCCTGCGGCCCGTCTCCGGCCGCGACAAGGTCTGCCGGATGCTCGCCGGGTACGCCGAGCGGGCCCCCAAGGACATCGACATCCACTACCGGCACGTCAACGGCGACGCCTCGGCGGTGGTCTTCTCCGAGGAGTCGCCCTACGCCGTCATCGTCATGGATCTGACGCCGGCCGGCGACCAGGTGCGCGGCATCTACGCCGTCACCAATCCCGACAAGCTGGCGCGGGTGCGTTCCGGCTCCGATGACCAGGAGTGAGCGCGGCCGGTCAGTGCGGGCGGGGGCCGGGCAGCGGATCGCCGTCCTCGCCCCGGCCGCCCGCGGCCACCGGCACCGAAGGCCCGGCGCCCGCCGTGCTCCCGGACCGCTGCGGGCCGGTGGCCGCGGGGGTTCCGCTCATGCCGAGCAGCCGCAGCAGCGGGCCCGCCATGGCGGTGGTGAGAAGGGCCATGACCACCATCATGGTGAACATCTGCGCCGAGATCAGGCCCAGTTCGCGGCCGATGCCCAGGATGACGAGCTCGGTCAGGCCGCGGGTGTTCATCAGGGCCCCGAACGCGGTGGCCTCCCGCCAGCCCAGGCCCGCCGCCCGGGCAGGCAGCGTCGCCCCGGCGAACTTGCCCAGGACCGCGGTCGTCACGATCACCGCCAGGGCCAGCAGCCCGGAGGCGCCGAGCGCGCCGACGTCCACCGAGAGGCCGGTGACGACGAAGAACACCGGCAGCAGCAGCGTGGAGACCCGCTCGATGGGCGCCTCGACCTCGTGGTGCAGCTCGGGGGCGCGCCGGCGCGGCATGACCAGCCCGAAGGCGAACGCGCCGAAGATGGCGTGGATCCCGATCCAGGAGGTGACGAAGGAGGACACGAACACCCCCGACACGATCAGGACGAGCAGGGCGCCCCGGTCGGCCGGGGCCGGCCGCCGCAGCAGCACCCGGGCCAGCAGCGGGCGCACCCCGCAGGCCATCACCAGGCCGTAGGCCACGGTCAGCGCGAGGACCAGGAAGAACTCGCCGGTGCCGCCCGCGCCCGCCACGGCCACCACCAGGACGAGCACGCACCAGGCGACCACGTCGCCGATGGCCGCGCAGGCCATCGCCAGGGTGCCCACCCGGGTGGTGGACAGGCCGCCGTCGCGGATGATGCGGGCAAGGACCGGGAACGCGGTGATCGAGAACGCGGTGGCGAGATAGAGGACGAAGGTGCCCCGGCCCACGTCGTGGGTGCCCTGCGAGGAGTACAGCAGGGCCGCGGCGCCCGCGCCGAGCGCGAAGGGCACGGCCATGGCCAGCGCGGCCACCGCGCCGACCGAGCGGCCCCGCCCGCGCAGCCGGGTCAGGTCGAGCTCCCAGCCGGCCAGGAACATGAAGAGCACCAGGCCGACCTGGGAGATCGCGCCGAGCAGCGGCCGGGCGTCGTCGGGGAAGATCCGTGCGGGCAGCTCGCCCGGCAGCAGCCCCAGCAGGCTGGGGCCGAGCAGCAGGCCCACGGCGATCTCCGCGACGACGGGCGGCTGGTGCAGCCGGCGCACGAAACGGGCCATCGCGGCCCCCGCGAGCAGGACGACCGCAACATCGATCAGGACAATCGCTTCCAGTGGCAGGGCATCGCCCGTCGCCATCTCGCCTCCACAGGCATCACGGAATGCGGGGCCTCGCCGGCGGATACCCGGTCCGACAGCCACCGCCGTTCACGACCGGACCCCCGGTGGGGGCGTACGGGCAACGGTTCAGGGGCGCTCGCCCACCTCCCTGAGCGGGCGGGGCTCCACGGGGCGCAGCTCGATGAAGTCGAAGGCCTTGAAGCGGCGCAGCAGCGGCCGCAGCGGGGCCGGCACGACGGCCTGCCGTTCGTCCACGAACACCCGCGGGTCGGCCAGCTGGATGCGCCGGCCGCGGGTGTGCAGCTCACAGCCGTTGTGGGCGAGGGTGTTGCGCACCCAGTCCGACTGCGGGCCGTAGGGCAGCGACATCACGTAGTGCGGGCCGCTGCGGAAGACCTTGACGGGGGTGCGGTAGGCGCGGCCCGACTTGCGGCCGCGGTGCACGACGGCGCCGAAGCCCGGCATGCGGGTGAGCACCGGGCCCACGAAGCGGTTGGCGAATCTGCGGTTGAAACGGGCCAGGCGGCGCTGGACGGACGCGCCGGGGCTTTTGGTGGTGCCGGACATCCACGGCTCCCTCTGCTGGTCGGGTCGGTGGCCGGGAACACGAGGGGTTCCTAGCTGTCGAACATGGGGTGCGGGCCGTGGGGTTCGTCCTCCAGGGAGCCCATCGAGCCGCGGAAGAAGATCAGCGGTTCGGTGTCGGCGCGCGGCACCCCGAGTTCGGCGACCTCGCCGACGAAGATGGTGTGGTCGCCGCCCTCGAAGGCGTTGACCAGGCGGCAGGAGAGGAACGCCATGGCCTGGCCGAGCACCGGCACGCCCACGCTGGAGTAGCGGTGCTCGACGTCGCTCAGGGCCGCGGTGTGCTTGCCCGCGAACGCCCAGGCCAGCGGCTCCTGCTGGCCGGCCAGGAAGTTCACGGTGTAGGCGCCGGACTCCTCCACCAGGGCGCGCAGCCGGGAGGCCTGGTGCAGGCAGAACAGCACCAGGGGCGGGTCGAGGGAGACGGAGGTGAAGGAGTTGACGGTGGTGCCGGCCGCGCGGTCCCCGCTGCCGCTGGTGATCACGGTCACGCCGGTCACGAAGAGGCCGCACACGGTGCGCAGCGTCTTGCCGTCGATGGCCTGCTGCTGTCGTTGGATGTCTGTCGGCGTCGCGGTCATGCGCGCCTCCTGGGAGGGGGAGAGTCGGATGCGGGCGGGCCGGGTCAGCTGACGCTCTGCGCGAAGGTGAAGACCCGGTGCGGGTCGTAGGCCTTCTTCACGGCGACCAGGCGCGGGTGGTTCTCGGCGTAGTAGGAGCGCTGGAAGTCCTGGAGGGCGGGGTCGATGAAGTTCTGGTAGGTCTCGCCCGAGGAGTAGGGGTCGATGGCGGCGAAGCCGCGGTCCACCCAGGCCTGGCCGGCGGCCTTGTCGGCGGCGGTGGGGGTGGCCGCGCCGGGGATGGCCACCAGGAAGTTGGTGGTGACGATGCTGTCGCGGTGCACGTAGGCGGTCGCGGTGCGGCTGAGGTCGGCGGCGGCCCCGCCGACGGGCAGCACCTGCATCTGGTGCATCTGGCCGGGCCGGCGCTCGGCGTCGAAGACGGCCAGCGCGCCGGCCCAGCCGGTGCGGGACATGGGCTCGTTGAACATGCGGCTGCGTTCCAGGCTGAAGGAGGGCCGGGGCAGCTGGCCTTCGGCGGTGGCCTCGGCGCGGTGGCACTGGGGCACGGTCTTGGCGGCGCAGCCGTAGATGCCCATCATCAAATCGCGGTAGGCGACCGGGCCGCCGGTGCGGTTGGCGGGCTGGCCGGTGAGCGCGAGCAGCCGGCCCGTCTCGTCGTCGAGCTGGGCCTGGCTGCCGGTGGAGACCAGGCGGATCGCCGGGATGGGGACGGCGCCGGGCGCCGCGTCGGGCAGGGTGATCACGCAGGCGCCGCCGATGGCGCGGGGCGCGTCCACCAGCCAGCGGGTGTAGCCGTCGACCATGTCCAGTGCCTTGTCCCAGGAGAAGACCAGGGTGGCGGTGGAGACGTCGGTGACGGGGGAGGGGCGCAGCGTGTAGGAGGTGACGACGCCGAAGTTGCCGCCGCCCCCGCCGCGTATCGCCCAGAACAGGTCGGGGTGGCTGGTGGTCGACGCCGTCACGTAGCGGCCGTCGGCCAGCACCACCCGGGCGGAGGTCAGCGCGTCGCAGGCCACCCCCAGCGGGCGGGTGAGGAAACCGACGCCGCCGCCGTGGATGAACCCGCCGGCCGCGACGGTGGCGCAGGCCCCGCCGGTCACCGCGAGCCCGGCGGGGGCCAGGGCGTTGAGCACGTCGACGTTCTGGGTGCCGGCGCCCAGGGTGGCGCGGTCGCCGGAGAGGGCCACCGCGTTGAGCCGGGAGACGTCGATGACCAGGCCGGTGGTGGTGGAGTAGCCGCCCAGGCTGTGGCCGCCGCTGCGCACGGACAGCGCCAGGGCGTGGTTCTGGGCGAAGGCCAGGCACAGCGCCACGTCGGAGGGGCTCTCGCAGTAGGCGACGGCCTTGGGGCTGATGGTGTCGTACTGCTTGGAGTCCAGCTGTTTGGCCACCGCGTAGCCGGCGTCGCCGGGCAGCACCAGGTCGCCGCGCAGGTAGCTGCGCAGCCGCTCCCAGGGCAGGCCGGCCAGCGCGTGCCCGGCGGTGGGCCGCAGAGCTATCAGGCCCAGGGTGGTGGCGCCGGAGGCGCCCAGGAGGGTTCTTCGACTGATCATGGGGATGTCCAACCACGAGCGCCCCCGGCCCTGTCGGGGCCGGGGGCGGATTCGGATTCGGGAAGGTGTGGTGCCGTGGTGGTGCGGGTGGGGCCGGCCCGGCTCAGGCGCCGGGGCCGGGGTCAGCCGGCGACGGGGGCGTCCTGATCCGTCGTGGTGCTCTCCGGCCCGGCCGGTGCTCCGTGGCCCATGCCCGAGGGGGTGGGGCCGCCCTTGAGGGCCAGGCAGAGCGCGGCGCCGGCGAACATGGTCAGGGCGGGCACCAGCATGGTGGGCTGGAGCGCGTCCACGAAGCTGTTGGAGAAGACCTTGCCGGCCAGCTCCTGGAAGGTGTGGGCGACGTCGTCGGGCACGTTGGCGGGCAGCGACCCGCCGCCCTGGTCGGTGCCGACCCCGACGGTCTTGGCGCCGTCGAAGGCGGAGGTGAAGCCCTCGCGGTAGGGCGCGGGCAGCTTCGCGGCGCTGGTGGCGGCCTCCTCGCGCAGCTGGGAGACCAGCTGGGCCTGCAGGACCGCGCCGATGACGGCGCCGGCCATCACCGAACCGACCTGGCGCAGTGCGTTGTTGACGCCGGAGGCGGCGCCGGTCAGGTGCGGCGGCACGTTGCGCATGACCTCCGAGCCCATCGGGGCGAAGGTGCAGCCGGCGCCGAGCCCGGCCACGAACAGCGGGCCGACGAACGTCGTCCAGCTGCTGTCGGTCTCGGCGGTCAGCAGGATCCAGGTGATGCCGATGCCGAACATCGACAGGCCGGCCGTCAGGATGTACTTGCCGCCGAATTTCTCCGAGAGGATGCCGGCCGGGCCGGCGGTGAACAGCGAGCCCAGCGCCAGCGGCACCAGGACCAGGCCGGTCTTCATGGCGCTGAAGCCCAGCACCGACTGCAGGTAGATCGTCGTGGGCAGCAGGATGCCCAGGACGCCGAAGGACACCGCGATGCCGACGAGGTTGACCACGGAGAAGTTGCGGTCCTTGAACAGCGAGAACGGCAGCAGCGGTTCGTTGTCCTGCTGGCCGCGCTCGTAGAGCAGGAACACGCCGATCAGGGCGACGGAGGCGCCGATCAGCGTCCAGATCCAGGCGTTCCAGTCATAGCGCTCGCCCTCGGTCAGGCCGAAGGCCAGGCAGAACAGCGC
The DNA here is from genome assembly GCF_055609205.1 of Streptomyces sp. NPDC036815. Classification (NCBI taxonomy): domain Bacteria; kingdom Bacillati; phylum Actinomycetota; class Actinomycetes; order Kitasatosporales; family Streptomycetaceae; genus Streptomyces; species Streptomyces sp. NPDC036815. The sequence continues at coordinate 249,994 of NZ_JBVJPW010000011.1, read as the reverse complement.
GGCCGAGGCGAGCAGCACGCCGGGCAGGTCGTAGCGGTGCTTGATGACCCGGGTGTGCTTGGGCATGACCCGCGCGCCGAACACCAGCACCAGGACGCCGATGGGAATGTTGATGAAGAACACCCACCGCCAGTCCAGGTGGGTGACCAGCAGACCGCCGAGCGTCGGGCCGATCGCCCCGGACACACCGGCCACCGCACCCCAGACGCCGTAGGCGGCGCCGCGCTTCTCGGGCGGGAACACATCGGTGATGATCGACAACGTCTGCGGGATCAGCATCGCCGCACCCACGCCCTGCACCGCGCGGAACGCGATGAGCTGGGCGGGATCCTGCGCCAGGCCGCAGGCCAGGCTCGAGAGGGTGAACAGGGCCACGCCGGACAGGAACAGGTTTCCCTTGCCGTGGATGTCGCCCAGCCGGCCGGCGGTGATGATCAGGGTGGCCAGTACGAGGGTGTAGGCATTGACGACCCACAGCACCTGGTCGATCGAGGCGCCCAGGTCGTCGGTCATGTCCGGGATGGCGATGTTCACGATCGTCAGGTCCACCAGGGTCATCACGAACCCCAGGCACAAGACGCTCAGAACCGCCCACGGATTTGTCTGTCGTACTTGAGTCATGTCCCTCTCCTAGTGGGCGTCCAGGCCGTCCGGGCCGCTCACAGCGTGTGGTGATGCATCCAAGAGGGCCGGGCGCACGCGGGGTGTGACATGCCCGCCGCCAGTGAGACGCACGCCACACCCGGGCGGCGCCCGGCCGGCCCGGCCCCCCCGGCACGCCCCGCCTCTTGACGCTGCGTCAGGCGATGCAGATCCCCTCGACGGCGACCTTCTCGTAGGCGTGCGGGTAGGCGGTGATCCCCTCGGGGTACTTCGCCGCCGCCTGCTGGAACTGCGGGGTGCTGAACGCGGCGAACAGCGCCTGGGTGGACTCCCACACCGCGACGTTGACGACCAGCCGGCTGCCGGCCGTGCCCTTGTGCAGCTGCGTCTGGATGCAGCCGGGGCTGGCCTTCATGTACGCGGCGTCCTCGCGCCAGACGGCCAGGAACTCCTCGTAGTGCTCCGGCGGCACGTCGAAGACGTTGACCAGGGTGATGGGCCCGGTCGTCTCCTGGAACTGCTTCATCAGCGGGGTGTCCGGGTCCAGCGCTTCGATCTTCATGGGGGTCCTTTCGCGGAGCGCGCCCCGCGGGCCGGGGCGCGCGGGAGAGGGGGTCAGAGGTCCTGCGGGTCCAGGTCGTCGGGGGTGATCTCGATGACCGGGATGGCGCGGCTGGCCCGCTTCTGGAACTCGGCGATGAAGGGGAAGACCTCGGTGAACTCCCGCCACCTGCGGTCGCGTTCGTCGCCGGCCAGGATCCGCGCGGTGGCCGGGAACTGCTCGGGCCCGATGTCGACCGTCACCTGCGGGGTGGCGCGCACGTTGTGGAACCACGCGGGGTGGGTGGCCTTCGGCCCGCCGGGCACGTCGAAGTGGCCGGGCGCCGCGCACACGATGTAGCGGCCCCTGTCGTAGACGTAGCCCACCGGCAGGGTGCGCGGCAGCCGCGACTTGCGGCCGGTGGTGGTGAGCAGCATCGCGTCCAGGCGGCCGAAGTGGCCCATGACCTTGCCCTTGGACTTGCGGTACAGGAACAGGTGCAGGTGCAGGAAGGACTTGTTGACCTTCTTGACGTACTTGTTCGGCGGCTTGGAGTACAGATAGACGTTGAACCGGGTGAAGGCCTCCACCAGCGGGTTGGTGTTCTCCATCTGCGGGCGGGTGGAGGACCACGAGGACAGGGCCCTGTCCTCGGTGTCCGGCATGGTCTGCGGCATCGCCGGGTCCCTTTCCTTCTCGAAGAGTGCGGGCGCCGCCTAGAGCGGCTTCTTGCCCTTGAGGGCCGAGCGCACGGAACTGGACAGCAGCGAGCGGGCCATGTCGCGCATCTCGCCGGCCGGCGCCTTGCGCAGGGACCAGTGCATGAACTTCGCGACGTCCGCCGTGCTGGGGTACACGAACCGGGTGGACTCCTCGTCCTTCCACCCGAAGACCGGGTTCAGGCCCTCGCAGTCGCGCAGCGCCGCGAAGATGATGTCCGCGGCCGTGTCCCCGTCCACCTCGCCGACCTCGAACTTCTCGCAGGTCTCCGCGGTCAGCTCCAGGATGTGGCGGAAGTCGTCCTGCGGCCACCACAGGCCCGGATAGGCGTTCTCCTCCAGCTCCTTGAGGTGGCGCTCGTCGCCGTCCAGCTCGTACTGCACGCGGGCCCGGTGCAGGCGCATCACGCCGGGCGTCAGGAACCCGCCCCACACGCGGAAGACCGCGTTCCACAGCCGGAAGTGGGAGAAGGCGATGTAGGAGCTGTTGACCAGGTCGTCGTTGTACTGCAGCAGCCCGCGCTCGACCTGCTCGACGTAGGCGAAGCGCTCCACCGACCAGTCGTCGTCCTTGATCGACTCCAGCAGGCGGCTGCACAGCGCGTACACCACCTCGAAGGTGTTGGACAGCCCGCGCGAGTACAGCGGGTCCAAGAAGCCCGCCGCGTGCGACATCAGGCACCAGCGGTGCCCGATGGACTTGCTGGAGGAGTACTGCAGGCGGTCGGTGGAGATCCACTCGCGCACCCGCTTGGCGCCCACGAACTGCCGCTTGACGGCCGGGTACTTGTCCAGGAAGGAGCGGAACTCCTCCTCGGGCGTCATGTCCTGCGGCTTGGGGTAGGTCCGCTCGTCCATCGTCAGCCCGACGCTGACCATCGGGTTCCTGGAGCCCTTGACGTTGTCGAAGGGGATGATCCAGAACCAGCCGCGCTCGATGAGGTGGTGCAGGGTGCCGCCGTGCCACTGGGCCGGGGGCCGCTTGCTCACCGGGTGGTGCGAGACGTCGTCGAAGGGCTTGATGCCGATGTAGTGCGTGAACAGCGACCGGGCGTGGTGCTTGAAGCGGGCCGGCTTCTCGCGCAGCGCGAACTTCTCCGCCAGCGGCGAGCGGAAACCGCTCGCGTCGATGAGGTACTTGGCCCGGAACACCTCGCCGTTCTTGCCGCTGACCGTCACCCCGTCCTCGTCGAAGTCGAGGTCGGTGGCGAACCAGTTCTGCCGGGTGAGGCAGCCGTACTTCGCCGCGACGTTGAAGTAGTACTGGTCGCTGTCCTGGCGGAAGAGGTGGCTGGCGTCGGTGAGCGCCTTGGGGATGACGAACATCGTCGCTTCTTCGGGGTCGGGCTCCTGGCCCACCTCGTGCTTGATGAACCCGAAGTTCTGCTTCTTGCCGTGGTGCGGGCCCAGATGGTCCGCGACCGCCTTGACGTTGAGCAGATGGCCGAGCTCGGGCACGTCGAAACGCGACTTGAGAATGTGCAGCCACTCGATCAGCTGCGGCGTCATCGACTCGCCGACCGCGAACCGCGGGTGCTGGCCCGCGTCCACGAGCACCACCTTGGCGCCCTGGCGGGCCAGGATCGCCCCGGCGACCGAGCCCGCGAGCCCGGAGCCGAGGATGAAGACGTCGCAGTGCTGGACCTTGTCGGATTTCTTGGCCTGGCCACTCGCCATGACCTTGCTGGGCATACGCGCCACCCTCTCTCGGGACGGACGGATTGCTTGCTGTGCCTGTCGGGGCGTGAGCGGCCGCTAGGGGGCGGTGCGGGACACCACCAGGGCGGAGTTGAAGCCGCCGTACCCGCGGGCGAGGACCAGGGCGGTCTCCAGGCGGGCCGGGCGCGCCTGGCCGGTGACCAGGTCCAGGCGGTGGGCGGGATCGGGCGTGACGTGCACGGTGGGCGGGATGACCCCCTCGCGCAGCGCGAGCAGCGCGGTGGCCACGTCCAGCGAGGCGGCCCCCGACAGCAGGCGGCCCACCATCGTCTTGGGCGCGCTCACCGCCACCCCCCGGGGCCCGAACACCGCCGCAAGGGCCTGCGCCTCGATCCGGTCCAGCTCGGGGACGGCGGCCGCGTCCGCGAACACCACGTCCACCTCACCGGCGCTCACCCCGGCGTCGGCCAGGGCCAGTTCGATGGCCCGCCGCAGCCCCGGCGGGCGGCCGCTGCCCGGCTTGGGGTCGAAGGTGGCGGCATACCCGCGCACCGCCCCGTACACCCGCGCGCCGCGCGCGCGGGCCGCGCCGGCCTCCTCCAGGATGAGCAGCGCCCCGCCCTCGCCGGGCACATGACCGGCCGCCGCGGCGTCGAAGGGCAGATACGCCCGCGCCGGATCCCGGCTGGTGCTCATCCGGCCCCCGGCCCACTGGGCGACGTGCCCCCAGGGGCAGATCGAGCCGTCCACCCCGCCCGAGACGATCAGCCGGCTGCCCTTGCGGATCTGCCGGCGGGCCTGCGCCAGCGCGTCCAGGCCGCCGGCCTGGTCGGAGACGATCACGCCGCTGGGGCCGCGCATCCCGTTGCGGATGGAGATCTGACCGGTGTTCACCGCGTAGAACCAGGCGAAGGACTGATACGCGGAGACGTAACTGCCGCCCTTGGACCACAGGTTCTGCAGCTCGCGCTGGCCGAACTCGAAGCCGCCCGCCGAGGAGGCGGTGACCACCCCCATGTCGAAGGGGTCCCACGCGCCCGGGTCGACGCCGGCGTCCTTGAGCGCCCAGTCGGCGGCGACCAGCGCCAGCCGCGTCATGTGGTCGGTCTGCGCGATGAGCCGGCCCGGCAGATGGTCCTCGGCCCGGAAGCCGGGGACCTCCCCGGCGAGCCCCGCCGGATAGCCGGCCGCGTCGAACCGCTTGATGTCCTCGATGCCGCACTTGCCGGCGAGCGTGGCATCCCAGTAGGCCTCCAGGCCCAGGCCGTTGGGGGCGGTGACACCGATTCCGGTGACCACGGTGCTCTTCACGCCGCCCTCCGCAACACCATCGCGCTCTGGAACCCGCCGAAGCCGCTGCCCACGCTCAGCACCGTGTCGGTGCGCTGCTCGCGGGCCACCAGCGGCACGTAGTCCAGGTCGCACTCCGGGTCCGCCTCGTGCAGATTCGCCGTCGGCGGCACCACGTTGTGCTCGATGGCCAGGACCGAGGCGGCGATCTCCAGGGAGCCGATCGCCCCCAGCGAGTGCCCCACCATCGACTTGATGGAGCTGACCGGGGTGCGGTAGGCGTGCGCGCCCAGGCTGTGCTTGAACGCGGCGGTCTCGTGCCGGTCGTTCTGCTTGGTGCCCGAGCCGTGGGCGTTGATGTAGTCGACCTGCCCGGCCTCGATGCGGGCCTCGTCCAGGGCGAGGCGGATCGCCTCGGCCATCTCCCGCCCGTCGGGGCGCAGCCCCGTCATGTGGAAGGCGTTGCAGCGCGTGGCGAAACCGGAGATCTCGGCGTAGATGTACGCACCGCGCCGCTCGGCCCGCTCGCGCTCCTCCAGGACGAACATCGCCGACCCCTCGCCCAGCACGAAGCCGTTGCGGGTCCGGTCGAAGGGCCGCGAGGCCCGCTCGGGCTCCTCGTCGCGGGGCGTGGTCGCCTTGATGGCATCGAAACACGCCACCGTGATCGGCGAGATGGGCGCCGCGGCGGCCCCGGCCAGCATCACGTCCGCACTGCCCTCACGGATCAGCTCGGTGGCATGGCCCACCGAGTCCAGCCCCGAGGTGCAGCCGGTGGAGACCACCGCGGCCGGGCCCTCGGCGCCGATCCGCCAGGCCACCTCCGAGGCGAACGAGCTGGGCACGAAGTAGTCGTACAGGTGCGGCACCGCATAGCGGTGGTCGACCAGGTCGAGCCGGCCGCCGTCACTGACGATGTTGTACTCGCGGTCCAGGGCCATCGTCGCCCCCACCCCGCTGCCAATGGTGACGCCGGTGCGGTGCGGCTCGATCGACTCCGCGCTCAGACCGCTGTCGGCCATCGCCTCGGCGGTGGTGACCACCGCGAACTGCGCGGCCCGGTCCATGCGCCGGATCTCCTGCGGCGTCAGCCCGTGCTGCTCGGCGTCGAAGTCGACCTCGGCGGCCACCCGCGAACGGAAGGGCGCCGGATCGAAGAGGGTGATGCGCCGGGTGGCGGTCCGGCCGTTGCTCAGCAGGTCCCAGAACTCCTTGGCGCCGACACCGCCGGGCGCCACGACCCCGATGCCGGTTATCACTACGTCGCGTCCCATGCGGACGGCGCTCCCTTCCGGGGGAAGAACGTCACGAAGACCGGGTCCAGTGGTAGAAACGCTCGGCCATCGCATCCGCGGGCGAGCGCCAGGTCTGCGGGTCGTAGGCCCCGATGTACGGCTTGAGGTCATCGCTGATCTTCACGAACAGCGGGTGGGTCTTGGCCTCCTCGATCGCCTCGCCGCCCTGGTCGGAGTCGAAGTCCTGCAGGTGGAAGTAGAGGCCGCGGTAGGCGAAGAGCTGCCGGCGCCGGGTGCCCATCAGATCGGGCATCTCCGTCCCGTCGAACTCCCCGAAGATCCGTGCCACGTCACCGCCTGAGCCGGGGTCCATGCGCGCCACGATCAAAGTGCTGTGCATCGGCTGTCTCCCGTGGGTGGAAGGAAAAAGTGGTGCGTGAGCCGGCCCCGCCCCGCCGCCGCGGAAAGGGCGGACGGGGGGCGTGGGGCGGGCTCTGGGGCGAAGTCCCGCCAGGGCCGTGAAAAACGGCCCGCGGGCAAAGTGCCGGACATGTCGCGACGGCCGGCGCGCCGCCGAATTCGGCGGGGCCCGGGGACAGTTCACCGGACTCTGCCCCATACCTTCTTCGGTCGGCGCCCGAATTTCAATGGGAAGAAGTGCAGAACTCCGTCAGAAATTCTTCAGAGAATTTCAGACCCGCCACAACAACCCCGCCACGACCCCGCCGCGACCGCAACCCCGCCCCGCGGCCCGCATGCTCAGCCGCCCGGCCCCGAGGCCGGCACCGCGCCGGGGGAGCCGCCCGCGCGACGGCGCGCGAAACACGCGTGCACATCGGACTCCGCGTACGAGGTCCGCCCCGCCCGGCTGCGCCGCCGCCAGCGCTGCTCACTGGCCAGGCGGTAGACCGTGCCGGTGGACACCGACCACAGCCGCGCCACGTCCCCGGCGCTCAGCCACCGCTCACCCTGCCCGCACAGGGCGCGCCGCAGCTCCGTCCACAGCTCGCCCGGCCAGGCGTGCTCGGGATCGGCCTCGCAGCGGATCGCCGTGCACGCCTGCGTGCCCGCCCCGCGGAAGTCGGCGACCAGCGTGCCGGCGCAGCCCTCGGCCACACACGGCCCGACCCGCACCCGCCGCACCGGCGTGCCCCGGCCCACCCGGCGCGCGGCCGCCGCCAGCCGGGCGATCTCCCCGGCCGCGTCGGTGGCCGCCGGATGCGCGGCCAGCCACTCGCCGTGCAGCAGCAGGAACGCCGCGAGCCGGGAGACGCTGCGCTCGGGCGCGGGCACCCGGCGCTGGGCGCTGACCAGACCGGCCCACGACCCCAGCGTCCGCACGATCGAGGTACGCACCTCGGCGGCCGCCTCGTTGAACGGCATTCCCGGCAGCGTCGGGTTCCCGCTGACCCGCTCCCGCACCCCCAGCCCGCCGCCCCCGCCGAGCCGGTGCACCAACTCCTCGTACAGTGCGGGCAGTTCCCGCAGGCTGCGGGCCAGCAGCCGCAGACAGCCCGGGCACAGCCGCAGCCCCTCGACCGCCGCGGCCCCGTCCCGGCCGGGCCCGCAGTGGGCCCCCTCGCACCGGGTACGGACGGCGGTCGCTTGCAGTTCACGCTGATTCATCTGTATTCCCCCGTAGTCCCGCGCGCCGCCGCACCCCGCCGCCGTGCAAAAAGAAGGGAGGCCCGGCCGCACGCAAACGCCGTATACAAACGACATACGCAAAACGCGTACGCACCCAGGGATCCAGGGACCGGAAAAGGAAAAAGCAAAGGGCGCGGTCACACGAAGAGGAAAAGCCCCGTGCGTCGAAGGGTTCGCCCGCCCTTCGCCCGCCCCGGGCCCCCGCCCCGCACCCCCACGTTCCGGCTCACCCGCCGCCCCCGCCGTGCCGCGCGGACAGCTCCTGCGTGCTCCCCGTCCCCGGTGCGCGGGGGCGCCCGGGACAGTGCGCGGGACCGGCTGACCGGCCGGCCCGGCACCTGCCTTCGAACGCGACCGCGTACGGGGGCGGGATTTCGGCCACCGTAAGGAATCGCGTGCCAGCGCCATGCCAGAGCCATGCCAAGAGAACCACTGGACTGCCCCGCCCGCGCCCCTCCGCCCCTCCCACCGGGGCGCCCCCACCGGCCCGGGCCCGCGCAGTGTTGGCCCGCCGGTGCACTCCAGCTGGCGCTGCCCTGGCGCTGTGCTGGTGCGTCCTGACCCATGCTGGGGCGCCAAGAGCGGTCCCCGGCTCCGGCCTCGGCTCCGGCCCCGGTCCAGGAACGGCAGCGGTCTGCGCCCGCCGGTGGGCGCGGGGACGGGTATGGGCGCGAGCACTGGTACGGGCGCGGGCGCGGGCGCGGGCGCGGGCACGGGTACGGGCTCGGGCACGGGTACGGGCTCGGGGCACGGCACGGGCACGGGATGCGAGTACGGAAGAGACGACGACGGGGTGGACGCGATGAACGACAGTGCCCTCACCACGAACGCGACCGCCGGTGCGTCTGGGGCGGAGCAGGCGCAGTGTTCTGCTGTGGTGGGTGCGTCTGGGGCGGAGCAGGTCCAGCGGTCCGTCGCGGTCGGTGCGTCGGCGTCGGAGCAGGTCCAGCGTTCTGTCGCGATCGGTTCGCCTGCACAGCAGCAGGCCCCGCGTTCCACCGCTGCCGGTGCGTCTGGGGCGGAGCAGGCGCAGCGGTCCGTCGCGGTCGGTCCGTCCGCACCGCAGCAGGTCCAGCGGTCTGCCCCCGCCGGTCCGTCCGCGCCGCAGCAGGCCCAGCGTTCCACCCTCGCCGACTCGCCCGCACCGCAGCAGACCCACCGCCCCGAACCCACCCGCCCGGTCCACTCCACCCCGAACTGGGCCTGGGCCGCCGCCCCCCTGCGCCCGCCCCGCTCACCCGCTCTCGTCCCCACCCCTGCCCCCGAGCGCAGCCTGCTCGTCGTCGACGACCGGGACACCGGGCGCGCCTGGGCGCCCCTGGGCATCCGTACCGCCCGCGTGGGCCGCGACGTGGCCGCCGACGCCGCGTCCTGGAGCGCCTACCTCGCCGCCCTGCACCGGGCCGGTCACCCCCCGCACGCCCTCGTCTTCGACCTGCCCGCCGCCACCACGAGCCCCGAACGCGCCGCCGAACTGACCCTGCCGGCCCTGCACGCCCTGGGCCGCGCCGCCGGGCCCGCCCCGGCGCGCCTGGTCTTCCTCGTCACCGGCCGCGCCCGCCCCGAACTGGCCGCCGCGCTCGGCGCGCTGGCCCAGCAGGCGGTCGCCGAGAACGGTCGTGTCCACGCCCTCTGCCTCGCCGTGCAGGTCCTGCCGCCCGGGGCCGAAGACCCCTTCCGTCTCGCGCTCGCCGAACTCGTCCTGCCCCGCACCGAGTTGGCCGAGGTTCGCCACACGGCCGCCGGCCGTGAGGTCCGCGTCCCGCGCACCACCCCGGCACCGGCACCGGCACCGGGTCCGGGGCGGGTGCCGCGGGCCGCCCTGCGCGGCGGCGGCCGCTATCTGCTCACCGACACCGGCTCGGGCACCGGCACCCGCCTGGCGCTGTCCCTGGCCCGCCGCCACCGGGCCCACATCGTGCTGCTGGCACCGGCGGGCGCCCCTGTACCGGCCGAGTCCCGCATCGTGACCGTGACCGGCCGCCCCTCCCGCGCCGACGACGTCCACGCCGCCGTGCGCACCGCGCTGGACCGCTTCGCGGGCCTGGACGGGGTGGTGCACTGTCCCGGCCACGGCGAGCACCGCCCCCTGGCCGCCCTGCCGGCCGCGACCGCTGCTCACGTCCTGGCGGACGCCGTGAGCGGCGCCGGCCACCTGGACCGCGCGACCGCCGAACTGCCCCTGGACTTCTTCGCGCTGGCCCTCCCGCCCGGCGGCCCCCTTCCCGTGACCGGCGCCGCGTTGCCGGCCGCGGTGGGCCGCGCCCTGGACGCCCTGGCCGCCGAACGCGCCCGCCTGGCCGGCGCCGGCCAGCGCCACGGCGCCTGCCTCACGCTCCACCGACCCGCCGGCACCGGCCTGCCGGACGCGCTGACCCGCGCCCTGGCCGGCACCCATGGCGCACCGGCCCCCTGCCTCCCCGCCGCACCGGCCCCCTGCGCCCCCGCCGCACACTGAACCCCGCGGGCCCCGCCCCGCCCGCTCTCCCAGTCCTATGACAAGGTCTGCCCCCTGCCCTGACCACCCCGTGACAGGACCCCCCGCCGCCCGCCCCCGCCATGGCAGGAGGCGGGCAGGAATCCCCCCTTCCCGCCCCCGTCTTGCGCCCGCCCCCCGGCACGCGTTGACGCTGCGCGGGCCCCCTCGTAAGGCTCGGGGCTCTCCGTTCCCATCCACGGACTCCTCGGGAAGGCCTGCGAGATTGATGAACGTACTGATTGTCGAGGACGACGACGGAATGGCCGAGGCGCTCCGGCAGATGCTGGGCATGCACGGCTACACCACCCGGCACACCCGCACCGGAAGCGACGCACTGGAGCAACTGCCCGACGCCGACCTGGTGTTGCTCGACCTGATCCTGCCCGACCTGGCCGGGCACGAGGTGTGCCGGCGCATCCGGGAGCAGTCCTGCGTACCGATCATCGTGCTCAGCGGAAGCCACCACGAACTGGACCAGGTGCTGGCCCTGAACTCCGGGGCCGACGACTTCGTCCCCAAGCCCTTCGGGCGCTATGAACTCCTCGCCCGCATCGGGGCGGTGCTGCGCCGCAGCGCCGGCTGCCTGCGCCACGACACGGCCGCCGCGGCCGGCGGGCCGCTGCCGGCGGCCGCGCCCATCGTGCCCGCCCAGCGCCGCACGCCGCTGCAGAGCGCCCCCGAGCCCGCCTTCGAGGAGGCCCCCGAGCCCGAGCCCGTTCCCTGGCCCGGACCCGTGGAGCAGCCCCGCGACGAGCAGCGCCACCTGTGCGCGGGCCCGCTCACGCTGGATGTGCGCACCCGCAAGGTCCACCTCTACGACGATGAAGTGCGCGTCACCCGCAAGGAGTTCGACCTGCTGGCGATGTTGCTGGAGGAGCCCGGCACGGTGCTGCGCCGCGAGGAGATCATGGCCCGGGTGTGGGACGAGAACTGGTTCGGCTCCACCCGCACCCTGGATGTCCATGTCGGCTCGCTGCGCGGCAAGCTGGGCTCGCCGCACTGGATCGAGACGGTCCGCGGGGTGGGCTACCGCCTCACCGTCCCGGCGCTGGCCCTGTGCCCCGCGCTGGAGGGCTGAGAGCCGCCCCGGCCGCGCCGGGCACCGCGGGCGGGCCCGGGAGGCTTGCCCTTTTCCTCCCGGGGACTCGGGGCGCCAGGGCCTTTGGTTGTAAGTCGCAGGTCGGTGGTGAAGTGACCGGCGGCGACAGAGGATTGGCGACGTGGAATCTTCCGGGTTTGACGTGGGTGCTTTCCTGCAGCAGCCGCTCACCGCTCGTATCGCGACGAGCGGGCCGACGGTGCGTCCTGTCTGGTTCCTCTGGGAAGAGGGAGCCTTCTGGACCCTGACAGGCTCGTGGACCCGCTTGGCCGACCGCGTGCAGGACGACTCGACCATCGCCCTCGTGGTCGACGAGTGCGATCTCGCGACGGGGTGTGTCCGCCAGGTGATCGCTCGGGGCCGAGCCGAACTTGTGCCCTTCGACGTGCCGAGGGGACGGCGCAAGCTGGCCCGGTATCTGGGCGCGGAGTTCCGGGCCCGGGTGCAGACCTGGCCAGGTTCACCCTGCCCGACCCGCACGTTCTGCCGCTCGACGAGCCCATGACGGGGCTCGACCCGGTCAGCGCCGAGCGCACTTGCGCGTTGGTACGTTCCTGGGGCGCGGACAAGACCGTCCTCTACTCCACGCACAGCCTCCCCGAGGCGATGACGCTCGCCTCACATTTGTGGCTCACTCGCATGCGTCCGAGAGGAGGTGCTGTGATGTCCGGCATTGCGATACAGCACGGTCGGTACGAGCACTACGACGGCGGCAAGTGAATGCATTGCCCTGGGCGCGGATTGGTCCGCGCCCAGGGCAATGCATCGAGGCGAGCTTTAAAACGGGGGCTCGTCGCTGTATCCCTGGGCGTCCTCGGCCTGGGGCTGCCGCGTACGGCACGGGCAGTTGCTCACACCGTGTAGAGGTGCACTACGCCCTCGTACATGGTTCGCGCGATCTGTCGACACTGCTGCCGTGAGAAGTCGGACCGGGGGTCGTACGGAAACAGTCTTCCATTGCATTCCATCAACAGGTCCTGCAGGAAGATTTTGTCGACCCGCTCTTTGGCCTCCCGCCCCACAGCCGTCGTCAGGAAGTTCTGCTCACCGAGGATGGACTCATAGTTGCGGTAGCCGAAGTCGTGACGGACGCACGCATTTTTGAAGTCGAAGCTCTCGAACGTGTCCGGCACCTTGCTGCAGCCGTCGGTCGCCCAGTCGAAGACGAACGGATCGGGCGCCCCTCGCAAGTGCTGTGAGAGAGCATCGAACCATACGTCGGTGGCATCCGTTCCGGGCTCGGTCAGTTGCCTCATACGCTCCAGCTTGGCTTCACGGGTTTCGCCGCTCGCGTAGGGAGCGCGCTTGTTCTCCCACTCCCTGCCGGTGCCCTTCCACTCGTACACGGCGGAACGGTCCGTGGTGAGGCCGTAGAGGTGACGGCCGGTGACGGCGAACATCCTTCCGGCCTCTCCGATCTCGCTCCATTTTTCCGGAGTGCCGTTGTACTTGATCACCGCGCCGGTGTCCTGTCGGGTGGCGAACAGGCCTGCCCCGCCGGCGTAGAGGTCATTGGCCGGCCCGCC